>NZ_CP170385.1:1460949-2191424 GCF_042470565.1 Lonepinella sp. MS14436 | reverse complement strand
TTTTATTTAAATATCATTTAGTTATATTGCAGAACTAAGAGTCTAGTTCCAAAAGTGCGGTTAAAGTTGGTTTAATTCTACAATAAAAAAGCGGAAAGATCTTCATAAAAGGATCAAAAAAATTGCTTGAGGTTTTCGCCAAAAAACGTATAATTTGGCTACTCTTTTTGTAGGGTTTTTTTATAACAGAAAATCAATTAGTTGCAAAACTAGATAAGATAATTTGTATATTTTTAGAAAATAGTTACTTGATTTTGCTGATTCTGATTTGACGAACGCTGATTTTATGAGTAGAATCTCGTTCCTTATTTTGGATAACTTTGAATAACCCTGTTTTCAAGTAATTTGTGTTTTGTTCGCTTTTGCAACGGCATTTGTGAATAAAGCGATCAATAACCATTTTGATTTAGGTAAATTTTAATATGAAACGTACATTTCAACCTTCTGTATTAAAACGTAGTCGTACTCACGGTTTCCGTGCTCGTATGGCAACTAAAAACGGCCGTCAAGTTTTAGCTCGTCGTCGTGCTAAAGGTCGTAAAAGTTTATCTGCTTAATCCTTACGCCTTAGCGTGGTTAAGCTAAACTTTTCTAGGGAGTTGCGTTTGTTGACTCCCGAACATTTCAAATACGTCTTTCAAGAGCCGCTCCGTTCTTCTGCACCTGAAGTCACAATTCTTGCCCGAAAAAATAATCTGACGCATCCACGTTTAGGTCTTACCGTGGCAAAAAAACATTTGAAAAGAGCCCACGATCGTAATCGTATTAAACGTTTATGCCGTGAAAGTTTTCGTTTATTACAGCATAGTTTACCTAACTATGATTTTGTGATTGTGGCAAAAGCAGGTATTGGCAAGTTAGATAATCCAACTTTAACCCAAACTTTGGATAAATTATGGCAACGTCACATTCGATTGGCGAAAAAGTTCTCATCAAACTAATTCGTGTTTACCAAATTGTGCTAAGTCCGTTAATTGGACCTCGTTGTCGCTTTGTACCGACCTGTTCTTGTTATGGTATTGAAGCAATAAAAACGCACGGAGCAATAAAAGGGGGTTGGCTTACGCTTAAACGTATATTAAAATGTCATCCTTTAAATGCTGGTGGATTCGATCCTGTTCCACCAAAAAATGATAACAATAATCACAAAGAGAACAACTGATGAATAATCGTAGCTTATTAGCTCTTGCTCTACTGTTTATTTCGTTCCTTGTTTACCAACAATGGGAAATTGACAAAGCACCGAAACCAGTGGCACAACAAACCACAGTTTCTGCTGTATCTAATGATACGCCAACCAGCTCAACTGCATCTGCATCAATGGTTGATGGAACGACTCAAGGTCGTATTATCACCCTAACTAATGACGTATTTAGCTTAAAAGTGGATACTTTAGGCGGTGATGTGGTGGCAAGTAGCCTATTAGATTATGCAGCAGAACTTAATAGCCAAGAACGTTTAGTATTATTAGAAAATAATCCGAACAAAGTTTATGTTGCACAAAGTGGTTTAGTGGGGAAAAACGGGATTGATAGTGCAGCAGGTCGTGCAGCGTATCAAGTAGATGGTGATAACTTTGCACTAGCTGATGGTCAAAATGAATTACGAGTGCCATTAACCTTTAGCCAGAATGGTGTGACTTATCATAAAGTTTTTGTGTTAAAACGTGGTGAATACGCAGTTGAAGTGAATTATGAAATTCAAAATAACAGCGAAACTGCGATTGAAGTACAACCTTATGGTCAGTTAAAACACACTTTAGTGGAACATTCAGGTAATATGGCGATGCCGACCTATACTGGTGGTGCTTATTCTTCAGCCGAAACTAACTATAAAAAATACAGTTTTGAAGATATGGGGAAAAATAACCTAGCGATTAATACTAAAGCGGGTTGGATTGCAATATTACAACATTATTTCGTGTCTGCTTGGATTCCTAATCAAGATGCAGATAATCAACTTTACACTAGCACCAATAACGGCATGGGTTTTATTGGTTATCGTGGACCGACCGTGACTGTTCCAGCTGGAACAAGTGAAACGATCAAAAGTCAACTTTGGACAGGTCCTAAATTACAAAATAAAATGGGCGACGTAGCAAACCACCTTGATTTAACTGTTGATTATGGTTGGGCGTGGTTTATTGCAAAACCATTATTTAAATTGTTAACCTTTATTCAAAGTATTGTAGTGAATTGGGGTGTGGCAATTATGTGTGTTACTATCATTGTGAAAGGGATCTTATACCCACTCACTAAAGCACAATACACCTCCATGGCGAAAATGCGTATGTTGCAACCAAAAATGCAGGAAATGCGTGAACGTTTCGGCGATGATCGTCAACGTATGAGTCAGGAAATGATGAAATTGTACAAAGAAGAAAAAGTCAACCCAATGGGTGGTTGCTTACCGATTCTTGTGCAAATGCCAATTTTCATTGCGTTATACTGGACATTTATGGAAGCGGTAGAGTTACGTCATGCGCCATTCTTTGGTTGGATTCAAGACTTATCGGCACAAGATCCGTATTATATTTTGCCATTGTTAATGGGAGCATCAATGTTCCTGTTACAAAAAATGTCTCCAACCCCAGTGGCAGATCCAATGCAACAAAAAGTGATGACCTTTATGCCAGTGATCTTTACTGTTTTCTTCTTATGGTTCCCGTCTGGCTTGGTGTTATACTGGTTAGTGTCTAACTTAATCACCATTGTTCAACAACAGTTGATTTATCGTGGATTAGAGAAGAAAGGGTTACATTCTCGTAAATAATCAGAACTGGAATTAGATTAAAAATAAAAGGTATCGCAAGATACCTTTTACTTTAGGTGGGAAGCTAGATTATACTGATTATTATGGCATCACAACAGCGTGATAATGTAATTTATCAATAGCGTTAATTAATTGTTCATTGGTGACTTTTTCGTCTGCTACGATTTTCACTAGTCGGTCATTAAAATTGCCCTTAGTCGAAATGACACCGTCAATAGCTCGCAATTCCTTATTCACTAAATACACACAAAGTTGGCAATTCATTTCTTCAATATGTAGTGTCATTTGCTTTTCTGCGCCGAAACTGACCGCAGAAAATAAGCTGATCATGCTAAAGATCAATCCTTTTTTCATTCTAAACGCTCCAAAATAAACGGCAATAAAGTCGGATAACTTAACAGAAAAATAATCAACACAAATAGAATCCAGTAACACCATAACAAGGTTTTACGAGATAAGTATTTCGTGCAAATGATCTTTTTTGAAAAGACTAATAACCAAAAACCATAGCTGAATGCAGCAAGCGATAAAATTAACATTGGAATACGTAAGTAATCTAGCTGGTTTAGCTCAATTAGCCAACTAGATGAAACCCCGAATAGCAAATAAATCAGCGGAGCAATACAGCACAAACTCGATGTAACAGCAGCCACTACTGCCGTTACACAAGCGGTAAAAAAGGATTGATTATAGTTCTTTTGAGATAAATTCATAACCGAATTCTTTAGCGTCATAAGAATTTAATGGATCACCGCCGACTTCTGCATAAGGGTAGCCGAAGTTATTGATTGGGGCGAGTTCTGGCATTGGGTAAAGGTTGAAATCACGAGCGTGATTAAAACCTACCCAGTTGGCTTCCCAGTTACCGAATAAGTATTTAGCCACGGTTTGAGTGTCTTTATCGTCCACGGCTTTTTTCTCAGTTAAACGATATTTTGCCACGTCAGCAGAATCCACAGGTACCCAACCAAAGCCAGCTAAATAAAATTCCGCACGGCAATGTTGTCCACCGTTTTCATTTGCCACTTTGTCTTTCGCACCGCCAAAGGCTGATTTGGAATATTCACCCATTTTCACCGCTTGCCCTAAACGAATCCCAAACACTTCACGGGCAGGAATATTCGCCGCTCGAGCCAATGCCACAAACACTGAATTAATATCAGTACATTTGCCTTTCAACACGCCAGTGGTGAGAATTTTTTCCACATCACCATCACCACAGCCTAACACGGAATTATCCCGCTCCATATTATTGACGATCCACTGATGAATGCGTTCAGCTTTTTTCAATGGATTGGTTTCACTACCCACAATTTTATCAGCAAATTGCTTTACAATACCATCGGTTTTGATATGTTGAGTAGGTTTTAAATATTGTTGCACATCAACAGAATATTCAATTTTTTCAGGTGTTTGATAATCTTCTAACAGTCCTTGTTGCATAGGCTCACGATCTTGAGTTTGCACTACTAATTTCACATTCAGATGACGTTTTTCCGCTTTTTCATCCCAATTTGCATACAGAGTTTTAGCACCATATTGATTATTTTCACTAATATAGGCGTGTTTGAAATTACCATCAAATTCAATAGATTGGACTTTTTGATAGTCATTATTGAACGGTAACGGAACCCATAAATTAGTTGCTCCCTTTGAACCTTGTGGCACAATGAGATCGTAATTTTGGGTAAATTCATAGGAATGTGTATTGGTGTTAGGATTTGGCACGTTTTGTGCTTGGGCAGAGATTACACTGCTGAAAAGTGCGGTGATTAAAAATAATTTTTTCATAGATTTCCTTAAAATAAATAAACAGAACCTGTCATATTTAAGTTCAGAGCTGCAAGCAGAATGAACTAGGCATAAGAATACCTGAAATTTGCTAAGAACAAAATATATTTGAATAAAATAATCTTTACTCGTTATCCTTTTTCTCTCCCTTTCCCTTATACATCGACTCAATCTGCTCACGATAACGTTGTAAAATAATTTTACGGCGGAGTTTTAGGGTCGGGGTGATTTCTTCCATTTTGGTGGTGAAAGCCTGTGGTAATAAAGTAAATTTTTTAATTTGCTCAAAGTGAGCTAGTTCTTTTTGCAACTCGTTGATTCGTTTTTCAAACATTTGAATAATATCAGAATGTTTGACTAATTCTAAACGATCTTGATATTTGATATTGAGCTGTTTGGCATATTCTTCCAGACTCTCAAAACAAGGTACAATTAATGCTGAAACGTATTTTTTAGCATCGGCAATAATCGCAATCTGTTCAACAAATTTGTCTTTGCCTATTTTCCCTTCGATCATTTGTGGTGCGATGTATTTCCCGTTGGAGGTTTTCATTAATTCTTTGATACGGTCAGTGATATATAAATTACCGTCAGCATCAAATTCGCCTGCATCTCCCGTTTTTAAGAAGCCATCTTCAGTAAAGGCTTGGGCAGTTTCTTCGGGCTTTTTGTAGTAGCCACGCATCACCATCCCACCACGTACCAGAATTTCGTTATCTTCCCCGATTTTAACTTCTACATCAGGCATTAATGTACCAATAGAGTTTGGGTTAAATTTAACATTGTCCCAGCAAGAAATGGTTGCGGTGGTTTCGGTCATGCCGTAGCCGAGTTTTACATTTAAGCCGATACTGTGGAAAAATACCCCAATGCTCGGTTCTAATTTAGCACCACCACAAGGCATTATTCGAATTCGTCCACCGAGTAGTTGGCGGAGTTTTCTGAACACAATTTTATCTGCTAAAACATATTGTTTTTGCAACAAAAAAGATGGTTTCTTGTCCGCAGCTTTAACGTGAAAATAACGTTCCCCTACACTTAACGCCCATTTAAACAACATTCGGCGATAGAACGGAGATTTTTGTACTTTATCCCAAACTACGGTGTAAATTTTTTCATAAAAACGTGGTACCGCACACATTATAGTTGGGCGAACTTCGGTTAAAGCCTGACGTACTTGATTAGTGTCTTCTAAATAGACGTTGATTGCTCCACAATGTAAAATATAAGCAATCCAAGCCCGTTCAAAAATATGCGAGAAAGGGAGGAATGATAAAGACACATCTTGTTGGGTTACATCAAGTAATTTGTCATGAGCTTGTAATTGATGGGCTAAATTGGCATAATCAAGCATAACACCTTTCGGTTCGCCAGTGGTACCTGATGTATAAATGAGGGTAAATAGATCATCAAGGGATTTATCCGCAATGCGTTGATCTAATTCTGTTTGTTGATTTTCTGAACCTAGTTGCACAAAATCAGACCAGTGATAGCCTTTTTCACAATAATGCAACGCAATATTGGGTTTCATTGCTACAATTTTTTCTAATTGCGGACATTGATCTAACACTTCCAGAATTTGATCGTACTGTTCTTGTCCACCCACGAACAGAATTTTTATATCTGCATTGTTAATAATAAAGGCAGCTTGATTAGCCGTGTTGGTGGCATAAATCGGAACAGTTATCGCTCGAATCTGTAATGTGGCAATATCAGCGATTGTCCAGTTTGGCATATTATGCGCGAAGATACCGATTTTATCCTGCACTTGAATCTTACAAGCTAATAAGGCACGGCTGATTTCATCAATACGCTGTTGAAAATCATCCCAACACATATCGACCCACTGATCTTGTTGTTTATAACGAAGTGCGGTCTGTTTTGATAGTGTTTTTGCTTGTTGACGAATGCGTTGGATAAAATGGAAATCCATGTTCATTGTTAAAATCCTATTAATTATTTAAGTTTAGCGTACAGGCGTTCGCTAATATAACGATTTGTGAGAATAAAAGCTAGTGAAAAAGTAAGAAAATTACTATACTTAAGGCAACGTTTATTGATAGAGGAAAAATGATGAAAACGTGGAAAGATGTTATTGGTGTAGAAAAACAACAACCTTATTTTCAGCAGATTTTAACTCAGGTTCATCAGGCTAGAGCAGCGGGGCGAATTGTTTATCCTCCACAAAATGAAATATTTAATGCGTTTAAACTAACTGAATTTGAGCAAGTGAAAGTAGTCATCTTAGGACAAGATCCTTATCACGGACCAAATCAAGCACATGGTTTAGCCTTTTCAGTAAAACCGCCCGTTGCTCCGCCACCCTCGTTAGTGAATATGTATAAAGAATTAAGCCTAGAATATTCAGATTTTCAAATCCCAAATCATGGTTCATTGCTAGCTTGGGCAGCTCAAGGTGTGTTATTATTAAACACAGTGTTAACGGTAGAGCAAGGACAAGCACATTCGCATGCTAATTTTGGTTGGGAAACCTTTACCGACCATGTGATTGCCAAATTGAATGAACAACGTGAGCATTTAGTTTTTTTATTATGGGGTAGCCATGCACAGAAAAAAGGGCAATTTATTGATCGGCAAAAACACTGTGTGTTAACGGCACCGCATCCGTCCCCATTATCTGCTTATCGTGGCTTTTTCGGTTGTGGTCATTTTAGCAAAACGAATGATTACTTACGCCAACATCAGATCGAAGAAATAGATTGGCGTTTAGACAATATTTAAGGAAAAATATGTTAGCAATAATTTCTCCAGCGAAAACATTAGATTATGAAAGTGCGGTAGAAAATCTTGATTTTTCTCAACCGCAGTTAACGGAATATAGTGAAAAATTAATTAACATTTGTCGTCAGCTTAGTCCCGCACAAATTGGCTCATTAATGTCGATTAGTGATAAATTAGCAGGATTAAATGCAGCACGTTTCGCAGAATGGCAGACCGAACATAATGAACAAAATGCTCGAGCAGCCATTTATGCCTTTAAAGGTGATGTTTATACGGGATTAGAGGCTGAAACCTTAAATAAAGATGATATTCAATTTGCTCAACAACATTTACGTATGTTATCAGGGCTTTATGGTTTATTACGTCCTTTAGATTTAATGCAACCCTATCGTTTAGAAATGGGTACAAAATTGCATAATCCACAAGGTAAGGATTTATATCAATTTTGGGGAGATGTGATCACCAACGCATTGCAGCAAGCGATTGAGCAGCAAGGTGATAATGTGTTGATTAATTTAGCATCGGATGAATATTTTAAATCGGTGAAAACAGATTTATTAAAGGCGGAAATTATTAAGCCAGTATTCTTAGATTTAAAAAATGGTAAATATAAAGTGATTAGCTTTTATGCGAAAAAGGCACGAGGCTTAATGTGTCGCTATATGATTCAACATCGTTTGACTCAAGCGGAGCAATTAAAGTACTTTGATTTAGGCGGATATTGGTTTGATGAAACTGCTTCACAGAGTAATGAATGGGTATTTAAACGGGATTTAGGTGAGTAAAATAATGAAAAAAATAACCGCACTTTTAGCAATTTTATTGCTGTCAGGTTGTGTTACACAGACAATATCAACCGAACAAGAACAACAGGTTAAATTAAATGCACCAAAACAAATTAAACATAATAATAAAAGCTATTTGTTAAAATCAACCCAAGACTTGGGTTCAATGGCACATTATGTCTATTTTACTAAAAAAGGCAGTGGTAAAAACTGGAGAACAGCTGTGGAATTATTGCACGATCGTAATGTGCAAAATATGTCTTTGCAAGAACGGATTAAATTAAGAGAAAAAGTTTATAAAAACAATGAGGTGAAGTACTTTAATTTGACTACAGAAAAGGATACTTTATATGCTTTTGTGATTTATGAACCGAATGCAAACCAAAATAATTGGCAGTTGGAAGTAGCTCGTGCTTCTGATGTAGCAGGCTGTGGATTTGTGCAATATCAATATTCACTAAAAGTGCCACAATCTCGCAAATTAGCCAATATGGGAAAAGTGAAGTTGATCGGTTATTTGAAAAAGTATGCCATTGATAAAGAAATGGCACGTTTACATAAGCTAAAATGGAATTGGCATTGTACTTTGCCTAAAGTTATTTCCACGCCGAATACAAAAGGTTAAACTAGATCAAAATTTATAGAGAAATTGCTAAATTTTACTAGAGCCATAGTGCTGAATAGTGTAATCTTAGCACGGAAAAATTTCTCGGATTTTCAATATTAGATAAAGGTAATAAAAATGATTAAAAAAATTGCAGTGTTAACCAGTGGTGGTGATGCACCAGGTATGAATGCCGCTATTCGTGCGGTGGTTCGCTCAGCATTAGATGAAGGTTTAGAAGTTTATGGTATTTACGATGGATACCGTGGTTTGCATCAAAATAAAATTAAACAATTACATCGCCATAGCGTATCAGATATTATTAATAAAGGCGGCACGTTCTTAGGTTCTGCTCGTTTCCCTGAATTTAAAAATCCTGCAGTACGTGCAGAATGTGCTGAAATTTTACGCTCGCATGGTATTGATGCGTTAGTGGTTATTGGTGGTGATGGTTCTTATACTGGAGCAAAATTATTAACCGAAGAACATGGTTTCCCTTGCATCGGTTTACCAGGGACGATTGATAATGATATTCCAGGTACAGATTATACTATTGGTTATCAAACTGCGTTAGAAACCGCAGTCGTTGCCATTGACCGCTTACGTGATACCTCAAGTTCACATCATCGTATTTCGATTGTAGAAATTATGGGTCGTCATTGTAGTGATTTAACTTTATCCGCTGCTATTGCTGGTGGTTGTGAGTATGCGATTCCTGCTGAATTAGGCTTTAATAAAGAAGAATTAATTCAGCACATTGAAGATAGTTTTGCAAAAGGTAAAAATCACGCTTTGATCGTGATTACTGAATTAGTCACAGATGTACATCAATTAGCGAAAGATATTGAGGCACGTGTTGGGAATGAAACGCGTGCTACAGTGTTAGGTCATATTCAACGCGGTGGTTCACCATCGGCATTTGACCGTATTTTAGCTTCTCGTATGGGGGTTTATGCAGTAGATCTTCTCATGCAAGGTGAAAAAGGACGTTGTGTTGGCATTAAAAACGAAAAATTAGTTCATCATGATATTATTGATGCGATTGATAATATGCGTCGTCCGTTTAAAGCAGATTTATTAGATGTGGCGAATAGATTAGTTTAATTTAATCAACATGTTAAGGCGTATTTTAAAATACGCCTTTTTTATGCGATGCCGATTAATTTATGGGTCTGAATACTCAACTGCCATTTCGGTTTATTTGGGCGTTGATTCAGTTTTCCCAAATGGGTAATGGTTTCCAGTAGATTCATTTTGCCATTAATTTCGCAAGGGGAAAGATAATAATATTCTGCTTGAATTTTACTTTCAATTAATTGGCAAAAGGTTTGTACATTTTCATCTTTTTCATCTACCACAATGCGTACTTCATGGGCAAAAGGAATACAGCGATTGGCATATTTTTTTGCATACATGGCTTTGGGGCTAGTGGCAATATAATCAATTTGTGAGGGGATTTCTTTTAGTCCGTTGGTTTCCATTGCAAGAAAATAATCTTCTGCTTTTAAACGATCCAATAATAAGGAAATACCTGCCTGAATAGTGGGTTCTCCGCCAGTAATGATAATATTCTTTGTAGAAAAAGACCGCACTTTTTGTAGAATTTGGCTCAAACTCCATTGCTCAAATTGGTTGTAATTGGTGTCGCACCAAGGGCAAGCCAGATTACATTTGCCAAAACGCAAAAAAATACTTGGCATTCCTGTATTTGCCCCTTCCCCTTGTAGGCTTTCAAAAATTTCGACAATGGGAAATTTGGGTTCATTAATTAAATGCACTGCGATTATTCCCGATATTCACAAAAGGAAGTCGGAGTTTCCCATAAACGAATAGCAGAAATAGGTAACTCATTTTTTAATCGATTAAATATAAAACGAGCCATTTCTTCCGCCGTAGTACGCATTGGAATACCAAAGGTCTTTGAATCTAATTCATTGAGTAAATTCGCAATTTTACATTCTCTTTGGCTGGTGGTGTCGTAAATAAAAGAATGATCCATGGGATCTAAAATGGCTTTTTTTACCACGGTTTTGACATCAGTAAAATCAATCACCATGCCTTTTTTTGCTCCGCCCGCCACTAAATCACCACTCACTTCTACTTGTAATTTGTAGGTATGACCGTGCAAATTTTGGCATTTACCATCATGACCGTCCAAAATATGTGCCATATCAAAACTAAATTCTTTAGAAACTTTAAACATTGTTATCCCCCATTGGTGTGGAAATTACCGAATTTTTACGTTCAATTTCTTCAGCATTTTTCACCGCACTTTTTAATGCTAAATATTCATTTAACCCTTTGTTGCGTAATTGGCAACTCGGGCATTCACCACAACCACCGTCAATACCTAAGTAGCAAGTGTGGCTATGTTGTTGGACATAATCTAATGCACCAAGTTCATCAGCAAGCTGCCATGTTTGGGCTTTGGTTAAATACATCAATGGTGTGATGATACGGAAATTGTAGTCCATGGCTAAATTTAGTGTCACATTCATGGATTTAATAAATACATCACGGCAGTCTGGATAACCGCTAAAATCTGTTTCACAGACACCCGTGATAATATCGGTAATGCCTTGCCCTTTGGCATAAATAGCCGCATACAGCAAAAATAACGCATTGCGACCATCGACCAAGGTATTCGGCACACCATTTTCGCCCGTTTTAATTGGGGTATCGCTCATCATTGCATTGGCAGAGAAAATTTGCGTGCTTTCCATATCAATTAGCGTTTGCTTGATCCCAAGATCTTGGCAAATCCATTGAGCTTTATCTAATTCAATAGCGTGGCGTTGCCCATATTTGAAAGTAATGGTTTCGACATTTTGTTTTCCATATTGCTGAATAGCTTGAATTAAGCAAGTGGTAGAATCTTGTCCACCCGAAAAAATAACCACCGCTTTGCGGTCATTATTAGGATTTGAGAGTTGCATTGTTTTTCCTTAGTTTTTTTGCGTGGGAGGTTTGCGAACCACGTTGTTATTCATCATATAAAAGTGCGGTGCATTTTAGCAGAGATTTGTACTGATGTATAATAAATTCCTTGTCATTAATAACGCATAACATTATTATTAACGCAAAAGGTTAAATGAGAAAATCAGATGATTACGGAATTTCGTTATGAGAGAAGTCGCCCTAATTCACCCTGATGAAATTTTATTAGAAGATTGGTTAAAACTCCTTGAGAAATGTCGAATGGTAACCCCGTGAGGCGGTCTAGTATTGTTCTTTTGCCCCCAGTTTTCCCCTTTAAAAAATAAATCTTTGTGATCTTGATTCCAAAATTGAACTAAAAAATCTTGTCATATTTTGACCGCAGTTAATAATACACCTTAATTTTTAAATTTGATTAAAGGGGAATTATTATGCAAAAGCATGGACGCTATCTTGATCTCACTACCGATTATGGTTTTAAACATGTTTTTGGCATGGAACTACACAAGGATATATTAATTTCTTTTCTAAATGAGCTTTTCAAAGGCAAGAAGGTTATCACCGATTTAGTGTACAATAAAAATGAACATGTTGGTGATACGTTAAAATTAGGTTCGGTGATTTTTGATTTAACTTGTACTACGGATGATGGTAGTCAGTTTATTATTGAAGTGCAACGTAGTGAGCAAGATAAATTTAAAGAACGCACGATTTATTATGCCTCTAAACTGATCAGTGACCAAGCACCAAAAGGAAAACGGCACGAGTGGGGGTATGTGATCACAGAAGTCTATGTGATTGCAATTATGGATAATTTCCATTTCTCTGACACGAAAGATTATTTGCACGATATTTGCCTTTGCAACAGGCAGACAGGGGAAATTTTTTATGATAGACTGAGATTTATCTACATAGAATTACCAAACTTTAATAAAACCAGTGAACAATTAACAAGCGTGCTAGAAAAATGGTTGTTTGTACTGAAAAATATGGTAAAACTCAACAAGTTACCCAATTTTCTAGATGATCCAATTTTTCAGAAATTATTTCAAATTGCGGAATACAGCAACTTAAGTAAGAGGGAAAAAGCAATGTACGATGTCAGTTTAAAACGTAAATGGGACGAATATTCTTTACTCACTTCAGCGACGAATAGAGGAATTCGGCAAGGACTGCAACAAGGATTGCAACAAGGTTTACAACGAGGGCTACAGCAAGGGCGACTAGAAACTTTGAAAGAAAATGCCCAAAATATGCTGGCTTTGGGTTTAGATCTGGAGATTATTTCTAAATCTGTGGGCTTACCTATTGAAGAAATCAAAAAGCTGTGTAATTAAGTTTTGAATTCAATTTTATCAAGTTTGGAGTAAATCGTACGGCTCAAGTTACCCAATTTTCTAGATGATCCAATTTTTCAGAAATTATTTCAAATTGCTGAATACAGTAACTTAAGCAAGAGGGAAAAAGCAATGTACGATGTCAGTTTAAAACATAAATGGGACGAATATTCTTTACTCACTTCAGCGACGAATAGAGGAATTCGGCAAGGACTGCAACAAGGATTGCAACAAGGATTGCAACAAGGTTTACAACAAGGTTTACAACAAGGTTTGCAACGAGGGCTACAGCAAGGGCGACTAGAAACTTTGAAAGAAAATGCCCAAAATATGCTGGCTTTAGGTTTAGATCTAGACATTATTTCTAAATCTGTGGGTTTGTCCATTGACGAAATCAAAAAGCTATGCAATTAGATTTTGAATTCAGATTTGTCACGTTTGGAGTAAATACGGCTTTCTATGTTATAAAACAAAAAACCCAACCACTTGCGTGATTGGGTATGGATTTAAAAAATGCCTTGGTGAGGCAAAATTATTATTTTTTACCCACAAATACCCCAAAGGAATCAGAGCGTTCAAATGTTCCGCCCACTTCTTCAGCTGTTGAACCGTAGAAATTACCTTTCAAGCCACTGCCTGTATCGCTATCGGTCCAGTTAGCTGTGAAACCATTACTTGATACATTACCTTTAAATGGTTGAGCAGCAGTTGTTGGTGCACCATTACCATTGCGGATTTGACCTTCAATGGTTTTATCACCGAAGTCAACATCGGCGGTAAAGTTACCTGTAATCGCACCAGAAGCTTGGAATAAGTTATCGGAATTGTTGCTCGCAAAGCGTAGGAAACCACCGTTGTATTTTGCAGTACCTGTTGTTGGTACGGCAGTTGATTCAGTTGGTGTACCTTGAACAAACAGATACTGATTAGCACCTGCTACCACTGCACCTGCAACGACATTGGCAAATTCATAAGAAGCATCAGAGCTATCGCTAGTACGTTGAGACGTAATCACATTTGCACCCGTAAAGTTTAAGCTGGATCTTGTACCATTGCTTTCACCTTTGTCAGTATAGTACACGCTTTTCACAAAGCTCGGATTGCCAGAAGCAATTTTTGTTTTTGCTGTACTTAACGGAATTTCGACACCGTCAACGGTAATTTTGTCAAAATTAGCGGCATCATAAGACACAGAAGTTTTTACATTAAAGCTATTTTGAGCAGTTCCTGCTGGTACGACATAGGAAGTAGTTTCAGGGACGCTAGTTTCAGGTGTATCAGTTTTAGGTGTACCAGGTTCAAGGGGGGTACCAGCTTCAGGGTCACCAATTTCAGGGTTACCAATTTCAGGGTTACCAATTTCAGGGTTACCAATTTCAGGGTTACCAATTTCAGGGGTACCAGTTTCAGGGTTACCAGTTTCAGGGTTACCAGTTTCAGGGTTACCAGTTTCAGGGGTACTAGCTTCAGGGGTGCTTTCTTCAGGGGTACTTGCTTCAGGGGTACTGGTTTCTGGTGGGTTTTTGGTAACATTTGAATCATCACCGCCAGAAGACGATGAACCACAAGCTGAGAGTGCGAGGGCACAAGCGATAACAATAGCACTGAGTTTGAATGGACTTTGCATGGAAAAGCTCCTTGATAATAATGACATAATAGTTCGGGAAATACAGCTTCACATTCACTGTATTTAAACTTACTTAGTGGCTTGAACTTAGATAGCTTCGTGGTTAAATGTTGATGTAATAACATTGCTCACAACTGTGCCACTACAAACTTTGTTTGCCACACAAAGAATCCGTTTAAAATAAAAATGATTCTTATTAAGGATAATAAGTGACTTTTTAAAACTTGTAAAGTGTTATTGAATTGCATTTGAGAGGATTTTTTATTTGATGGCATTATCCTTTTTAATACAGCGATAAGGAATAAACCATTAAAATACCCCAGTCCACAACTGCAAACTGGGGCTTAAAAGCAGGGAGTAATGGTAGGTTATTCTGTTTTTTGTTCCGCAATAAACACACCAAATGAATCAGAACGTTCAAATTGTCCTGCCATTTCTGTTGCGGCTGGACCGTAGAAGTTACCTTCTAAGCCTTTACCAGTGTCTTTATCATCCCAAGTGGCAGTGAAACTATTGCCAGCCAATGTTCCCGTGAAGTCTTGCTGTGTTGCACTTCGACCTGGATCACGCAAGAAACCAGTGATGGTTTTGTTACCAAAGTCAACGGTTGTTTCAATTCTACCCGTCAACACGCCAGTTTCTTGGAATAGGTTGTCTTTGTTGGTGTCCATAAAGCGTAATGTACCACCTGTGTAGTAAGCTGTGCCAGTTGTTGGCGTATCCGTACTTTTCGCACCTTGAACAAAGAGGTAGTCTTCGCCATTGACTTTGGCAGCACCAACTACAACATGCTCAAAGTTATGTTTATTCACATAGTTTGCATTGGCACTACCATCATTGGTTGATACAATTAAAGAGGAATCTTTGACATTGAGATTATAACGAGCAACTGCCTGACCGAGAGCTGAGTCAGTATTGAATACAGGGTGAACTGCTCTTGGATTACCTTGTGTGGCGTTCACAGTTGCTTTGGCTAAATCAATTTCTACGCCATCAACGGTGATTTTGTCAAAAGTTGCTTTTTTAGGAGATGTTGATACTTTCACACCAAAGCTATTTTCTTCAATTTTAGTGGATTTACCAGAACTGGATGAGCTACAAGCAGTAAGTGCAAAACTACAAGCGATAAGAATAGCAGTGAGTTTGAATGGGATTTGCATGGAAAAACTCCTTAGATAATTAAAAAATAGATCAAAAAGCACCGCACTTTGTTTAGCGTGCTTACGATGACTTAGTGGCTTGAACTTCAATAGCTTCATGGTTAAACCTCGATACAATAATATTGCCTACCACTTTGCTTGCCACACAAAGAATCATTTTAAAAATGAAAATGATTCTTATTAAGATAATAAGTGATTTGTTAGGGTTTGTAAAGTATTATTGAATGTCGTGTGAGAGGATCTTTTTGTAAGCTCTTGCTTTATTTTAGGACAGTAAGGTACAAATAAAAAAACCGAACCCTTTGAATATGGTTCGGTTAGTTATTATGGTAGGGCTTATATACACCCTTAACGCTGATTGGTCAATTAGCCTTTGTAATTATAAACGTGAGCCACTAAGTCTAATACTTTGTTTGAGTAGCCAGTTTCGTTGTCGTACCAAGATACTAATTTAACGAATGTATCAGTTAATGCGATACCTGCGTCTGCATCGAATACAGAAGTTTCAACAGCACCGTTGAAGTCTGTAGAAACTACCGCATCTTCAGTGTAACCTAAAACGCCTTTTAATTCGCCGTTGAAAGTTTTACCTTCAGAGGCATCTTTGATGGCTTTTTTGATTTCATCATAGCTTGCTGGTTTTTCTAAGTTTACTGTTAAATCAACGACAGAAACGTTGGTAGTAGGAACACGGAACGCCATACCAGTTAATTTGCCGTTTAATGCTGGTAATACTTTACCAACTGCTTTAGCTGCACCAGTTGAAGATGGAATGATGTTTTGAGAAGCACCACGACCACCACGCCAGTCTTTGGCAGATGGACCATCAACAGTTTTTTGCGTTGCTGTGGTTGCGTGAACAGTGGTCATTAAACCGTCTTTGATACCGAAAGTTTCGTGGATAACACGAGCTAATGGTGCTAAACAGTTTGTGGTACAAGAAGCGTTAGATACAATATCTTGACCTTTATAATCGTTGAAGTTTACACCATTTACGAACATTGGTGTGTTGTCTTTAGATGGACCAGTTAAAACGACTTTTTTTGCACCTGCAGTAATGTGTTTACGTGCAGTTTCATCAGTTAAGAATAAACCCGTTGCTTCAACAGCGATATCAACACCGATGGCACCCCAGTTTAGGTTTGCAGGGTCACGCTCAGAAGTAACACGGATTTCTTTGCCGTTTACCACTAATTTGCCATCACGTACTTCAACAGTACCGTTGAAACGACCGTGAGTTGAATCGTATTTTAACATGTAAGCCATGTAATCAACGTCGATTAAGTCGTTGATACCTACAACTTCAATGTCTGAACGTTGTTGTGCTGCACGGAATACGATACGACCGATACGACCGAAGCCGTTAATACCAATTTTAATTGCCATAAGATTTTCACCTATATTTAAAGTTAAACAAAAGTTGTACAGTTCATTACTTCCGAGAAGTTAACTAGCTGTCCGTTTTTGATTATAGCACATTTTTTATTAATAACGAAATAAGACGAGCAAGGATCGTATAAACTTTTTGTGATCTCGATCAAATTTTTGGGTTAAATTATTATTGAAAATTTTTACCGCACTTTATAATTTATAATGATTTTTAGATCGCCTAACGGCATAATAAGAAAAACAATTTAATCATTAAGGGGAAAAGGATGGCTCAAGGTAATTTATATATTTTATCGGCACCGAGTGGAGCGGGAAAATCATCATTGATTGCAGCGTTGCTAGAACAAGATCAACAAAAAAAAATGATGGTGTCGGTTTCTCATACGACACGTCAACCCCGACCGAGGGAAATTGATGGCGTGCATTATTATTTTGTGTCTGTGTCAGAGTTTGAAAGCCTGATTGAACAGGGGGTGTTTTTAGAATACGCCAAAGTTTTCGGAGGGAATTATTACGGTACATCTTTACCTGCCATTGAAAAAAATCTTGCTCAAGGTATTGATGTTTTTTTGGATATTGATTGGCAGGGGGCAAGACAAATTCGGCAAAAAGTGCGGTCAGTAAAAAGTATTTTTATTTTACCCCCATCTTTGGAGGAATTAGAACGTCGTTTAATTGGACGTGAGCAAGATAGCAAAGATGTGATTGCTCAACGAATGGCAAAGGCAATGGATGAGATTTCGCATTATGATGAATATGATTATGTGATTATAAACGATAATTTTGAGCAAGCATTAATGGATTTAAAAAGTATTTTGCGAGCAGGAAAACTCACGTTAGACCATCAAAAACAGGAAAATCCACGCTTAATTAACGAATTACTAGCAAAATAGCTTGCAGTTTAGTATTATGTTTTTCCTTTGATTGAAAAAATGTTAACTATTATTGGAGTAAAATATGGCTCGCGTTACTGTACAAGATGCGGTTGAAAAAATTGGCAATCGTTTTGATTTAATCTTAACGGCATCTCGCCGTGCAAGACAATTACAGTTAAATCAATCTGAACCTTTGGTACCAGAAGAAAATGATAAACCTACTGTAATTGCTTTAAGAGAGATCGAAAAAGGATTGATTAATAACGATATTATGAATTCTCAAGAACGCCATGATGCGTTTGCATATAGCGAGAAAGAACATCAAGCGACAGCATTCGTGACGGAATAAGTGCGGTGAATTTGTCATTATTTTAGGCTCGCTGTTTGAAATGAGGTCAGTAAATATGATTTTTTTTGAACCGTTAGAAAAGATTATCCAGGAATATTTACCTGCTGAACAAATTGAATTAATTAAAAGTGCATTCCTGATGGCAAAAGATGGGCATGATGGTCAATTTCGTTCAAGTGGTGAGCCTTATATTACCCACCCTGTTGCTGTAGCTTGCATTATCGCTGAAATGCACCTAGATCACGAAGCAGTGATGGCGGCATTATTGCATGATGTCATTGAAGATACCCCCTATACGGAAGAACAACTGACAGCTGCCTTTGGGAAAAGTGTGGCAGAAATTGTGGACGGCGTATCAAAATTAGATAAGCTCAAATTTCGTACTCGTCAAGAAGCCCAAGCGGAAAGTTTCCGTAAAATGATTTTAGCCATGACGAAAGATATTCGTGTGGTGTTAATCAAACTTGCCGACCGAACCCATAATATGCGTACTTTAGGTGCGTTACGCCCCGATAAACGTCGTCGTATTGCTAAAGAAACCTTAGAAATTTATAGTCCTTTGGCTCATCGCCTAGGTATTGAACACCTCAAAAATGAGCTAGAAGATTTGTGTTTCCGAGCTATGCACCCTCAGCGTTATGCCGTATTACAAAAAGTGATTCAGATTGCTCGAGGTAAGCGTCAAGAACTCATTCAGCCAATTTTAGATGAATTACAAGATCGTTTGCAAAACGTGCCAATTATGGCTCGAGTATTTGGACGGGAAAAACCGTTGTTTTATATTTATCAAAACATGAAACAACGAGATCAAGAATTTCGTTATATTTTAGATATTTATGATTTTCGTATTGTGGTTAATACGGTAGATGAATGTTATCGTACTTTGGGTATTGTACATAGCGTGTATAAACCAAGAGCGGGGCAATTTAAAGATTATATTGCTGTACCTAAAGCAAATGGCTATCAAGCCTTACACACTTCTACGATTGGACCAAAAGGTGTATCAGTGGAGATCCAAATTCGTACGGAAGAAATGGATAATATGGCAGAAATGGGGATTACCGCTCATTGGGTGTATAAAGCCGATGGTAAGAATGATAGTACCACCGCACAAATTAAGGCTCAACGCTGGTTACAAAGCCTCATAGAATTACAGCAAAGTGCGGGGAATTCTTTTGAATTTATTGAAAGTGTGAAGTCGGATTTATTCTCCCACGAAATTTATGTATTTACGCCAAAAGGGCGAATTATAGAATTGCCACAAGGTGCAACGGCGGTAGATTTTGCTTATGCAGTGCATACAGATGTAGGTAATAAATGTGTTGGTGCTCAAGTTGATCGGGAAGATTATCCGCTTTACCAACCGTTATCCTCAGGGCAAACGGTGGATATTCTTACTGCGGATAATGCTAGACCACAAGAAAATTGGTTACATTCTGTGGTAACTGGCAGAGCGAAATCTAAAATTCGTCAAGAGTTAAAAAATCTTGAAGAACAGACCGCAGTTTCTGTTCATTCCGCTAAACTACGTATTTTGGCAAATTGTTGTCACCCGATTTTAGGTGATCCAATTTGCGCCTATGAAGATGAACACAATAGATTGGTTATTCATCATAAAAATTGTGCGACCTTAGCCTGTCATCAAGGGCATTTCTCAGTGGTAGATTGGGCTGATCATATTACAGACCAGAATTTCGAAGTGGAATTACGCATTGAAATGAAAGAGCAACAAGCCTTAGGCTTTATCATGACGGCGTTAGTATTAATGCGAAGTCAGGTACATAGTATTTGGACGGAAGAAGATGGTCAGAGTAGTTTTGCAGTATTAGTGATAACGACACAAAATACTAAACATTTAGCTAAAATTATCCGTAAACTTCAACATATTACTGGCGTGGTTCGCGTTGAACGTAATATCAATGTGTTATCTTAGTTATGAGCCTACAACTGCTTGATGCTATTCCACTCACCACGTTATCAGGCGTTGGAACGGCAGTTTCGGCTAAATTAAGTCGTCTCGGGATCAATAATTTACAAGATCTTTTATTTCATTTACCCGTTCGATATGAAGATCGTACTCATATCACACCCATTGCCGATCTTCGTCCTGAACAATACGCCACCATTGAAGCCGTGGTGCAAACCTGCGAAGTCCAATTCGGTCGCCGTCCGATTTTAACCGTGAGCCTGTCTGATGGCACATCTAAAATCATGCTGCGTTTCTTTAATTTTAACGCAGGAATGAAAAACAGTTTCCAAATCGGTGTGCGAGTGAAAGCCTTTGGTGAAGTGAAACGTGGTCGTTTTATGGCGGAAATTCATCACCCCGAATACCAAATTATTCGGGATAATCAGCCTTTGCAATTAGATGAAACGCTCACGCCCATTTATGCCACCACGGAAGGCTTAAAACAAAATTCCCTACGCAAACTCACTGATCAAGCTATTGAATTATTAGACAAGATTCAAATTGTTGAGATTTTGCCTAATGAATTTAATCCAAATCCTTTTAGCTTAAAAGATGCCATTCGCTTTTTACATCGTCCACCGCCCGATATTTCGCTAGAAATACTCGAAAAAGGACAACACCCTGCTCAAGTGCGGTTAATTTTTGAAGAATTATTGGCACATAATTTGGCAATGCAAAAAGTCCGCTTAGGCACACAACAGCATTATGCTTTGCCGTTGCATTATCAAACGGAGCTAAAACAGCGTTTTCTGGCTCAATTACCGTTTAAACCGACCGATGCACAAAACCGAGTGATGGTAGATATTGAGCAAGATTTGGCGTTGGAACACCCCATGATGCGATTAGTCCAAGGGGATGTAGGATCGGGCAAAACACTGGTGGCAGCCCTTGCTGCCTTGGTTGCTATTGATAACGGCAAACAGGTCGCCTTAATGGCACCTACCGAAATTTTAGCCGAGCAACACGCCCAAAATTTCCGCCGTTGGTTTGAGCCGTTGGGGATTGAAGTGGGTTGGTTAGCAGGCAAAGTGAAAGGCAAAGCTCGCACCGCTGAATTGGAAAAAATCCAAACTGGAGCGGTTCAAATGGTGGTCGGCACTCACGCTTTATTTCAACAAGAGGTGGAATTTGCCAATTTAGCTTTAGTAATTATTGATGAGCAACACCGTTTCGGCGTACATCAACGCTTAATGTTGCGAGAAAAAGGCGAAAAAGCAGGCTTTTATCCGCACCAATTAATTATGACGGCGACCCCGATTCCGAGAACGCTGGCAATGACCGTGTATGCGGATCTTGATACGTCCATTATTGACGAATTGCCCCCAGGGCGAACGCCAATTACTACGGTGGTGATGTCCGAAGAACGCCGAGCGGAAATCGTGGCTCGGGTGCATAATGCCTGTACGGTAGAAAAACGCCAAGCCTATTGGGTCTGTACCCTGATTGATGAAAGCGAAGTATTAGAAGCTCAAGCTGCCGAAGCCATTGCGGAAGATTTGCGTAAGGCGTTGCCACAATTACGCATTGGCTTAGTTCACGGACGGCTAAAACCGGCGGAAAAACAAGCGATTATGCAATCTTTCAAAGATGCCGAGCTGGATTTGTTGGTGGCAACTACGGTGATTGAAGTGGGGGTAGATGTCCCTAATGCGAGCCTCATGATTATTGAAAATGCCGAACGCTTGGGCTTATCGCAGTTGCACCAATTACGTGGACGGGTAGGGCGTGGTAGCACGGTATCTTTTTGCGTGCTAATGTATAAACCGCCACTCGGCAAAATTTCACAAAAACGTCTGCAAGTGTTGCGAGATAGTCAAGACGGCTTCGTAATTTCCGAGCGGGATTTGGAAATTCGGGGTCCTGGGGAAGTGTTAGGAACCAAACAAACAGGTGTGGCGGAATTTAAAGTCGCCAATTTAATGCGAGATCGAAAAATGATCCCGACAGTACAACATTATGCGAAACAACTGATTGTAAAATACCCCGATGTGGCAGAGGCGTTGATTAAACGCTGGTTAAATAATAAAGAGATATATAGTAACGCCTAGGGGAAGCAGATCCTAAAGTGCGGTGCTTTTTGAGAAGATTTTATGACAACTATACTTTTATATGACTCTGGAATGGGTGGCTTAACCATCTACGATGCCGTGCGTGAGCGTTTTCCCAACGCTCGCTATTTATACTGCCTAGACAACGCCTTTTTTCCCTATTCGGAAAAATCCACCGCCTTACTGATTGAACGAGCGGAAAAAATTATCGGGACGTTGGCGACACAATTTCACATTGATATAGTGGTGGTGGCATGCAATACAGCCAGTACCGTGGTATTACCTGCCTTGCGAGCGAAATTCGCCTTTCCCGTGGTGGGAACCGTGCCAGCCATAAAGCCTGCGGCGAAATTGTCACAAAGCAAAGTGATCGGCTTATTGGCGACCAAAGGCACGGTAGAACGGGATTATGTGACGGATTTAATTGAAAAATACGCTCCGAATTGTGTGGTAGAGAAAATTGGATCTACAGCTTTAGTAGAAATCGCCGAACAAAAACAGCAAACGGGCAAGGTGGATTGGGAACAATTAACCAATGAGATCAAAACATGGCAAAAAATCACCGCACTTGATACTGTGATTTTAGGCTGTACGCATTTCCCACTACTGAAAGAGGAATTACAGCAATTATTGCCTCAAGTAAAATTTTTTGTCGATCCTGCGGAAGGCATTGCCAATCGAGTAGCGAGTTTATTGCCTGATGTAGATGATAGAAAAAATGAAAATTTAGCATTTTGTACCCAACGACCAAATGATTTTTTAGACAAACAAAAAGTATTAAAAGATTGGGGGTTTAGTCATCTTATACAGCTTGAAGTTTAAAATATCATCATTCAAGCAGAATTTTAGATTTTTTTACAAAAAACACTTGCAAAGGATTTCCAGATCTCTATAATACGCTGCACACAACGACACGCTGTTGTGAAAATTGAAATCAAACAGTGTGTCGTTTTATTTTCGCTGCAAAACGGTGAAAATTTGTTCTTTAACAATTTATCAGACAATCTGTGTGGGCACTTGTTGATTGACTAGTTTTAAAAAATTAAATAAAACTTGAAGTCTTAATAGGTGCTTAACTTAGAAATTCATTAACTTTTTGTTCTTTTAAGAATGAAAAGCAAGATTTAGAAGCAAGCAGTTTATTGAGCAATCGAACTTAAATTGAAGAGTTTGATCATGGCTCAGATTGAACGCTGGCGGCAGGCTTAACACATGCAAGTCGAACGGTAGCAGGAAGTACTTGTACTTTGCTGACGAGTGGCGGACGGGTGAGTAATGCTTGGGGATCTGGCTTATGGAGGGGGATAACTACGGGAAACTGTAGCTAATACCGCGTAGTGTCGAGAGACGAAAGACTGGGAACTTAGGTCCAGTTGCCATAAGATGAGCCCAAGTGGGATTAGGTAGTTGGTGGGGTAAAGGCCTACCAAGCCGACGATCTCTAGCTGGTCTGAGAGGATGACCAGCCACACTGGAACTGAGACACGGTCCAGACTCCTACGGGAGGCAGCAGTGGGGAATATTGCGCAATGGGGGTAACCCTGACGCAGCCATGCCGCGTGAATGAAGAAGGCCTTCGGGTTGTAAAGTTCTTTCGGTGGTGAGGAAGGGATTTAGTTTAATAGACTAAATCATTGACGTTAACTACAGAAGAAGCACCGGCTAACTCCGTGCCAGCAGCCGCGGTAATACGGAGGGTGCGAGCGTTAATCGGAATAACTGGGCGTAAAGGGCACGCAGGCGGTTACTTAAGTGAGATGTGAAATCCCAGAGCTTAACTTTGGAATTGCATTTCAGACTGGGTAGCTAGAGTACTTTAGGGAGGGGTAGAATTCCACGTGTAGCGGTGAAATGCGTAGAGATGTGGAGGAATACCGAAGGCGAAGGCAGCCCCTTGGGAAGATACTGACGCTCATGTGCGAAAGCGTGGGGAGCAAACAGGATTAGATACCCTGGTAGTCCACGCTGTAAACGATGTCGATTTGGGGATTGGGGTTTAACTCTGGTGCCCGTAGCAAACGTGATAAATCGACCGCCTGGGGAGTACGGCCGCAAGGTTAAAACTCAAATGAATTGACGGGGGCCCGCACAAGCGGTGGAGCATGTGGTTTAATTCGATGCAACGCGAAGAACCTTACCTACTCTTGACATCCATAGAAGAACTTAGAGATAAGTTTGTGCCTTCGGGAGCTATGAGACAGGTGCTGCATGGCTGTCGTCAGCTCGTGTTGTGAAATGTTGGGTTAAGTCCCGCAACGAGCGCAACCCTTATCCTTTGTTGCCAGCATGTAGTGATGGGAACTCAAAGGAGACTGCCAGTGATAAACTGGAGGAAGGTGGGGATGACGTCAAGTCATCATGGCCCTTACGAGTAGGGCTACACACGTGCTACAATGGTGCATACAGAGGGCGGCAAACCTGCGAGGGGGAGCGAATCTCAGAAAGTGCATCGTAGTCCGGATTGGAGTCTGCAACTCGACTCCATGAAGTCGGAATCGCTAGTAATCGCAAATCAGAATGTTGCGGTGAATACGTTCCCGGGCCTTGTACACACCGCCCGTCACACCATGGGAGTGGGTTGTACCAGAAGTAGATAGCTTAACCGGAAGGGGGGCGTTTACCACGGTATGATTCATGACTGGGGTGAAGTCGTAACAAGGTAACCGTAGGGGAACCTGCGGTTGGATCACCTCCTTAGTAATCAGAGGGCAGATGACAGAAGACAGAAGACAGAAATGTCAGGTCACTGTGATATTGTTACTCAAAGAAACGAAGCGACAGCAAGTGTTCACACAGATTGTTTGATAAAAAGTAGAAAAGAAAGAAAAAAAAGACCGCACTTTAAGCTATTGCTTACTAGGTCGAGCAAGCGAAACGAATGAAACGAAAAAGAAGTGCGAAGACAACAAATTATCTTTACCTGTTGTCCCCATCGTCTAGAGGCCTAGGACATCGCCCTTTCACGGCGGTAACCGGGGTTCGAATCCCCGTGGGGACGCCAATTAAAGATGATTCGGTAGATAAACAAGAAATGGATTATCTATATTATTTTCTTATTGTTCTTTAAAAAATTGGAAACAAGCTGAAAACTGAGAGATTTTCGAAAGAAAGTCTGAGTAGAAGAAAAAAAATCTTGACTGAACAAAAGCAGTCAAGTGTTTAGTTGAAACGCAATATCAAGTGTTCTTAAAAAAACATTTGAGGTTGTATAGTTAAGTGACTAAGCGTACACGGTGGATGCCTAGGCAATCAGAGGCGAAGAAGGACGTGCTAATCTGCGAAAAGCTTGGATGAGTTGATAAGAAGCGTTTAATCCAAGATATCCGAATGGGGAAACCCAGTAGATGAAGAATCTACTATCGTTATTTGAATACATAGAATAACGAGGCAAACCGGGAGAACTGAAACATCTAAGTACCCCGAGGAAAAGAAATCAACCGAGATTCTGTGAGTAGCGGCGAGCGAAAGCGGAGGAGCCGTTAGTGATAGCGATAAAACGAAGAGAATGAACTGGGAAGTTCAACGACACAGGGTGATAGTCCCGTATCTGAAAGTTATATTGTGGTACTAAGCTAACAAGAAGTAGGGCGGAACACGAGAAATTCTGTCTGAAGATAGGGGGACCATCCTCTAAGGCTAAATACTCCTGATTGACCGATAGTGAACCAGTACTGTGAAGGAAAGGCGAAAAGAACCCCAGCGAGGGGAGTGAAATAGAACCTGAAACCGTGTACGTACAAGCAGTGGGAGCCGTAAGGTGACTGCGTACCTTTTGTATAATGGGTCAGCGACTTATATTTTGTAGCGAGGTTAACCGAATAGGGGAGCCGAAGGGAAACCGAGTCTTAACTGGGCGGCAAGTTGCAAGGTATAGACCCGAAACCCGGTGATCTAGCCATGGGCAGGTTGAAGGTTGGGTAACACTAACTGGAGGACCGAACCGACTAATGTTGAAAAATTAGCGGATGACTTGTGGCTGGGGGTGAAAGGCCAATCAAACCGGGAGATAGCTGGTTCTCCCCGAAATCTATTTAGGTAGAGCCTTGAGCGAACACCTTCGGGGGTAGAGCACTGTTTCGGCTAGGGGTCCATCCCGGATTACCAACCCGATGCAAACTGCGAATACCGAAGAGTGATACTCAGGAGACACACGGTGGGTGCTAACGTCCATCGTGAAGAGGGAAACAACCCAGACCGCCAGCTAAGGTCCCAAAGTACTAGTTAAGTGGGAAACGAAGTGGGAAGGCTTAGACAGCTAGGATGTTGGCTTAGAAGCAGCCATCATTTAAAGAAAGCGTAATAGCTCACTAGTCGAGTCGGCCTGCGCGGAAGATGTAACGGGGCTAAAACTAGTCACCGAAGCTGCGGCATCAAGAGTAATCTTGTTGGGTAGGGGAGCGTTGTGTAAGCGGAAGAAGGTGAATTGAGAAGTTTGCTGGACGTATCACAAGTGCGAATGCTGACATAAGTAACGATAAAACGAGTGAAAAACTCGTTCGCCGGAAGACCAAGGGTTCCTGTCCAACGTTAATCGGGGCAGGGTGAGTCGGCCCCTAAGGCGAGGCTGAAAAGCGTAGTCGATGGGAAACGGGTTAATATTCCCGTACTTGGTAAAGTTGCGACGTGGGGACGGAGAAGGTTAGGCAAGCAGCCTGTTGGATGGCTGTTTAAGCGTGTAGGTGGGGGATTTAGGCAAATCCGAATCCCCATTCAACACTAAGGCGTGATGACGAGCTCCTAAGGGAGCGAAGTTGTTGATACCACACTTCCAGGAAAAGCCACTAAGCGAAAGACTTTACTAAACCGTACTGAAAACCGACACAGGTGGTCAGGTAGAGAATACTCAGGCGCTTGAGAGAACTCGGGTGAAGGAACTAGGCAAAATAGCACCGTAACTTAGGGAGAAGGTGCGCTTACCGTAATTGTAGTGCTTTACGCATGAAGGTGAAGTAAGTCGAAGATACCAGCTGGCTGCAACTGTTTATTAAAAACACAGCACTCTGCAAACACGAAAGTGGAGGTATAGGGTGTGATGCCTGCCCGGTGCTGGAAGGTTAATTGATGGTGTTACCCCTCACCTAGATTGTCTTGGAGAAAAACAATGTTTTATGTTTATATGCTTTATAGTAAAGATTATGATGAGTTTTATCTTGGTTCAACAAGTGATTTAAAACGAAGATATGAACAACATATCAACGGATTAAATCAGAGTACGAAAAAGTATAAAGATTTAAAATTAGTTTATTATGAGGCGTATTTAACAGAACAAAGTGCAAGACAACGAGAAGCGAACCTAAAACGAAGTGGAAAAGCATATACAAGCTTAAAACAACGGATTAGAGAGAGTTTTGAGACAATCTAGGTGAGGGGGAAGCACCTGATCGAAGCCCCAGTAAACGGCGGCCGTAACTATAACGGTCCTAAGGTAGCGAAATTCCTTGTCGGGTAAGTTCCGACCTGCACGAATGGCATAATGATGGCCAGGCTGTCTCCACCCGAGACTCAGTGAAATTGAAATCGCCGTGAAGATGCGGTGTACCCGCGGCTAGACGGAAAGACCCCGTGAACCTTTACTATAGCTTGACACTGAACCTTGAATTTTGATGTGTAGGATAGGTGGGAGACTAAGAAGTAGCAACGCCAGTTGTTATGGAGTCGTCCTTGAAATACCACCCTTTAACGTTTGATGTTCTAACGAAATATCTGGAACGGGTATTCGGACAGTGTCTGGTGGGTAGTTTGACTGGGGCGGTCTCCTCCCAAAGAGTAACGGAGGAGCACGAAGGTTTGCTAATGACGGTCGGACATCGTCAGGTTAGTGCAATGGTAAAAGCAAGCTTAACTGCGAGACGGACAAGTCGAGCAGGTACGAAAGTAGGTCATAGTGATCCGGTGGTTCTGAATGGAAGGGCCATCGCTCAACGGATAAAAGGTACTCCGGGGATAACAGGCTGATACCGCCCAAGAGTTCATATCGACGGCGGTGTTTGGCACCTCGATGTCGGCTCATCACATCCTGGGGCTGAAGTAGGTCCCAAGGGTATGGCTGTTCGCCATTTAAAGTGGTACGCGAGCTGGGTTTAGAACGTCGTGAGACAGTTCGGTCCCTATCTGCCGTGGGCGTTGGATGATTGAATGGGGCTGCTCCTAGTACGAGAGGACCGGAGTGGACGCATCCCTGGTGTTCCGGTTGTTTCGCCAGAAGCATTGCCGGGTAGCTACATGCGGAAGAGATAAGTGCTGAAAGCATCTAAGCACGAAACTTGCCATAAGATGAGTCATCCCACTCTTAAAGAGTGTAAGGGTTGTTTAAGACGAAGACGTAGATAGGCTGGATGTGTAAGTGATGTGAGTCATTGAGCTAACCAGTACTAATTGCCCGAGAGGCTTAACTATACAACGCTCAAGTGTTTTTGATTCAGATGACGGATGTCAGAAGACAAAAGACAGTTGAAGAGCGTGAAACTAACGAACAGACAAAAAAGAAAAACTCAAAGACAGCTTGTTTCAAATTTAAAGAACAAAATACAAAAAGGAAAGAATTAAGTAGGATACAGGATAACACACGGTACAGCCGTCTGAAACCTGTCATCTGACCCCTGATTTCCTGATGGTCATAATGCAGTAGCGCCACCTGACTCCATGCCGAACTCAGAAGTGAAATGCTGTGATGCCGATGGTAGTGTTGGGAATCCCAATGTGAGAGTAGGTCGCCATCAGGTGTTTATTTACTTAGTTTATTCATATTGAGTAAACTAACTAAATAAGAATTTTTGGCAGCAATAGTGCAGTAGCTCCACCTGATCCCTTGCCGAACTCAGAAGTGAAATGCTGTAACGCCGATGGTAGTGTTGGGTTTCCCAATGTGAGAGTAGGTCACTGCCAATCACCCTATTTGCGGAGTGGTAGTTCAGCTGGTTAGAATACCTGCCTGTCACGCAGGGGGTCGCGGGTTCGAGTCCCGTCCATTCCGCCAACTTATTTCGCTGATTTAATCAGCTTTCTCTTTACAGGGGCGTAGTTCAATTGGTAGAGCGTCGGTCTCCAAAACCGAATGCTGGGAGTTCGAGCCTCTCCGCCCCTGCCATTTTTCCATTTTCTATTGATTTGTAAAAGTGCGGTCAAAAATTTCCAAGATTTCTGTATTAAATAATTTCAACTAAATTAATTGGTTAATTTCTCCCCTTTGATCTTAATCAATCTTTCTTTATATTCCCCCTTGAATTTCAATCTTTATCTATATATAGTGTTTTTGTTTTTATTTGGCACAATATATTGGGGTTTTGTATGGTTTCTTTTTCTGTAACAAAGCGAGATGGTTCTCATGCTAGCTTTGAAATTCAACGTATTATTAATGCGATTAAAAAAGCGGCAAAAGCGGTAAATATCCAAGATGAACGTTATTATCACAAAATTGGTCAGCAAGTTTGTGAGGAGATTTTTAGTTTATATAAAACAGACATTGATATTAGCCATATCCAACATATTGTAGAAAATAAATTAATGGTGAGTGAATACCCGCAAGTAGCAAGAGCTTACATTGAATATCGTCATGATCGTGATTTGGCTCGTGAAAAACGTAGTCTGCTTACTCAAGAAATTGAGGGATTGATTGAACAAACGAATATGGAAGTGCTAAACGAAAATGCGAACAAAGATGCCAAAGTTATCCCGACACAACGAGATTTATTAGCAGGGATTGTCGCCAAGCATTATGCGAAACACTATTTATTGCCGAAAGATGTGGTTGAAGCTCATGAAAAAGGCGAAATTCATTATCATGATTTAGATTATTCCCCTTTTTTTCCAATGTTTAACTGTATGCTAGTGGATTTGAAAGGCATGCTAACCCATGGTTTTAAGATGGGGAACGCAGAAATTGAGCCACCAAGATCGATTGGCACAGCAACTGCTGTTACGGCACAAATTATCGCTCAAGTGGCAAGCCATATTTATGGCGGAACAACCATTAATCGTATTGATGAAGTCCTTGCTCCCTATGTACAAATTAGTTATGAAAAATTGCTCAAGATTGCCCAAGATTGGCAAATCCCCGATCCGCAAGGTTACGCTCAAACATTAATTGAGAAAGAATGTTTTGATGCTTTCCAATCTTTAGAATACGAAGTGAATACCTTACATACAGCGAATGGTCAAACGCCTTTTGTGACATTTGGTTTTGGTTTAGGTACAAGTTGGCAGGAACGCTTGATTCAAAAATCTATTTTGCGTAATCGTATTCGTGGTTTGGGGAAAAATCATAAAACACCTGTTTTCCCTAAACTTGTGTTTACGATTAAAAAAGGGGTGAATCAAGCCACTCAGGATCCCAATTATGATATTAAAAAGCTGGCATTAGAATGTGCCTCAAAACGTATGTATCCTGATATTTTAAATTATGATCAAGTGGTAAAAGTCACTGGCTCATTCAAAGCCCCGATGGGTTGCCGTAGTTTTTTGGGTAAATATGTAGAAAATGGGCAAGAAATTCATGATGGACGCAATAATCTAGGTGTGGTTAGCTTAAACTTACCTCGTATAGCCCTAGAAGCCGAAGGCTCAGAACAACAGTTTTATCACATTTTGGATCAGCGTTTAGCCATGGCTAAAAAAGCCTTGCTTACTCGCATTGCTCGGCTTGAAAAAACCAAAGCTCGAGTTGCCCCAATTTTATATATGGAGGGTGCTTGTGGCGTACGATTAAAAGCAGATGATTATGTGGCGGATATTTTCAAAAACGGTCGAGCCTCTATTTCGTTGGGATATATTGGTATTTATGAAACGGTTAATGCCCTTTATCATGCAGGACATATTTTTGATAAACAGGATTTGCGTGAAAAAGGGATTGAGATTGTGAAGTATTTAAATCAAGCGGTTAAACAATGGACGCAAGAAACAGGCTATGCCTTTAGTCTTTATTCGACCCCAAGTGAAAATCTTTGTGACCGCTTTTGCCGCTTAGATACGAAAAAGTTCGGTGTGATTGATGGCGTGACTGACAAAGGATACTATACCAATAGCTATCATTTAGATGTTGAAAAGAAAGTGAATCCATACGATAAATTGGATTTTGAAATGCCTTATCCGCCTTTAGCCAGTGGTGGTTTTATTTGTTATGGTGAATATCCCAACGTCCAACATAACCTTAAAGCGTTAGAAGATGTATGGGATTATAGCTATGATCGAGTCCCTTATTATGGCACCAATACACCGATTGACGAATGTTATCTCTGTGGTTATTCAGGTGAATTTGAATGTACGAGCAAAGGGTTTACCTGTCCGAAATGTGGCAACCACGATAGCAACACCGTATCGGTGACTCGCCGTGTATGTGGTTATTTAGGTAGTCCTGATGCTCGACCTTTTAATCCAGGTAAGCAAGAAGAAGTGAAACGTCGAGTCAAACATTTGTAAAGGCAAAGTGCGGTATTTTTCCGAAAACTTTTGTCAAAAGCACCGCACTTTTTTAATGATATGAACTATTTACAATATTATCCTGTAGATATCGTTAATGGCGAAGGCACACGCTGTACCCTTTTTGTGAGTGGTTGTGAACATGCTTGTAAAGGTTGTTATAATCAAAAAAGTTGGTCATTTAGTGCGGGTTTGCCTTTTAATCGTGCGATGGAAGAACAAATTATTCAGGATTTACAAGATACGAGAATTAAACGCCAAGGATTAACACTTTCTGGCGGCGATCCCTTACACCCTCGCAATGTGGAATCATTGTTACCTTTTGTTAAACGGGTAAAACAACAATGCCCAGATAAAGATATTTGGCTCTGGACAGGTTATAAATTAGCGGAACTTAATGATCAGCAACGTCAAATGTTACCCTATATTGATGTGTTAATTGATGGTAAATTTATCCAACAACTAGCTGATCCTAGCTTGATTTGGCGTGGTTCGGCTAATCAGGTAATATATCGGTTAAAGGATATAGATTAATAAAAGTGCGGTGAAAAATTTCGAAGAAATTTTAACATTGCTTGTCAAGGCTTTGCCTTATAAAAAAATCTCGTACTAATGTACGAGATTAGATGTAATGTTATGGTTGATTAACTTTTATATAGAACGTAAAACTAATTATTATTGGTTTTTAATTGATTAATCTTTTCTTTATTAAAGAAATAATGTGTCCCACAGCATTCACACTGCATATCAATGCTACCGTTATGTTCAGCAAGGATCTGATCAATTTCATCGTTAGAAATCAACATTAATGCCGCTCCAGAACGTTCAGCAGAACAACCGCAATGGAATTTGATGTTCTGAGCAGGATAAATTTCTACGCTTTCTTCATGGTATAAGCGATAAAGCATTTCTTCAGTGCTTAAACCAAAAATTTCTTCATCTTTTATGGTCGCTGTGAGAGTGGCTAGATGCTCAAAATCTTCTGGCGATCCTTGACCATCAGGCATAATTTGTAACAACATTCCTGCGGCAACTGGTTTGCCGTCAAATTCACCAGTACGAATAATTAATTGCGTTTGTAGCTGTTCAGAACGTACAAAGTAATCTTCTAAACATTCGGTAATGGTGGGTTTGTCTAAAGCAATCACTCCTTGATAACGTTCACCATCTGTTGGAGCAATGGTAATCACTAACACACCTTTGCCGATCATCTGGTGTAAACTCATATCATCAGTAATATCGCCTTGCAAGCGAGCTAAAGCACGGATTTGTTGGCTATCAGAACCATTTACTAAAGCGAGTTTTAATGCACCATCCCCTTGAATTTGTACGGTAATATTGCCGTTAAATTTCAATGTGGCAGTTAATAAGGTTGTGGCAACCATCATTTCACCGAGTAAATTTTGTACGGCTTTGGGGTAGTGATGTGTGTTTAATGTATCTATAAAACTTTGATTTAAGCGAACCCATTCACCACGCACCGCACGGTTTTGAAATAAGTAGCGGTAAAGTTTATCATTATCTTTGGTATAGTCAGTCATTTTGTTTATTTATTCCTTAATATAAAAAGTGCGGTATTTTTTGGGCGCATTTTTTTGATTTACATTGCTATATGAGGCTAAATTATCCTTTTACAAGGTATCATCCTGATGTTTGAATTGAATTAACTCACGCCGTTCTTTTTTATTGGGGCGGCGATCAGGGTGTGGCATAGTATTCATTTTGCGAGCTAATGCCATTTTTTCTCGCACAATGATGCTTTGTTCTGTTTCACGATACAGTAATTGTGCTTCTGGGGCACCACGGCGTTGGGTGGAAAGTGCGGTGACTTTTATCTCTTTTTCTTCATTACCTTGGCGTAATTTAATGTTAGCCCCCACTTCCACAGTTTTATTCGGTTTAGTGCGTTGACCATTATAATGAACTTTGCCTCCGTCAATCATTTCTTTGGCAATAGTACGTGTTTTATAAAAGCGAGCTGCCCATAACCATTTATCTAAACGAACCTCATCATCTTTATCTGATTCGCTATATGATTTTTTTGATTTGTTATTTGCCATTATTTTTCCTTAAATCCGTGATGAGTTTATGGTATCGTGATTATTATTTTTTGTAAAACAAGAGATCATAAAATGAAATCATTTTCTGAAAAAAAATTACCCGAAATTTTGGAGATTAGCACGGCTTGCCAATCTCGTTTATTTACCATTCAATCGGTTGAACTCAAATTCTCGAATGGAATTCACCGCACTTATGAGCGTTTTAAATCCTCTGGTCGTGCTGCCGTGATGGTATTACCTATTGAGGGAGAGGATTTATTAATGGTGCGTGAATATGCTGTCGGGACGGAACGCTATGAACTCGGCTTTTGTAAAGGTGGTATGGAACAAGGAGAAACGCCAGAGCAATGTGCCAATCGAGAATTACAAGAAGAACTCGGTTTAGCGGCAAATCAATTTGTGCATTTGCGTACAGTAAACTCAAATCCTACTTTTATGAATAATCCAATGCATATTTTATTGGCACAAAATTTTTATCCATCAAAATTAGTCGGAGATGAACCTGAACCGCTAGAGATTGTGCGTTTTCCTTTAGTTAAGTTGGATGAATTAATCAACAATAGTGAATTTAGTGAGAGTAGAAATTTGGTTGCCGTTTATGTTTTACGCGATTATTTAAAGAATTTACAAAAATAACGGAGAAAAACAAATATTTTTTAACAAACTGTGTTAAATTTTATATGAGAATATTTCTGCTATTTCTTTATGAGGATAAATTGCAGTAATATAAAAACACTTTTTTATAATCAAGGAACAAATTAATGTCAACAAATCAACAATCGTTAAAAGAATTAACCCTGAGAGGGACAATTCTCGGAGCGTTAATTACGGTAGTATTTACCGCATCCAATGTTTATTTAGGATTGAAAGTAGGGCTAACTTTTGCTTCTTCCATTCCAGCTGCCGTGATTTCCATGGCGGTATTAAAATTTTTCAAAGATGCGAATATTCTTGAAAATAATATGGTACAAACCCAAGCCTCATCTGCGGGTACCTTATCTTCGGTAATTTTCGTGTTGCCAGCTATGTTAATGCTAGGTTATTGGCAAGGTTTTCCATTCTGGCAAACCCTATTGATCTGTATTTCAGGTGGTGTCTTGGGAGTGATCTTTACCGTGCCATTACGTAATGTTATGGTGGTAAAAAGTGATTTACCTTATCCAGAAGGGGTTGCCGCCGCTGAAATTCTGAAAGCTGGTGATGATCATTCTGCGGATAGTGGAATTAAAGAAATTGCGACTGGCGGTGTGATTGCCGCCATCGTGGGTTTTGCCACTAACGGATTACGTGTTATCGCTGATGGTGCGAGTCTTTGGTTTAAAGGTGGTAATGCAATTTTCCAAGTACCGATGGGCTTTTCGTTGGCATTATTAGGTGCGGGTTATCTGGTCGGTATCGTGGGTGGTATCGCAATTTTACTTGGCATCTTCATTGCTTGGGGCGTAGCAGTGCCGTATTTTACATCTGCTTCTCCAATGCCAGTAGATGCTGATATGGTCGGTTATGCAGTTGGTATTTGGAAAAGTAAAGTACGTTTTATCGGGGTAGGAACGATCGGTATTGCGGCAATTTGGACATTATTAGTGTTAATGAAACCGATGGCACAAGGTATGATCCAGTCATTCCGTGCGTTAAGAGATCCAAACTTCAAAAATAATGACCGCACTACGCAAGATTTATCACCTAACGCAATGATTTATATCAGCATTATTTCGGTGGTATTGATTGTATTGGCACTATATAGTTTCTTGCAACCAGTAAGTATTGAGCCTGTGGTAGCGATTAGCTTAGTTGTGGTTTGTACACTACTGGCTTTTGTGATCGGTTTCTTAGTGGCTGCGGCTTGTGGTTATATGGCGGGTTTGGTTGGTTCATCATCTAGTCCAATTTCTGGTATCGGTATTATTTCGGTCGTCATTACGGCGATTGTGTTGATGTTAATCGGGTCATCTACTGGTGTATTAGATACGGCTGAAGGTCAAAAATTCTTAACAGCATTAACCTTATTTAGCTGTTCTATCGTAATCTGTACAGCGGCGATTTCTAACGATAACTTACAAGATTTAAAAACAGGTTATTTAATTGAAGCAACGCCTTGGCGTCAACAGGTTGCGTTGATTATTGGGGTAATTGTCGGTGCTTTAGTGATTGCTCCAGTGCTTGATATTCTCTATTATTCTTATGGCTTTACTGGTGCGATTCCACGTGAAGGTATGGATCCAAGTCAAGTACTTTCTGCACCGCAAGCAACATTGATGATGACCATTGCGAACGGTATTTTCTCACATAATTTAGAATGGGGTTATATCTTCTTTGGTATCGGTTTAGGCGTAGTTTTCATTATTATTGATAGCTTATTAAAAAAATCGTCCAATAATCGTTTTGCCCTACCCGCATTAGCAGTTGGTATGGGGATTTATTTACCACCATCAGTGAATGCACCGATTGTGGTTGGAGCGGTTTTAGCTTGGTTAATTAATCGTCATTTAGACAGTTATGCAAAACGTACTGGCAAAAATGTAGCTGAAGTGAAGAAAAATGCTGAACGTTACGGCACCTTATTTGCTGCGGGTTTAATTGTTGGTGAAAGTTTAATCGGCGTATTGCTTGCCTTTATTATCGCTGGCTCAGTAACCTCTGGCGGTTCAGATGCACCATTGGCGTTAAGTTTAGAAAACTGGGGAGAAACTGCTGATATTCTCGGTTTAATGGTCTTTACTGCTGGTATCGTAATTTTCACATTACGTGTACTTAAAGCGAAAAAATAATATAATAAACGCTCTCAAGTGAGAGCGTTTTTAGTTTATTGATCAACTAAAAATTTTTTGTTTATAACTTTGCTCTTTGCGTAAACGGAGAGAGCGAAGTTATTATCTATAACATATATTTGTCAGTGAATTGAACAGTTAAAGTGCGGTCTAAATTCTGTTAATATTGGCATATCTTATAGTGTGAGAAAGAAAATAGGAACGAACTGTGAAAATAATTATTCTTGGTGCTGGACAAGTTGGTACAACACTGGCAGAGAACTTGGTGAGTGAAGATAACGATATTACTTTGGTGGATAATAATCCTGAACACCTTGCTAATCTACAAGATAAACACGATTTGCGAGTAGTTATTGGTTCTGCCTCATTCCCAAGTGTACTGCGTGAAGCAGGTGCAACAGATGCGGATTTATTAGTAGCAGTAACGAATTCTGATGAAATTAATATGGTAGCAAGCCAAATTGCTTATACCCTATTTCATACGCCTACTAAGATTGCTCGAATTAGAAGTGCAGAATATCTACGTGAAAAAGAAAAGTTATTTAATCCAGATGTTATCCCTATTGACCATATTATTTCACCTGAAAATCTAGTAACAGAAGATATTGTTCGCTTAATTAATTACCCTGGGGCATTACAAGTTGCACATTTTGCGAATAAAAAAATTAGTGTAGTGGTGTGTAAGGCTTATTATGGTGGTCCATTAGTGGGGTATGCCATTTCTGCCTTGCGAGAGCATTTACCGCATATAGATTGTCGAATTGTGTCTATTTTTCGCCAAGATAAAGCCATTCGTCCACAAGCATCTACTATTATTGAAGCTGGTGATGAAGTAACGTTTATTTGTGCCACTGAACACGTTAAAGCGGTTATGTCTGAATTACAGCGATTAGAACGTCCATATAAACGCATCATGATTGCAGGGGGGGGGAATATTGGTTTAAGCGTTGCCCAAAAATTAGAGAATAATTGTACGGTGAAGCTAATTGAACGTAATGCAGAAAGAGCAGCACAATTAGCCGAAAAATTGTCTAATACTTTGGTTTTTCACGGTGATGCCTCGGATTACAGTTTATTATTTGAAGAACAAATTGAGAATATGGACGTTTTTATTTCCTTGACGAGCGATGATGAAGCGAACATTATGTCAGCTTTATTAGCGAAACGGCTTGGTGCTAAGAAAGTGATGGTGCTAATTCAACGCATGGCATATATCAATTTAATACAAGGTGGAGCAGTGGACATTGTGGTATCACCACAACAGGCAACTATTTCCGCCTTGCTAGGATATGTTCGCAAAGGCGATATTATTAATGTGTCATCACTTCGTCATGGTGCAGCAGAAGCATTAGAAGCGGTTATACATGGTGATGAAACCAGTTCAAATATTATTGGTCGGAAAGTGAGTGAATTAAAATTACCAAATACTGCGTTAATCGGGGCAGTTTTACGTAATGGCGAAGTGATTATTGCCCGTAAGGATTTGATTATTCAAGATAATGATCATGTGGTAGTTTATCTTGCAGATAAAAAACAAGTGTCAGAAATTGAAAAGCTATTTCAGCCGACAACGTTTTTTATCTAAAAATATACAAAAAAGCTATACAAAATGCTCAAAATTTATATAATATACACTCTTTTTAACATTTAAATTTATAAGGGAAAAGATTTATGAGCTTTATGAAAGAATTTCGTGAATTTGCCATGCGTGGCAATGTAGTTGATATGGCTGTCGGTGTGATCATCGGTGGTGCATTTGGTAAAATCGTGAGTTCACTAGTTGGTGATGTAGTAATGCCTGTATTAGGTATTCTCACTGGTGGTGTGGATTTCAAAGATTTAAAAATCGTATTAGCAGAAGCTGTCGGCGAAACGCCAGCAGTAACTTTAAATTATGGTATGTTTATCCAAAACGTATTTGATTTCATTATTATTGCATTTGCTATCTTTATGATGGTAAAAGGTATCAATAAATTGAAAAAACCAGTGGAAGCAGCTCCAGCTGGTCCTACAACTGAAGAATTACTTACTGATATTCGTGAATTATTGAAAAAATAATTTCTGATTAGATGTTAAAAAGAGCCCCGAATAATTTCGGGGTTTTCTCATTTTTCCGTTCTCAACACGGAAAATCTAGGTGAAACGCTGAGATAGGAAAACTAAATTTTCCTTAATTTCGCATAATAAAACCCATCTCCACCTAATTCTGTTGATAAAAATTGCATACCAATTTCACCATCAATTTGATCAAATGGCAATGCTTCCAGCTTCGCATCCCTATTTTCTATTAAGAATTGTGTAATTTGTTGGTTATTTTCTTCGGGTAGCACGGAACAAGTCGCATAAAGCAAGATCCCATTTGGTTTTAATTTCGCCCAAAGTGCAGTGAGAATTTTTTTCTGTAGTTGAACTAACTGATCAATATCATTTTCTTGACGCAACCATTTAATATCAGGGTGACGGCGAATAACTCCAGTGGCAGAACAAGGAGCATCTAATAAAATTCGATCAAATTGCACCACAGTTTGCTTGCCGATAATAGACTTTGCTACCTGTGGCAACCATTGTTCAGGCTGACTTGCATCACCACAAATCACCAAGGCTTTTTGTTGTAAGCGAGCTAAATTTTCTTCCACACGTTTTAAACGACTCTGCTCGACATCTAATGCCACCACTTTAGCTTGCGGAGCCAGTTCTAAAATATGAGTAGCCTTTCCCCCTGGAGCAGAACAAGCATCTAAAATCAATTCGCCATTTTGTCCACCCAGTAAAATGGCTGACCATTGAGCGTGTAGATCTTGTACTGTTACCCAACCATCTGCAAAATAAGGTAATTTTTGCACCGCAGTTGGTTGAGCCAAACGTAAGGCATAAGGATTATTATCAGTAAAACTGACTAACTCGGTTTCCGCTAATAGTAGCTGCTGATAGTCTTTCGCTGTGCAATGTTGCGGATTAACGCGAATCCACATCGGTGGTTTCTGATTATTTGCTGCAACAATGTCACGCCAGTTTGGATAGGCTTTCTTCAATTTATTCACTAGCCATTCAGGGTGATTGGTCTGCCAGTGTTTATCGACTACTGCTAAGACTTCATCTTGTTCCCGTAAGAAACGACGTAATACGCCATTAATTAACCCACGGAAACTCTCACATTTGAGTATTTTAGTGGCATTCACCACTTCATTAATTGCCGCATGAGCAGGAATTCTGGTGTAGAGTATTTGATATAATCCTACCAACAATAAACAATGCACAATGCGAGTTTTCCCTTTTAACGGCTTATCTACCAATAAACGAATAATCCATTCTAAACGTGGCAACACTCGGCAAATCCCGAAACAGATTTCTTGCAATAATGGTAAATCCTGAGCTTTTACTTGGCTTTGGATTTCAGGAATTAAAGCCGATAAGGACTTACCCTGATCGAATACTTGCAAAATGACCTGTGCAGAAACCGCTCTGACTTCCATGATTCGGCTTGAAAGTGCGGTGTTTTTTGGCGAATTTTTTGGCGTTCTCATAACACATCACCTACTTTAAACCAGTCGGCACGTCCATTTAGGAAATCTTGTACAGACATCGGTTTTTTGCCAGAAGGTTGCAGTTGGGTAATATTCAACACACCTTGCGTAGTCGCAATTTGTACCCCTTTTTTATCGACAGCTAGTACAGTACCAGCAGTTTTATCTTGATGCGGTAATACATCGGCTTGATAAATTTTTACTCGCTCTTGCACATCATTGATGTTGAGGATCAAAAATGCGACTGGAGCAGGATTAAACGCTCGAATATTGCGTTCCAACTGTTCAGCGGATAATTGCCAATTTAATTGAGCCTCGTCTTTGCTTAATTTATCTGCGTAAGTTGACTGGCTATCATCTTGTTTTTCTGGTAAAAATTTGTCGTTGGTTAAGTTATCCAACACCTCGATCAATGCTGCTGGAGCAAGCTCTGCCAGTTTATGATACAGACTAGCGGAAGTTTCTTTTGATGCAATATCACAATAGACTTTATGCAACATATCACCCGTGTCTAACCCTATATCCATTTGCATAATCGTTACGCCAGTTTGTTTATCACCTGCCCAAATAGCACGTTGAATGGGTGCAGCACCTCGCCAACGGGGTAAAATCGAACCATGTACATTTAAGCAACCGAATTTAGGTGCTTGTAATACCGCTAAAGGTAAAATTAAACCATAAGCGACCACCACCATGACATCTGCATTTAAACTTGCCAGTTCAACTTGAGCGTCTTCTTTGCGTAAGGATTTTGGTTGATAAACTGGTAGATGATGCTGTTCGGCAAGTTGTTTTACTGGGCTGGCTTGTAGTTTTTTGCCCCGTCCCGCAGGTTTGTCGGGTTGGGTATAGACAGCAATGACATTGTGTTGGGAGTTCAATAATGCTTGTAAATGTTGTGCGGCAAAATCGGGTGTGCCTGCGAAAATAATGTTTAATTTTTGCATAAGATTAATGTGCTACGCTATGTTGAGAGTTAATGGATTAAATAATAGCGTTTTCTTTCTATGGGATGCAACTAAATTTAATTATTTGTTAAAAACGATTAAATTGCAGTTCGGTTTGCACTAAAAGTTAAATAAATGTAAACTATTCGCATTATAAAAAATTAAGGATAGACAATGAAACACCAATCATTTTTGCAGTCCACTTTCGCTTTGGCATTTTTAGTCGCATTTCCAACTCTTGCTTTAGGTGCAGAAGATTCAACTCAAAATGAACAGCAACGTGAATTTAATCGCCGTTTTGACGATCAACGTGTGAGTGACAGAAGTTTAGATCAGCAAATTCAATCACAACAAGCTGCACAAAATAAACCACAAAAAATTGCTCAAGGTGAAACACATTCTTTATCCATTACTAAAGAAGAACTGGCTCAACAGCCTGAATTAGTAATTCGAGCCTTACTACCAGCACTTGCTCAAGGCAATGTGGAAACAGTGGCTATTTTATATCCTATTTACCAGAAAATTGACACCAAATGGCAAGATCCCTTATTAACTCAGTGGCAACAAGCTATTTTGGCAAAAAAAGAGCAAAATTATAATCAGTCTATCCGCTTATATCGTGAGATCTTGGCAGATAAAAACGATATTTTACCAATCCGTTTACAGTTAGCCACAGTGTTATTTGAAAACAAAGAATATGATGCTGCTGAAGGGCAATTTGAGAAATTGCGTAGCGAAAATCTCCCGCCTAATGTGGCAGGGTTGATTGATGCCTATATTAATGCCATTCACCAACAGGATCGTTGGAGTTTTGGCGGTGGTTTTACGTATTTAAATGATCCGAACATTAATAATGCCCCAAAATCTGGCACGACTTATGGTAATTGGATACCACCTAAACGGGAATCTGCACAAGGATTTGGTTATAATCTTGATGCGAGTAAAAAATGGTCGTGGGGAAATGGGTTTTATCACCAATTAGATCTTTCTTTGTATGGTAAATATTACTGGGATAACAAAAAATTCAATGAAATGACCATGCACGGTGGCTTGGGTTTAGGCTATCAAACAGGGCGTTCCGATTTGAGCCTAATTCCTTTTATGGAGCAGACACTCTATGCTGGCGGACGTGAAATAAGCGAAAGTTTAAAACGTTTCTCCAAATCTGGTGGCGGTACTCTGAGTTTCAGCTATTGGCTTAATCCAAAATGGCAATGGCGAGCAAATTATCAATACAGTGAACAACGTTACACCGAGCGTAAGCATCTTAATGGTAACACGCATTATATTTCTACTGGCTTGAGTTATTTACGCAATGCTCAACAATATTGGTATGTTAATTTAAGCTACAACCGCACCAGTACTCGAGATGCGGATGACAGCTATATTCGCCGAGCCATCAATCTGGGCTGGGTACAAGAATGGGGCAAAGGTTTATCGACTCGAGTGAATTTAAGTTATGGGCAAAAGCATTATAAAGGACCGATGCCAATTTTTAATATTACGCAACGTAATAAGGAATATGGAGCAGCAGTTTCCGTATGGCATCGTGCTTTCCATTACAAAGGCATTACACCACGCTTAACCTATAGCTATCACAAGACTAAAAGTAATCACGTTTTCTATACCTATGATAAACATCAGGTTTATTTGGAATTAAGCAAAAGATTTTAATCTTTCTTTATTTTTAGGGAGTATATTAGTAAACTTTGTCCCCATCGACTATATAGGGACAAAACTTCCTAATTTTCCACCGCACTTTTCAGCTTTCTTTTCGAAAAATATTCCTTTTTTATCCGAAAACCCAAATTTGTATAAATAGTATTCAGTCTTAGTTCGTTGCTTTACCGTTTCAGCCTAAAAATTAACAAAAATTTAATAAATTTATACAAATGATATTTATTTGTATTTGCATTTGTTAAGGGGAATTATTATCATAAGCACCGATGTTAAGTTTGAAAGCTAATTTAACAGGTTGGTTTTTAAATTTGACATGATAAAAATTTTTATAATCTAATGGAGAATTTTGCTATGAAACCAATTCAAATTGCTTTTAAACTCAGTGCGATAGCATCTGTAGTTTTATTGGCGGGTGTTCTTTCAGCTTGCTCAACAAGTAATCCAGTTGAAGTGCGTAATGATAACCCAACTGCTAATAATCCAATGAATAATCAAAACAGTGGCGGATCCAATGGTGGTACAACGGATAGTGGTTCAAGTGGTAGTAGTTCAGGCAGTGGCACCTCAGATAATACAAAACCGACAGAACTTTCTTATATTCGCGGTAAAATTCCTACTGATGCTACACAAGTCAGTGGATCTTATGTTGAACGGGTACATGGGCAATCTGTTGGTAATCCAATCGACCAATCTGATCAAACTATTCCATCAGGTGAAAAAGCCAATATTGAATATACCGAAAAACTTGGTCTTTCGGGGAAAGACACCAAAGTTGCTCAAGAGGGGGATTACGCCACATTCCAAGGTACGCATTTATCAGAACGTATTGCGGAACAACGTGCCAAAGATCAGGACTTTTTTACTTTCGTAGATGACGATGCGTCAGGTTCTAATAAGTGGGGCTATCTTAGTATTATGCGTGTTTATGGCATTAATTTAGATTCAGCTTTATGGGGCATAAACGTTGGTGTACCTGATAGCCCAATACATCATGGTGACTATGCTTTTGCTCAAGGTTTTGCGACCGATAACGCTCAGATTCCAACGAGTGGAACAGCAAAATATAAAGGACGTGCCGTATTACAAGTGGGCGAAGCTGGGAAATATTTAGCTACTGGTCCAGATGATGATCATAATATTAGCGTAAAAAATGTCAAAATTGGGGATGCAGAATTTGATGTAGATTTTGATAAAAAATCTCTTGATGGAAAAATCACAGCAACCAATCAAAACTTCTTTACTAAACCTGTAGAAAGTAATGTATTCGATCCGATTTCCCTAAGTGCCAAAATTTCAGACAATCGTTTTGTCGGTGAAAAAAATGGTGTTACAACCAATGGACAATTCTATGGTGAAAATGCACAAGAAATGGCAGGGATCTTTTCTAATCCAACACAAAATTTATTCGGTTCTTATGGTGCAAAAAAAGGGTTAACCGAGGCTCAGATCCCAAAAGAGGAACCTAAAAAGGATGATCAAATTACAGATACTAAGCCAGATCCAGTACCAGAACCACCAAAAACGCAGGAAAAACAACTTGTAGGTACGCAAATGCGATTTAATGATGATGACAATATCGCTCTTTTAGATAGCCATAAGGTAAATAATTACATCATAGACAGCGTTACGGTAAATGAGGACGGCAGTTTGAACCTAATTTGGAAACACGAAAAAGGTGGTGAAAAAGTTAATGATACATTAAAAACATACAATTTAGTTGATTTATTATCTAATCCTTCAGTTCCTAAAGAGGCTAAATATGACTATCAAAATCTAATTAACTATCCAGAGATAGGTTACGTTTATATTGATGAGTATTATGCCAATTTATTGAACCTAAAACATGGTTATGTTGCACAAAAAAGAAGTGGATATCGTTCAACTGTGTTAGGTGAAATTACACCAACAGAAAATATGCCAACTTCAGGCGTGATTAATTATAAAGGGTTAGCGGCTGTTGGAAATAATATCAGAGGAAAACAATACCAAGATGTTATCCATACGGGAACAGCAGAATTTCAGGCGGATTTAGATAATAAAAAATTAACTGGCACAATAACACCAGATACTAAAACTGCTAGCCAAGACTACCTTGATGATTATGCAAAAAATCCTGAATCTATGCACTTAGGTGAAGTCTTTTATTTTAATCAAGTCAAACCTATTAGTTTAAGTGCTCATATTAACGGTGCTGAATTTGCTGGCACGGATCAAGAGAGCAAAATGATAACAAAAGGGATGTTTGTTGGGCAGAATGCAGATGAAGTTATTGGTCGGTTCTCTCGTGATACGGCTAATGAAGAAGCAGGAACAACAACACATACATCTGGCGTATTTGGTGCGAAAAAACAATAAAACCTAAACTTTCACCCTGCTTTTTCTCAAAGTGCGGTTAAAAATATCAATATTTTCACCGCACTCTTAAGCACAAGAGTGAGGGGCAATCCATCGCACAACGAGTAAGATTATCTGGAGCAATTTATGCAATTCAAACTTAATAAACTGACTTATGCACTTATTATCTGTACGAGTTTAAGTGTTTATGCAGAAGATAGCACTCAACTTGACACCATTCAAGTGACTGCAGAAGCACAACTCAAACAAAGCCTAGGCTCATCAGAAGTACATAGCAAAGAAATTCAACAACAAGGTGTGGCAAATGATATTGCGGAAATTGTCCGTAAACAACCTGGGGTAAACCTCACGGGTAATTCTGCATCTGGGCAACGTGGTAACAACCGTCAAATTGATATTCGTGGCATGGGACCAGAAAACACCCTAATTTTAGTGGACGGTAAACCTGTTCGATCCCGTAATGCAGTGCGTTACAGCCGTCGTGGCGAACGTGATACTCGAGGCGATTCCAACTGGGTGCCAGCTGAAATGATTGAACGTATTGATGTATTCCGAGGTCCATCCGCTGCCCATTATGGTGACGGTGCTGCTGGTGGGGTAGTGAATATTATCACCAAAAAACAATTTGACCGCTTATCTGGTGGTATTGAAACCTATTATTCTCGTCCTTATCACAAAGAAGAAGGGGATAGCCGTCGGGTTAATTTTAACTTAATGACACCTCTGGGTGAACATTGGGGGTTACGCTTATATGGTAACTATAATAAGACGGATGCGGATAAATGGTATATTAATGTTATTCCTTATGTGAAACAACATCATACTCTACCAAGCACTTTCACTGCAGGGCGTGAGGGTGTGAAAAATCGTGATGCTAATGTATTGTTACGCTATATGCCAAGCGATAAACATATTTTTGATATGGAATATGGTTATAGCCGTCAAAATAATATTTATGCTGGCGATTCACAATTAAGTGGTTCTAGCACTACATTGTTAACCAATCGGATACAAGGCAATACGGTAGATGATTTAATCGGAAAATCCACCAATATTATGACTCGAAAAAATGCATCATTGACTTATACAGGTAATTGGGGACGTATTTCCAATAAAAGTTATGTACAATACGAATGGACAAATAATAAACGCTTTAACGAGGGACTCAACGGTGGTGGCGAGGGGATGATTACCGAAAAGCGTGAATGGATTGAATCCAAATTACGCAACCTTGATATAAAATCTGATACTTTTATTGATTTTGCTACCAAAATACCACAAACCTTAACCATTAGTTTTGGATATTCACAAGCTAAGTTAAACGATCCGAATATTGGTAAGCCCTCAGGTTATGGGATTGCATTGGATCAGTTAGCAGGGCATACGGATTCTCATTATAAAACTCGAAAATTTAGTGTGAATTTGGAAGATAATATCGGTGTGACTTCTAAATTCACTGTAGTGCCAACACTTTCCTTTGAGCATCATAATGTGGTGGGGTCTAGCGTTAATCCAGCGTTAAATTTGTGGTATAACTTAACCGAAAATTTAACCTTAAAAACAGGGGTAGCTCGAGCCTATAAATCACCGAATATTCACCAACTTGCTCCAAACTATCGTTTATATAGCTATGGTGGAGGTTGCTATCAAGGTTATCGACCTTGTTATGTGGAAGGTAATGAGAACCTGAAAGCGGAAAGTAGTATTAATAGTGAAATTGGGTTGGAATATAATGATGATCGGATTAATACTAGCATTACTTATTTCAATAATGATTATCGAAATAAAGTGGATGTGGGTCATGAGCTATTTGCAAAAGCTGGTAATACTTATGTGTTTAAATATTATAATGTACCCAAAGCCTTGGTGCGTGGTTTAGAGGGGACTTTTAACTGGAAAATTACGGATAAAATCCATTGGAATAATAACTTCACTTATATGATGAAGTCAGAAAATAAAACCACGGGTGAGAAATTGTCAATTACACCGAAATATACTATTAACAGTGGTTTAGGTTGGCAGATTATGGATGCCTTAAGTACCCAGTTAGACTTTACCTTATATGGTCGCCAGACCACTAAAGTATTACGGGGAGACGGAACCAGATTTGTCAATGGTGCCGATCGGGCATCTTATGCTATTTGGTCGATTAGTGGTCGTTATGATTTCAACAGAAACTTCCACATTCGTGGTGGGGTGAAAAATATTTTTGACAGAAACCTGTACCGTACTGGTAGTGGAGCAAACACTTATAATGAACCAGGTCGATCCTATTTTGTTGGATTAGGCATGACATTTTAGGTAATAAGCTAACGAAGTAGGGACGAATAATTGATGTTCGTCCCTTTTTGATGAGAAAGTGCGGTGTTTTTTGCTTAAGTTTAAGCATTACCACGAGCAATTTGTTTTTGTAATTTGACTAATTTCTCTTTAATACGGTTACGCTTGAGTGGCGATAAATAATCTACAAATAACACGCCATTTAAGTGATCAATTTCATGTTGAATACAAATTGCCAATAAGCCATCTGTTTCAAAGGTAAATTCTTCACCCTGACGATTCAATGCTTTCACCGTGACTTTTTCTTTGCGAGGCACTAATCCACGAAAACCTGGAATGGATAAACAACCTTCTTCAATACCCGTTTCGCCCGAACTTTCCAAAATTTCAGGATTGATCAATACGATCTGATTGGCTTTATCTCCTTCAATATCAATGGTAATCACACGTTTATGTACATTCACTTGTGTTGCAGCTAGTCCGATGCCTTCATGTTCATACATGGTTTCAAACATATTGTCGATAAAAGTTTGTAATTCATCATTAAATTCAGTGACAGGCTCCGCAATATTACGTAGCTGTTCATCGGGATAAATTAATATATTTAATAAGCTCATAATGGTTAAATAATATAGAATAAAAAAGTGACCGTATTTTAGCAGATTCATAGAAAAATAGGAGAAAATAAACCGCACTTTGGCGGATTATTTTTATTCTCTTTGCATACATAATAGCGTAATATAGCTACAATGTTGACAAGTATGATAGAGGACATATAATGGACAATCAATCAATCAATCAATCAATCAATCAATCAATCAATCAATCAATCAATCAATCAATCAATCAATCAATCAATCAATCAATCAATCAATCCCTGTACTAAAATTAAGACATGGTAATTTTAAATTATTACCCCATGATTTAATTAGTTTTTGGGCAACAGAGTATGGAGAATGGTCTGAGCTTGAAGTGATGTTATTTGGTAAGTTATTGGATCAGCATGATAATGTTATTGAAGTCGGCTCAAATCAGGGGATGCACTCTGTACCGATTGCTCAATTTATTCCGAAAGGTAAATTGTTTTGCTTTGAACCGCAACGTATCGTTTTTCAGCATTTATGTTGTAATATCACGTTAAATAATCTGTTAAATGTTTATTGCTATAATCAAGGTGTGAGTGATGAATGTGGAAACACCGAGATTGAAGCATCAGATTATCAAACAGATTGGAATTATGGTAGTTTTTCCATTGATAAAGGATTTAGTACTGAAGGTAAATTTGTAGGTGAAGTACATCGGGAAACAATATCCTTAATTACCTTAGATAGTCATCCCGAGATTCAGAAACTGGCATCATTACGATTATTAAAAATTGATGCTGAAGGGTTTGACTTGAAAGTCTTAGCTGGTGCGAAACAGACAATTGCAAGACATAAACCAGTTATTTTTATTGAGGTTCATAGCGATTCTATTATATCCACTAAAAGATATTTGGAATCAATTGATTATTCTTGTTATTGGTTTATTTCTAATCGTTATCAGAAAAACAATTTTTTTGAAAATTCAAAAGAGATAAAAGGATTAGATACTAATTTTGTTTGTTTTCATTGCACTGCCGTTGAGAATAATGGCGTGCCAGATTATTTAGTACCAGTGAATGAGGCTACGCTTAATCGGGTACCGATAATGCAACTAGGATAATCAACTGTTATAAAAAACCCAGCGTAGCTGGGTTTTTCGTTCAATCTAAATAATAAATAATTATTCTGCAACAACAATAACGTTTATTGCTGCGAATACTTCACCGTGAAGTTGGAAACGAATGTCGTGATCACCGATGGTACGTAAAGGACCAGTGGATAAACGAACTTCTGATTTTTCTACTTTCACGCCAGCTGCCGTTACCGCTTCAGCTACATCACGAGTGGTGATAGAACCGAATAAACGACCGCCGTCACCTGCTTTAGAAACGATAGTGACTGATTCTAATGCGGTGATTTGTGCTGCACGAGCTTGTGCTTCCGCTAGATTTGCAGCTGCTTTTGCTTCTAATTCAGCACGACGTGCTTCAAAGTGTTCAATGTTAGCTTTGGTTGCCATAACAGCTTTTCCTTGTGGGATTAGATAGTTACGTGCAAAACCTGATTTAACATTTACTTGATCACCTACGTTACCTAGGTGAACAATTTTATCTAAAAGAATTACTTGCATTACCGTGTTCTCCTTAATTACTGATGATTGTCAGTGTATGGAAGTAACGCTAAATAGCGAGCGCGTTTGATTGCACGGGCTAATTGACGTTGATACTTCGCACGAGTACCGGTAATACGGCTTGGGACAATTTTGCCGCTCTCTGTGATATAGTTCTTTAATGTAGGAATATCTTTATAATCGATTTCTACTACATTTTCCGCTGTGAAACGGCAGAACTTACGACGACGGAAATAACGTGCCATTTGGCTAGTCTCCTAATCTATAAATTCGATTTGCTCGGCATGCAATACTAATTGGTTTAAGCCGTTGGCTTGTTTATGTGAGCTAATAAAGCCCACTACCAATAATTGGCTGCCGACCGTAATGCTTTGAGTGAGTTGAATTAATTGATTGCCACTAATTTGGATTGGTATTTTGCACCACGCTTGACGCTTTAGTCCAACTTCGATTTGTTCGGAACGATGTTCTAAATAAAATCGGCAATGTTCAATACCGTTCGGGCTTTTCGATCGTTTGGGTAAATCAGCGACAGTGCCGATTAACGATAAACGATTATCAATGTTCAAATTACTCCTCAGCATCCTCAAAATCGTTGGTTTCAACTTCAGCTAAAGCTGGACGACGATCGTCTTTGGCTTTAACCATTGGGGACGCTTCTGTTACGGCGTGCTTAGTACGAATAATTACGTTACGAAGAATAGCGTCGTTGTAACGGAATGTTGTTTCTAGCTCGTCGATTACTTCTTGAGGCGCTTCTACATTCATTAGCACATAATGTGCTTTATGTAATTTGTTGATTGGGTAAGCTAATTGACGGCGACCCCAATCTTCTAAGCGATGAACTTGACCGCCAGCTTCTGTTACAGAACCTGTATAACGTTCAATCATGCCTGGTACTTGTTCGCTTTGGTCCGGATGAACCATAAATACGATTTCGTAGTGACGCATTACTGCTCCTTACGGGTTAATCAGCCTCCGACGGTAAGACCAGTCACCAATCTTGCGGAAGCAAGGAACTAAAATGGATGTGACTGTAGGGAGCGAATTATACAGCAATATTAAGGGAATTCAAGTAGAAATTGACTAGAAAAAGACCGCACTTTAAAAAAGTGCGGTGAAAAAGAATTAACTTTCTTGTTGCGAATGAAAAACTAGAGCATGACGCATTGCAATGCTATGTTTTGATGATCTTAAACGTCGAATACGAGCTGTTCTGCGAGTTTGTTCTGCAAAGGATTTATTGGTTTTTTTTAAGTGAGATTTACGCTTTACTGCCATAATTACCTCTTTTTTGATCGATTAATTTGTTCTTTTACTTAATTAACTTGTTCTTGTTGATTTTCTTGTACTCGATGATAATTGATAATGCTATTCATATAGCGGCGAATATTTTCCACATATTGAAAGGCTTCATAGCCACGAGCATAACCATATTTTAAATTGCTGTAATAACGCTTTTCGGCTAATAATGGTAGATTATTTTTTACATCTGACCAATTATCGGGATCGCCACCTAAATTTTTAGTTAATCGGCGAATATCAAGCATGTGACCTAAGCCCATATTATAGCCTACTAGTGCGTACCAAATACGATCCTCTTGTGGAATACTATCTGGCACTTGTGAGATTAGCCAATGTAAATATTCTGAACCAGCTTTAATGCTTTGTTCTGGATCGGTTCGATCTCTAATTTTCATACGTTCTGCGGTGGCTTTGGTTAGCATCATCATGCCACGTACGCCAGTAGGTGACGTAGCATCTTTATCCCAATGAGATTCTTGATAAGCAACGGCAGCCAATAATCGCCAGTCTAAATCACCCTGATATTTTTCAAAAAGTGCGGAGTATTTTGGTAAAATATTTTCAATGGCGTTGGTATAAGAACGCATATCCACATAATCGAATTTGGAAAAATGATTAAAGTATTTTTCTTCGATATGAGCAATTAAGCCATTTTCAATCGCCCCATTCATAAAGTCTAATAAGGCAGCTTGTAATTCATTATATGAGCTGTTAGGCAAATACCAATGCACCGTAGATTCGTCAGTAACATCAAAAGCCACCGCAATTTGCGGTCTGACTTGCTGAATAGCGGACACATCAATAGAATTTGCAATGGTATAGGCAATTTTTCCTTCCGCCACTTGTAATAATAATGCTTCTTGGCTTTGTTTGTTATCAATCGACCAACGTAATTTTGGAATAGTTTCTTTTTTTTCTTGTAAAATACTCTCTAATTCTGAACCACCAGCAATCACCACCTCATTTGAAAGTTGAGCGAGCGAACTCGGGCGTGGTTGACCTTTACGATAAACTAATTGCCAAGATGCAGAATAATAAGAAGGACCAATTTGGAAATTATCGGTTTTTTTACTTTGATAAAGTAAATTTGCCGCCGCAATATCGATTTCATTATTGTTTAACGCATCAAATAATGCTTCGCTGTTATCTAATGTCTTGATTTCTAATTGAACGCCGAGATAATCTGCAAAGGCTTTACTAAGTTCATACTCTAATCCTGTTTCGCCATTTGCATCAATAAAATAGGAAACAGGATTATTAATTGTGCCAACCACTAAAGTTTTGTTTTGTACAATCTTGGAATAATGGTTAGATTCAGATCGCATTATTTGTTGCCAAGGGAAAACCATATCAATCGCCCACAACAATAATGCGATACTTGTCACAATCCGTAAAAATAGTCCTTTCATTTAAGAGTTAAAGTAATTTAACGGGGACTTTGACGACGAGTTTTTTCAATTTTGCCACTTTACCATTGACATTAACGCAAGGCTTATGCGGTTCGTAAGGTAAAAAGACGACAAACATATTTGGACGCATGAGAATAGTATTTTTATCAGCAAATTCACTATCCGTCACTTGATAGTCATCATCGGCATGATATTCTTCATAGCGTGATAAATCAGGTGTGGCGATGCCATATTCAATATTTTCTGCCCCTTCAATTAACAGTTGCACATCAATGTAGTCGTGGTGCAATTCAGCTTTTTTGCTTTCAGACTCCCCCGTTTCTGGCGACATTACGTTCATATAAATTTCGTCAGTTAAATCGTGACGACCATTTTCTAATCCAGCTAAATTCAAAGTCTTTAAATGTTCGCACACATCGACGATCACTTTTGGTAAGCCACGAGCGTAGTCTGCATTAGTTAAATTGCCAGTAAACATTATGATTCTCCTTAATAGATAAAATAGTTATTTTTTCACCGCACTTTATGTGCATTACGGAAATAATACTACAATCGTTGATAAATTTGCTAAAAAATTCTACGAATAATTCAGAATATTTTTGAAAAACTAGACTTACATCACAGTTTTGCATATAATCACCGCACTTCTCTGATTGCCCCCTTAGCTCAGTCGGTTAGAGCAGGCGACTCATAATCGCTTGGTCACTGGTTCAAGTCCGGTAGGGGGCACCAAAAATTTCCTATCCTTTCAATCCTGTGTTAAAATTTACCACTTTAATATAACATAGAAAATACATAATGAATTTAACCGATTTTTTAATCAATAAATTAGATGATTTGAAAGCGACTGATATTCAAACCATTGATGTGAGAAAGAAATCATCTATTACTGATGAGATGATTATTTGCACGGGAACATCTAGTCGCCATGTTGCTTCCTTAGCTCAAAAACTGATTGATGAAAGCAAACAAGCTGGCTTTGAAACCTTTGGTGAAGAGGGCAAAGCCACTGCTGATTGGATTGTGGTAGATTTTGGACAAGCTATTGTGCATATTATGCAAGCGGATAGCCGTGAGCTTTATCAACTTGAGAAACTTTGGGCTTAACTTCCTAAAATTAAGCAAAAATTGACCGCACTTTTATGAAAATACAACTGATCGCTGTAGGAACAAAAATGCCAGACTGGGTAAAAACAGGCTTTGAAGAATATCAACGTCGTTTTCCGAAAGATATGCCATTTGAATTGGTAGAGATTGTGGCGGGCAAGCGTGGTAAAAATGTGGATATTAAGCGTATTTTAGAGCAAGAGGGTAAATCAATGTTGGCGGCTTGCGGTAAGGGCAAAATTGTAACCTTAGATATTCCTGGGAAACCTTGGTCAACCACAGAGTTAGCACAGCAATTAGAAAGCTGGAAAAATGACGGTCGGGATATTTGCTTATTAATTGGTGGTCCTGAGGGATTGTCACCAGAATGTAAAGCCGTGGCGGAGCAAAGTTGGTCATTATCACCATTGACTTTGCCACATCCTTTAGTGCGTGTAGTGGTGGTGGAAAGCCTATATCGGGCTTGGTCACTTACTACCAATCACCCCTATCATCGTGAATAACAACTATGCACTGGTTAACTCAATTATTCTCGGCTTTATTTGCTAAACCACGTCACGAATCGATTCGAGATAATCGGCTGGAATCTAATTTATTTGTGCGGCGAGCATTGGTGGCATTCATAGGTACGCTTGTATTAACCATTGTGTTGCTGATAAATTTGTATCATTTACAAGTGGTAGATTATGAAAAATATCAAACACGTTCTAATGGTAATCGAATTAAATTATTACCAGTAGCACCTACTCGTGGTTTGATTTACGACCGTAATGGTATGTTATTGGCGGAAAATTTAACGTTCTTTGGTTTATATATTGTGCCAGAAAAAGTCGAAAATTTAGACCGCACTTTTGAAGAATTGCGGATGATTGTAGGTTTAACCGATGAAGACATTGAGCAATTTAAGAAAGAACGCCGCCGTTCCACAAGATACACCTCCATTTTATTAAAACCGAATTTAAATGAAGAACAAATTGCTCGTTTTGCGGTAAATCAATACAACTATCCCAGTGCAGATATTCGCCCGTATTTTAAACGTAATTATTTATATGGCGAAACGATGACCCATGTTTTAGGTTATGTGTCTAAGATTAATGATAAAGATGCGGAACGACTAAAAAAAGAAGAAAAAGATGTGAATTACTCTGGCACTACCGATATTGGTAAATTGGGTATTGAACGTTATTATGAAGATGAATTGCATGGTCAGGCTGGCTATGAGCAGGTTGAAATTAATAGCCAAGGCAGAGTTATTCGTAAACTAAGCGAGCAACAACCGATTGCTGGAAAAAGTATTCATCTCACGATTGATTTGCCTTTGCAACAATTTATTATGGATTTGTTAGCTAAACAGAAAGGCTCGGTAGTGGTGTTAGATCCAAAAGATAGCAGTATTTTGGCGATGGTGTCTAGCCCGAGTTATGATAATAATTTATTTGTCGGCGGTATTTCGGGGGCAGATTATAAACGTTTATTAGATGATGAAGATCGTCCATTGTATAGTCGTGCCACACAGGGGGCATATCCGCCAGCTTCTACGGTCAAACCATTTATAGCAGTGGCAGCCTTAACGGAAGGGGTGATTACAACCAGTACCACTGTTTTTGACCCTGGGTATTGGATACTGCCAAATAGCACTAAAAGATTTCGTGACTGGAAGAAATCGGGGCATGGTAATACGGATTTACAAAAGGCGATTACTGAATCTTCCGATACGTATTTCTATCAAGTAGCGTATAAATTAGGTATTGATCGTTTATCTGAGTGGATGAAAAAATTTGGTTTTGGTATGCCGACAGGGGTGGATATTAAAGAAGAAACAGCTGCCATTATGCCAGATCGAGAATGGAAACAAAAACGCTATAAAAAATCTTGGGTAATTGGTGACACTATTCCAGTTGGGATTGGACAGGGATATTGGACAGCAACGCCATTACAATTAGCCAAAGCACTAGCTGTATTGGTTAATAATGGTCGAGTAAATACACCGCACTTAATGAAAGAAATTAATGGTTCAACAGTGGAACCCTATAAAGATCCATTATTGTATGAAGATATTCGTGAACCAGCAGAAAGTGCTTGGGCAGCGGCAAAACGAGGTATGTATGGGGTAGTTCATTCAGGTTCAGGAACTGGACGTAAAGCCTTTGCTGGTGCGGCTTATGATGTTGCTGGTAAATCAGGTACGGCACAGGTGTTTAGTTTGAAAGAAGGGCAAAAATATGATGCCCATAATCTGAAAAAATTCTTACATGATCATGCTTGGTTTATGGGTTATGCACCTTATGATAATCCAGAAGTGCTTGTTGCAGTGATCCTAGAAAATGCAGGTGGTGGTTCCAGTAATGCCGCACCGATTGTACGCCAAGTTATGGATTATTATTTATTGCAACGTTTACCTAAAATAAATCAACCGCTGCAACCAGTAAATACCGAGAGTGTAACAAACCCTGAAAGTGCGGTGCAAAATTCAACAGAAACGGAGAGTGCAGAATGAATGATAAACCTTCGTTAATCCCAAATTTATGGGGAAAATTACACCTTGATTTTTGGCTATTGATTGGTTTAATCGCAATCTCAGGTTATGGTTTATTAGTGCTTTACAGTGCATCTGGGGCAAGTGAAGTGATGTTTCAGAGTCGGGTGATTCAAGTAATTTTGGGCTTTGTGGTGATGTTTATTATGGCACAGTTACCACCTCGATTTTATCAACAAATTGCACCAATACTTTATATTGCTGGGGTGATTATGCTGGTATTAGTTGATTTAATCGGCACTACCAGTAAAGGGGCGCAACGTTGGTTGGATTTGGGCGTAGTTCGCTTTCAGCCATCAGAAATTGTTAAATTAGCGGTACCGCTTATGGTCGCCGTTTATTTAGGTAATCGCCAACAGCCGATTAATTGGAAAGAAACTTTAGTTGCTTTTCTGATGATTATGTTTCCCACTGTATTAGTGGCACTTCAGCCTGATTTAGGCACGGCTATCTTAGTCAGTGCCTCTGGTATTTTTGTGGTATTTTTAGCCGGCATGAGCTGGTGGATTATTCTTGCCGCAGTTGTTGGACTGGCTGCTTTTATTCCGATCATGTGGTTTTATTTGATGCACGATTACCAGCGTACTAGAGTATTGACTTTGTTCGATCCTGAAAAAGATCCTCTGGGTGCAGGGTATCATATTTTACAATCGAAAATTGCCATTGGTTCTGGAGGAATCTGGGGGAAAGGCTGGATGGCAGGCACACAATCTCAGTTGGAATTTTTACCTGAACCGCACACGGATTTTATTTTTGCAGTATTAAGTGAAGAACATGGTTTAATTGGCGTATTAATTCTATTGGCAATTTATTTCTTCATTATTAGCCGTGGATTAGTCATCGGGACACAAGCAAAAAATGCCTTTGGGCGTATTTTGACTGGAGCCACCTTTTTGATTTTCTTTGTGTATATTTTTGTGAATATTGGTATGGTCAGTGGTATTTTACCTGTTGTAGGTGTGCCGTTACCCCTTGTTAGTTACGGTGGAACATCGTTTGTGGCATTAATGGCAGGTTTTGGTTTAGTCATGTCAATTCATACTCACAAAACAAAAAGTCTTTATGGTGAAGGGAACTAAATACCTGTTGGATGACTCTATATAAAATGGTATTTATCGAATTTGGAAAATTTATGAATAAATTTAAGTTATTATTAGCAATCTTTTTAACTGTGTTTTTGACGGCTTGTACCTCGTCTGCTCAAGCAATAAGAATCAAGCATTTTAATCCCAATAAATCGTATCAGGCTATTGAGAAAGATATTTATGTAGTAAATGATAGAAAATATACTACCAATTTATCTTCTAGTCCTTATCATTATGAGAAAACGGGTCAAGCGAGCTATTACCATAAAAAATTTAATGGTCGTCAAACTGCCAGTGGCGACATTTATGATGATGCTAAATTTACCGCCGCACACCGAACTTTACCCATCGGAACCTATGTGTTGGTGACTAATTTAAGAAATAATCGTAAGGTCGTGGTGAGAATTAATGACCGAGGACCTTTTGCTAAATCAAGAATTATTGATTTATCTAAAATCGCCGCAGCACAAATTGGTATGATTGCTTCGGGGACAGCTAATGTAAAAGTAGAAAAACTACATCTTATTCGTAATTAAGTATTGAAGGATTATTGGAATGTTAAAAAATTCACTTAGAAAAACCAAAATTGTCTTGGCTTCAGGTTTATTATCGTTATCATTTGCTAGTTTAGCAGATTTTGATTTTGGTATTACACCACCTCAAATCAACGCTCAAACTTATATTTTAATGGATTATAATTCGGGGACAGTATTAGCCACTTTGAATCCAGATCAACGTCAATATCCAGCATCATTAACCAAGATGATGACAAGTTATGTAGTTGGTACGGCTATTAAGCAAGGCAAAATTAGCCCAACAGATATGGTAACGATTGGCGAAAGTTCATGGGGTAAAAATTTCCCTGATTCATCAAAAATGTTCTTAAATTTAAATCAACAAGTTTCTGTGGCAGATTTAAACCGTGGAATTATTGTAGTTTCAGGCAATGATGCTTGTGTTGCAATAGCGGAATATGTGGCAGGTACAACAGATAAATTTATTGAAATGATGAATCAATATGGAGAAAAGTTTGGCTTAAAAAATACGCATTTCACCACGCCACATGGTTTAGATGATCCAAATCAGTATTCATCAGCCAGAGATATGGCGATTATTGGTTCCCATATTATTCGTGATTTACCCGAAGAATATAAAATTTACGCCGAAAAAGACTTCACTTTTAATAAAATTAAACAACCAAATCGTAATGGCTTGTTGTGGGATAAAACCATCAATGTTGATGGTATGAAAACAGGGCATACCGATCAGGCTGGCTATAATCTAGTTGCATCTGCAACGAATAATGGTGACATGAGATTAATTTCTGTGGTAATGGGTGTGCCAACTTATAAAGGTCGTGAAGTTGAGAGCAAGAAATTATTACAATGGGGTTTTAATAGTTTTGAAACAATTAAAACCTTGCAAGCTGGTAAAGCTATTGAAGAAAAAAGCGTTTACTATGGTGATGAAAATAAAGTGCCAGTAGGTGTATTACAAGACGGCTTTATTATTATTCCGAAAGGTCGCCAAACGGATTTAAAAGTCCGTGTGGAATATGACAACAAAGAACTTGAAGCCCCATTAGCGAAAGGGAAAAATGTGGGTAGAGTGATTTATCAATTAGACGGTAAAGATGTAGCAACTATCAATGTTCAGGTGATGCAAGATGTTGCTGAAGCTGGGATCTTTGGACGAGCTTGGGATTGGCTGATTTTAACGATCAAAGGTTTGTTTTAAATAATAAAATAAGAAAATTTGAGAAAAATATACCGCACTTTAAAAAAAGTGCGGTGCTTTTTTGCAAATTTAAGGAAAAATATGACAGAGATTAACGTAAAAGAAATTAATTTAGCCGATATTCCGCAACAACAATTAAAAGATCTTCTTGATTTCCCTTGTCCATTCACTTTTAAAGTAGTCGGTAAAAATCGCCCTGATTTAATTGATGATGTGGTTGTTGTGACGCAAAAATATGCTAAAGGAGATTATAATCCTCGTGAACATATTAGTTCAAAAGGCACATATAATTCCGTTTCCATTGATATTATTGCGGAAAATATTGAGCAAGTAGAAATTCTTTATATTGAATTGGCTAAAATTGATGGTGTAAGAATGGTACTGTAAATTCACTGAGGAAAAAGGATGAATCTTCCATTAATTGTTCGTCAACTCGGCATACAAGATTATCAAGATGTTTGGCATAAAATGCAGGAATTTACTGATCAACGTAATGAACATACGCCAGATGAAATTTGGCTAGTGCAACATAACTCGGTATTTACTCAAGGTCAGGCAGGCAAACCAGAACATTTATTGCAAGCAAGTCAAATTCCCGTGGTGCAATCAGATCGAGGGGGGCAAATTACCTATCACGGACTTGGGCAACAGGTCATGTATGTGTTAATTGATATTAAACGTCACAAAGCAGAAGGGCGAGATCTTAATGTTCGTCATTTAGTCACTGCCTTGGAACAATCTGTGGTGAAAACCTTAGCAAACTATGGCGTACAATCTTACCCGAAAGCAGATGCCCCTGGTGTATATGTGGATTGTAACGGTACTGAAAAAAAAATCTGTTCGCTTGGCTTGCGAATTCGTAAAGGTTGCTCATTTCATGGTTTGGCATTAAATATTAACATGGATTTGCAACCGTTCCATTATATTAATCCTTGCGGTTATGTAGGCTTAGAAATGTGCCAACTAGCAGATTTTATTGAGCCTACCGATGCTGTCTGTGAAAAAGTTGCACCAAAATTAGTTTCACACTTTAGCGAAATTTTAGGCTATAATATGCAACAAAATTTTAACAATTAAACTTTTGTTTAAAATAGATGATAGGATAGTAAATGGGTACTCCGTTTAAAATGGAACGTGGCGTTAAATACCGTGATGCGGCTAAAACGTCCATTATTCAGGTTAAGAATATCGATCCCGATCAGGAATTATTAAAAAAACCTGCGTGGATGAAGATTAAATTGCCAGCCAACTCAGCTAAAATTGATAGCATTAAAAACGGTATGCGTCGTCACGGGTTACACTCTGTTTGCGAAGAAGCGTCTTGCCCGAATTTACACGAATGTTTTAACCATGGTACTGCTACTTTTATGATTATGGGTGCAATCTGTACTCGCCGTTGTCCATTCTGTGATGTGGCTCATGGTAAACCGTTGCCATTAGATCCTGATGAACCACGGAAAGTGGCGGAAACAGTGCAAGATATGAAATTAAAATATGTGGTGATTACCTCAGTGGATCGTGATGATTTAACTGACCGTGGTGCCGCTCATTTTTCGGCTACCGTGCGTGAAATTCGTGCATTAAATCCAAATACCAAAATTGAGATTCTAGTACCAGATTTTCGTGGTCGTATTGAACAAGCGATTGAGATTTTGAAAGAAAATCCACCTGATGTGTTTAACCATAATTTGGAAAATGTACCACGTCTATACCGTGAAATTCGCCCTGGGGCAGATTATGACTGGTCATTAAAATTGTTGCAAGGATTTAAACAGGTTTTCCCTGACATTCCAACTAAATCAGGCTTAATGGTAGGATTAGGTGAAACCAACGAAGAAATCTTAGAGGTGATGCAAGATTTACGTAAACACGGCGTGACCATGTTGACATTGGGGCAATATTTACAACCAAGTCGTCATCATTTACCTGTTGCTCGTTACGTGCCTCCAGTTGAGTTTGACGAACTGCGTGAAAAAGCCGAAGCTATGGGCTTTGAACATGCAGCTTGCGGACCTTTCGTACGTTCATCTTATCATGCCGATTTACAGGCAAGTGGTGGGGTTGTGAAATAATCTTATAGGATTGGATTAGACTAAAGTGCGGTGAAAAATTAAGACTTTTTCACCGCATTTCTACTATTTTAAATTATGTTTTAACGAATTATGTACCACCGACACATTTTTATCTTTCTTTTTAAAATAATTGCCAATTTGCTCTGCAATATACACTGAACGGTGTTTTCCCCCAGTACAACCAACGGCAATGGTCAAATAACTACGGTTATTTTTTTCTAACATTGGTAACCAAGTTTCAATAAAATGACGTGTTTGATAGACAAAATTATGTACTTCGGTATGGCGTTTTAAGAAATCAATGACTGGTTGATCTAATCCTGTCATTGCACGTAATGCAGGATCCCAGTGTGGATTCGGCAGAAAACGTACATCAAATACATAATCAGCATCAAGCGGAATACCATATTTAAAACCAAAGGATTCCACTACAATTTTGAGTTCTTTATTATTTTGACCTCGCAAGAAATTACGTAAATTTTCGGCAAGTTCGTGAGTCGATAATTCCGTGGTATCAATGATAATATTGGCTTGTTGGTACAATGGCTCAAGGTAGTCACGCTCCGCATTAATTGCCACTTCAAGCGAGATATCTTTGACCGAAGAAAGTGGATGCGGGCGGCGAGAGTCACTATAACGTCTAATTAATACATCTTGATTTGCATCAAGAAAAATAATTTTAACTTGATGCTGTTCTGATAGCAGGTTAATCATCTGTTCTAATGATTCTGCGGAGTCAGGTAAATTACGGATATCTACACTGACCGCAGCAAGCTGCTGGTTTTTTGAGAGAATTTGTGCCAGTTGGGGAAGTAACTCAATGGGTAAATTATCTACACAGTAGTAACCAATATCTTCTAAAGCACGCAAGGCGACTGATTTCCCTGCACCTGAGCGTCCGCTCACAATAATCAATTCCATAATTTTTCTCAATAATGTGGTTACTTTGGCAAATCTAAATCTTCGGGGTCTTTATTATCAAGTTGCTGAAAAATTTGCCAAATTTCTTCCGCACTTTGTGCTGATCTGAGCTGCTTATCAAGAGTTTTATCTTTCAATTTTTCGCTTAATTCAACCAAAATCGGGGTATAAGTTTGACAGAGTTGTTCTGGAATAATAATCGCTAGGATTAAATCCACTTCTCGTTTATCGGCGGCTTCATAATCAATTGGGGTACTTAATTGTAGAAATATCGCAAGCACTTTCTCTCCCTTAGGCAAGCGAGCCCGTGGCATCGCAATACCATTACCAATCGCAGTAGAACCTAATTTTTCGCGATTAAAGAGATATTCAAAGCATTCGATTTCATCAAATCCCTCTATTTCAGCTTGTTTAGCTAACATATCAGAAGCGATTTCAAAGGCTATTTTCTTACTTGAACAGATTACGCCTTGGCGAATATTCTCAGGAGTTAAAAGTGCGGTGAATTTTGTCATTTTTTTCTTCTTTATAATTTAAATTCTTCACCAAGATAAACACGTTTAACCTGTTCATTATTCATGACTTCGCTTGGTGTGCCTGTGGCAATCATATGTCCTGCACTCACAATATAAGCTCGTTCGCATACATCAAGGGTTTCACGCACATTATGGTCAGTGATTAACACGCCTAGACCACGGTTGCGTAAATCGGTGATGATTTTTTTGATGTCGATAACTGAAATCGGGTCAACCCCAGCAAAGGGTTCATCTAACAAAATAAATTTCGGGTTAGCGGCTAAAGCACGTGCGATTTCCACACGGCGGCGTTCACCACCAGAAAGTGATTGTCCTAAATTATCACGAATATGCCCGATATTAAATTCATCAATTAATTCATCAGCTCTTGCTTGACGTTGAGCTGCATTTAAATCCTTACGAATTTCTAGTACCGCCATTAAATTATCATACACCGTCAAACGGCGGAAAATAGAGGCTTCTTGAGGTAAATAACCAATCCCTTTTTGAGCTCGATTGTGCATAGGCAGCAAACTAATATCTTCACCATCAATGGTGATTTTACCCTGATCGTGACGAACCAATCCCACCACCATATAAAAGGATGTAGTTTTACCTGCACCGTTTGGTCCGAGTAATCCCACAATTTCATTTGATTGCACGGTAAAACTGACATCAGAAACCACTTTACGGTTTTTATAGCTTTTTGCTAGGTTTTCAGCATATAAAACAGACATATTAAGCGACCTTATTTTTTCTTTTTATTATCATTTAATTGATTTGGAATTAATACGGTTTTAACACGAGTTCCACTTGCACCATTGGCTTTAAGTTGTTGTTTTTTAACATCATAAGTAATACGTTCACCATTGATTTTGCTATCTAATTGTTTTAACTCAGCATTACCTGTCAAGGTTAAAAATTCAGTACCTAAATCATAATGGACTTTATTCGCCTGACCATCAACAGGCTTGCCAGTGTCTAACATTTGGTGAAAACTGACAGGATGACCAAAGGCTTCCACCGTTTCTTTTTTACCTGAATTTTCGGCAGGGCGAGTGATCGTCACTTTATTCGCTTTAATTAAAATTGAACCTTGTGTAATGACCACATTATCAGTAAAGGTAACAACGTTATGTTCCATATCTAAAGATTGATTACCCGATGTAATGCTAATCGGTTGGTTTGTATCATCTTTTAAGGCAAATGCAGAAACTGACATCAGCATTATTGATGTTAATAAAATAATTTTATTGTGCATTTTGAGTTTTATCATTTGGCTTGCTAATTTCATAGTGAGTTTTCACCTGTTCTTTCAATGTTGCGACTTGTTGCTGTAGGTTACCTGTTAATTTCAGTCCTGTTGAGCTAAAATTTAAGCCGTTAATTTTCACTTGTGTATTGGAGCTAATGTCTTGTGTGGTTAAATTCACTACCGCACTCTCAGTTTCAATACGTTGTAATTTAGACAATGGCAGTAAACTTTCACCTAATACATTACCCTCTAAATACAGCATATTGTCTTTGGTTAAGGTTGCCTTGTTAGCACTTAATTTCCAGCTTTCAGTTTGCTGTGTTTTTTCATTTTGAATATCAAATAAATATACTAGCGGTGTTTGAAAATCGGTATGTCCATCATATTCGTAATATTCTACTTTGCTAGAGGTTGCTACATATTGTTTAGCACCTGTCGGCGAGTAAACTACAGCACTCATTTGATTGCCGACATATTCGGGGCTTTCTTCTTTTTTGATTAAGTCAGTTAAATCGTTATCGGACTGATTTAATGAGTAAAACCAGCCTAATAAGATTAATGTTACAGTTGCCAGAATAGCTGTCCAACGAATAGTCATTTTTGTGCTTAAAATTAATATCGGGTTAAATTGATAAATTATAGCATAGTTTTACTAAATTTAATCGTTAGTTAGTTGAATAATTACGTTTACCAAAAATCGCCGTACCAATTCGCACCATAGTTGATCCACAAATAATAGCACTTTCCATATCACTAGTCATACCCATTGAGAGCGTGTCAATTTGTTGATTTGGAAAGGCTTTTTTGAGTTGTTCAAACAGTGCATACATCGCACTCAATGCCATTTTTTGTTGATCAATATTATCTGTCGGTGCAGGGATTGCCATTAATCCACGCAAACGTAAGTGCGGTAAATTTTCGATGTGTTTTGCCAATGCCAACATTTTGTTAGGCTGAATACCCGATTTGCTATTTTCATCACTAATATTAATTTGAATTAACACATTTAACGGAGCTTTTTCAGCTGGGCGTTGTTGATTTAACCGATCGGCAATTTTGCTACGATCAAGCGTTTGCATCCAATCAAAATTTTCAGCCACTAGACGAGATTTATTTGATTGTAATGGACCGATAAAATGCCATTCTAAAGCAACCCCTTGAGTATTGAAATATTGAATCTTTTCAATACCTTCTTGCACATAATTTTCGCCAAATGCACGTTGCCCTGCATCTATTGCTTGTTGAATATCTTGTATGCTTTTGGTTTTTGATACGGCTAATAACTGCACTGAATTTGGCAGGCGATTAGCTTGTTGGCACGCTTGAGTGATGAGCTGATGAATATGGTTTAAATTATCTTGAATTTGCATTTTTGTCAGGGTTCAATAATCTTCAATTTAAAAATCCTATTTTAGCTGATTTCTAAAAAATAAGCATCAAGGATAATTTTTAGCATTATTTTTTATTTTCTATTTGACAATGCTATAAAATTTCGGTATTTCTAGCATCAGTTAAAAATTTCGGAAAAAAATAATGAAATTAAACCGCACTTTTACCATGATGATTATGACCACCACCATTATGACGATTAATGGGGCGGGTTAGTGCGTAATCGAATTCAACAGAACCCGCAACGACTAGAAAGTGCGGGTTTTTTTATATAATATTTTAAATATTCACAACATTAAGGAAACATTATGCGAGTACTCAAATTTGGTGGCACATCTTTAGCCAACCCTGAACGTTTTTTACAAGCAGCAGAGCTTATTGAAAAAGCCCATTTAGAAGAACAGGCTGCAGGGGTTCTATCAGCACCTGCCAAAATTACCAACCACCTTGTCGCCATTTCAGAAAAAGCCAGTCTAAACCAACCTACCGAAGATCATTTTAGTGAAGCACTTGAGATTTTCTATAATATTATCAATGGATTGTATGCTAAAAATAATAAATTTGATTTAGCTGGCACAAAATCCTTAATTGATGCAGAATTTGCTCAAATTAAACAATTAGATGCGGAAATTCGCCAAGCAGGTAAAGTAGATGATGCAGTGAAAGCAACCATTGATTGTCGTGGTGAGAAGTTATCTATTGCGATGATGAAAGCATGGTTTGAGGCTTGTGGTTATCAAGTTACGGTTATTGATCCCGTAGAAAAATTATTAGCACAAGGTTCTTATTTAGAAAGTAGTGTAGATATTGCAGAATCTACTCAACGTATCAATGCAAAATCCATTCCAAATAAAAATATTGTATTAATGGCAGGTTTTACCGCAGGAAATGAAAAAGGCGAACTCGTGCTGTTAGGACGTAATGGTTCAGATTATTCAGCAGCTTGTTTGGCAGCCTGTTTACACGCCAGTGTGTGTGAAATTTGGACGGACGTAGATGGTGTATTTACTTGTGATCCTCGTTTAGTACCAGATGCTCGTTTATTGCCAAGTTTATCTTATCGTGAAGCAATGGAGCTTTCCTATTTCGGTGCCAAAGTTATTCACCCACGTACTATTGGTCCTTTGGTTGAACCGCAAATTCCTTGTTTAATTAAGAATACAGGTAATCCTGAAGCTCCAGGTTCGGTGATTGATGGCAAAGAACGAGAAAGCCAAGGCTTACAGGTTAAAGGCATTACCAATCTTGATAATGTTGCGATGTTTAATGTATCAGGTGCAGGTATGCAAGGCATGGTGGGTATGGCAGCTCGAGTTTTTTCTAGCATGTCTAAAGCTGGGGTATCAGTGATTTTGATTACCCAATCTTCTTCGGAATATAGCATTAGCTTCTGTGTGCAAACTAAGGCGGTAGAGAAAGCCAAGGCGGCATTAAATGCTGAATTTGCCCCTGAACTTGCGACTAAAGCACTTGATCCAGTGGAAGTCATGGGGGATTTATCTATTATTTCCGTAGTGGGTGACGGTATGAAACAAGCCAAAGGGATTGCCGCACATTTCTTCTCCGCCTTAGCCAGTGCCAATATTAGTATTGTTGCCATTGCACAAGGTTCTTCAGAGCGTTCTATTTCAGCGGTGGTGCCATTAAATAAAGCGATCGAAGCAGTGCGAGCCACCCATCAAGCATTATTTAACAATAAAAAAGTGGTGGATATGTTTTTAGTCGGCGTGGGTGGTGTCGGCGGTGAATTAATCGAACAAATTAAACGTCAACAGGAATATTTGGCAAAAAAGGACATTGAAATTCGAGTTTGTGCCTTAGCAAATTCGAATAAAATGTTGTTAGATGAAAATGGCTTGAATTTGGATAACTGGAAAGAAGATTTAGCCAATGCCACCCAACCTTCTGATTTTGATGTGTTATTGTCTTTCATTAAATTACATCATGTGGTCAATCCTGTATTTGTGGATTGTACTTCGTCAGATTCCGTCCCCGCTTTGTATGCTCGAGCATTAAAAGAGGGTTTCCATGTGGTGACACCAAATAAAAAAGCCAACACCAGAGAGCTGGAATATTATAATTTATTACGTGAAAATTCTCGTGGCACGCAACGTAAATTCTTGTATGACACCAATGTCGGAGCAGGTTTACCTGTAATAGATAATTTACAGAATCTGTTAGCGGCTGGCGATGATGTAGTGAAATTTAACGGGATTTTATCAGGATCCTTATCCTTTATTTTTGGTGAATTAGAAACGGGCAAAACTTTATCAGAAATCACCGCACTTGCTCGTGAAAAAGGCTTTACCGAACCTGATCCAAGAGATGATTTATCGGGGACTGATGTTGCTCGTAAGCTATTAATTTTAGCTCGTGAAATTGGTTTAAACCTTGAATTAGCCGACATTGAAGTAGATAGCGTGCTACCAAAAGGCTTTAGCGAAGGTAAAAATGTCGATGAATTTATGGCTATGTTACCGCAATTAGATGCGGAATTTGCAGAGCGAGTCGCAAAAGCCAAAGACGAGGGGAAAGTATTGCGTTATGTGGGGCAGATTGAAAATGGCAAATGTAAGGTGTCTATTGTTGCTGTGGACGGCGATGATCCTTTATATAAAGTGAAAAACGGTGAAAATGCGTTAGCATTCTACACCCGTTATTACCAGCCAATTCCGCTACTTTTACGCGGTTACGGAGCAGGTAATGCGGTAACTGCCGCAGGGATTTTTGCGGATATTTTAAGAACCTTAAAATCCTAAGGACAAACACAATGACGACATTACGAATTTATGCCCCAGCCTCCAGTGCCAATATCAATGTGGGCTTTGACACCCTCGGGGCGGCAATTTCGCCGATTGATGGCTCATTGCTCGGTGATGTGGTGCAAATTGAAGACATTCCGCAAGGATTTGAATTAGAAAGTGCGGGCTATTTTGTGCGAAAATTGCCAAAAGAGCCGCAAAAAAACATTGTGTATCAAGCCTATGTATTATTCAGCGAACGCTTTAAATTGCGTGGTGGCAAAACCAAAGGCTTGCGTTTAACCTTGGAAAAAAATATGCCGATTGGCTCAGGGCTAGGATCCAGTGCTTGTTCCATTGTGGCAGCCTTGGTGGCGTTAAATAAATTCCATGATGAGCCGTTTTCCAAAATGGAATTATTGGAAATGATGGGCGAATTGGAGGGGCGAATTTCAGGCTCAATCCATTATGATAACGTGGCACCGTGCTATTTGGGTGGCGTGCAATTAATGGTGCAAAGTTTGGGCAATATTAGCCAAAAATTGCCATTTTTTGACAGCTGGTATTGGGTGTTGGCGTACCCTGGTATTGAAGTCTCTACCGCCGAAGCCCGTGCTATTTTGCCGAAAAGCTACACACGTCAAGATATGATCGCCCACGGTCGTCATTTAGGCAGCTTCGTCCACGCTTGCCATACAGGACAAGATGTATTGGCGGCGTTAATGATGAAAGATGTCATTGCCGAGCCTTATCGAGCCGCCTTATTGCCAAATTTCGCCGAAGTCAAGCAAGCCAGCCGAGATTTAGGGGCGTTAGTCAGTGGCATTTCAGGATCAGGACCGACCATGTTTAGCATTACCCCTGATCTGGCGACCGCCACCAAAGTGGCAAATTACCTTGAAAATCATTATCTACAAAATAACGAGGGTTTTGTGCATATTTGTAAAGTGGATAATGCAGGGGCGAGAGAGTTAGCGTAGAATAGAGAAAATTTAATAAAATCGGACAACAAATGAATTTATACAACATCAAACACCCAGAACAACAAGTCAACTTCGCCCAAGCCGTCCGTCAAGGCTTAGGTAAAGATCAGGGCTTATTTTTCCCTGCAACCATTCCGCAATTAAGCAATATTGACGAATTATTGGCGTTGCCTTTAGTAGAACGCAGCCAAAAAATTTTAAGGGCATTAATCGGTGATGAAATCCCAGCCGACAAACTCAATGCTATGGTGAAAAATGCCTTTACGTTCCCCGCTCCCGTGGCGAAAGTGGCGGAGAATATTTACGCTTTAGAATTATTCCACGGTCCAACATTAGCCTTTAAAGACTTCGGCGGTCGCTTTATGGCACAAGCTCTTGCTACTGTGCGGGGTGATGGCAAAATCACTATTTTAACCGCCACTTCAGGCGACACGGGTGCCGCCGTAGCACATGCTTTTTATGGTCTTGAAAACATTGAAGTGGTGATTCTTTATCCAAAAGGCAAAATCAGCCCGTTACAAGAAAAATTATTCTGCACCCTCGGGGGCAATATTCGCACGGTGGCGATTAACGCCGACTTCGATGCTTGCCAAACCCTTGTTAAACAAGCCTTTGATGATGAAGAACTCCGTCAAGCCATTGGTTTAAACTCGGCGAACTCAATTAATATCAGTCGATTACTGGCTCAAGTGTGCTACTATTTTGAAGCTGCAGCCCAATTAACTGCTGAACAACGCCAAAATTTGGTGGTATCCGTGCCAAGTGGTAACTTCGGTAATTTAACCGCTGGCTTAATCGCTAAAACCTTAGGCTTGCCAATCAAACGCTTTATTGCCTCCACCAACGCCAACGACACGGTGCCACGTTACTTACAAACAGGCGAATGGCAACCCAATGCAACAGTGGCTACGCTATCTAATGCCATGGACGTAAGCCGACCAAACAACTGGCCTCGGGTAGAAGAATTATTTAAACGCAACGGTTGGAGCTTAAACGAACTAGGTTCAGGGGCATTAAATGACGCTGAAACGGAAACGGCACTGAAAGCTCAATACGCCCAAGGTTATTTATGCGAACCACACGGTGCGATCGCTTACCAAGTGTTAAAAGATCAGTTGCAAGAGGGAGAAACGGGCTTATTCCTTTGCACCGCTCACCCAGCCAAATTTAAAGAAAGCGTAGAGCGAATTTTAGGTATCGAATTGCCATTGCCCGATGCCTTAGACAAACACAACAAATTGCCGTTATTGTCTGATGAAATGGACAATGATTTTGCTACTTTAAGAGCGTATTTGTTGAAATAATCAGATAAAGTGCGGTGAAAAAAATACAAAAATTTTTAACCGCACTTTTTTTCATAAAGGAAGAAATGATGATAAAAGTTTACGGTATCAAAAACTGCGACACTGTGAAAAAAGCCTTAAAATGGCTTACCGATAATCATATTGAACATCAACTACACGACTATCGTGTGGACGGTTTGACAGCTGATTTTTTAGCTAAAGCAGAAAGCCAATTCGGTTGGCAAAATCTGGTTAATAAACGTAGTACCACGTGGCGAAATTTAGCGGAAGATGTGAAAAAAAATCTTGAAAAAAACACCGCACTTCAAGTGATTGCAGAACAACCTACGCTAATTAAACGTCCGATTATTTTGCAAGATGGCATGGCGTTAATTGGATTTGACCAAACTGAATATCAACACACGTTTAAATAAAATGAAGAACGACATTCTCTCTCTCGCTCAAAATCTTATTCGCCGTCCCTCTATCAGCCCAGACGATCAGGGGTGTCAACAGGTAATAGCAGAACGCCTTGAAAAATTAGGCTTTAGCATTGAATGGTTGCCCTTTAATGACACCTTAAATCTGTGGGCAAAACACGGCTCAACCGCTCCGATTGTTGCCTTTGCAGGGCATACCGATGTGGTGCCTGCTGGCGATGAAAGCCAATGGACATATCCACCTTTTGTCGCCGACGTGGTGGGCGATATGCTGTATGGACGGGGTGCAGCGGATATGAAAGGGTCGCTGGCGGCGATGGTGGTCGCCGTAGAAGACTATGTCAAAGTTAACCCAAATCATCAAGGCACGATTGCATTGTTAATTACTTCTGATGAAGAAGCCACCGCCAAAGACGGTACCGTACGAGTGGTGGAAACCTTAATGGCTCGTGGTGAAAACATTGATTATTGTCTTGTAGGCGAACCGTCTAGCTCAAAAACGCTCGGCGATATTGTGAAAAACGGCAGACGAGGCTCGATCACGGGCAATCTCTATATTCAAGGCATTCAAGGACACGTTGCCTATCCCCATTTAGCCGAAAATCCTGTACATAGAGCAGTCCCCTTTTTGCAAGAACTCACCACCTACCAATGGGATAACGGTAATGAATTTTTTCCGCCTACCAGTTTGCAAATCGCCAATATTCAAGCTGGCACAGGCAGTAATAATGTGATCCCTGGCGAGCTTTTTGTGCAATTCAACTTACGCTATTGCACCGAAGTTACCGATGACAGCATTAAAAATAAAGTGGCTGAAATGTTGGCAAAATATGGATTAAAATATCGTATTGAGTGGAATCTGTCGGGAAAACCGTTTTTAACCAAACCGAATAAATTGGTGAAAGCGGTCGTTGAAGCCCTTGAAAAAATCGTCAAAATTTCACCGCAATTAGACACTGGCGGTGGTACCTCCGATGCTCGTTTTATCGCCTTAATGGGGGGAGAAGTGGTGGAACTTGGACCGCTTAATGCCACGATTCATAAAGTCGATGAATGTGTGAGTGTAACGGATCTTGCAATATTGGGAAAGGTTTATAAAAGTATATTGGAAAAATTATTGTAGCAAATGACTACATATTTGCCAGCAAGATTAAACGTTGTATAGCTACAGTGTGGCGTTACGTTACGTTCTTAACTATGTACGCAAATACAGATTAAAATAAAAATAAATATAGTGGTTTAATATCCAGTCTGATATAATTCACTCGCTAGCATGGGGCTAGAAACAGCAAACCCCACGCTGACGAGTGGGGCTTACAAAAAGGGACTGGATTATGCTCTTTCAACTCTTAATCCTAGTTATCTTGATTTTAATTAGCTTTTCAGTTTATTAAAACAGATAATTAAAAGCCCTAGCAGAGAATTGAGCCACTCTGCTAGGCAGTTCCTAAATAATAGCGTTATGTTTACTAAAAATCAAGACAAAAATATGAAATTAACCATTGATCAATTAACGGGTAAATCTCGCACGCATTTAGTGTCATTACCTTGTCCACATTCGCCAAACCATTTTTTGCAACCGCAAGCTGTGCAAGCCTTTCAAGGGTTACAACAAAGTGCGGTGCAAAATGGCTTTAATTTACAGCCAGCCAGTAGCTTTCGGGATTTTCAACGCCAGCAGTTAATTTGGAATGCGAAGTTTAATGGGGAGCGAAAAGTACATGATGATCAAGGCAATGCCATTGATCTGAGCAGATTAGATGATTGGCAAAAAGCACAAGCAATCTTGCGTTGGTCAGCAATGCCAGGAGCAAGCCGTCATCATTGGGGAACGGAAATTGATTTTTTTGATCCTGATTTATTACCAGTTAATCAACCTTTGCAGCTTGAACCTTGGGAATATCAACAGGGGGGGTATTTTTTTGAATTAAGCCAATTTCTGCAAGAAAAATTACCGCACTTTGATTTCGCCCTACCTTTTATGCAATGCAATAAATATCTTAATGTTGGGCGTGAGCCTTGGCATATTAGTTATTTACCGTTAGCTGATATTGCTGAACAGCAACTTAATCCTGAGATTTTGTTGCAAGTTTGGCAAAATGAGCAAATTGCAGGAAAAATAACCCTAGAGAAAAATATAAATAAAGTTTTTAAGCAATTTTTGAGCTAAAATAAGCAACTTGAATCATTAAGGTTTATCGATCTCAAATAATTAAGGAAGTATAAAATGTCAGAAGAAAAAAGTTTCCCGTCCAGTAAAAGTAGAAATCGTAAAAAAGCGTTAGGTATTTTTCTGTTTATTTTAATTTTTATTGCGTTAGCGACAGGGTTGTATTGGTACTTTTTTCTTAAAGGCTATGAAAGTACGGAAGATGCTTATGTGAGCGGTAATCAGGTGATGATTTCCTCTCAAGTGAGTGGTAATGTTCAGCAAATTAATGTGGATAATATGGATTTTGTGCATCAAGGCGATGTGTTATTATCCTTAGATAACAGTGACTTACAGCTTGCTTTTGAACAAGCTCAAAGCAATCTAGCGAATGCGGTTCGTCAAATCTCGCAATTAACTTATACTGTAAAACAACTTACTGCATCGGTGCAAAGTAAAACGGTTAGCCTTGAGCAAGCTCGTGGTAATTTACACCGCCGTGAAAAATTAAATCAAACGCAATCTATTGATAAAGAAAGCTATTTGCATGCGAAAGAAGCTGTAGAATTGGCAAAAGTAGATTTAATTGCAACACAAAATCAATTAGCAGCTAATCAAGCGTTATTACTTGATGTGCCATTAGATCAGCAACCGAGCGTATTGGGAGCAGTGAGCCAGTTAAAACAGGCTTGGTTAAACTTACAACGTAGTAAAATTGTTAGCCCGATTGATGGTTATGTGGCACGTCGTAGTGTGCAAGTTGGGCAGAAAGTATCCGTGGGGTCGGCATTATTAGCGGTGGTTCCTGCGGAGCAGATGTGGATTGATGCTAATTTTAAAGAAACGCAGTTAAGAGATATGCGACTTGGTCAACCAGTCAAAGTAAAAGTGGATTTATACGGCGATAAAGTAGAATTTAATGGTACCGTAGTAGGTATTGATATGGGGACAGGCAGTGCATTTTCTTTATTACCAGCACAAAATGCCACAGGTAACTGGATTAAAGTGGTGCAACGTGTGCCAGTTCGTATTGCGTTGGAGCCTGAGCAGTTACAAAAATATCCATTGCGTATTGGTTTATCTTCGCACGTAATTGTGAATGTGCAACAAACAGACGGCGAAGTATTAGGTGTTAGCCGTGACAATACCTTGTATTCAACCTCAAGTCTTGTTTATGACCAAACTGCGGTGGAAAATTTAATTCATTCCATTATTTCGCAAAATATATATTAAGGCGGTTGGCTATGCAAAAACCAGTTCATGGGGTTGCACTTGCCATAATGACGATTGCTTTGGCATTGGCAACCTTTATGCAGGTATTAGACTCTACTATTGCCAATGTTGCGATTCCTACCATAGCTGGGGATTTAGGGGCATCAACTAGTCAAGGGACTTGGGTTATTACTTCTTTTGGGGTTGCCAATGCTATTGCGATTCCAATTACAGGCTGGCTGGCTAAACGTTTTGGCGAAGTGCGGTTATTTTTATTGGCAACGTTAGGTTTTGTGATTGCTTCTTGGTTATGTGGCATTTCACACAGCCTTGAAATGCTGATTCTATGCCGAATATTACAAGGTCTAGCGGCGGGTCCTATTGTTCCTCTTTCACAAAGTTTATTGCTAAATAATTATCCCCCTGAGAAACGTGGTATGGCATTGGCGTTTTGGTCAATGACGGTGGTGGTTGCCCCTATTTTTGGTCCAATTTTAGGCGGTTGGATCAGCGATAACTTACATTGGGGTTGGATCTTTTTTATTAATATTCCTATTGGGATAGCGGTTATTTTTATGACATGGAAAACCTTAGGGGATAGAGAAACACCAACAGAACATCGTCCAGTAGATTTAATCGGGTTAAGCCTATTAGTGTTAGGTGTGGGTTGTTTGCAGTTGATGTTAGACCAAGGTCGTGAACAAGACTGGTTTAATTCCACCGAAATTGTCGTGCTTACCATTGTATCTGCTATCGCTTTAATTGCTTTAGTGATTTGGTCGTTGACCGATGATAATCCCATTATAGATATTTCCCTGTTTCAAAAACGTAACTTTGTAATTGGTTGTTTATGTTCTAGTTTAGCCTTTTTAGTCTATCTTGGATCCGTTGTGCTGATTCCGTTGTTATTACAACAAGTTTATGGCTACACCGCCACTTGGGCAGGTTTAGCCGCAGCTCCAGTAGGGTTATTACCAATTTTTCTTTCGCCAATTATCGGACGATTTGGGCATCGACTTGATATGCGAGCATTGGTAACATTCAGCTTTATTATGTATGCCGTCACTTTCTATTGGCGAGCCGTTACCTTTGAAACGGCAAGTACTTTCTGGGATTTTGCTTTACCACAATTTGTGCAGGGTTTAGCGGTAGCTTGTTTCTTTATGCCGTTGACGACTATTACGTTATCAGGCTTACCACCACAAAAAATGGCATCAGCGTCCAGTTTATTTAACTTTTTACGGACATTAGCAGGTTCGGTGGGAACATCATTAACCACGTTCTTATGGTATCGCCGTGAAGCTATGCACCATACCAGATTAACCGAAATTATTACTCCTTATGATCTAAATTCCCAAATGTATTATCAACATTTAGGGCAAACAGGATTAAATGATACTCAAATTTCCAGTATGTTAGCCAGAACGATTACTGAACAAGGGTTTATTATTGGAGCAAATGAGATTTTTTGGTTGTCTTCAATTTTATTCTTAATTTTGGTGATAGTAGTCTGGTTTGCCAGACCACCATTTGGGGGAAGACATTAGGGAATGAAAAAAGTGCGGTGAAAAACACCGTACTTTTCCGAAATATTAACGTTCTACAATCACGCCGACAGAGCTGGCTTGAGCCACGGCTTTCAGCTTATGTAATTCAATGCGTAAGGATTGAATGCCATATTGTTGTTGCAACAAATCAGCGACTTTGTGAGCAACCGTTTCCACTAATTTAAATGGCTGATTTTCCACAAAATCGAGAATTTTCTCGGAAATTTCTGCATAATTTAAACAATATTGCAGATCGTCTGTTTCTACGGCTTGTTTAAAATCCCATGCCATTTCAATATTAAATATTAATTTTTGTTTAATGGTATGTTCCCAGTCGTAGGCACCAATACTGGCAAATGCCGTGAGTTCGTAAATAAACACTTTGTCTGTCATCTTATTCCTTAAAATTTCAATTTTTCCACTGCGGTTTGGATATTTTCCGCTTGAGTAATGGCGGAAATTACCGCAACACCATCCGCTCCCGCTTGTTTTAATGTGTGAGCATTATACTGATTTATGCCACCAATCACCACAAAAGGCTTGGTTAAAGCGTAATCCTTTAATTTTTCTACAAATTCTACGCCTAGAACAGCAGAATGATCAGCTTTTGAACCCGTGGGAAAAATCGGACCAACACCGATATAATCAATTTCTGCTTGCTGTTGAGCTGCTAAAACTTGAGCTAAATTATTGGTCGATAATCCTATAATCAGCTTGTTTTGTGTATGTTGCAATACTTGTTGAATTGCCATATCAGTTTGCCCAACATGAATACCATCTGCACCAATTTCAATGGCTAATGCCACGTTATCATTAACAATCAAGGGTACATCATATTGGCGACAAAGGGAAAGGCATTGTTTGGCGAGTTGTTTTTGTTGGTCAGGTTGATTTTCCAGAGAGTTTTTTCCTTTGTCACGAAATTGAAAGCAAGTGATGCCAGCTCTCAACGCTTGCTGCAAAATGCTTAGCAAATTTTGGGCTGGATTGCCAGCCAAATGCTGGCAATCTTGCGTGCCAGCAATAAAATAAACGGATAGCATCTGTTGGATTTTTTGTTTATTTTTCATCTTGATACGCCCAATGGTTAGTAGGACCGTGACCATGTCCGATATTTAATGGATGACTGATGGCTGCGGTGATATAGGCTTTTGCGGTGCGAATGGCTTGTTCTACACTGTTGCCTTTAGCGAGTTCAGCGGTAATACAAGCAGAAAAAGTACAACCTGTACCGTGAGTGTGTGGTGTTGGAAAACGTTTCGCTTGTAATGTGAAGCGGTCAGTTGGGGTGAAAACCCAGTCTAAACACACCGCACTTTGCGAATTGCCACTGTGTCCGCCTTTAATTACTACGGTTTCCACGCCCCATTGTTGCAACAAGCGAGCCGCCTTTTCCGCACTCGCATCATCCACCACCTTAATCCCTGTTAAGGCTTCCGCTTCAGGCAAATTCGGCGTAATCACCGTGGCTTTGGGTAAAATATACTGCTTCAACGCTGCCACCGCATCTTGTTGCAACAAAGACGCTCCGCCTTTGGCGATCATTACAGGATCTAACACAATTTGTGGAAACTGATATTGTTCCAAATTTTCCGCCACACACTGAATAATTTCCGCATTACCCAGCATACCAATCTTCACCGCCTGAATATCAAAATCTTCTGCTACGGCTTTGATTTGGGCGGAAATAGTGGCAAGGGGAATAGGGGCAATATCAAATACACCCTGTGTATTTTGAGCAGTCACTGCCGTGATTGCCACCGTGCCAAACACACCACGCATTTGAAAGGTTTTTAAATCCGCTTGGATTCCAGCACCGCCACCGCTATCGGAGCCTGCGATGGTTAAGGCTTGAGCTATATTATTCATAATTTACCCTCGCAAATGCGGTGATTTTTTCATTAGAAATGACCGCTAGTTGATCTAGAAATTGTACGGCAAAGCTGCCTAATTGGTTATCTAAATTTTGAGCTGCTAATTCTCCTGCCACTGCATAACAAGTACATGCTTCAACGCAGGCAGTGAATTCATCACCTTGTTTGGCGACAGCCAAAAATGCACCAACGGTGGCACCGAGTAAACAGCCTGATCCTGTAATTTTAGGAAATAGAGGTGTACCATTATAGATTTTGGCGACTTGTTTGCCATCACTGATATAATCTATTTCTCCACTAATAGCGACACAACATTGATATTTTTGTGCAGCAATACGAGCAATTTCAGCAATATCACCTTCACCATTTCCAGCATCAACCCCTTTCGCTTGCCATGCTACATCGGCTAAAAAAGCCACTTCACTCACATTACCACGGATAGCAGAAATATTGACTTTATCTAAAATTTTCCGCACCGTAGCACGGCGATAAGCAGTTGCCCCTGCACCAACAGGATCTAACACCACAGGCACACCGTTTTGGTTAGCAGCTTGACCAGCTAGGATCATTGCATCTACATCAAAGGGGTGGATCGTGCCAATATTGATCAAAAGTGCGTTGGAAAATTGTTGAATTTCCTCCACTTCTTCTGCCATTGTTGACATAAAAGGTGATGCTCCCAAAGCGAGTAAACCGTTGGCGGAAAAATTGGTAACAACAATATTGGTCATACAATGCACCAGTGGATTGCATTCACGAATAAGATCTAAATATCTGAATTGCATAGAATTTCCTTTGTAGATTATTGAAAGAAAAGATACGCAATAATGGTTGGAAAGGATAAATCGATAGTAAAGATAGTTCCCTACGCCAGTATTAGCTGTATCAGGTTTTACGGGTATTATCTCAGCCATTATGCTGTTTAACAGTACAATAGCACCCCGACTATGTGTTTAGTGTAGATTGATTTTTATGTTAATACAAGTAGATATATTTATTTTCTGGTTAAAATCATAAACCGCAGATCATAAGCATTTTGCTCATCTTTAGGGCGAGTTTCATCAAATTCAATTTGCCATTCATTCCAGTTGATTGCAGGAAAAAATGTATCACCTTCTAATTCCGTTTGAATTTGGGTGAAATAAAGTTTATCGGCTTGAGGCAAATATTGCTTAAATAATTGACCGCCACCGATGAGCATAATTTCCTGATTTTCTGGTAAATCTTTGACAAATTCCACCGCACTTTCAAGGCTATTTTTCCAAATTACCCCAGCATATTCAAAGGGTTGTCGAGAAAGCACAATATTGGTGCGTTTTGGTAACGGGCGACCGATACTTTCAAAAGTTTTCCGCCCCATAACCACAACTTTATCTTGAGTATTCTGGCGAAACCAAGCCAAATCCGCGGGTAGATGCCACGGCATTTGGTTGTCTTTACCAATGACCCAATTTTGGGTTGCAGCAACAATTAAACTTAAACTCATCGCTTATGCTTCTCTTATGTTTTTTAGGCTTCGCTATCGAACCAACCACGGATAAATTGAATAGAGAAGAACAAGGTAATCAATCCTAGGAAGTAGAAAATATAGCTTAAAATTGGCATAGACGGACTGGTATCGGTAGCTTCTTTCATTGAAATCATATTACGGTATTCATCAAAAATAACTAAACGCCAGCCATAATATTTGACTTCGACCATTTGTTTACTACCCGCAAATTTAGAAGCCTTGGCTTGTAAATCAGCTGAACCAAATTTGAAATAGAAAGGAAAACCCCAACGAGTATCTTCATTGCGATACACCATCGGTTTTTCTTCATCTGCTTTTTGTGTATAGATATAATACACATCACGAGTCGGACCGTCTGCTGGATTGGCTTTAGTAATCGGACCGTCTTTATCCACACGTTTGACTTCAACACCCGTAACATAAGTGGTGTCATAATGTGGGAAAATAAAATGAATCCCTGAGAATAAAACGGCGTGAAATAAAATCACCACGATAAATAAGAAGTATTTGATAATTTTACGCATAAATGTTTCCCTTATGTTAGCAACTTTTTTATTGTACCTGAATTTTAAACAAACGTTCAAAGTTTTTCGTGGTTTGTTCCGCAAATTGTTCAGCTGTAAGTCCTTTTAAAGTCGCTACATAATCACACACTTCTCGGGTATAGGCTGGTTGATTTTGTTTGCCACGATAAGGCACAGGTGCTAAATATGGGCTGTCAGTTTCTACTAACAAACGATCCAACGGCACATAACGAATTACGTCACGAATGTCTTCGGCATTTTTAAAGGTGACAATGCCTGAACAAGAAATATAAAATCCCAAATCTAACGCTTGTTTAGCAAAATCCATGCTTTCGGTGAAACAATGAATCACACCACCACATTTTTCCGCATGATTATCTTGCAACAAACGAATAGTGTCATCTCCTGCTGCACGAGTATGAATAATCACTGGCTTATCTAATTGATTTGCGACATTAATTTGGCTGGCAAAAATATCTTGTTGCAAAGATTTATTGTCTGCACTGTAATAATAATCCAAACCGATTTCGCCAATGGCAACCACTTTGGGATGTTGAGCCAGTTGAATTAAGCGTTCCACATCATAGGGTTCGTCATCTAAATCCAACGGATGTACGCCACAAGCGAGCGATACGTCATCTCGGTGAGCAAGGCTATCTCGTTGTTTTTCAAAGCGACTTAGTGTTACGCCAATAGTTAATAAATGTTGCACGCCACGAGCTTTCGCTTTTTCAATAACATCATCAATATTGTGATGTAGATTTTCATAATCTAACGCATCTAAATGGCAATGGCTATCTACAATAAACATAGGGGGCTGTTAATCCTTATTTTTTGTTATTTTTCAAATACATCTGTAATCAGTTTAGTTAAGCCGTCCAGTAAAATAATTTCCTGATTGACCGCATTAATTTGGATTAAATCCAACCGCATTTTTTGTATTATTTGGTTGGCTTTGAGTAAGCCAAGAGTAGTTTGTTTTTGATTAAATTGTTGTATGCCTTTGACTAAATCCTGACAGATCCAATTTGTTTTAATCTTTAATTTATCTTTTAACGCATCAGATAAAAAAGCAGAAAGCCAGTCAATTTGCTGGAAAATCAGTTCTTTATCAAATAACGGCAATAATTCTAATGGTGAACAGCGAATATAATATACCCAAAATTGACGCAAAAATTCTCGGCGTTTTTCCATTAAGCCTTGTTGTAAAAAGGCTAATGTTGACAATGGGCGATGATAATTAATACGAAGTGCGGTTAAAATTTGCGATGTTTCTTCATCACATTGCGATTGCAACCATGGTATAGCCATATCTTGCACTGGAACATTGACTAACCATGTCTGACAACGGCTATAAATAGTCACCATTAATGGTGATGACAGATCCGCTTGCAATAAAAAATAGCTGTTGGGACGTGGTTCTTCTAAGGTTTTTAAAATCGCATTTGCCGCCGCTTCCGTTAAGCGTTCTGCCCCTTGCACTAATACGATTTTATTACCATTTTGTTGAGCGTGTTGATTAACCATATCGTTAATCTCACGTACCTGATCTACGCCGATATCTTTATTTTCAATGGGAGCAAGCAAATGAAAATCGGGATGGTTGCCAGCGTTCATCAGCTGGCAAGCATGACAATGACCACATGGTTTTTGGCTTTCTTGACAGATTAAAAATTTCGCCACCGCATTGATCAAGTTTTCCGCCCCTACGCCTTGTTCCGCCTTAAATAACAGAGCATGATGTCCATGCCCTTGTGAAAAAGCATGGGTGATTTGCTGATAAATTGGGGCGAGCCAAGGGTATAAGGTGTTCATAAGTAAGTAAATTTTATTATGTTTTTAATAAGGCGACAACATCTTTTAGTGTTTTGCTTTCATTATTATCTACACTAAGATTAAGCAAGGGCATTATAAAGCAAGTCAGCATTAATAAAAAGGATGAAATCTTATTGTTTGTGACATAACACTTGATTATGTGTATCATTTAGGTATACACTGTGCCAAAATATGATCGGTAAGAAGAATAATGAGTAATCAAGAAAAGGTAAATCAACTTAAAAAAACAGGTTTATTTTTAAAGTGGTTTAATGGGTTAAAAGATCCTATTGGCAAATCAGCGATCATCAAACGAATTGAACGAGCTGAAAAAGGTAATTTTGGTGACCATAAATCAGTTGGTGATGGTGTTTTTGAAATGCGAATTGCCGTTAAGTCAGGTTATCGAGTGTATTACGGTAAAATGGGCGACAAAATTTATTTATTGCTTTGCGGTGGCAATAAATCCAGTCAAGAAAAAGATATAGCTTTAGCAAAAGATGTGTGGAATTTAGTGAAACAGAAGGAAAAAGCAGATGACTTTATCAGCAAGTGATTTAGAGATTAGTGATTTTGATGCAGCGGAATTATTAACCGATGAAGAAACCATTGCTGCTTATTTGACAGCCTCTTTTGCTAGTGGTGATCAGGCGGAATTATTACAGGCACTGAATACGGTGGCTAGGGCAAGGGGAATGACGGAGTTATCCAGAAAAACAGGTATTCAGCGAGAAAGCCTGTATCGTACGCTATCAGGTTCAAGTCAACCCCGTTTTGACACTATTGCCAAAATTTCATCTGCACTTGGGGTTGCTATTGAATTTACACCGAAAGTAGCATATTAATCTGTTTGCAAATCTACAAATTTTTGCACCGCACTTTTTATGTCAGTGCTGACTTTTTCAATAGATTGCCCCGCATTGATGATGACGGCTTTGGGATCTTGAGCGACTAATTCCAAATAACGCTCACGAGTGCGGTGGAAAAAATCTAAATTTTGTTGTTCAATGCGATCCAATTCGCCACGCCCTTTTGCTCTGGCTAAACCTTGAGCGGGTTCAATATCTAAATATAGCGTAAAATCGGGAGAAAAATCGCCTAAAATGCTATTTTTTAAATTTTCCATAAAATCCCGATCAAGCCCACGACCACCGCCTTGATAGGCTTGTGAAGACATATCATGGCGATCACCGATTACCCATTTTCCTTGTGCTAAGGCTGGTTTAATCACATTTTCCACTAATTGAATACGAGCAGCATACAGCATCAGTAATTCTGCTTTGTCGGTGACAGCTTCTGGGGTTTCATGTTTGATTAAGTCACGTAATTTTTCTGCTAATGGCGTGCCACCAGGTTCACGGGTAAATACTAAATCGGTAATACCATTAGCTTGTAATTGTTCCACAATAGCATTGCGAGCGGTAGTTTTACCTGCACCTTCTAAGCCTTCCAGTACAATAAATTTTCCTGTCATTTTATGGGTTATCCGTTTTATTTTTGTCTGTTTTATTTTGGCGATACCAACGTAAATAGTCTTGCACTGCCCGATTGTGTTCGGTTAAATTTCGGCTAAATTTATGTCCACCCGTACCATCTGCCACAAAGTAGAGAAAATCTGTTTTTTCAGGGTGAGCCACCGCTTGCAAGGCACTTTCACTTGGGTTGGTAATCGGTGTAGGTGGTAAACCATCAATAACATAGGTATTATAAGGCGTTGGTGTTTCTAAATCTTTTTTGCGAATATTACCATTATAATTTTCACCCATGCCATAAATCACAGTGGGGTCAGTTTGTAATTTTATATTGTGTTTTAAACGGTTAACAAAAACAGAAGCAATTAATCCTCGTTCCGCCTGAACACCGCTTTCTTTTTCTACAATAGATGCCAAAATCAACATCTCATAGGGGCTTTTTAACGGCAAATCATCATCTCTTTCTGCCCATAATTTATCCAATAATTTTTGCGTACGACTGGTCGCTCGTTTTAATAATGCCAGATCTGTAGAATTTGGTACATAATTATAGGTATCAGGATAAATCCAACCCTCTAAAGAATGAAGATTATTTGTTGGTAATTCAAGTAATTGCAATAATTCTTCATCATTTTTATCTTGTACAGATTGTGCTAAGTGCGGTGCGTTTTGCAAAGATTTTTTCATTTCTCGCCAAGTTTCACCGTCAGTAAAACGTAAGCTAAATTGTGCTTCTTTACCCTCATTTAGAATAGTTAATACATCTGCAACAGTATTTGCACCATTAAGGGAATAAGTTCCCGCTTTAATATTATTTAATTGCGGTTGTAATTTTAAAACCCAAGGCAACCATTTGGCATCAGCGACTAATTGTTGTTGCTCAAATAGCGTAGCGAGTTTTTTACCTGTCGTGCCTCGATTAATGACGAGCAGCTGATCTTGTTGAACGCTAATTGATTGATTGAGCGTCTGTTGAATTTGGTGATAACCCCAACCGCCGATAGCAAGGATAATGATGAATAATAGAAGTAAGATTTTTTTCATTATTTTTGTGCTTTTATTTTTTGAATTTTGACCAAATTTTGCTTTCTTGTCCACGCCATAAACGCTGAATATTCTCATGATGACGATAAATTAATAAGCAACAAACTAATGCCACGGGGAAAGTATATTCAGGCTTGAAATACCACACATATAATGGGGTAAGCAGTGCAGCAATGACAGCACTCAGGGAAGAATAACCGCTAATCGCAAAGACTAACAACCAAGTCCCGATCATGGAACCTGCCACTCCCCAAGCAATCGGAGCAATGGATCCAAACGCTGTGGCAACGCCTTTCCCGCCTTTAAATTTAAAGAAAATCGGGAAAATATGTCCCAAGCAAGCACCTAGGGCAACCATGCCTAATTCAAAATGGGTTAAGCCTAAATAATAACCTGCCCAAACAGGCAACATACCTTTTAATATATCGAAAATTAACACCGTTAAGCTCGCCCAACGACCACCCAAACGGAACACGTTCGTGGCACCAGGATTATGTGAACCCTCAGAGCGTGGATCGGGTAAACCGACTATTCGACAAACCAAAATTGCACTGGAAATTGAACCAAGCAAATAGGCAAATAGCATATAACAAAGGGCAAACAGGCTCATGGGTTTTTCTCGATAATTAAATAATCTCTATTCTACCTAAATTTATTAGGGTTAGGCTAATGATATTTTTGACATAAAGAATAACAGTACGACTGATCGGATTTTTAAAAAAGAAAATGAGGCAAACTATGCCCCATTTATTGAGATAATTAGAACGTATTACACTGCGTTGGATCGCCAGTTTTTAGACCGCGTTGAAACCATTGCAAACGTTGTGCCGATGTGCCATGAGTAAAACTATCTGGCACTACATAACCTTGACTACGTTTTTGTAAACGATCGTCGCCGACAGCTTCAGCCGCCCTAAAGGCTTCTTCTAAATCGCCAGTTTCCAGCAAATTATTTTGTGCTGCTTGATAACCCCAAACCCCTGCAAAGCAGTCTGCTTGTAATTCTAATTTAACCGATAGTGCATTAGCTTGTGATGGATTTTGTTGTTGAACACGGTTAATTTTAGGCAAAATACCTAGTACATTCTGCACATGATGTCCCACTTCGTGAGCAATCACATAAGCAAAAGCTGTATCACCTGCTGCACCGAGCTGATTTTTCATATCCGCATAAAAAGATAAATCTAAATAGACTTTTTGATCGTTCGGACAATAAAAAGGTCCCATGGCAGACTGTCCTGTACCGCAAGCTGTTGCTGTGGCACCATAATAAAGCACCATGGTTGGAGCCACATATTTCTGTCCATTTTTACTGAAATAGCTTTGCCAAGTTTTTTCTGTATCTCGTAATACCACACGAGAAAGCTCATTTAGGTTTTGTTCTTCTTGAGCTGATAATTTAGCAGAACTACTGGTTGCACCGCCTAAACCTGCGGTATCCATTCCCACTAAACCAGATAAATCCACACCATAATAAGCACCCACTAATAATATGATAAAACCGAGTACCCCTGTTTTTTTACCACCGCTGATTCTGGAACCCGAACCACGTCTGTCTTCTACATTTGAACTTTGTTCTCTACCTTGCCAACGCATAAATTTTGACTCACTTATTGTAAATATAGTGATTATATTCTACCTGAAAAATAGTAAAGTGCGGTTAAAATTTTAAAAATTTATGGACTTCTTATAATGCTTTGGTTATTGTAAGTAAGGTTTTATCAGAATAGCCTGATAAATATTTTAGTAATCATACACAAGAAGGAAAGAAAAGTGGGTTTATTTGATTTCGTAGGAAACATTGGTAAAAAAATTTTTGGTAAAGATGAAGATCCGTCAAAAGCGGTGACAAATCACATTGCTGAAGATAACCCAGGGATTGACAATGTTGCTGTTACCGTTGAAAACGGTGTGGCTAAAATTTCTGGTGATGCAACATCTGCCAGTGCTTTAGAAAAAGCGATTTTAATGGCGGGTAACATTGTTGGTGTTGAAAGTGTTAACGTTGATGCAGTGAAGTTAGCTAACGGCGAACAGTTAGCCACGGAAGATGAGTTTTATGTGATTCAAAAAGGCGATACGCTTTCTGCTATTGCTAAAAAATTCTATGGTAATGCAGCTAAATATCCTGCCATCGTGGCAGCTAACAAAGAAGTGATTAAAGATGCAGATAAGATCTTCCTAGGTCAGAAGATTCGTGTGCCGAAAGCACTTTAATTGACATTTTAAGATTATTGATCCCATTGCAAGCAATGGGATTTTTTATGTACAAAATTTCTGCTCGACTGAACGATAATATTTAGCTATAATTCGCCAGTTTATTTTTATTCAAACTTATATTCAGCCTCGGTTATTCAGTCAAAGTGACTGGCTGGGTTTCATCAATTTAAAGGAAAAGAACAATGTCAACTATTGAAACAACTCAAGGTTTAGAACGTCGTGTAAGCATTACTGTACCAGCGGAAAACGTAAAAACAGCGGTACGTGAAGAAACAAAACGTGCGGCAAAAAATGTGCGTGTAGATGGTTTCCGTAAAGGTCATGTGCCTGCTCAAATCGTGGAAAAACGCTTTGGTGCGTCAATTCGTCAAGATGTATTAAATGATTTATTACCACGTCATTTCTTTGATTTAATGTTTAAAGAGAAGGTGAACCTTGCTGGTCGTCCAACTTTTGCTATTGAAAAATTTGAAGATGGTCAAGATTTAGTATTTACCGCGACCTTTGAAGTTTATCCAGAAGTCGAATTAAAAGGTTTGGAAAATATTAAGGTTGAAAAACCAAGCGTTGAAATTACCGAAGCCGATGTTGACAATATGGTGAACGTATTACGTAAACAACAAGCAACTTGGTCTGAAAGCAAAGACGCAGCTAAGGCTGAAGATCGTGTGACGATTGATTTTGTAGGATCTGTAGATGGTGAGGAATTTGAGGGCGGTAAAGCGACAGATTTCGTGTTAGCCATGGGACAAGGTCGCATGATTCCTGGTTTTGAAGATGGAATAGTTGGTCATAAAGCAGGCGAGCAATTTGATATTGATGTGACTTTCCCTGCGGAATATCATGCTGAAAACTTAAAAGGTAAAGCTGCAAAATTTGCCATTACCTTGAAAAAAGTAGAAGTGCAAGTATTACCTGAATTAACCGATGAGTTTGTGGCGAAATTTGGTCCAAATACTAAAACTGTCGATGATTTACGTGCAGAAATTCGTAAAAATATGCAACGTGAATTGAAAAATGCGTTAGTGGCTCGTGTTAAACAACAAGTGATTGATGGTTTGATTGCTGAAAATGCGATTGAAGTGCCAGTTTCTGCGGTAGATGAAGAAATTGAAGTGTTACGCAAACAAGCTGCACAACGTTTTGGTGGCAACGCTCAACAAACAGCTCAATTACCACGTGAATTATTTGAAGAACAGGCTAAACGTCGTGTTCAAGTAGGCTTATTATTCTCCGCAGTGATTAAAGCGAATGAATTAAAAGCCGATGAAGACTTGGTGAAAGCGATGATTGCAGATATTGCTTCCGCTTATGAGCAACCAGCCGAAGTGGTTGAATATTACAGTAAAAACAATGAATTAATGGGTAATGTACGTAATGTTGTATTAGAAGAACAAGCAGTTAATGCAGTATTAGCAAAAGCGCAAGTGACTGAAAAAGCAGCTTCTTTTGATGAGATTATGAACCCTAAAGCCTAATTTCATTTAATATCTTAAAGTGCGGTTATTTTTTGGCGAGTTTTAAAATTCGTTAAAAATTAACCGCACTTTTTGTTTAATTTGTTTAGTCAAAGTGCTTTTTCGGGTAGAATAGCCCAAACTTGATAATTTTACGGAGAAGGTTATGTCAGTTATTCCTATGGTCGTTGAGCAAAATGCTCGTGGTGAGCGTGCTTACGATATTTACTCACGCTTGTTAAAAGAACGTGTCATTTTTTTAAGCGGTGAAGTTGAAGACAATATGGCGAATTTAATTGTCGCTCAATTATTATTTTTAGAATCTGAAAATCCAGATAAAGATATTAATATTTATATTAACAGCCCAGGTGGTTCAGTGACGGCGGGTATGGCGATTTATGATACCATGCAATTTATTAAGCCAGATGTGCGTACCCTGTGTATCGGTCAAGCCTGTTCCATGGGGGCGTTTTTATTAGCAGGTGGAACCGCTGGCAAACGTGCGGCATTACCTCATGCTCGCGTAATGATTCACCAGCCTTTAGGCGGTTTCCGTGGTCAAGCGTCAGATATTCAGATTCATGCCCAAGAAATTTTAAAAATTAAGCATACTTTAAATGAACGTTTGGCATTCCATACGGGACAACCGCTTGAAAAAATTGAGAAAGATACTGACCGTGATAATTTTATGTCAGCCGAAGAAGCCAGAGTTTACGGCTTAGTGGATAATGTGTTAGTTAAACGTTAAAAAGAAAGAATTGGAAAGTAAAAATGGCAAATGAAAAAGATACCTGCTGTTCATTTTGTGGTAAAGCACAAGATGAGGTAGGCAAATTAATTGCAGGGACTTCTGGCTATATTTGTGGTGATTGTATTGAGCTTTGCCACGGTCTATTGCAAGAAGAAAAAGCAGAAGACGTTGTAGAACAACAAGATACGGTTAAAAAAGAAGAAACCAAACTGCCGACTCCACATGAAATTCGAGCTAATTTAGATGATTACGTAATCGGTCAAGATTATGCTAAAAAGGTATTAGCCGTGGCATTATATAATCATTACAAACGGTTACGTTCCAATCATCAAACTGATGAAGTGGAATTAAGCAAAAGTAATGTGTTGTTAATCGGTCCTACTGGGAGTGGGAAAACCTTATTAGCTCAAACCTTGGCTCGTATGTTAAATGTACCTTTTGCTATGGCAGATGCCACTACCTTAACCGAAGCAGGATATGTGGGTGAAGATGTAGAAAATGTGATTCAACGCTTATTGCAAAATTGCGATTACGATACGGAAAAAGCCGAGCAAGGGATTATTTATATTGATGAGATTGATAAAATTACCCGTAAATCAGAGAACCCATCAATTACTCGAGATGTATCAGGTGAAGGGGTGCAACAGGCCTTGTTAAAATTGATTGAAGGCACGGTAGCTTCCATTCCACCACAAGGCGGACGTAAACATCCACAACAGGATATGTTGAAAGTCGATACATCAAAAATCCTGTTTATTTGTGGTGGTGCATTCTCGGGTTTAGATAAAATTGTCCAAAAACGTGTTCACGTAGGGAGTGGTATCGGTTTTGGTGCAGAAGTGAAAGGCGAGCAAGATGAATTAAGTCTGTCGGAATTATTCCAACAAATTGAAACGGAAGACTTGATTAAATTCGGTATGATTCCTGAATTTGTAGGGCGTTTACCTGTGGTTGCTCCATTAAGTGAATTAGATGAACAGGCATTAATTCAGATTTTAACTGAACCAAAAAATGCGTTAGTGAAGCAATATCAAGCTCTGTTTAGTTTAGAAGATGTGAAATTGGAATTTACGCAAGAAGCCTTGATAGCTATGGCAAAAAAAGCCCTTGCTCGTAAAACAGGTGCGAGGGGGCTACGTTCTATTGTTGAAGGTGTGTTGTTAGATACCATGTACGATTTACCGTCTATGGAGAATTTAGCCAAAGTCGTGGTAGATGAAAGCGTCATTAATGATGATGCAAAACCGACATTAGAATACAGATAGTGTTTTTATCCCCCAAAGTGCGGTTAAATTAACCGCACTTTTTACCTATTCACCTTGAACTTCGCCATGGTTAGCCTTATATTAGTTCCATGTAACCGAATTTTAGATAAAGAGAAAGAAGATGACAGCAGAACAGGATAAACAACGAAAAATTCCCGTCCTTCCATTAAGAGATGTAGTGGTTTTCCCGTATATGGTGATGCCATTATTTGTAGGGCGTGAGAAATCTATTCGTAGCCTTGAACAAGCTATGGAATCGGGCAAGCAATTATTATTAGTTTCACAAAAACAAGCTGATATTGAAGAACCTAATATTGCAGATTTATTTGATGTCGGCACTATTGTTAATATCATTCAATTATTGAAATTGCCAGATGGTACTGTCAAAGTGCTAGTAGAAGGGCAACAACGTGCTAAGATCACAGAAATTACTGACGATGGCTATTTTTCCGCACATATCAATTTGATTGCGACCAGTTTTGGTGAAGAAAAAGATATGCAGGTGTTGCGTGATGTGATTTTGAGTGAGTTTGATCAATTTGTTAAACAGAACAAAAAAATTCAGCCAGAAATGGTTAATGCACTAAGCTCTATTATAGAATTTGATCGCTTTGCTGATACGTTGGCGGCACATTTACCGATTGCATTACGTCATAAACAAGCCGTGTTAGAACAACCTAATGTGCAAGCTCGGCTGGAATATTTGCTCGGGGCAATGGAAAGCGAAACTGACTTAATGCAAGTGGAAAAACGCATTCGCAGCAAAGTCAAAGAACAAATGGAAAAAACGCAACGTAATTATTATCTAAACGAACAGATTAAAGCAATCCGTAAAGAACTAGGTAATGATGATGAAAATCCAGATGAAAGCGAATTAGACCAGTTAGCTAAAAAATTAGAACAAGCTAAACTACCAGCGGAAGCGAAAGAAAAGGTAGAAGCAGAGTTGAAAAAGCTAAAAATGATGTCGCCTATGTCATCTGAAGCAACCGTGATTCGTGGCTATATTGACTGGATGTTGCAAGTACCTTGGTATAAAACCACCAAAGTGAAAAAAGATTTAGCCAAAGCACAACAAGTGTTGGATGCTGACCATTACGGTTTAGAACGGGTGAAAGAACGCATTTTAGAATATCTTGCCGTGCAAACAAGATTGAATAAACTTAAAGGACCTATTCTCTGTTTGGTTGGTCCACCAGGGGTGGGGAAAACCTCTCTTGGTCAATCTATTGCCAATGCCACAGGGCGTAAATATGTGCGTATGGCATTAGGTGGTGTGCGTGATGAAGCGGAAATTCGTGGACACCGCAAAACCTATATTGGTTCATTACCAGGTAAATTGATTCAAAAAATGGCAAAAGTAGGGGTCAAAAATCCGTTATTCTTGCTTGATGAAATTGATAAAATGGCAATGGATCACCGTGGTGATCCCGCTTCTGCCTTGTTGGAAGTGCTTGATCCAGAACAGAACACGAAGTTTAATGACCATTATTTAGAAGTGGATTACGATTTATCTGATGTGATGTTTGTAGCAACTTCTAATTCCATGAATATACCAGCACCGTTGTTGGATCGTATGGAAGTGATTCGCCTATCAGGTTATACTGAAGATGAGAAATTGAATATTGCTACAGGGCATTTAATCGCCAAGCAAATGGAACGCAACGGCTTAAAAGCAGGTGAGTTAATCATTGAAGACAGTGCGATTTTAGATATTATTCGCTACTACACACGTGAAGCAGGCGTACGTAGTCTTGAGCGTGAAATTTCTAAAATTTGTCGTAAAACCGTGAAAAATTTATTGCTAAATAAAAAAGCCAAATCTATTACGGTCAATGCAGCAAATTTACACGATTATCTCGGTGTGAAACGCTTTGACTTCGGTTTAGCGGATACTCAAAATCGGGTGGGAGAAGTGACAGGTCTTGCTTGGACAGAAGTGGGCGGTGATTTACTGACTATTGAAACGGCCTCTGTGGTGGGTAAAGGTAAATTAACCTTTACGGGTTCTCTTGGCGATGTAATGAAAGAGAGTATTCAAGCCGCCATGACAGTCGTCCGTTCTCGTGCCGAGAAATTGGGTATTGCTAACGACTTCCATGAAAAACGCGATATTCATATTCACGTGCCAGACGGAGCGACCCCGAAAGATGGTCCGAGTGCTGGGATTGCCATGTGTACCGCACTGGTTTCTTGCTTAACGGGTAATCCTGTGCGTGCTGATGTGGCAATGACAGGTGAAATTAGCTTACGTGGTAAAGTATTACCCATCGGTGGTTTAAAAGAGAAATTGCTGGCGGCTCACCGTGGTGGTATTAAAACCGTGATTATTCCAAAAGAGAACGTGAAAGATTTGGAAGAAATCCCTGAAAATGCCAAAAATAATTTAACCATTCATGCGGTAGAAAGTATTGATGAAGTGTTAACCATTGCATTACAGAATCCACCAGAAGGTGTTGAAATCGTTAAACTTTCACCAGTAAATGTAGTGAAAGTGCCACGTACCCGAAAAACCAGCAAGATTGCACCAACGGTGAACTAATCATTAGGTTGTGAAACCGTGCTTTTTTTAAAGTGCGGTTTTTTTTCACCGCAGTTTCGTTTATAATTCATAAAATTTTTAGATAACAATAGGATTAATGCCCATGTTCATGGAAAAAATGCACAACGCATCAAATAGTGGTGTGGCAAAAGCCATTATGGCAGTCATCGCCATTTCATTCGTCATTACTGGTATGTATGGCTATCTTGGTGCAAGTGTGGATACTTCAGCGGTGAAAGTGAATGGTGAAGAAGTTTCTCAACATCAATTCCAACAACAATATAATGATGAATATCAACGTATCAGTAATCAACTTGGTGCAGAATTTGCTGCTGTCGCAGACACGCCAGAATTCAGTCAAGGATTAAGAAGTACGGTATTGAATCGTTTGATTGATCAGCAATTATTAACGCAATATGTGAATGATTTAAATTTAACCGTCAGTGACGAACGTATTAAGCAAGAAATCGTCAGAACGCCAATGTTCCAAATTGATGGCAAATTTAGTAATGATGCTTACCAACAGGTATTACGTACTAATGGTATGAATGCAGATATGTACGCTCAATATTTACGTGAATCTTTGCGTTTAGAACAGTTGCAACATGGTTTAGCCGAAACCGAGTTTTTAATGCCAAAAACGCAAAATGAATTTGCTCAATTATTTTTCCAACAACGTCAAGTGCGTTTAGCTCGTTTACCGTTAGCGAATGAATTAAATAAACAGAGCGTAACAGAGCAAGAAATTGCCGATCATTATAATGCGAATAAATCTGCTTTTATCGTGCCAGAATTAGTCAAAGTGCAATATATTGATTTAACTAAAGCCGTAGTAGAAAAGAATGTGACGGTTACTGACACCGCAATTCAACAATATTATCAAGACAATAAAGATCAATTTAGCACTAAAGCCCAACAACAGTTGGCATATATTCAATTACCGAACGAAAAAGAAGCGTTAGATGTATATGAAGCCCTACAAAACGGAGCAGATTTTGCGGAATTAGCTAAAACAAAATCTAGTGATAAATTATCTGCAGAAAAGGGCGGTGATTTAGGTTGGTTAAATAATGGTGATTTACCAAAAGATTTTGAAGATGCAGCGACTTTAGTTGAAGTAGGTAAATATAGCACCCCAATTAAAGTGGATAACAATTATTATATTGTGAAAGTGAAAGATCGTAAAGAAGCTGTCGTGCTACCATTAGAGCAAGTGAAAGATAAGGTTATCGCACAGGTTCGTCAAGAATTACTCAATACCCAATTCTATACCGTGGAGAAGAAAGTCGCAGAAAAAGCCTTTGAAGATCAAGCATCGTTAAAATCGGCAGCCGCAGTTATCGGTGCGGAAATTAAAGAAACAGATTATTTCCCACGCAATGCGTTACCAAAAGAGTTAAATTTCCCATCTGTAGTAAATGCAATTTTTGATGGCGACGTGTCGCAAGGTAATGTAAATTCTGAACCGATGAATGTCGGTGAACAGCATTCTATCGTGGTTCGAGTGTTGGATCATAAAGCTCAAGGTACAAAAAGTTTAGATGAAGCTAAAGCTGAAATTGAAACTTTCTTAAAACATCAAAAAGCGGAAAAAGCTGTATTAGCTCAAGCGGAAAGCCTAGTTAAAGGATTAACGGAAACAGGTACATTACCTGATAATGTGAAATTCGGAGCAGAAGAAAAATGGGTTTATGCAGAAAATAAAGATCCAGTCTTAAATGATGTGATTTTTGCCATGAAAGCGGAAAACGGTAAAAAGGCTTATCAAGCGGCTAAAACCAATAGTGGTGATGTGGTGATTGTGGTATTAGATAAAATTGAAAATGCGAACGTAGAAGATGCAGTTCGCCGTCAATTTGATTTGCAAGTAGAACGTAACAAAGCGACTGATTTGCAGGTGAACTTACTGAAATCCCTACGTGCCAAAGCAAAAATCGAGATTAATGAAGATTTTATGAAACAACAATCTGAATAATTATTTTTCAAGTTGTTTTAAGCCTATTGTCTTAATAATGATGCAATAGGCTTTTATTTTGCTAATTTTTGCAAAATTAGCTAGTTTTTGACCGCACTTTATGGTATAAATTGCACCGCTTTTTCCCAATTCTAAAACCATGGGGAATAGCATTATTTTTTTATTAACAACACACACATATCACAGGAGTAAATCGGGGTGCCAAACGGTCGGTTTGCTTGGTATGTGGAGGCTCAACCCCAAATTAAAAGGAAAATATTATGGCACAAGTTTCAATGCGTGAAATGATTGACGCAGGCGTACATTTCGGACACCAAACTCGTTACTGGAATCCAAAAATGAAACCATTCATTTTCGGTGCTCGTAACGGCGTTCATATCGTAAACTTAGAAAAAACCCTTCCGTTATTCAATGAAGCATTAGCTGAATTGACTCGCATCGCAAGCAACAACGGCAAAATCTTATTCGTTGGTACCAAACGTGCAGCAACCGAAGCAGTTCAAGCAGCAGCATTAGACTGTCAACAATATTATGTTAATCACCGTTGGTTAGGTGGTATGTTGACTAACTGGAAAACAGTTCGTCAATCAATCAAACGTTTGAAAGATTTTGAAACCCAATCTCAAGACGGTACATTTGACAAATTAACCAAAAAAGAAGCATTAGATCGTACTCGTGAAATGCAAAAACTTGAGTTAAGCCTTGGCGGTATCAAAGATATGGCTGGTCTTCCAGATGCGGTTTTCGTTATCGGTGCAGACTACGAACATATTGCGGTTAAAGAAGCAAACAACTTAGGTATTCCAGTATTTGCTGTAGTAGATACTAACGCAACGCCAGACGGTGTTGATTTCATCATTCCAGGTAATGATGATGCAACTCGTGCGATTCAATTATATTTAAATGCTGCAGCTGCTGCAATTAAAGAAGGTCGCCAAGCTGAAACGACAGTTGAAGAAAAATTCGCTGAAGAACCTGTTGCAGAATAATTTGCACAAATAAGGTATAAACCCCTTATGAAACAGTAAATAAAACAGGGGACAATCGTTCCCTGTTTTAACAAATTCCCAAAAGTGCGGTGTTTTTTTATCATTTTTTATTCAAACATCGTATTTCCATTCAAGAATATTTAGAGGACAATAAAATGGCTGAAATTACAGCATCATTAGTAAAAGAACTTCGTGATCGTACTGGTGCAGGTATGATGGAATGTAAAAAAGCATTAGTTGAAGCGAACGGTGACATCGAATTAGCGATCGACAATATGCGTAAATCTGGTCAAGCAAAAGCGGCTAAGAAGGCAGGTCGTATTGCAGCAGAAGGCGTTATTCTTGCTCGTATCGGTGCAGGTTTCGGTGTATTAGTTGAAATGAACTGTGAAACTGACTTCGTAGCAAAAGATGCTGGTTTCCTAGGTTTAGCCAATGAAGTGGCTGACTATGCTGTAGCTAACAAAGGTATTTCAATCGAAGATTTAGCTAAACACTTCGAAGAAAAACGTGCTGCATTAGTAGCAAAAATCGGTGAAAACATGACGGTTCGCCGTGTTCAATTCTTAGAAGGCACAGAAATCGGTTCATACTTACACGGTGCGAAAATCGGTGTATTAGTTGCAGGTCAAAACGCTAATGAAGAATTATTGAAAAAAGTGGCAATGCACGTAGCGGCAAGCCGTCCTGACTTCGTTAATCCTGAAGATGTACCTGCGGCAGTGGTTGCTCACGAACGTGAAATTCAAGTAGATATCGCTATGCAATCTGGTAAACCACGTGAAATCGCAGAAAAAATGGTTGAAGGTCGTATGAAAAAATTCACTGGCGAAGTATCATTAACAGGTCAACCATTTGTTATGGATCCATCACAATCAGTGGGTGATTTCTTAAAAGCCGCTGGTGCGACAGTGACTAACTTCATTCGTTTAGAAGTGGGTGAAGGTATTGAGAAAAAAGAAGAAGATTTCGCAGCTGAAGTAGCTAAAATCACTGGCGGAAATGCTTAATTTATTCTTTGTTAAAAGATGAAAAAGCAGGCTGATGCCTGCTTTTTCAGTTTATGCTTTATTGTGGAATAACGATTGCAGGATCATCTTCCGCTTGAATCTGTTCAATTTGTTTTTTCAAACCATAATCATCGGGATCCGCCTGAGGGCTAAATAAATCTCTATCAGGATCTAATAATGGATTACTAATTCCGATCCAATTTGCAATGTCGTTGGTAAAATTCAAACCAGATTTGAACACCTTGTATTCATGACGTTGATTATCATCACTGGAAATTTTAAACAGTGGAATATCATAATGACGTTTGCTTTTGCCTGCACTGTTGTGAATTTTTATATCATCTTCCGTGATTTGATGGGCTAAACCGTGATCAGAAAAGTAAATCATGGAAAAAGTGCGGTGATTTTTTTGCAAATTTTCGCTGAGTTTTGCATAAACTTGTTTGAGCATATCATCGGTTTTTTGGATAGAAGAAATATAACAGTTCACATTAAAATATTTTTTAGCAATCTTATTATCATCAAAAATCTTAGGATAATCGTTCAAGCGGTCGCAGGTGATGGGGTGTGAGCCATATAAATGTAACACAATAAAGCGTTTGTTTTGATTTGGTTGTTCAAGTACATGTTGCAATTTAGGCAAAAGTTCAAAATCACTTATATTTGAATTTAAACTATCACCTGATTTTAAGAAAATCCGTTCATCACTACGGTTAGCAATGGCGGAAATCGGTGTGTCAAATTCGCCTAAATAACCTTGATTTGAAATCCAGTAGGTTTTAACGCCAGCGGATTTAATCAGATCGATCATGTTCAAACTGTAATTGCCCTCCCAGTTTTGGGTATCAGGTTGAGTGAGCATTAATTTTAATGATGCAATCGTGTTGGTACCGCCAGATGTAAAACCATCAATTAGAACGCCATTCGCATTAGACATAAAAGGGGTATTTGGCACGGGATAACCATAAGCATGATGATAATCTTTTCTCGCACTTTCGCCGATGATCAATACATAATCATCATATTTTGAGTTGGTTAAACTCGATTTTCCCCATTGGTTTTCAATGCTGAAATTATTGAGCCGAGAAAGTTCTTTTTCTACTTTTATGCTAGCCGTATAAGTTTCCCTGATAAATTTCAATGGAACGTTATCCCAAACTAAGAAAACGGCAATGATGGCTAATAACACTTTATTTTTATAAAAATGTAGCTCAAATTTTTGGCTTAAATAACCGAATAGGCAGAATAAACCGATAATCGCAACGGGATAGAGATAATTGACTAACGGTAATTGTGAGAGAAATTCTTTGCTTTCAAGCAGATCTGTGGCAAAAACAGAGGCAATATATTGATAAGATGGTGCGCCAAAAGTCATGCCAACGGGAGCATAAAGTGCGTGCAAAATAATAATTGGAAACACAATGTACCAAAAAATCTTTTTGGAGGCATTTAATAACAAGATTAGCCCAGCGAATACCAGAATCTCACGTAAGCTAGGCTGTGGATAAAATCCTGTGCCGATTAATAATAATTTACTGGCAAAAAATAGACAAACTAAAGCGAAAATCACCGCAGTTATTTTTTTGAGTGATTGAAAAAATGACAAAATATGTTCCTTATTTAAATGAAACGTTACATAGCTGCTAATTTTAACGAATTTCAAATAGATCTGCTATGCCTATTTCCTGATAAGCAATGTTGCTTTATAATAACAAGCATTTTATGTCAAGATCTTAGGGGATAGAAAAATGAGCAAACCTATTTATAAACGTGTGTTGTTAAAATTAAGCGGTGAGGCACTACAAGGTGCGGAAGGCTTTGGTATCGATCCGTCTATTTTGGATAGAATGGCGATTGAAATCAAAGAATTGGTCGAAATGGGGGTTGAAGTCGGTGTAGTGCTTGGCGGTGGCAATCTGTTTCGTGGTGCTAAACTTGCCAAAGCAGGTATGAACCGTGTAGTCGGCGACCACATGGGTATGTTGGCTACGGTGATGAACGGCTTGGCAATGCGTGATGCGTTACACCGTGCTGATGTTAATGCAAAATTAATGTCGGCTTTCCAACTTAATGGTATTTGCGATACTTATAACTGGTCTGAAGCGATCAAAATGTTACGTGAGAAACGTGTAGTGATTTTTTCCGCAGGCACAGGTAGTCCATTTTTTACTACAGATTCTGCGGCGTGCTTGCGTGGTATTGAAATTGAAGCCGATGTGGTATTGAAAGCCACTAAAGTAGATGGTGTGTATGACTGCGATCCTGCTAAAAATCCAAATGCTAAATTATTCCAAAAACTCACTTTCGCAGAAGTGATTGAGAAAGAATTACAAGTAATGGACTTAGCCGCCTTTACCCTTGCTCGTGACCATGGTATTCCAATTCGAGTATTTAATATGGGTAAATCAGGAGCATTACGTCAAGTGATTTTAGGTGAAAGTGAAGGCACAACTATCTCAGGTTAAGGGATTTCAGGTTAAAATTTAGATTCATAAAATTAAAGGAAAAACAATGATTAACGAAATTAAAAAAGACACGCAAGAGCGTATGGAAAAAAGCCTTGAATCCTTAAAAGGGCATATTGCTAAAATTCGCACCGGACGAGCTCAACCCTCTTTATTAGATGCGATTCAAGTAGATTATTACGGTGCGGCGACACCATTACGCCAATTAGCTAACGTGGTGGCAGAAGATGCTCGTACTTTAGCGGTAACGGTTTTTGACCGTTCATTGATTCAAGCAGTAGAAAAAGCTATTTTAACCTCTGATTTAGGTTTAAATCCTTCATCTGCTGGTACAACGATTCGTGTACCACTTCCACCATTAACCGAAGAACGTCGCCGTGACTTAATTAAATTAGTCAAAGGTGAGGGTGAGCAAGGCAAGGTGGCGATTCGTAATGTTCGCCGTGATGCTAACGATAAAATCAAAGCCTTGTTAAAAGACAAAAAAATTAGCGAAAACGATCAACGTAAAGCAGAAGAAGAAATCCAGAAAATTACTGATATGTTCATCAAAAAAGTCGATGAAGTGTTAGCGGATAAAGAAAAAGAGTTAATGGATTTTTAATACTATGGTAGGGGGCGTAATGTAATACGCCCCTACAAATATGCAAAACGATCAATTCCGCTCCCTAAAAATGCAAGTTCAACGCCGTTTGTCCGCTTGTTTACAACTGGCAGAAAATCATTTTCAACGTCAATTTCCAATGCCTACAATCAGTTACGATGTGCGAGGAGTAAAAGCGGGTGTTGCCTATTTGCCACAAAACTTAATCAAATTAAACCGCACTTTATTGCTAGAAAATCCACAAGAATTTATTCAACAGGTGGTGCCACACGAATTAGCCCATTTATTAGTGTATCAACTGTTTGGACGGGTTAAACCACATGGTAAAGAATGGCAAGGGATTATGCAGAATTTATTTCAATTACCAGCGGATACCTGCCATCAATTTGATGTGCAATCGGTGCAAGGTAAAACCTATGCTTATGCTTGTGATTGCCAAATTCATCAACTGAGCCAACGTCGCCATAATAAAATTATGCGAGAAAGTGCGGTGTATTTTTGTCGAATTTGTCGAAAAAAATTGAATTTTTGTGAATCTAATTAAATTTTATAATGATTTATGTATTTGATAAGGTTATACTAATAGCGGAATTTATTATTTTTCTTATATGAGGGATTTATTATGAAAAAATTGGCATTAGCCATTATGATCGGCTCACTAGCAGTAGCTACTTCTGCTAGTGCAAGTAACTGGTATGTGCAAGGGGATTTGGGGTATTCAAAACTTAAAACTGATGATTTAAGTAAATCTCGCTTTAGCCCAAGTTTTGCCGTGGGGTATAAACTTAATGATTGGCGATTTGCCCTAGATTATAGTCATTATGGTAAATTGGAAGACACTCATGTTGAGCAATCTTACTCTCAGCGTTTTTCCGCAAAAGGGCAAGGTCTAGGATTCTCCGCAATTTATGATATTAAGATTAACTCTGATCTTAAACCTTATGTAGGGGCTCGTTTATCTGTTAATAAAGCGAAAATAGATAAATATGAAGTGGCAACCAACCAAGGTATAACAACAGCAAAATCATCCTCTGAATCAGATTATGCAACAGGTATTGGTGCTGTAGCTGGTGTTCAATATTCATTTACACCTAAATGGGCATTGAATGGTGGTGTTGAATACAATTATTTAGGCAAATTTGATGATACCAAAGTAAAACAATACGGTGCCAAAGTGGGTATTCGTTACAACTTCTAATTTTATTTAGCCACATAGTGGCGTAATATGCTTAACCCCGTACGCAAGTGCGGGGTTTTTTGTACCCTACATTTTAACTTTTTCTTGTCTTAAAACTTGAAATTTCCATTTTCAACCTAATCTATCTACCCATACTTTATTCACTAATTCAATTTAAGGAAAATAAAATGAGCAAAAATCAAGAAACTCGTGGCTTTCAATCGGAAATGAAACAATTATTGCATCTGATGATTCACTCACTTTATTCAAACAAAGAAATCTTCTTACGTGAGTTAATTTCCAATGCCTCTGATGCGGCAGATAAATTACGCTTTAAAGCCCTGTCAGCACCAGAGCTTTATGAGGGCGATGGCGATTTGTACGTTCGCATTAAATTTGATGAAAGCAAAGGCACCTTGACCATTAGTGATAATGGGATTGGTATGAACCGTGAGCAGATTATTGATAATCTCGGCACGGTGGCAAAATCAGGAACCAAAGAATTTTTAACCGCACTTGGGCAAGATCAGGCGAAAAATAGCCAATTAATTGGTCAATTTGGGGTGGGGTTCTATTCTGCGTTTATTGTGGCGGACAAAGTGGAAGTACGTAGCCGAGTGGCGGGTGAACCTGCGGAAAATGGCGTGCTTTGGATGTCAAATGGTGAGGGCGAATACACCGTTGAAGATATTGAGAAAAAACAACGTGGCACGGAAATCACCCTATTCTTGCGTGATGATGAAAAAGAATTTTTAAACGATTGGCGGTTGCGTGAGATTATCGGCAAATATTCCGATCATATCGGCTTGCCTGTGGAAATTTTAGCTAAAGAATATGATGATGAGGGCAAAGAAACAGGCGTAAAATGGGAAAAAATCAACAAAGCCCAAGCCTTGTGGACAAGATCCAAAGGCGAGATTTCCGATGAAGAATACAAAGAATTTTACAAACATTTAAGCCATGATTTTGCCGATCCATTGTTGTGGCAACATAATAAGGTCGAGGGCAATCAAGAATATACTAGCTTGTTGTATGTGCCAAGCAAAGCTCCATGGGATTTATTTAATCGTGAGCAAAAACACGGATTGAAACTCTATGTACAACGCGTGTTTATTATGGACGATGCGGAAGTGTTTATGCCGAATTACTTGCGTTTTATGAAAGGGTTGTTAGACAGCAACGATTTGCCATTAAACGTTTCTCGTGAGATTTTGCAAGATAACAAAACCACGGCGGCATTGCGTAAAGCCTTGACTAAACGGGCGTTGCAAATGTTGGAAAAATTAGCCAAAGAGGATAATGAAAAATACTTGGGCTTCTGGAAAGAATTTGGCTTAGTGTTAAAAGAGGGCGTAGCAGAAGATTTCGCTAACAAAGAACAGATTGCGAAACTCTATCGTTTTGCATCAAGTAAGAATGATAGTTCTGAGCAAAATGTGTCTTTTGAAGACTATATTGCTCGCATGAAAGACGGACAAAAAGCGATTTACTACATCACGGCAGACAGCTACACAGCGGCAAAAAACAGTCCGCATTTGGAATTGTTCAACAAAAAAGACATTGAAGTGTTGTTGCTTTCCGACCGCATTGACGAATGGATGTTAAGCTATTTAACCGAATTTGACGGCAAACCGTTACAGCCGATCACCAAAGCCGATTTAGACTTAGGCGATTTAGCAGATAAACAAGATGACAGCCAAAAAGAAGCAGAAAAAGAGCTAGGTTCTTTTGTGGAGCGAGTCAAAACTTTGCTTGGTGAACGTGTCAAAGACGTGCGTTTAACCCACCGTTTGACCGATACACCAGCGGTGGTATCTACGGACAACGATCAAATGACCACCCAAATGGCAAAACTCTTTGCCATGAGCGGTCAGCCAGTGCCAGAAGTGAAATATACTTTTGAGCTCAATCCTGAGCACAGTTTAGTGAAAAAAGTCGCTGATCTAACCGATGAAAGCGAATTTGCTAACTGGGTGGAATTGTTGCTAGAACAAGCGATGTTTGCGGAACGGGGTACATTGGAAAACCCAACGGCGTTTATTAAGCGAATGAATGGCTTGTTAAAATAGGATTAATTTTTAATATAATGCTAAGGGGAACTTTCATCGTTCCCCTTATGTTTCTTAATGTGAGGCAATCCATTCAAGCAAAGCACTGTTCATGCGAGTTTGCCACCCTTTACCTGTGGCTTTAAAGTATTGTAGGATACTATTATCAAGACGAATCGTGACCGATTTTTTGGGATTGGCTAAACGTGGTCGCCCTAATTTTTCCCTGAGATCCTGTAAATCTGAACTCACCACCGCATTATCCCAATCAAATACTTGCTCTGAATCATCTTTTTCAACGGTTTCAGGTGCGTTGGCAAGCAGTGAGTTTTTATCGATAAATGGCATTGATAAATTTTCTTGTTTCATATTTGTCCGCCTGTCTGATTGAAATTATATGAGGGACTTCTCTGTCAACCCAAACCATAAATACAACTTGATGGTGCAATATGCCATAACTTTGTAGCCGTTGCTCACCATAAAAAAGTCTTTTATCTTCCGTGGTCAGCATAGGATTATCAAAAATTACTTCACAACCAACAAAGTCGATACCGTGCTTAGTGATATTGGTTATTCGCTTATTCTCATCATAGCTAATTAACATTTGAATGCTCACAAGTTGTTTAATAATTGTACGTACAAAAAAGAGGTATGTCAAACTTAGAAAATAATAGGGAGCTTACCTGTATTAATAATATACTGCTATGTTTTACCTCGGTTTTTGGAATGAAGATCACAAAAATAAGCGATAAATTTAAGCATGAGTTAATTTACTATGTTGTTGTACTTGAGTTGTACATTCAGACCTTATTATTGTATATTTACAGGAATTTTTTAGATTATACGATTATGACAACACTCATTGCCTACGCCAATATTCAGCAATCTTTCCCTTTTGAGAATATGCCTTTGGAGCTTATTCCAGAAAAGTTCCGTTTGTTACCTAAAAATAGTAATCTACGAGTACAACAACGCTATCGTTGTCGCCAACTTGCTCACTTTTTATTGTGGAATTTAGCCAAAAAAGCGGAAATTAACACCGCACTTTTGGGGCAAATTTATCGCACAGCAAGCGGTCGCCCACAATTTCCTATAGACAATATTGATTTTAATATTAGTCATTCTGGAGATTGGGTTGCGGTTGTGTTAAATGTGGTAGAACATGGAAAAAGTGCGGTAGGAATTGATATAGAATTTCCAAAAAAAACAAGAAATTACACCGCACTTTTACGTCATTTTGCTTCACCGTTAGAACAACAATGGTTCACCCAGCAAGCTAATCCCAGACAGGCGTTTTATCGTATTTGGTGTTTGCGAGAAGCTATTTTAAAATCTCAAGGTGTGGGGATTGTAAAATTGAGTGAAGTACAGCACGATCCTGTGGCTAAAACTTTGCATTCTGCCTATTGTCCACAAGGAGAATTAACCTTTATCTCCGAGTTACCTTTCTATTTAGCTGTTTTTGCTGAACAAAGTGCGGTGCAAAATGCTCAATATTTTTGCTGGCAAGAAAATCAATTACATTCATATCCGTTACAAAATAAACTAAATTACCTTGTTAATTCATCTAAATAAAAGTTTTTTTGTGACCTAGTTCAAATAATTAAAAAAAAATTGAAACATTATATTTTTTTTTTAGTATTCTAATGCAAGTTTAAATCTTAAATAATTAGGAAGCAGTATTATGCCTAACACTACTCAATTTACTCAAAAAGATATTGAAATTATAGATGAAACCTTATTATATAAAGGTTTCTTCAAATTGAAGAAAATTCAATTCCGCCATAAATTATTCGCAGGCGGAATGAGTGGTATTGTCACTCGGGAATTATTAGTTAAAGGAGCTGCTTCGGCAGTGATAGCTTATGATCCTGAGCGAGATAGTGTCGTATTAGTAGAGCAAGTTCGTATCGGGGCTTATAATCCAGCATTACCGAATTCACCTTGGTTATTAGAACTGATTGCTGGTATGGTGGAAGAAAATGAAACGCCAGAAAGTGTCGCTTTGCGAGAAAGCCAAGAAGAAGCGGGAGTAGAAATTACCCATTTACAACACACCTTGAGCGTTTGGGATAGCCCAGGTGGCGTGATTGAACGGATTCATTTGTTCGCAGGCAAAGTAGATAGTAGTAAAGCCACAGGCTTGCACGGGTTAGCTGATGAAAATGAGGATATTAAGGTGCATGTGATAAGTCGCGAAACGGCTTATCAGTGGTTGCAACAGGGTAAAATTGATAATGGTATTGCCGTTATGGGATTACAATGGTTGCAGTTAAATTATCTTCGTTTACAGCAACAATGGCGATAGGGGATTGTAACAATGGCAGAATGTATCGATCAAGATGATGAAAAAATTCGCTTTATTCAAATTACCGATCCACATTTGTTTAAACAGAAAACCAGTGAGTTACTAGGAATTAATACCTACGCAAGTTTTCAACAAGTATTAAATGAAATTCAGCTATCGGTGGCAGAGTATCAATTTGTGTTAGCAACGGGCGATTTGGTGCAAGATGCTAGCGAAGAAGGTTATTTGAATTTCTGTCAGGCGATTAATCGATTAGAGAAACCTGTATATTGGATTCCTGGTAATCACGATTTTCAGCCTGTAATGGAAAAAGTATTTAGTCAACAGCAACATTATATTCAAACAGATAAACATTTATTGGTGGGCAATAAATGGCAGATTTTGCTGTTAGATAGCCAAGTTTATGGAGTGCCTCATGGTGAACTTAGCCAGTATCAACTTGATTGGTTAGACGATAAGTTGCAAGAATATCAAGAACGTTATTCTTTAATAGTGTTGCATCATCATTTGCTTTCGACTAATTCAGCATGGTTGGATCAGCATAATTTACGCAATGCACATCAGTTATTACAAATTTTGCTGAAATATGAAAATGTGAGAGGCATTATTCATGGACATATTCATCAACAGGTAGATGCTCAATGGAATGGCTATCAAGTTATGTGTACGCCAGCTACTAGTGTGCAATTTAAACCTGATAATAATGTCTTTACATTAGATACTTTACAACCAGCTTGGCGAGAAATTACGTTGTTATCGGATGGCAGCATAGAAACCCGTGTTCAACGTATTCAACAAGCTGAATTTTTGCCTAATATGCACGAATTAGGTTATTAATTGATTGCATTTTCTACTGAAATCGTTACAATACGATTTCCTTGTCTTCGCTGAATTAGAGATCGGCGAATGATGTATGATCAACATTCTCTTTGGGAGTAAAAAAATGTCTCTAAGCGTAGAAAAAAAAGCAGCAATCGTGGCTGAATTCGGTCGTGATGCAAAAGATACTGGTTCATCAGAAGTGCAAATCGCATTATTAACTGAACAAATCAATCATTTACAAGCTCATTTTGCTGAACATAAAAAAGATCACCACGGTCGCCGTGGTTTATTAGGTATGGTTTCTCGTCGTCGTAAATTATTAGACTACTTAAAACGTACAGATTTAGCAAAATATCAAGATATTATTGCACGTTTAGGTTTACGTCGTTAATTCTTATATATTGATTTAGAGCGTCCAGTTTGGACGCTTTTTTGTTGCTTTAAAAACGACCAAATGATATTAAGAGATGCTTTTCGTTCTTGACAGAGTACTATAAAATTCGTATTATCTAACGCATTCAACTGCGGAGGAATGGTCGAGCGGTTGAAGGCACCGGTCTTGAAAACCGGCGAGGGTTTACGCCCTCCGTGAGTTCGAATCTCACTTCCTCCGCCACTTAATTCAGAGAAGTCGTTATCATTATGATAACGGCTTTTTGCTTTTTTGATATTTTATTTTTAATTTTTACGCAAACGTTTTCGTTATCCATTCTTTTCCTTTATAATAAGTAAGTTTTATTCATTCCACATTAAGCAAGGAAAAATCCAATGTTCCAAATTTTCCGAGGCTCACCAGCCTTATCTGAATTTCGTTTGAAACAGTTGTCAGTGCGTTTTCAAAAAGCTAATTTACCCGTTAAATCTTGTTATGCAGAATATGTGCATTTTGCCAATTTAACATCAGCATTAAATGTAGAAGAAAGTAAAGAATTAGAAGAATTATTACATTACGGTCCAACCTTGGCACAACATGAACCGCAGGGTGACTGTTTTGTGGTCATTCCAAGAGTTGGCACGATTTCTTCTTGGTCATCTAAAGCCACCGATATTGCCCATAACTGCGGTTTAGATAAAGTGTTACGCTTAGAGCGTGGTTTGGCGTTTTATTTTGAGTTTGAATGTGCCTTAACGGAAGATGAACAGGCGAAATTGTGTTCTCATATTCACGACCGAATGATGGAAAATGTGGTGCGTGATCCGCAAGATGCAGCAAAATTATTTGATCAGCAAGAGCCAAAAGCCTTTACCACGGTGGATATTTTGAGCGGTGGTCGCAAAGCGTTAGAACAGGCTAACGTCAATTTAGGCTTGGCGTTGGCGGAAGATGAAATCGATTATTTAGTGGAAAATTTCACCGCACTTGGGCGTAACCCCGTGGACATTGAATTGTATATGTTCGCACAAGCCAACTCGGAACATTGCCGCCATAAAATCTTTAATGCGGATTGGGTGATTGACGGTGAAAAACAAGAAAAATCCTTGTTTAAAATGATCAAAAACACCTTTGAGAAAACCCCTGATTATGTGCTGTCGGCTTACAAAGATAATGCGGCGGTGATGAGTGGCTCAAAAGTGGGGCGTTTTTTCCCCGATCAAGACGGGCAATATCGCTATCACAATGAAGATGCTCATATTTTGATGAAAGTGGAAACCCACAACCACCCAACAGCGATTTCGCCATTCCCTGGGGCAGCAACAGGTTCGGGCGGTGAAATTCGTGACGAAGGGGCAACAGGACGGGGTGCCAAACCAAAAGCAGGGCTAGTCGGTTTTTCAGTGTCTAACTTAGTGATCCCCGGCTTTGAGCAACCTTGGGAAAATCCGTTATCCAAACCAAATCGCATTGCTTCGGCGTTAGACATTATGATAGATGGACCTTTAGGCGGTGCGGCATTTAATAATGAATTTGGTCGTCCTGCCTTGTTAGGCTATTTCCGCACCTATGAAGAAAAAGTGAACAGTTTTGCGGGTGAAGAAGTGCGTGGCTATCACAAGCCGATTATGTTGGCAGGCGGGATCGGCAATATCCGTGCTGAACATGTGCAAAAAGGCGAGATTGCCGTGGGTTCAAAATTAATTGTGTTGGGCGGTCCTGCCATGAATATCGGTTTAGGTGGCGGTGCGGCATCCTCTATGGCTTCAGGGAAATCCAAAGAAGATTTAGATTTTGCTTCTGTACAACGAGATAACCCTGAAATGGAACGCCGTTGTCAGGAAGTGATTGACCGTTGTTGGCAGTTAGGCGATGACAACCCGATTTTGTTTATTCACGATGTGGGTGCTGGTGGTTTGTCTAATGCGATGCCTGAACTTGTACACGATGGTGGTCGTGGCGGTAATTTTGAATTACGCAAAATCTTAAGTGATGAACGTGGCATGTCACCGTTGGAAATTTGGTGTAACGAATCGCAAGAACGCTATGTCTTAGCAGTATCGCCAGAAAAATTACCGTTATTTGAAGAACTATGCCAGCGTGAACGTGCCCCTTATGCGGTGATCGGCGAAGCGACCGAAGAATTGCATTTAACGCTCAATGACAGTCATTTTGGCAACAAACCGATTGATTTACCAATGAATGTGTTATTGGGCAAAACACCGAAAATGACCCGTGATGTACAATCAAGTGCGGTGCAAAATCCAGCAGTTTCTCAACATGGCATTACATTAAAAGATGCTTTACACCGCGTGTTGCGTTTACCTGTGGTGGCAGAAAAAACTTTCTTAATTACTATTGGCGACCGTTCCGTAACGGGAATGGTGGCTCGCGATCAAATGGTCGGTCCGTGGCAAATTCCTGTTTCCGATGTGGCAGTCACCACCGCTTCCTTAGACAGCTATCACGGTGAAGCCATGACCATTGGCGAACGCGCGCCTGTGGCATTATTAGATTTCGCCGCTTCTGCTCGTTTAGCGGTAGCGGAAAGTATCACCAATATCGCTGCCACCAATATCGGCGATATTAAACGCATTAAACTCTCTGCCAACTGGATGTCAGCGGCAGGACACAAAGGCGAAGATGCAGGTTTATATCAAGCAGTCAAAGCCGTGGGTGAAGAACTTTGCCCTGCTTTAGGCTTAACCATTCCTGTGGGCAAAGACTCCATGTCAATGAAAACCACTTGGCAGGAAGACGGCGAACAAAAATCTGTCACCGCTCCGTTATCGTTGGTGATTTCTGCCTTTGCTAGAGTGGAAGATGTACGCAAAACCGTGACCCCACAATTACGTACTGATCAAGGGGTAACTCGTTTATTGTTAATTGACTTAGGTGAAGGGAAAAATCGCCTTGGTGCAACGGCATTAGCACAAGTTTATAAACAATTAGGCGACAAACCAGCGGACGTAGTCAATGTGAGCTTATTGAAAAACTTCTTTAATGCGATGCAAACTCTGGTTCAAAAGGGTAACTTGTTAGCCTATCATGACCGTTCAGACGGTGGTTTAATTGTCACTTTGGCTGAAATGGCGTTCGCAGGACATTGTGGTGTATCAGTGCATATTAGCACTTTAGGCGATAACGATCTTAGCGTGCTATTTAATGAAGAACTTGGTGCGGTTATTCAAGTGCGAGAAAGTGAGCTTAATGCCGTACGTGATGTATTAAACCAACACGGGCTACTTCATCTAACCAAAGAACTGGGCTATGTGACAGAAAATGATGAATTTGAGATTTACCGTGGTAATAAACTATTACTTAGTGAAAAACGCTCTGAATTACGAGGTATCTGGGCGGAATTAACCCACCAAATGCAACGTTTACGTGATAACCCTGAATGTGCGGATCAAGAATTTGCAGCCAAGAAAAATGCCGATGATAAAGGATTCTCAGCCCATTTAAGCTATGATGTTAATAAAGATGTGGCGGCACCTTATATTGCGAAAGGACTAAAACCACGTATTGCAATTTTGCGTGAACAGGGGGTGAACAGCCATGTTGAAATGGCAGCCGCCTTTGATCGTGCAGGCTTTGCGACCATTGATGTACACATGAGCGATCTGCATAATGCACGCCACAATCTCAAAGACTTCAATGCCTTAGTGGCTTGTGGTGGGTTCTCTTATGGTGACGTTCTCGGTGCAGGTGGTGGCTGGGCAAAATCTATCTTATTTAATACCGCACTTCGTGATCAATTCCAAGCGTTCTTTGAACGTGAAGATACCTTGGCGTTGGGGATTTGTAATGGTTGCCAAATGATTTCTAATCTTGCCGAAATTATCCCTGGTACAGAAAATTGGCCTCGTTTCGTACGTAACACGTCTGAACGTTTTGAAGCTCGAGCAGCATTGGTACGCATTAATGAAAACCATTCCCCTTGGTTTGCTGGCATGGCTGGTTCACACATGCCGATTGCCGTGTCGCACGGTGAGGGGCGAGTGGAATTTAAACACGAAAATCAATTACAAGGGTTACGTGAACAAGGGTTAATTATTGCTCAATATGTAGATAACAATATTCAACCTACCGAAATGTACCCAGCCAATCCGAACGGTTCAGTAGAGGGCATTACGGCACTATCAAACAATAATGGACGAGTGGCAATTATGATGCCACACCCAGAGCGGGTATTCCGTGCAGTGAGCAACTCTTGGTATCCAAAACAATGGAACGAAGACGGTGCTTGGATGCGATTATTTAGAAATGCCAGAGTGTTTTTTAAATAGTAGAACAAGAACCACAATTCTTTAAAGGAAAATGGATAACATGGCGTGTTATCCATTTTTTTTATCCCATTTTAGGCAATCGTTTACGTTATTTTTAGCAAACGTTTACGTATTTTTTGACCTGTTTTTTTTCTTGATAAATTAATTGGATATATTTTGTCAAATGATAATTACTATTAAATTAAAGGGATTTTGATAAAAATCAACAATTTCTTTAATATCGATTTATTTTGTGTTTTTAGACTAAAATATCTAAAATTTCAGTTGAAATAGTTTTTTCGGTGAAATATCATTCTTTTTGCAGTTTATTATAGGTTAGTTTATTTTTTATAATTTTTATATACAAAAGGTGATGAAATGAAACGGATTCATTTTAAATATTCAGCATTGACGCTGGCTTTAATGGCGAATTTTGCTATTCCAAATTTTTCTTATGCTAACACTGATCTAGAAGATGTAGGTATACAAACTTCATATAACGAACGTTATTATGAGCTAAAGAATAAACATATTACAGGAGATCAGCGTGGACTTTATTCTCTTTATATAGAGCATAAAACTGGTACGAACTCAGCTGTTTTGAAGAATGTTTCTATTACTCACTCAGAAAAGCAATCTGGGGTTTTAAATGTTAATAATAGTATTATTAACATTGATGGACTAAAAGTTGATTCAACCAACCCTGCCAGTTTATATGGTTTATATTTTGATACCGCCATTGTTACTATTAAAAATGCAACGGTCGATTTGACAACTCAATCAGCAAAAGAAGGCTCGCCATTATATGGAGCATTGAAATTTTGGAATGTTCCTCGTAATTATCCAGTAACCATGAATAATTCATCAATTACTAATCATGGTAATAAGAGTGCGGTTGTAATACTTGAATCGGCTGAAGCAGCGTTTGACAATGTATTACTAAATGCTACAGGTAAAGATTCCACCCTATTTTCCGTGAGAGATCATTCTACATTAACAGCGAATAATCTTACGGCTAAAAATACGGGGAACAATGGTTCTTTCCTTACAGTAGAAACTGTAAAGGGTCAAGGAGGGATGTATGATCATAATTTTACGCTGACTAATAGTACGATTAGTGCTAAACAAGGTATTGATTGGAGAACTACTAATGGAACTATAGGAATATTCCTTGAAAATACTACTTTAGCTATTGAAGATCAGTTAGTACACGTTAATGCAGATAAGGCTGAGAGAATTACTACCGTGTTTGATCTTGGAGCAAATTCTACTTTGACTGGTGGGTTTAAAGAACCGAAAAGTTATGTGGATATTACCTTGAAATCAGGCTCTAAATGGAATTTGACTTCTGATTCTATTGTTAATAGCCTATCTTCAGTTGGCGGTAATTCTGATATTTATTTTGAACATGCTGGCGATAAATTTAAAACTTTGAGGATAGAAAATTCGTACGAGGGAGATCATAGATTCCATTTAAACTCTAATCTTTCGAACAATCAAAGTGATAAAGTAGAAATACTGGGTAATTTTGGTAATGCAAAATCTAGTGCTACATTGAACATCACAGATAAAAGCGGTGATGAGATGTTTACTGAACCAGATCAACATAAAGTTACAGTTTTAAGAGCAGCAAATACACCACCAGAGAATTTTACGGTGAAATTAGCTAATGGCAATGAATATGTAAATGCTGGTGGGTATCGTTACCGTTTGAGCAATGAAAATGGAGATAAGTCATTTGACTGGGTATTGACGAATAAGAAAGGAGCGGATGGTAAACCTGAAGTCGATCCTAATTTTAATAAAAAGAAAGAAGAACCAAAAGATAATCCACAATCTGATCAACCTAAAGTAAATCCAAAAGTCGAACCTAAGGAAGAGCCAAAAGTTGAACCTAAGGAAGAGCCGAAAGTTGAACCTAAGGTAGAACCAAAAGTCGAACCTAAGGAAGAGCCAAAAGTTGAACCTAAGGAAGAGCCAAAAGTTGAACCTAAGGAAGAGCCGAAAGTTGAACCTAAGGTAGAACCGAAAGTAGAGCCTAAGACAGAGCCGAAGAAAGATAACAAACCGCAGACTAAACCAAATAACGGTTCAACAGCTAAACCAGAGCTAGAGTTGAATGATACAGCCAATAATTTGACTTCTCTGCGAGCAGCTCAAGTTACTATTCTTGATGCAGAATTAGCTGGCGTTCATCAACGTTTAGGCGATGTAAGAAATGGCAAGTCAACCAGTGTATGGACACGTAGTGTCAATCAAACTCAAAAATTTGATGAGCAATCTGTATCCTCCCAAAGTAAAACATCTGGTGGTACATTGGATACCTACAATTTACAACTCGGTGCAGATACAGGTGTAACGGATAATGTACGTCTTGGTGGATTTGTCAGTGCTACTGCCGCTAAAATGGATTTTGATGGTTCATATAGCGATGCCAAATTATATTCAAAAGCGGTTGCACTTTATGCGAGCTATTTGAATGATAATGGCTTCTATGTGGACGGTATTGCCAAATACTCTCGTTTACGCTCCGAGTTTAATACAGGTGGAACCAGCAAAAAAGATGTGACATATCATTATAATGCTTACACTGTTTCCACTGAAGTTGGTCGAGAATTTAATTTTGCAAACCAATGGTCAGTAACACCACAAGTACAATTAGGTTGGTCAACTATTTCTGGTAACAAATATGAAGATCGCTTAAATGTATTACATAGCAAAGCAGGTGTACGTTTGGCGAAAGGTATTCAAACCAGTAGCTTGAATTTAAAACCATTTGCGGAAGTGAACGGTGTTTATGATAAATTTAACCATAATCAAGTGACACTAGGTAAACAAGGTTTTGATGTTGCACGCCTTGGTGGCAGAGTGGAAACCGCAGTCGGTTTAGGTTTATCAGGTGGTAATCATAGCTTTAGCATTCAAGCGAATAATGCCTACGGTAAACATATTAAAAAATACTGGTCGGCTCAAGCGACTTACCGTTATCAATGGTAATTTAAACTGAAATAAAATAATCTGCCTTGCTTTGCTATGGAGAGTGAAGTTTAGGCAGATTTTTATTTTTCTGTGTAACCCAAAGTGCGGTGATTTTTAATCTTGTTTTTAGGTTGTCATATTAATAGATTATCTCTATAATCTCGCCAATTTATTATTTTATCCTTTTTTATTATGTTTAATTTAGCTTCATTAATTACCTTTAAAAAGATGTTTCCTGTAGAGAAACGCCTGTTAAAATTGTCGAGAGAATATCTCCGCTATCAAATGCGGTTAGTAGTATATAAAAAACAGATCCAATGCTTATCAGATTATTTAGTCGCTAATCCAATATGGCAGCCAATTTTCCAGAATGATATTTATCGGATCAATACCTTATTAAATAAATTTTGTGATAAACGGTTTAATGGTACAGAGCGTTTAAAAGCAATCATGCAAAATTTCTCTTTAGCCGAGCAGTTTTTGCCTGTGGACAAAGTACATGTATTGCTAGAAAAAGAGAAAGTGCTATTAGCAAAATTAACCGATGAATTAGATTTATATTTAAATCTCAATCGGGTCGATCCTTTAGAAGGATTTTTTTCCCTCAATATTGTTGATCAACAGAAAAATCGTATTTATGATGCGTCATTTACTTTTTTATCACCCAATAAATTGTTAATCGCCTCAATTCAAGGACCAAACCATGAGCAAGCCCAATTAGCGGTGCGTAATGCGACAAAAGCCTTACATGGTGTTCGTCCAATGTTTATGCTGGTGAATGTTTTTAAAATATTCGCTAGTCAGTTAGGTTGTGAATTAATCGGTATTCCACATAAATATGAAGCAAAATATCGTTGGAATGATTCTAAAGATTTGCTCTTTAATTATGATGAATTTTGGCAGGAAAATGATGCACAATATCATGATAAATATTGGCAATTACCGAGTCAAATTGAGAGAAAACCATTAGAAGAAATTGCCAGTAAAAAACGTTCTATGTATCGTAAACGTTATGAAATGTTTGACGCATTAGAACAGCAAATGAAAGATTTTTTAATGAAATAGTTTACGCTTAAAATGGGTTTAAAAATCACCGCACTTCTGATCATACGACAAAAGTGCGGTGAATTTTTTATGCGTTTTTAGTAGTGATTTTCAGTAAGCCATAACCTAAAATTGCAGAACCACAGGAACCCAATAAAATACCCAATCGGGACAATGTGTTGATTGCACTATCAGCTTCTCCCACAAAGGCTAAACTGGCTAAAAACATCGACATAGTAAAGCCTATGCCACACAGTATTGCAATGGCAAATATCTGCTTAAAATTTATGCCTTCTGGTAGTTTTGCTATCCCTAATTTAACCGAGAGATAGCTGAAACTAAAGACTCCAAGCGGTTTTCCGATCAGTAATCCAAGAGTAATCCCTAATGGTAGAGCAGAGAAAATCATATCGTTATCCACATCACCAAGAAACACACCAGCATTAGCGAAAGCAAATAATGGCAAGACAAAAAATGAACACCAAGGAGCTAAAATATGTTCAAAAGTATGTAATGGGCTTTCACCTTTTTTATCTTTAAGCGGAATACAAAATCCGAGAATTACCCCAGCTAAAGTCGCATGGACACCTGATTTTAACACTGCTGCCCATAACACCAATCCGACTAATATATAAGCACAAAGATGACCGACTTTCAGACGATTGAGAATAACTAAGCCAAGAATAGCAATAGCGGAAATGGTTAATGCTTGCGTACTTAAGTCAGAAGAAAAGAATAACGCAATCACAACAATAGCCCCTAAATCATCAATAATAGCAAGGGCGAGTAAAAACACTTTCAAGGGTAAAGGCACTTGTTTACCTAACAATGCCACAATACCAAGAGCAAATGCAATATCGGTTGCCATAGGAATTGCCCAGCCATTTGATAATTCAGCATGTTGTTGAGTGATAAACCAATAAATAATCGCAGGAACGATCATGCCACCAATCGCCGCAAATGCAGGGAAAATAGCTTGTTGATAACTTGACAATGATCCTTCTAGTATTTCACGTTTTACTTCCATTCCCACCACGACAAAAAACACCGCCATAAAACCATCATTGATCCAATGAATAAAGGTTTTATTAATCGCAAACGAACCAAATTGTATTGCGACAGGAATATCTAGAAAATTGAAATAGGTAGATTGTAAACTGCTATTGGCACATAACATGGCAACAAAAGCAAAGATCAATAATAAAATCCCACTAGCAGATTCCATTTTAAAGAATCGCTGGACAAAATTGAGCATAAAAATAGTTCTCCTAAAAAATGTAAAAGAAAAATACTACCATAATTAAGGAGAAAATGGGGAGATTTTCGTTGGGGGGATTTGCATGGAGTTGAGTTGGAAGGGTACGGCGTTCTTACAGGTGGAGAGAGTAGTATTTTAAGTTAAACTTGATAGATGTTTATTTTTGTGAGAATAGTTTTATTATAGTTGGAAATGCAGGCGGGTTGTGGTAAGGCAAGAGACTTTTTAAGTAATAGCGGGGTTAGTATTGCATTTGGACTGTAAATCTGCATAAATTTAATCGGAGAAGATATGAATAATCGCCGCTGTATGTGAATTGCTACAAAACGGTACCACCTACGGCAAACGCTGCAAAACCTGTTTGCTGCTAGATTTGTGCCAGCCGAAGGTGTTGGCAAGGGATAGGTCTATAGAGTACATGGCTAGATTATTTAATATATAAAGTAGCTTTCCAATATGTGTTACTTTTAAAGGATAGAAATATGAAATCTTGGTTTGAAATTATTGAAAGCAATTTGAATTCTATGGATGAAGAAAAGAGAAAATTAACAATTTCTCTTATCAAAGATCCTCTTAGTGTAGACGAGTCATCTCTAAGAAAGCATATTTCCAACGTTCTTCTAGGAGATTTTTTGAAAGTATTAAAATGGATAAAAACCATATTATCAAATAATAAACCCATATTTAGTCTTTTTGCAAGTGAATTTGGAATAGAAATATACTTTTACAATGATAATAAAAAAGAATTTATAGAAAACTATGAGTTAATTTTAAATGATTACAAAGAAAGGGCAAAAGAGGATTTAGAACGAAAGAGAGGATTAAATTTAGACGAGTTGCCAAGCCAAGTCAAAGTTAATTTATATATACTCTATAGTTTGAGTGATTTATTAGTATATATTTTAAGTGATGTCCTAATAATTAATGGCAATGGGAGATATGAGCTTAATGATGAATATTACTCTTCTTATAAAATGATTTGGTTTTCTCGTTATTTTGCACAACAAAGCCATATTTCTGACTTCTTAATTCAAATAAAATTAAATGTCTTTGAAGTAACATCTAGAGAAGATAGTATATTCCAAAACTGGGTCGATATTGCTTTAGATAAATATTTAAGTATCAATCCAAATTATATCAAGTTTCTTGATGAGAATGATCGTCTTATTTTTTCTAGTTTGAGAAAAGTAGCAGAGTTTGTAATATTATTGTCTCTTTTTTTAGGGCAGGAGATTATTAAAACTAAACAGATAAATATAGTAAGATATATTGATGTTAGGGATTTAATATCATTTGGATTTTCTGATGGCGAGATATCTCGTTTTTTTGCTGATATAGACAAGTTAGATTTACCTAAATGTGATAGGATTTTTACTAAAATAGATGATGATACTATCAGAATAAACAATATTAACTTAAAGTTTGCTCTTCAAGTAAGTTTAAGAAATTATTTAATTAGTATGAAGGGGAGAGGGAGATGGTTTGAAACAGAATATATTCTAAAATATTTAGGTGATAATATAGATAAAGGTAGATTTTTAATCACAAAAGGAATAAATGATCCTAAAGAGAAGTATGACTCAGATATTCTAATTTATGACAAGGATAGTGGCTTAATTTATTTCTGTCAAATTAAACACAGAATAGATACTATTCATCCATTCTTTAGAGATGAATTTAGCGAATATTGTACTAATAGCCAATTATTGCATGGAGTAGAACAATTAAATACTTTAAAGAGTAAGATATCAACAAGTAATGTAAAGGAACGCCTTATATCAAGGTTAGGAAAAAACATTGTAAATAAGTTAGATATAAAGAAAAGCAGTAGATTCCTTTTGCTGCATTCTATAGAAAATCTTGATATGTGTACAAAAAATGGGATAGCAATGTATGAATGGAATACTTTTAGAAACTTATTGAAAGGAGAGATAACAGCGTTCAAAAATAGCAATTTTAACAGTATAATTTACAGCAATAAACTAATGGATTTCTCAAAAATCATAAACATTCAAGAGTATTTAATTAACGAATTCCAAAAGGTTAATAATGTTTTGAGAAGTGATTACGGACCAGCTAAACAATGGGAAGTTTTAAAAGGAGCAAGGGTTTCATTTGTATTTAATATTTCTATTGGTTTCTTGAATAAATCTATTTTTAAATTTAAACAAAAATATTGGGATATGCCACTAATAAGTTAAAGCAGAAATTATTGTCAGTGTTAAAGGAATTTCCAACTATGCGTAAACTCCAGAGCCTATAACAAAATTTGTGTAAATACCTGTTTCTGAGATAATAACCAAAAACAGGTATTTTCATTATGAATAAACAACAAATTAAATTATTAGCGAATGAATTAGCTAAAAATCTCAAAACGCCAGAAGATCTCAATCAGCTTTCTCGAATGCTGAAAAAAATCACCGTGGAAACCGCTCTCAATACTGAGCTTACCGAACATCTCGGTTATAAGAAAAATCAGCCAAGAAAGGCTAAAAATAGCCGAAATGGTTATAGTCAAAAAACCTTGCTCACCGATGAGGGGGATATTGAACTCAACATTCCCCGAGATCGTGAAAGCACCTTTGAACCCCAAATTATTAAGAAAAATCAAACTCGCATCACGGGTATGGATGAGCAAATCATTGCCTTATATGCCAAAGGGTTAAGTAATCAAGAGATTGTTGATTCGTTTAAGGAATTTTATGATGCCGATGTTTCACCTAGCCTAATTTCTCGGGTGACTGATTCAGTTAAAGAACGCATTATTGAGTGGCAAAATGAACCCCTTAATGCGGTGTATGCCATTGTTTATTTGGATTGTATCGTGGTGAAAGTTCGCCAAGATGGTCGGATTATCAATAAATCGGTTTTTGTCGCTTTGGGCGTGAATCTGGAGGGACGCAAAGAACTATTAGGACTCTGGATTGCTGAAAATGAAGGGTCAAAATTTTGGTTAAACGTGCTAACCGAGCTTAAAAATCGTGGCGTACAGGATATTCTGATTGCTTGCATTGATGGTTTAAAAGGCTTTCCTGATGCGATTAATACGGTCTTTCCTGAAACGAAAATTCAGCTTTGTATCGTGCATATGGTTCGTAATAGTTTGAAATATGTCACTTGGAAAGATTACAAAGCCGTGACAGGGGATTTAAAGCTGATTTATCAAGCACCTACGGAACAGGTCGCCCTACAGGCACTGGCTAATTTTGAGCAAAAATGGCAAGCAAAATACCCCTTAATCGCCAAAAGCTGGCAGAATCATTGGGCGAATTTAGCCACGATTTTCAGCTATCCTGAAAATATTCGCAAGGCAATTTACACGACAAATGCGATAGAATCGTTAAATAGCGTGATTCGATGAGTGATTAAAAAACGAAATGTCTTCCCGACAGACGAATCCGTGATTAAAATCGTTTGGCTTGCGATTAAAAATGCATCTAAAAAATGGTCAATGCCAATCCGAAATTGGCGAGCAGCATTGAACCATTTTGTGCTAGAATTTGGTGATCGCTTAAATGATCACCTTTAAGTGAAATTGGTGTTTACACAAAATGTGGGATAGGCTCTTATTTAGTAAAATTAATTTACGCAGTTGTTATAACCGACTGCAATTAATGGGGGTGGCAGTAAGCATTTGTATTATTCCTGTAATAGAAAATGATTCAAAAACGGAAGTATCGCAATGAAAGCACAAAAACTCGAACTCACTTGGATAGGCAAAGACAAGCATCCCAAGCTAGAGGCACGGATTTTATTGGAAGATGCGGAGAAGTCGTATCATGCCAAAGTGCGGTCGGAAAATGGGGCGTTTTTTGATAACCGGTTGATTTTCGGCGATAACCTACAGGCATTAAAGGCGTTGGAACAGGAGCTTGGCAGTAAGCTAGGATGAATATCAATGAAAAAGAAAAATGAGCTTTCCATTACCCGCTCTTCGGCAGCGGAGTATCTGACCTTTGTGGCGGCTAACAGGGAAAGTGGTGTGCAGGCGGTGTATGCCGATGAAAATGTCTGGTTGACACAGAAGATGATGGCGGTTTTATATGATGTAGATGTCCGTACCATCAACTATCATTTGAAAAAGATATTTTCAGACAGTGAGTTGCAGGAGAATTCAGTTATCCGAAATTTTCGGATAACTGCCGAAGACGGCAAAAACTACAACACCAAACACTATAACCTTTCCGCCATCATTGCGGTGGGTTATAAAGTCAATTCCGAGCGGGCGGTGCAGTTTCGCAAATGGGCAACCGAGATTGTGGAGAGCTTCACCATCAAGGCGTATGTGATGGATGACGAACGCTTGAAGAACGGTGGTTCTATTTTTACCGAAGATTATTTTGAAGAACAATTGCAGCGGGTGCGTGAAATCCGCCTGTCGGAGCGCAAGTTTTATCAGAAAATTACCGATATTTATGCTACGGCAGTAGATTATGACGTGTCGGCGCAAGCTACTAAGCGTTTTTTTGCTACGGTGCAAAACAAATTGCATTGGGCAATCCACGGTCAGACTGCCGCCGAAGTGGTCTATCACCGGGCGGATGCCCAAAAGCCGCATATGGGGCTGAATACTTGGAAAGATGCGCCGCACGGCAAGATTCAAAAATATGATGTATTGGTTGCTAAAAATTATTTGAGCGAAGAGGAAATGGCGCAGCTTTCGCGGTTGGTTAATGCCTATCTGGATATTGCCGAGGATATGGCGCAACGTCATATTCCGATGACGATGCAGGATTGGGAGGTGCGTTTAAACCGCTTTATTGCAGCAACCGAACGTGAGGTTTTGCAGGATGCCGGCAAGGTGAACTCAGAAATCGCCCAAGCACACGCCGAAAGCGAGTTTGAAAAATACCGCATTGTGCAAGACCGCTTGTTTGAAAGCGATTTTGACCGTTTGTTAAAGCAAATGGATAAGGAAAATAAATCATGAACACCCGCATACAACAACATATTAACGGACGTTTATCCCTGCGTGTGCCGCAGGCGGAAAGTTTGGTAAAACAGGTGTAAGCCTTAATTGAATGAAACGAAAAGGGAAATACCTAAAAATGAATAACCCCCCCAACAAAACCTACTACGCCCATTCCCTCGAAAATCAACCCGAAAATTGCTGGCAGACAATGCGCAGCCATGCACAGAATGTCGGTGAGACGGCGGCTTTGTTTGCCGCCGTTTTTGCGGCACAGGAAATCGCCCGTTATACGGGACAGTTGCATGATTTGGGTAAATATACGCCTGAATTTGACCGGCGGCTGCACGGCGGTAAATCGGTTGACCATGCTACCGCAGGAGCAAAGATTGCGATTGAGCGCTGGGGCGACAAACTGGGTAAATTAGCAGCATTTTGCATTGCCGGACATCATGCGGGTTTGACGAATGGCAATGGCGAAGGCGATAACCATCGCACTTTATCGCAGCGGCTGGACTTGCAGTTTGGTGTGGATATTCCCAAATTGGATGCAGTGTGGCAGCAGGAAATTACGCTGCCTGAAACGCTGCCGTTTCCGCCATTAAAGCCTGCTCCCGACTGCAAAGGGTTTTCGCAGGCTTTTTTTACCCGTATGCTTTATTCCTGTTTGGTCGATGCCGATTTTCTCAATACGGAAAGATTCTATGCCGAAGCGGAAAATAAACCCGTTTTGCGTGGCGACTATCCTGATTTAAACCGCCTGCAACAGCATTTTAACCGCTTTATTCAAGCGTTCAGACAACGTACTGCCGCTGCTCCGCAAGAGAGCGAAGCGGAAAAACGCCATGCCGCCTTAAACCGCCTGCGTAATGAAATTTACGATTATGCCGTTGCACAAGCAGTGCAAGTGCCGGGCTTGTTCAGTCTGACCGTCCCCACCGGCGGCGGTAAGACTTTTAGCTCTATGGGTTTCGCCCTGCAACACGCCAAGCATCACGCTATGCGGCGGGTGATTTATGTGATTCCTTTTACCAGCATCATCGAGCAAAACGCCGCCGAGTTTCGCAAAGCCTTTGGCGAGTTGGGCGAAGATGCGGTATTGGAACACCACAGCAGTTTTGACGACAGCAGGCTGCAAGATAAAAACAGCAAAGACAAATTGCGGCTGGCGGCGGAAAATTGGGATATGCCGATAGTGGTAACCACGGCGGTGCAGTTTTTCGAATCGCTGTTTGCCGACCGTTCTTCCCGCTGCCGCAAACTGCACAATATCGCGGGCAGCGTGATTATTCTTGATGAAGCACAAATGCTGCCACTGAACCTGTTGCTGCCGATTATGCAGGCAATTAAGGAATTGACCCGCAACTACCATTGCTCAGTGGTGATGTGTACTGCCACCCAGCCCGCCATTCATGCGGCACACGGCTTTTACCGCGGCTTTGACAACGTACGCGAAATTGCGCCCAATCCGACCGCACTTTTCGCCCAACTCAAACGCACCACCGTGCAGCACATCGGTACCCAAAGCGACAGCGATTTGCAGGACAAACTCAGCGAAAATCCGCAAATCCTCATCATCGTCAACAACCGCCGCCACGCCCGCAGTCTGTACGAACAAGCCACAGCATACGATGGCGTGTTTCTCCTTACCACATTACTGTGTGCCGAACACCGTTCGCAAATCCTGAAAGAAATCCGTTGCCGTCTGCAAAACGGCGACCCCTGCCGCGTTATCGCCACTTCTCTGATTGAAGCGGGAGTAGATGTTGATTTTCCGCTCGTCATGCGAGCCGAAGCAGGCTTGGATTCCGTCGCCCAAGCCGCAGGACGCTGCAATCGCGAGGGCAAAATGCCGTCTGAAAACAGCTTTGTCTGGGTTTTCAAACCCGAAGAACAGTGGAAAGCCCCCGCCGAACTCGGACTGCTTGCCGCCGCCATGCGTGCCGTTGAGCGGTATTACGCCGATGATTTGCTGTCGGTTGATGCCATCACCGCCTACTTCAAAGAAGTGTACGCACAAAAAGGCAAAGATCTGGATCACAAACAGATCCTTGCCAAACACCACAATGCGGCACACAGCCTCGACTTCCCGTTCCAAACCATCGCACAACAGTTTCAAATGATTGAAAATACCATGCGTCCGCTGCTTGTCCCGTTCAACACAGAAGCCGAAAAACTAATCGAAAGCCTGCGCTACGCCGACCAAATCGGCGGACTGCTGCACGAGCTGCAACGCTACACCGTGCAAATCCCCGAAAAAGCCTTAAATACCCTGTTCCAAGCAGGACGGATAGAGCCGATCAATGAACAGACCTTCGGCAGACAGTTTTACAGCCTGATTGGGTTGGGCTTGTATGACAAGGTGGCGGGGTTGAGCTGGGAGAATGCGGTGTTTTTGCAGGCGGAGGAGTTGGTATGTTAAATACAAGAAACTGAAATTATTTATTGATTGTTGAGAGTTGGTGAGTTATACTGAAGTTCATCGAATGATTAGCTATAGGAGATCGCTGTGACTAAGAAAAATCAACATGTTGTGCCTCATTCTAATGGCTGGGCAGTTAAGGGGGCAGGAAATAGTAAAGCAACTGCTGTTTATCCAACACAAAAGCAAGCAATCAATCGTGCACAAGAAATTGCAAGAAATCAGCAGTCTGATACAAAGGTGCATGGTGTTGACGGTAAAATCCGAGCAGGGAACAGTTATGGCAATGACCCTTGTCCACCAAGAGACAAAAAGTAAAGTGCTTTAACTGGCTATTATTTGGAGGCAGTAAATCTGTGTTATCACCAATCATCCAGTCAGTCATTTCAAATGGCTGTGTGTTGAAATAGTTTGTTGTAGTTCGGTATATCCGCCTCTCCATTATGTAGAGGCGTGTGTTAATAGTAATAAAGCCCAAGGAGAGCAAGCAATATGCCAAACAAAAAAATCAGACTCCACATCTGGGGCGATTATGCCTGTTTTACCCGTCCGGAGATGAAAGTGGAACGGGTGTCTTATGATGTCATCACGCCATCTGCGGCACGCGGGATTTTGGCGGCGGTGCATTGGAAGCCTGCAATTCGCTGGGTGATTGATGTCATTCATGTGTTAAAGCCGATTCGTTTTGAATCACTGCGGCGTAATGAGTTGGGTGGTAAGATTTCCGACAGTAAAGTCAGCGGTGCGATGCGGCGCAAGAGTGTGGAGGGTTTATATACCTTAATTGATGACGATCGCCAGCAGCGGGCGGCGACCGTGTTGAAAGATGTCGCCTATGTGATTGAAGCTCATGCGGTGATGACGGCAAAAGCGGGGGCGGAAGACAATATCACCAAGCATATCGAGATGTTTAAACGCCGCGCCAGAAAGGGGCAGTGTTTTCAGCAGCCTTGTATGGGCGTGCGTGAATTCCCCGCACATTTTGCCTTGATTGAGGACGATGAACCCTTGCCGCCGTCTGCTTTATCCGAGCCTGAGCGCAACCGCGATTTGGGTTGGATGTTGCACGATATTGATTTTGATCACGGCAATACACCGCATTTTTTCCGTGCTGAAATGGAAAACGGCATGATTGCCGTGCCACCGTTTTATGCCGAGGAGGTGAAAAAATGATTTTGACCTCGCTTGCCCGCTATTACCGCCGTTTGGCGGCGGAAACCGATATTACGGGCAATCCGAAAGTACCGCCTTACGGTTTCAGTGAAGAGAAAATCGGCTGGATTTTGGTGCTGGATGCCGATGGGAAATTGGTTGACGTGGTGCCGCATCTGACTGCCGATAAAAAACCGCAGCCGAAACTGATGAGCGTGCCGCGTCCAGAGAAGAAAAGTGTGAATATTTCGCCAAACTTTCTTTGGGGTAATACTCAATATGTATTGGGTGTAACAAAAAAAGAAGCTAAAGATAATAGCCGTACAACTCAGTGTTTTGAATCCTTTAAACAATATCATCTGGATTTGCTGCAACAGGAAACGGACGAGGGCTTGCAAGCCTTATACCGTTTTTTGCGGCAATGGCAGCCTGAAAACTTTACCGATTCTCCCTGCTCGCCCGAAATGTTGGATGCCAATGTGGTATTCAAATTGGACGGCAGCAGCGGCTATATCCATCAACGCGAAGCGGCACAAACTTTATGGGCAGGCTGCCTGAAAAATGATGAGGCGGAACAGGGTGTTTGCCTGATCAGCGGTGAAGAAGCTCCGATTGCACGGCTGCATCCTGCCATCAAGGGCATATTCGGCGGACAGAGTTCGGGCGGATCGATTATTTCCTTTAATAAAGAATCCTTTGCCTCATTTGGCAAGGAACAGGGTGCAAACGCCCCAGTTTCCGAAGCCGCTGCTTTCGCTTACACCACCGCATTGAATTATCTGCTGCGCCGCGAGAACGGACATTGTCTTTCCATTGGCGACACCAGCACGGTATTTTGGGCAGAAGCCGCCGATGTGCAACAGGCAGCCGCTGCCGAAGATTTTTTTGCCGATACGCTTACCCCGCCTGATGACGAACAGGAAGCGCAAAAGATATTAGATATTTTGGAACAAATCGCCAAAGGCCGCCCGTTGCGGGAAATCGCTCCCAAGTTATCAGACGATACCAAGTTCTATATTTTAGGCTTGGCACCGAATGCGGCACGGATTTCCATTCGGTTTTGGCTGGATACCACGTTCGGACAGTTGGCGGTGAATCTGGCACAGCATTGGCAGGATTTGGTATTAGAGCCGCGTGCATGGAAAACGCCGCCCTCGCTTTGGCGGCTGTTGCTGCAAACCGCAGTATTGGGCAAAAGTGAAAATATTTCTCCCGTACTGGCAGGCGAAATGACCCGTGCCGTGATTGGCGGTACGCCTTATCCACTCAGTTTGCTTGCCCAGCTGATTGCACGTATTCGTGCCGACGGCGATGCCAACGGGTTGCGTGTGGCTATGATTAAAGCCGTGTTGCAGCGGCGTTTCAGAAAAGGTTTTATTCACGAGGAGGTTGCAATGAGTTTAGATAGCGAAAGTCGCAATCAGGCTTATTTATTGGGGCGGCTGTTTGCCGTATTGGAACGCATTCAATATCAAGCGTTGGGCGAATTAAATGCAGGCATTTCCGACCGCTACTACGGTTCGGCTTCCGCCGTGCCGTTTTCCGTTTTTCCGCGCCTGTTGTCGGGTGCGAAACATCATTTATCGCGTTTGCGTAAAGATAAAGGCGGCATGGCGGTGAATTTGGACAAAGATTTGGGTGCAATTATCGAACTACTGCCCGAAACCTTTCCCCGTCATCTGAATATTGAAGAACAAGGGCGTTTTGCCATTGGTTATTACCACCAAAAGCAAAGCTATTTCGCCAAAAAAGAATCCGCAGAAACGTCTGCAAACTAAGGAGCTGAAAATGTCTATCCAAAACCGTTATGAATTTGTCTATTTCTTTGATGTAACCAATGGTAACCCCAACGGCGATCCCGATGCCGGTAATCTGCCGCGTTTGGATCCCGAATCCAGCAAGGGGCTGGTAACCGATGTCTGCCTGAAACGCAAGATTCGCAACTATATCGAACTGGCGAATCCCAACCAACCCGGCTATGAAATCTACGTCAAAGATAAAGGCGTATTAAACCTGCAAAACAAACGCGCTTATGAAGCACTAGGCATTGAATCCGAGGCGAAAAAATTGCCGAAAGATGAGGCCAAAGCACACGACATCACTGCATGGATGTGCAAAAACTTTTTCGATATCCGCAGTTTTGGGGCAGTGATGACCACCGAAGTAAACAGCGGTCAGGTGCGTGGACCGGTACAATTAGCATTCGCCCAATCCATCGACCCTATCATTCCGCTGGAAATCTCGATTACCCGCATGGCGGTAACCAATGAAAAAGATTTGGAAAAAGAACGCACTATGGGGCGTAAATATATCGTCCCCTACGCCCTTTACCGCGTACACGGCTTTATTTCCGCTCATCTTGCCGCCAAAACCGGCTTTGGCGATGACGACCTAAAACAACTGTGGGACGCATTGAAACTCATGTTTGAACACGACCGCTCTGCCGCACGCGGCGAAATGGCAGCACGCAAACTGATTGTGTTCAAACACGACAGCATGTTGGGCAGCGAACCTGCACACAAATTATTTGATGCAGTAAAAGTCGAACGCATCCATGGCACAAGCGGCACACCCGCCGCCGCATTCAGTGATTACAAAATCAGCGTGGATTCAGCAGGCTTGAACGGGATCAATGTAGAAGAATTGTTGTAATGGCAGTTGCCGATTTGTCTGATGCGGCGAATAATCGTTTGTTTTCCAATATATCGCTTGGCAACGAACACCGCATTATTTCCCTTTCCGCTCTGCAACACTACGCTTTCTGCCCGCGTCAATGTGCGTTGATTCACAACGAACAGGCGTGGGCGGAGAACGTTTTGACTGTGCAGGGGCGGGTGTTGCATGAGCGGGTGGATGCGGGCGAGCCGGAAACGCGCAAAGGCGTGAGATTTGAACGCAGCGTGCATGTGTCGGCGGAAAAATTGGGGGTATCGGGCGTATTGGATATGGTGGAACATGATTTGGTTTCAGGCAGCCTGAAACCTGTGGAATACAAACGCGGCAAGCCCAAAACCGAGCCGTTTGACGAAATCCAGCTTTGCACCCAAGCCTTGTGTTTGGAGGAAATGACCGGACAGGCGGTAACGGAGGGTGCCTTGTGGTACGGGCAAACCCGCCACCGTGTGCCGATTGTGTTTTCAGACGGCATCAGACAACAAACGCTGGACATTATTGCCGCCGTACGCGAACTGCTGCAAAACGGCACCACCCCGCCACCCGCCTACGGCAAACACTGCAAAGCCTGTTCGTTGCTGGATTTGTGTCAGCCGAAGATGTTGGAGAGGGATAGGTCGAAGCGGTATGTGGCGGGGTTGTTTGGGGATTGATTTTATGGCTAGTTTTTGAAAATCCTGAGAACAATGGTAGGTTTTGTCTAATATTTGCAAAAATGTAATTTAAATAGACCACTTGTGATAAAATTTTCTATAGACGTTTGAAGTGTAGTGATGTATATGCACGATATAGATATAATCAAAAAGAGATTAAATAAATGGATGAATTATTGATTCAAGTAGAAACTTTGCAAAATATTCTGATTTCTCGGGCTACGGGTGGTAAAGAGAAAGACAGTGAATTTATACGTTTAAGACATGTTCTATTAGATATGGATATAGCTGTTAAGGAATTTATTCCACGATTTGTAAGAACATGTGGAAATCTTAATCAATTTTGGCAATTTATAAAGAAGTTCGATAATTATGATGAACGCCGAGAGTATATAAAGAATGAGTTTCATCAGCTATTGGAAGCATTAAAGTGCAAAAAGATAGCTCCATCAGATGAGTTTATTACAAAAGGCTTAGATAAAATTGATGCCGATCATGTTAAAGCAGCATGGTCAAAGGCTTTAGATAGACGTTCAAATGATCCTGAGGGAGCAATTACATTAGCTAGAACACTAATAGAGACAGTGTGCAAACATATTCTTGGTGATATGAATATTCAGTATGATGAGGCAATGGATTTGCCGAAGTTGTATAAAAAAACAGCTGAAGTTTTGAATATTGCTCCATCTCAACATACAGAAGAAGTATTCAAGCAAATTCTTGGTGGTTGTACGGCAGTTATTGAAGGATTAGGTACACTTCGCAATCGCCTAAGTGATGCTCATGGAAAAGGTAAAATGGGTATAAAACCAGCTCCACGCCATGCTGAATTAGCAGTAAATTTATCAGGGGCTTTAGCCAGCTATCTGCTAGCAACTTGGGAAGCCAGAAAAGAAACAACAAATTAACAATTATCAGTTTGCATTCTATCGAATAAAAATCCAAAAATAATAAAAGTGCGGTCAAAATTCCAAAAGTTTTTAACCAATGAGAAAACTCCAAAACACCCTATACATCACCACACAGGGAACCTATCTGCATAAAGAACGCGAAACGCTGGTAGTAGAGCAGGAGCGTAAAAAAGTGGCACAGTTGCCGGTGCATTCCATCGGGCATATTTTTTGTTTCGGCAATGTGCTGGTGTCGCCGTTTTTAATGGGTTTTTGCGGCGAAAATAATGTCAATCTGGCGTTTTTTACCGAGCAGGGGCGTTATTTGGGACGGTTGCAGGGGCGGCAGAGTGGGAATATTTTGCTGCGGCGGGCGCAGTATCGGCTGTCGGAAACGAATCCCGTGCCGATTGCGCGGCATATTATTGCGGCGAAGATTCAGGCGAGTAAGCGGGTGTTGCAGCGGTATCTGCGTAATTACGGCGACAATTCGGCGGTGCAGGCGGCGGTTGTCGGTTTGAACAGCGGTTTGCAGCAGTTGAAACACGCACAGGATTTGGAGCGGGTACGCGGGATTGAGGGCGAGGCGGCAGCACGTTATTTCAGTGTGTTTCAATACTTGATTGCGGAGAAAAGCGGTTTTGCCTTTGACGGACGCAACCGCCGTCCGCCGCGTGACGGGGTGAATGCACTGCTTTCTTTTTTATACAGTATTTTGGGCAGGGACATCAGTGGCGCGCTGCAAGGCGTGGGCTTGGATCCGCAGGCGGGTTTTCTGCATGCCGACCGCCCAGGACGCGACAGTCTGGCACAGGATATTTTGGAGGAGTTCCGTGCGTGGTGGGCGGACAGGCTGGCGTTGAGCCTGATTAACCGCGGGCAGATTAAGCCGCAGGATTTTATCAGCGAGAGCAGCGGTGCGGTAACGCTGAAAGCTGAGGCGCGCAAGCTGTTGTTTCAGAGTCTGCAAGCGAAAAAGCAGGAGAAGATTGTGCATCCGTTTTTGCAGGAAGAGGTGGAAATCGGGCTGCTGCCGTATATTCAGGCGATGCTGCTTGCCCGCCATTTGCGCGGCGATTTGGCGGAATATCCGCCGTTTTTGGTGCGTTAAGTGCTGCAAAGTGCGGTCGGATTTTTGCGTGTTTGGGGAGAGGGCGATTTATGCTGATGTTGATTACTTATGATGTGTCTTTTGAAACGGCGGGCGGGGAGCGCCGCTTGCGGCGGATTGCCAAACATTGCTTGGATTACGGCGTGCGGGCACAATATTCGGTGTTTGAATGCGATGTTACGCCTGATCAGTGGGTGGTGTTGAAAGCGAAACTTCTGGATACGTATGACCCTGAATGCGACAGTCTGCGGTTCTACCATCTCGGCAGCAAATGGCGGCACAAGGTGGAACACCACGGTGCCAAAGCGGCGGCGGATGTTTTTAAGGATACGCTGATTGTGTGATCGCTAACCCATGGTTCTCATCAAAACAGTGGGAGGTTGGCGATTTGGTTTGTTCTTTAAAAATCAGGAAATTAGATAGTATGATGTAGTGAAAAAGTTATGTTATACTTATTTTACACTCTCATCGGGAACGGTTAGCGAATCAGGGCTGTGAAAGCCTTGTGTAGCAAGGGTTCCCAAAGAGGGGGCAGCCGCCCACGGGTGGCTGTGAGTTGAAACATCGGTATTTGCTTTAATTTGGGGCTTTTTAGCTGCAGCCGCCCACGGGTGGCTGTGAGTTGAAACCAAGCAATAATTAATCAATTTACTCTCATCGATGGCAGCCGCCCACGGGTGGCTGTGTGTTGAAACCGTTTATAGGTTAGGGGGCGTTATGTCAATTACGCAGCCGCCCACGGGTGGCTGTGTGTTGAAACTGTTGGCACGGCATAAAAAAGACCTGAAGCTGATGCAGCCGCCCACGGGTGGCTGTGTGTTGAAACTTTAACGTGGGTAAGCATTAACACCCTTGTTGTCGCAGCCGTCCACGGGCGGCTGTGTGTTGAAACAGATTGTAGGTAATAAGATGCCATAGCATCCGCGGCAGCCGCCCACGGGCGGCTGTGTGTTGAAACAGACTTGGAGCCAATGGCTATCCAATTAGCGAAGCAGCCGCCCACGGGCGGCTGTGTGTTGAAACATTTATGCTGACTTCCAAAATATGAGAATTTTTCGCAGCCGCCCACGGGCGGCTGTGTGTTGAAACGGGTGTAACAGAACTCCCGAACTCCTTTGTGTGTGCAGCCACCCTCGGGTAGCTGTATATTTAAACCTTACCACAGTGATTGATTCAATGGTTGTTTTAGCAACTGCTTACAGTTGGATATTTGTATTAACAAAATTATCTAGCAATCTTATCCACCCAATCAAATAATTCATCTAGATCATAATCACCAGCGTGTCCTACCCCCCAAGGTAAAGCATAATCCACATTCTTACCTGACATTTGAAGTTTCACGGCTAACATTGCTGAAATAGCGTGAGAAGTGTCGTAATCTTCTGATCCTACACGAATACGCCAGTGTTGAGCCGCTTTATTGTTATCCGTATAATTCATGGCATTGAGTAATTTGATGTTTTCATCTTTAGCCATGCCACCTTTTACGGTACTATTTTTTAGGCTGTAAGGGGTGAAATGTAAGGTTTGTACTGTTTCTGTACCAAATTCATCATTTTCGCCTGAGCTTAAGTCTAAGGCATCAAAAGCTGGTGGTGATTTCATGCGAGCTTTGTTGGTGACAAATTCCGTTAAATTCACCGCACTTACGATGCCATTTGCGTAGCTTAATCCTTTATATTTTTCTACAAAGGCTTTTTTCTCATCGGTATTCAAACCACTTAATGTTTGGTTAGCCGATAGCACTAACGCATTTTCCACGTAAGTACGGAAAGAACCGTTTCCGTCTTTATCTAAGGTTAAAGCATTACCTTTTTCATCTTTTAACTGCAAGCTATTTAAATAATCAGGGAATTGGGCTTTTAAATCATTGGAAATTTTAATTTCATCTGCACTAAGTTCCCCCTCAATCGTGGCTTGCTTCATTGAACGGTCGTTAAAGGTTTTTGCGTTAAGTTTGCTCATATCCATACGACTATAATGATGTAAACCATTAAATTCCCATTCGTAAGCCGTATCTGCATTTTCTAAATTGGTAATTGGGCAGTAAGCGGATACAGCAAAAATGGCATCACTGGCGTTAACTGCTCCCATTTCTTTTAATAATTTTGCGTAATCTGCACTGTCGCCACTAGCCCCGAGTAACGCCGACATTGCTCCACCTGCACTGGTGCCGTTAGAAATAATTTTATTGGCATCACCGACCATTTTGTCATCATTAGCATGTAAATAACGTACTGCGGCTTTTAAATCTAAGATAACGGCAGGTGCTTTACCTGTATAGGTGTTTCCCTGTTTTAATGTGCGTCCTCTAGCCCCCACGCTGGCAACCACATAACCACGTTCAAGTGCGGTGAGAATTGTACTAGTTTTTCCACCCATACCTGATTGACTCGCGGCAGCTGCAATAGCTGGCATATAACCACCGATCGCATTAGGTAAGAAAATTGGAGCAGTTTTTGCGTTGTAACCGTTGATTTCACCGTTCTGGTAATATTCTTCAGGTACGTAGAAATTTAAGGTTTGATATTCTGGTTCAACTGGGTTAGCTACATAAACGATTTTTTCATAGGCACGATAAGTAATTTTTTTACCATTTACTTCGGCGGTTGCTGTGGTGTAATTTTTGTCATTAAAATCAAGACTATAACCATTCTCAGTTTTGTTTGCATAAGGCAAATCGGCTAAAGGATTTTTGTTCATTGCTGGTGCTGCCAATATTTGAGAGGCTAAACCACCAGCTAAAAGTGCGGTGCTAATTTTTGATAATTTCATTTTTTTCTCCAACTAAAAATGTAACGGAATAAGTCGATTATCGTTATTTTGTGTTATGGTACAAGTACCGTTTTGGTATGTTGCTTATACCATATTCTTAAGATGCTATTTTGACTTTGTTCGGTAACATAAGTTCTTATGCTTTTCGCCATGTCGTACCAGCAGCACCATCTTCCAGAATAATTCCCATTGCGGTTAATTGATTTCTTGCGTTATCTGCGGTTGCCCAGTCTTTTGCTGCTCGAGCATCATTGCGTTGTTTGATTAAGGCTTCAATTTTTACTACATCATCATTTGCATTATTACCTTGCAAAAAGACTTCAGGATCCTGTTGTAATAAACCTAATACATCAGCCAGTTGTTTTAATCGAGTGGCAAGTTGGTTGGCTTTTTCCCGATCTTCTGCTTTTAATTTATTGATTTCACGGGCTAATTCGAATAATACCGCTAATGCACCTGGGGTATTAAAATCATCATTCATAGCTTCTTTGAATGTGGTAACATATTGATCTTCTGCATCAATCTCAACATTCACATCACAACCACGTAATGACGTGTAAAGACGTTCTAACGCTTTGCGAGCCAAACCAATGTTTTCTTCGCTATAGTCTAATAGGCTGCGATATTGTGCGGTTAGAAAGAAATAACGCACGCTTTCGCTGTCGTATTTACTTAAAATATCCCGAATGGTAAAGAAATTATTGAGAGATTTTGACATTTTTTCTTCGTTAATCGTCAACATACCTGTGTGCAACCAATAATTTACGTAATCGCCATCGTGAGCGCAGCAGGATTGAGCGATTTCATTTTCGTGATGTGGAAACATTAAATCTGATCCACCACCATGAATATCAAAATGATTGCCGAGTTCTTTACTGTTCATGGCGGAACATTCAATATGCCAACCAGGGCGACCTTTACCCCAAGGGCTATCCCAACTTGGTTCGTTCGGTTTAGACATTTTCCACAATACAAAATCCATTGGATTACGTTTCACCGATTTAATTTCAACCCTTGCTCCTGCCTGTAATTGTTCTAAATTTTGACGAGATAAACGACCATAGTTTTGGTAGCTTCCTACATCAAACATGACATCACCATCTTCGGCAATATAGGCATGTTTACGATCAAGCAGGCTTTGTACCATGGCAATAATTTCGCTGATATGCTGGGTTGCTCGCGGCTCGACATCTGGGCGTAAAATAGCTAACGCATCAAAATCTTGGTGCATTTCGTTAATCATACGATCGACTAATTCATCGCATGTTTCATGATTTTCTAACGCACGTTTAATGATCTTATCATCTACATCGGTGATATTACGTACATAACGCACGTTATAACCAAGGTAACGCAAATAACGCACAATAACATCAAAAGACACAAAAGTGCGACCATGTCCAAAATGACATAAATCGTAAACCGTTACGCCACAGACATACATACCGATTTGATTCGGATTAATAGGTTGAAAAACGTTTTTTTCTCGAGTTAGGGTATTGAAAATTTTTAACATAACAAATTCCAAAGGTAGAGTGCGAGCTAACGCATCATAAAATATCTTTTAGAAAATGGTGCATTGATACACACCTTGTATAAACTTAACCATAGCATTAACCCCGCTTTTATGGAATAATGCCAAGCTATAATCTTAGCTATTTTTATAAGGAAAACACAATGATTACATTACACACCAATTTGGGCGACATCAAAATTGCATTAGATTTTGATAAAGCACCAATCACCGCAAAAAATTTTGAAGATTATTGTAAATCAGGTTTCTATAATAACACAATTTTCCATCGTGTTATTGATGGATTTATGATTCAAGGCGGTGGTATGGAAAGTGGTTTACGTGAAAAAGCCACCAATGCACCAATCAAAAATGAAGCAAATAATGGCTTAAGCAATAAACGAGGCACTATTGCCATGGCTCGTACCAGCGATCCACATTCTGCTACTGCACAATTTTTTATTAATGTAGCAGATAATACTTTCTTGGATTATCGTTCGAAACAAATGTTTGAGAAAGAAGTGGTGCAAGAATGGGGTTATACGGTGTTTGGCGAAGTGGTTGATGGCATGGACGTAGTGGATAAAATCAAAGGCGTTAAAACAGGCAACGCTGGTTTTCACCAAGATGTACCGAAAGAAGATGTAGTGATTATTTCGGTGACGGTTTCCGCCTAGCACTGACGTACTAGGTTAAGCATGGTAATGATGCTCCGCATCTTATGTGGATTATCGCCCCAGAGGGGCATGATTTGTATAACCCCATACGTAAGTGCGGGGTAGGCAAAATAGATAAAATATGTTTTTTGACACCCACACCCATCTTGATTATTTACAACAAACTACAGGCGAAACGCTGGAAAATTTAGTGCAGAATGCCCAACAGGCAGACGTGCAAAAAATCCTGATTGTGGCAGTATCACAGCAGAATTTTAAAATTATCGAAAAAATCACCGCACTTTATCCCAATCAGTTTTATTATGGGTTAGGATTACACCCCCTCTATATTCAGCAACATACCGAATCAGATTTAGAACTGTTAAATCAACGTATTGCTAATCGTCCACGCCATTTTACTGCGGTAGCAGAAATTGGTTTAGAGCGAGCTATTCCTGAATTATTAGAAGATTCATTGTGGCGAAAACAATGTGATTTTTTAGAGGCACAACTGCAATTTGCCAAACAATATGCTTTACCCGTGAATTTACATAGCCGAAAATCCCACGATCAACTCTTTTCTTTTTTAAAACGTATTCAGTTGTCAAAGTGCGGTGTAATTCATGGTTTTTCTGGTAGTTATGAGCAAGCAAAACGTTTTGTGGATCTTGGTTATAAAATTGGTGTAGGTGGAACGATTACTTATAATCGAGCCAATAAAACACGTCAAACTATTGCTAAATTGCCATTAGATTGCCTATTATTAGAAACCGATAGCCCTGATATGCCGATTTATGGTTATCAAGGACAACCGAATCGACCTGAGCGAATTGTGCAAGTATTTGAGCATTTATGTAATTTGAGAAAAGAAAGTGCCGATATTATTCAGCACAGGATTTGGGATAATTCAGTAGCGTTATTTGCGAATATCTGAAATAGAAAAAGTCAGGAGATTTCCTGACTTTTTTATTCGTATTTCTTTGTTATTTATTTAGCAGGTTTAGCTTGTTCTTGTGCTGGTTTTGGAGCAAGAATCTGATAAAGTTTTTCACGAACTTGTTGTAATTCTTGAGCTGATGCTGCTAATTTTTGATATGTTGCATTTAATTGTTGTTTTTCTTCTTCAGTTGGTTGTTTACCTTGTACTAAATAACCAAAAGATTCATTCACAAAAATGACGGATAAGGCTAAATTTTCTTTTGCTTTATCTTTTAATAAATTCACGTTGGTATCTTTAAGACCAAGGTTATCAGCGTCAGCTAAAACTTCGTTTGCTTTGTCTGTAAGTTGTTTCAAAGCATTTTTAATTTTTGTTGGATCTTTACTTTCAGACGCTTTTTTTAGCACTTCTTGTGGGTCTTTTAATATTGCAATTTGTTTTGCATCCCAGTCTAAGAATTTTCTTACATCATCAATATTTTGTTCATTAACATTCAATGTTACTTGATGACTTTGAGGGTTTTGGGTTGTTTGTTGTGCATTTTCAGCTGGTTTATCACAAGCGGTTAAGAATAAAGCAAATAATGATACTGCAGTGATTTTAGTAAATTTATTCATTAAAAATAGTCCTATGGAAAGTAAAAATAACCTTAATAACGAGGCTGTATGTTAATATAGATGCGGTATTGTATTCTTAATAAGGCACTTATTTCAAGTATTGGTTCAATCGTTTTATCTAACTGGCTATTTTTTGAACGACTGATTTGCATAAATTTATGCGTAATTTTTCTACATCTTGACAAGTTTTGATTAGTTCAAAAACATCTGAAGCCTGTGGATATTCTTTTTTTAGATATTGTAACCATTGTTTAATGCGAGCGACATGATAGAATCCAGTATCATGGCGATTTTCCATTTGAGCATATTTTTGCAGGATTGGCATAATTTCTGTCCAACTTAACTTGGCATGATTATGTTTTAATACCAAACTCAAATTCGGAATATTCAACGCCCCTCGCCCGATCATCAAGTCTTGGCAACCTGTTATCTGCAAACAATTCTGTCCGTCTTGATAATGCCAGATTTCACCATTGGCAATCACTGGAATCGTGAGTTTTGCACGAATTTCCCCGATTTTCTGCCAGTTAATTCGATCGGCTCGATAGCCATCGGCTTTGGTTCGACCGTGAATGGTGATCTCGTTTGCTCCACCTTGTTGAACGGCATCAGCAATTTCAAAGGCTTGTGAAATATCGTCCCAACCTAACCGCACTTTGACGCTAACAGGCAAATGTTTTGGTACTGCCTGACGTAATGCTTGTGTAGCCTGATAAATTAATTCAGGGCTTTTCAGTAAACTGGCACCACCTTGGCTACCATTCACGGTTTTTGAGGGACAACCACAATTTAAATCCACACCATACGAACCTAATGCAATGGCTCGCTCTGCATTTTCTGCTAACCATTGAGGAAATTGCCCGAGTAATTGCACACGTACAGGTGTGCCTGATGGTGTTCTTCCATTATTTTGTAGTTCAGGTGCAAGGCGATAGAAAACTTTGTTTGGTAGAAGTTGATCAACTACACGTACAAATTCAGATATACATAAATCGTAGTCGTTAATGTCAGTAAGAAGTTGGCGGACTAAAGGATCAAGTACGCCCTGCATAGGTGCTAGAATAACTCGCAACTATTTCCAACCCTTGGATTTACAAATTAAATCATAAGCAGCCTGAATTTGTTGAGCTTTTTCTTTTGCCATTTCGAGCATTTCTTTTGGCAAGCCTTTAGACACTAATTTATCAGGGTGATTTTCATTCATTAAACGGCGATAGGCACGTTTAACGGTTTGTTGATCATCAGTGGTATTCACGCCTAATACTTTATAGGCATCATCTACAGTGGGACCATTTGATTGATGACCATAATTACCACCATGATAGCTACCTTGTTGATAATCATTTTGATAGCGTTGTTGATATTGCTGATAGGCTTGCTGATAGAAACCACCGCTAGAGAATTGACGGCGAGCCATTTCCATCATAATCATTTGTTCAAATTGTAAGGAAGACAAACCTAATTCTTCCGCTACGATACGCAACACTTCTTTTTCATTTTGGTGTAATGTGTCATCTGCAAAAGCGGTTTGTACTTGCACGCTTAGAAACATTCGCAATAAATCAGCACGTTGTCCGCAACCTAAACGAAATTCACGGATCACTTGACGTAATGGGAAATCTGCTTCTTTACCTCGATTAAAGGCTTGTTGGGCTAAACGGCGATTGGTTTCATCAAGCTGTAATTGTGCCATTAGGTTTGTGGCAAGTTGAATATCTTCTTGGGTAACTTGTCCTTTTGATTTAGATAAATGTCCCATTACCGCAAACGTAGTTTGCATAAATAGGGCTTGCCGAGTAAGTTTTTTACCAAAAAATGATGAACTCACTGAACCTAATTCATATAGTTTTTTGTCCATCCAGTGACCAATCATTGCACCTGCAATGCCACCGAACAACCCTGCAAGTCTGTAGCCAATAAAAAAGCCTAAAATTTTACCGATAAAATTCATTGTGATATTAATTCCTTAAATTGTAATATTAATTCCTTAAACAATACTTAAAATTGCGGTGATTTTGTTCATTAGATTGTGATTTTTGGCAAAAATTCAACCGCACTTTTTAATTTTTTATTCAAACCAAATCAAACTCGCCATTCGCCCTGTTTTACCTTCACGACGATAAGAGAAAAAATCTTGTGTTTCATGGTAAGTGCAATGTTCACCGCCGTTTATATTTACAATACCGAGCTTATTTAAACGTTGTGTTGCCAGTTGGTAAAGATCACCAAAATATTTGCTTGGATTGACGGGATCTGGGGCAAATGCGGAAATGGCTTGCGGATCTTGTGCCACAAATTGATCAACCACTTCTTGTCCAACTTGAAATGCTTTTGCTCCAATAGCTGGGGCGAACCATACCATAATGTCTTGTGGATCTGATTTAAAACATTGTACCGTTTGTTCTATAATGCCATCACACAAACCTCGCCAACCAGCATGAGCAGCGGCGACTTCGGAGCCTTGCTGGTTGGTAAATAATACAGGTAAACAATCTGCTGTCATGACTAAACAAACGTGATTTTTCTGATTTGTATAAACCGCATCTGCATTAATATCTACACCATGATAAGGCAAACGAATTACCCTTGTGCTGTGAGTTTGATTTAAAAATAACGGAAATTGTGGCAAACCTAGTTGTTCAGTTAATAAAGTGCGGTTATTTTTCACCGCAGTTTTATTATCTCCCACATGATCGCCTAAGTTAAAACTATCATAAGGTGCCATACTAAAACCCCCCTGACGAGTTGTGCTAAACCCTCGCACATTATTTGGAGCTTGCCATGTAGGGGAAAGTGCGGTGATTTTTTTAGTATTTTTTTCACTCATATTAGCCATTCCATTTTAATAATCTAATTCGTCTTTATGGAGTTGATAATCCGCTTTTAAGGCATTAATTAAGTGTACAAAATCCTCTGGTAACGGTGCGTGCCATTCCATTATTTCTCGGCTAATCGGGTGTTCTAAACGCAACATTACTGCATGCAAGGCTTGACGTTGGAAATTACGTAGCACGGCACTAAATTCAGGCGTAGCATTTTTCGGTGGACGCGGTCGTCCGCCATAGGTTTGATCGCCTAACAATGGGTGAGCAATATATGCCATGTGTACACGAATTTGGTGGGTTCTGCCTGTTTCTAAACGTAAACGCAAGCGAGTGTAATTACGAAAATGTTCCATAATACGATAATGTGTAACGGCGGGTTTTCCTAGCGGATGCACCGCCATTAGGGTGCGTTTAGTCGGGTGGCGAGCCATCGGTTGATCGACTTTTCCCCCTTTGGTCATCACGCCGAATGCTACGGCTTCATATTCACGAGTAATTTTACGTTTTTGTAAATCACGTACTAGTTGAGTTTGGGCTGGAATAGTTTTAGCGACTACCATTAAACCTGTAGTGTCTTTATCTAAACGATGCACAATGCCTGCACGTGGTACTTCGGCAATTTGCGGATAATGATAGAGTAGAGCATTTAACACTGTACCGCTAGGATTACCAGCCCCTGGGTGTACAACAAAATCTTGAGGTTTATTAATCACTAAAATATCATCATCTTCATATACAATATTTAACGGCAGATTTTCTGGTAAATAATGGGTTTCATCTTCTACTTCTACGTTAATTTCAATTTGTTCACCACCTAGCATTTTACTCCTAGGTATATTCACAACCTGACCATTCACTAACACACAATCGCTTTCAATCCATATTTTTAAACGTGAGCGTGAATAATCGGGGAACAATTCCGCTAAGGTTTGGTCTAAACGTTGTCCCATTTGCTCAGGCTGAATTTCAGCTGATAGAGTAATCTGTTTGGTATTTTGTATCATAAAAAATAAAATTCCGTGAATTATTTTGTAATGTCAGATAGAATATGACGGATATGACAGATATTGTACATTAAGATGACATTTTTACATAGAAAAGGATTATTAGGCTATGCGTAAATTAAAATCGCTAACACTGATTGCGTTAACTGCTTTGGCAATTTCTGCTTGTTCTAGCAATAAAACCGTTGAACAAGCATCTGAGCAAGAATTGTTTAATATGGCTCGGACTTATACTCAAGATGGAAGTTATAGTGATGCAATGCGTTATTTTGATGCGTTAGATACTCGTTTCCCCGGCAGTAGCTATAGCGAACAGGCTAAATTAAATATTATTTATGCAGCTTATAAAACTCAAGATTATACTAAAGCACTCACTACGGCGGATAGTTTCTTACGTACTTTCCCAAATAGTCAACATACTGATTATGTGTTGTATATGGCAGCGTTAACCAATACGTCAATGGGTGATAATTTTATGCAAGATTTCTTTGGGATTGATCGTTCAACCCGAGAAAGTACATCAATGAAAACAGCATTTAGCAATTTTCAAACTTTGGTAACGCACTTTCCGAATAGCCAATATACGCCAGATGCTTTAGCTCGTATGGCTTATATTAAGGACCATTTAGCTCGTCATGAATTAGAGATTGCTAAGTTTTACGCAGAACGTAAGGCGTGGGTGGCTGTGGCAAATCGGATAACAGGAATGTTGAGAACTTATCCTGATACTCAAGCCACTTTGAATGCCTTACCATTGATGCAAAAGGCTTATCACGAATTAGGCTTAATCCAGTTGGAACAGCAAGCGGCTGCATTAGTTAAGGCTAACGAAGGTAAACAAATACAAGCAGCTAAAAAACCAGATGAACCATTTTTAAGTTTGCCATCGTGGTTGAAGTTTGGTAGTGATAAAGCTAAGTAATTTAGTATCTAAGATAAATAAAAGGACGCTTCAAGCGTCCTTTTAAAGTTTAATGTTTGATATGTTAAGAACGTTTCATTATTTCAAAAAATTCTTCGTTAGTTTTAGCTACCATTAATTTATCAATGAGGAATTCCATAGCGTCCACTTCTCCCATTGGGTTAAGAATTTTACGTAAAATCCACATTTTTTGTAGCTCATCTGGTGTGGTGAGTAAGTCTTCTTTACGTGTACCTGAACGGTTGAAATCAATAGCTGGGAATACTCGTCTTTCGGCAATTTTACGCGAAAGATGTAGTTCCATATTACCTGTTCCTTTAAATTCTTCGAAGATCACTTCGTCCATTTTGGAGCCAGTATCCACTAATGCAGTGGCAATAATCGTTAAGCTACCGCCTTCTTCTACGTTACGAGCCGCCCCAAAGAAACGTTTTGGACGGTGTAGAGCATTGGCATCTACACCACCAGATAAGATTTTACCAGAGGCTGGCGTAACGGTATTATAAGCACGAGCTAAACGAGTGATACTATCTAATAAAATGACCACATCTTTTTTGTGTTCCACCGAACGTTTGGCTTTTTCAATAACCATTTCAGCCACCTGAACATGGCGTGTTGCAGGTTCATCAAAGGTCGATGCAATCACTTCACCACGTACCGTACGTTGCATTTCGGTCACTTCTTCTGGACGTTCGTCAATTAGCAATACGATCAATTCACATTCTGGGTAATTATGGGTGATACTTTGAGCGATATTTTGTAATAGAACAGTTTTACCTGCTTTTGGTGGAGCTACAATCAGACCACGTTGTCCTTTACCGATTGGGGAAGCTAAATCTAAAATTCGAGCGGTTAGGTCTTCGGTTGAACCGTTACCACGTTCCATTCGTAAACGTGAGTTGGCATGTAATGGGGTTAAGTTTTCAAACAGGATTTTACTACGGGAAACTTCAGGCTTGTCATCATTGACTTGGTCAACTTTAAGTAGGGCAAAATAACGTTCACCTTCTTTCGGTGGGCGAATTTTTCCTTCTACTTTATCCCCCGTTTGTAAGTTAAACCGACGAATTTGGCTTGGAGAAACGTATATATCGTCAGGACCAGCTAAGTAAGAACTGTCAGCGGAACGTAGGAAACCAAAGCCGTCAGGTAAAATTTCTAAAATACCGCCACCGAAAATATCTTCACCACTTTTAGCGTGTTGTTTAAGGATAGCGAAAACGATGTCTTGTTTGCGTAAACGAGCTAAATTTTCTAAGCCCATTTGACCTTCACCCAGTTCAACTAAGGTTGATACTGGCGTATTTTTAAGTTCTGTTAAGTGCATAATTTTAATTATAGATTTGAGTAAATGAATAGTTATGAGTTGACAATGTTGCCATTAGGTGGCGTTAAAGTATCATTAATTTATTGTATTGTCTAGTATTCAATGAGAAAAGCATTAAAGAATGTAAGAGAATTGGTAATAAGGCGATAAAGTGCGGTGGTTTTTTGGGGATTTTTGCATATTGTGCTATGCTAACAAGAATTTTTACTAGAATGATATCCATTATGACAACAAACCATTTATCTCAGCAACGTTTTGCTGATCTTCCATTGAATCCACAAGTATTGCAAGCGTTACAAAGTAAAGGATTTGAATATTGCACACCGATTCAGGCGTTATCTTTGCCAATTACTTTGCAAGGTAAAGATGTGGCAGGGCAAGCCCAAACGGGGACAGGTAAAACCATGGCATTTTTAACTGCCACCTTTCACCATTTATTAGAAAAGCCAATCAAATCTAGCTCAAATCAACCTAGAGCTTTAATTTTTGCTCCAACACGTGAATTAGCCGTACAGATTGCCCATGATGCAGAATTGTTGCAAAAAACGACAGGATTAAAGACCGCACTTGCCTATGGTGGTGACGGTTATGATAAACAATTAAAAGCCATTGAACAGGGCGTGGATATTTTAATTGGTACGACTGGGCGAGTGATTGATTATGTTAAACAAGGCATTATTAGCTTAAATGCCATTCAAGTGGTGGTGTTAGATGAAGCGGATCGTATGTTCGATCTGGGTTTTATTAAGGATATTCGTTATTTGTTGCGTAAGTGTCCAAGTTCACAGCAACGTTTAACCATGTTGTTTTCTGCGACCTTATCTTATAAAGTGCGTGAGTTAGCCTTTGAAGATATGAATGATCCAGAATACGTGGAAATTGAGCCATTACAAAAAACAGGTCATCGTATTAAAGAAGAATTATTTTATCCGTCTAATCAGGATAAAATGGCATTATTATTAACCTTATTAGAAGAAGAATGGCCTGAGCGTTGCATTATTTTCGCCAATACCAAACACAAATGTGAAGATATTTGGGGGTATTTAGTGGCAGATGGTCATCGTGTGGCATTATTGACTGGTGATGTAGCTCAGAAAAAGCGTTTAAGTTTGTTAAAACAATTTACTGATGGGGAGCTGGATATTTTAGTGGCGACAGATGTGGCAGCCCGTGGTTTACATATTGCGGATGTTACCCATGTATTTAACTATGATTTACCAGATGATTGCGAAGACTACGTGCATCGTATCGGACGTACTGGACGAGCGGGAGAGAGTGGCGTTTCGATTAGTTTTGCTTGTGAACAATATGCCATGAATTTACCTGCTATTGAAGAATATATTGGGCATAGTATTCCTGTCAGCCAATATGATCCAACTTCATTAATTCAAGATTTACCGCGACCAGTACGAGTGAAACGGAATAGTCCGCCGAATAATCGTAGTCGCAGTAAACCAAAAAATAAGCTGGGTAAGCGTTAGTCATTTAACAATGAACGTTGGGCAAGAATATCAAAAGTAGTCTTATGATAAAGATTGCTAAAATCTAACATGAAGATAATTAAGCTATTTAAATGAATTATTTTCTTCATTCAAAAATATGCCCATTCCAGCTTTAATATTTTTCACTAAAATGACAGGATCTAACTGTTTATTTGTGGTTAATAGGTATTCCAAAATAGTGGTACCTAAATTGGAGAAAATAGCGGCTTGAAGTTGGATATCAATTTCTTTGTCGCTGTGATTTTGTTTTGACGCAACTTCAATAAATTTATCTTTAAAGCGGTTTTGGATATCCTGTTTTAAATTAAAATGACGAGTGTTAATTTTTAGCATGGTGGCTATGGTTGCTTGATTTTTCTCATAAATTGGGGACACTAGTCGAGCAAATTCATCAAGTGGGTGGTTAAAACGTTGTTGCAAGAGTGGTAACACAACGTCTTGCTTAAATTTCTCTGCAATCTGTACGGCTAGGGCTTCTTTATTTAGATAGTGTTTATAGAATGTGGTGCGATTGATATTAGCTCTATCAATAATTTCTTGTACGGTGAAATCTTCATATTCCTTTTCCGACAACAATTCTAAAAAAGTGCGGTGTAAAAGTTCTCTTGTTCTTGTGATGCGGCGATCTTCTTTTTTTTCAATCATAAAATATCCCTAAATTTGCTTTACTGTTTATAGCAAAATACCCTATAAAATAATCAACTATTTTAATTGTTTTGTTGTTTTAATCAACTTATTTCGTTTTTTTGTATTATTAACCAACTTTTTATCGTTTATTATCGGTTGCATATTCATTGTATTGAAATTAATATGCAATAGTCTGTTTTTTAAACATTTTAAAAGGAAACAAAATGAAAAAATTTCTTGTACTCGTGATTATTGCTGCTATTGCAGGTGGAGCTTACTATTATACTCAACAAGGTAAAAGCACCAGCCTTAACGGAATAGCTTCAGTGAACGGACGTTTGGAGTTGGAACGTCTTGATGTGGCAACGCTTTATTCAGGACGTGTGGAAGAGGTGTTTGTCAAAGAAGGCGATAATGTGACTAAAGATCAAGAATTGGTTCGTCTTTCATCAACCACTTCTCAAAGCAAAGTAGATGCAGCACAGGCTCAAATTGCTTATCAAGAACAACAAGTCGCATTGGCTCAAATTGATTTAGACAATGCTTTAAAACTTCGTCGTGGCAATTTAGTGGCTCAAACCGAAGTGGATAATAAACAAGCAAAATTGAATGCAGCATTAGCAGCAGTTGAGCAAGCGAAAGCTCAAGAACGTGAAGTAGCTGCACAAAACGTGGATATGATGGTTAAATCACCGATCAACGGTCGTGTTGAATACAAAATCGCAGAACCAGGTAATGTGTTAGGTGTTGGCGGTAAGGTAATGAGCATATTAGATCTTTCAGATGTATATATGAACGTGTTCCTACCTTCTTATCAATCAAACCTTGTCAGAATCGGTGATGAAGCTCGGATTAAAGTTGACGGTACGGATTATGTATTCCCTGCAACGATTACCTATGTGGCGGCAGATGCACAATTCACACCGAAATCGGTAGAAACCGAAGAAGAACGTTCTAAATTAGTATTTAAAGTAAAACTACAGGTTCCTGTGGATGTGGCAGCTAAATATGCAAGCCTACTGAAAGGCGGTATGACAGCTATGGGTTATGTGAAATATGATGCTCAATCTAGCTGGGCAGATAGCCTATCAGTTAAATTACCTGAATAATAAAGGTGCATAACGATGACGGAACTCGCAGTTAAAGTAAGCGACCTGTATCACCAATACGGCAAAGCCAAATCGCCTACTCTGGCGGTAAGCGGTGTAAACCTTGAAATACCGAGGGGTAGAACCGTGGGGCTGATTGGTCCTGACGGTGTAGGGAAATCCACCATGCTGTCGGTGATTGCAGGGGCAAAAATCCTGCAAAAAGGCGAAGTGTTGGTGTTCGGCAAAAATATTGCAGATAAAAAAAGCCGTGAAGAACTTACGCACAAAATCGCTTTTATGCCACAGGGGTTGGGTAAAAACCTTTATCTTACTCTTTCTATTTATGACAACGTGGAATTCCACGCCAAAATGTTCGGCTTAACCGCTAAAGAACGGAAAGCTCGTATTGCACGTTTACTAAAAGCAACGGGACTTTCACCGTTTGCGGATCGCCCAGCGGGTAAACTGTCGGGCGGTATGAAACAAAAGCTCAGTCTTTGCTGTGCTTTAGTACATGATCCTGATTTATTGATTTTAGATGAACCTACCACAGGGGTGGATCCACTTTCCCGCCGTCAATTCTGGCAGTTAGTGAACAATCTGCGTCAAGAAAATCTAGGAATGACGGTAATTGTAGCAACCGCTTATATTGATGAAGCGGAGAACTTTGAGTATGTGTTGGCAATGGATGATGGCAAAATTATTGCCGATTGTCCGACCAAACAACTGATTGCCGATACCCGTAGCGAAAATCTTGAACAAGCCTATATTCGCACCTTGCCCGAGGAAAAACGGGGGGCGGTGGACGGTCTGTCTATTCCGCCGTTGCAGACTTTCCCGAATGAAGCCCCAGCGATTGAGGCTCATAACTTAACCAAAAAATTTGGTAATTTTACCTCGGTAAATGATGTTAGTTTTACCATTCCAAAAGGTGAAATATTTGGTTTCTTAGGCTCGAACGGTTGTGGTAAATCTACCACTATGAAAATGTTGACAGGGCTGCTTGAACCGACTTCGGGAACAGCGACTTTGCTTGGTCAGTCCATTGATGCGAACGATATTAACACACGTAAGAAAGTGGGTTATATGACCCAGTCATTTTCCATGTATGAAGAACTGACCGTACGTGAAAACTTAGATTTACATGCGAAGCTGTTCCAAATTCCAAAAGCTCAATGGAAAGAATACACCGATAATGCGATGAAGCAGTTCGATTTATACGATCTTGCCGAGGTACGCCCAAGCGAATTACCGCTCGGTATTCGTCAGCGTTTGCAGTTGGCAGCAGCCTGTTTGCATAAGCCTGAAGTGTTGATTTTGGACGAACCGACATCGGGTGTTGACCCTGCGGCACGTGATATGTTCTGGGAATATTTGATCAAACTGTCCCGTGATGATCGTATTACTATTTTCGTCACCACCCATTTTATGAACGAAGCTGCCCGCTGCGACCGTATCTCGTTAATGCACGCTGGTCGGGTGCTGGCGGTGGGATCGCCTGAAGAATTACGTATCGGAAAAGGTTGCAACACCCTTGAAGAAGCCTTTATTCGTTATTTGGAAGAGCAAGCGGACGATATTACTGCACCAAGTAATGAGAATGAGGTGAAAACTGCGGTGCAAAATCAGGAAAAATCTGCTAATACACAAGCGAATCCGTTCTTAAACTGGTTTGATATTATTTGGACTTTCGCCAGTCGTGAAATGAAAGAATTAAGCCGAGATCATATTCGTATGTTCTTCGCTTTATTCGGTCCAGTGGTGATCCTGTTGTCCATGGCAAGCAGTATTTCTTTTGATATTAACCCGACTAATTTCACTGTGTTGGATAGAGATAATACTCAACTTTCCCGTAAGTTGATTGAAACCTTTGAAGGCTCAAGTTATTTTATTCGGCAAAATAATGATATTCATGAAACGCACGAAATTAACCCAACCATTCAAAGACATATATCTAAATTAGTGATCGAAATTCCTGATGGCTTTGGTGAGAAATTGCTGAGAGGGCAATCTCCCGAAGTGAGCCTGATTATAGACGGTGCTTATCCATCAACGGCAGAGAACTTGGTAAGTTCGGCAGCAGGAGTGGTGAATCAATTTAATCGTGAATTGATGATTGAAGACGGAGCAACTATCAACAGTACTTCCGTAGCGGAAATACGTATGATGTATAACCAAGACTTCAAGAGTATTTTTGCCATGACTCCGGGCATTATCATGCTTGCCATGATGATGATTCCACCAATGATGACGGCATTAAGCGTGGTGCGTGAAAAAGAAATGGGGACGATCATGAACTTGTATGGTTCGCCAGCAACCAAGTTCCAATTCTTATTTGGTAAGCAAATTCCTTATGTGGTGATTGCTTTTGCCAGTTACTTGCTGATGGTTGCCACGGCGATATTTATCTTTAAGGTACCGATCAAAGGCTCGGCGTGGGCAATGTTCTTGGGTTGTTTCTTAGGGGTTATTACTTCCACAGGCTTTGGTCTGGTGGTATCAAGTATCACAAAATCTCAAGTTGCTGCTATCTTTTCCGCAGCGATTATTGCAATCGTACCGACTATGAACTTCTCAGGTATGATGTTCCCGACTTCACGTTTGGACGGTAACACCTTGATTGTATCGAAGATTTTCGCAGGTTCGTGGTTCCAGCAAATCAGTCTGGGTGGCTTCACTAAAGGGTTGGGCTTTGCTGATTTCACCAACAGCTATATTGCCTTAATCGTGATTTATGTCGCTTATATGGCTCTTGCCACACTCGGCTTGAAAAAACAGGAGAAATAAATGTTACGTTGGTTAAAAAATGTGGGTTATCTCATGTTTAAAGAACTCAAAAGCCTGTTCAGTGATATTGTGATGATTATCCTTGCTATCTATATGTTTTCGGCAGCGATTTTAGTGGTATCTAATATGGGAATGACCGATGTGAAAAACGGTTCGGTGGCAATTATTGACTACGACCAATCAACTCTTTCGCACCGTATGCGAGATGCTTTGATTATGCCTTACTTCAAAAAGGTGCATGAAGTCAGCCCGAAAGAGATTGACCGTGAAATGGATCTCGGTAACTACACTTTCGTGGCAGAGTTTCCACCGAATTATGAAAAGGATATGCTTAAAGGCGATAATCCACAGGTGCAGGTGTTAGTAGATGCCACCGCCATTACCCAAGCGGGCATTGGTTCAGGCTATATCAGCCAAATCTTTACTCAAGAAGTGAATGAATTTATGGGTAATACTGGTAGCATAGCGACACCAATTAAAGTGGTCAATAATGTGCTATATAATCCGAACCATAGTTCAAAATGGTTTATGGCGACAACCCAAAATATGACTAATCTTGCCTTATTAGCATTAATGTTAGTGGGATCGGCGATTATCCGTGAAAAGGAACGTGGCACCTTAGAACACTTACTTGTCATGCCAATCGGTTCAAGTGAAATTGCCATGGCGAAAGTATTTGCCAACGGTTTGGTATTACTGGTGATTTCAATGCTATCAATACGTTTTATTACCGTAGGGATTTTAGGGGCTCCCATTCCAACCGAACAAATTGCACTATTTGGTTTGGGCGTGTTGGTATTTTTATTCTCCATTGCATCTTTGGGGATTATGCTTGCCGTATCAGCACCTACTATGCCACAGTTCGGTTTACTTTGTCTTCCGATTTATTTAATTATGAACATGCTTTCGGGGGCGCAATCACCTGTTGAAAATATGCCAGAGTTGGCTCAAAAGCTGACCCAATTCTCACCATTGACTATCTTAGCCGCTTATGGTCAAGATGTGTTATTCCGTGGAGCAGGACTTAATATTGTATGGCCGTATTTAGCAAAAATGGTAGCTTTAGGTGCTGTATTCTTAGGAGTAGCATTGGCACAGTTTAAATCAATGTTATCGAAACAAGGTTAATCATGGATTGCGTGTAAACGCACCATCTAAAAATAAATAGCGTAACGGTACGTTCTTATGTACCCTAAACTGAAAGGAATATATAAAAAATGCAAATTTTACACCGCACTTTCAAACTCTCAATGATTGCAGGTTTTGTTGCAATTCTCACCGCCTGTAATGCAACTGTTGATGCCGAACAGGCAAGCTCGGTAAACACACCTGTACAATTTGATCAGGTAAAAGCAGGTCAAAGCCAAATGGAAATCAAACAATGGTGGCAAAATTGGAATGACCCCGAACTTTCCCGTTTAATCGAAAAAGGCTTAAGCCAGAATCTTGATATTGCCCTTGCTCAAGCTCGCTTAAACGAAGCCAGAGCCAACTATGACTACGCAGAAGCCGACAAAGGTATAAACGTAAGCGGTAATGCTTCCACTGGCGGTGGTATAAGTCGAATGAAAATGGGTAATTCATCGGCGGATACGTCTGGTTCAGGCAATATTTACGGCGGAGTATCCGCATCATGGGAATTGGACTTCTTCGGCAAGAAAAAATCCGATGCCGATGCGGCTCACAGCCTGACACTGGCTCAACAGGAACAGCTTTATGCGGCACAGATGCTAGTAGCAAGCGAAATTGCTAACAACTACTTCCAAATCTACGCTTTGGATCGTCAGGCAAACTTAATCAACCAAGCGATCAAAGAATTACAATCACTGGAAAACTATGTGAAAGGACGCTTTAACACGGGCGGTGCAACGGCTTATGAAGTAACGGAAATTTCCACTCAAATTACGGCTCAACAAGCACGTCTGGCAACACTTAAAGCACAAGCCGACCAAGCACAACGTAATATCGCAGTGCTGACGGGTGATACGCCACAAGGTTTCCGCATTGTCAAGTCAGGCAACCCGCTTGCCCGTATTCCTGCCGTACCGAACGGCGTGTTGCCAAGCGATGTAATCAGTAATCGTCCTGATTTACGCACCGCTCAACATAACGTAGATGTCTACGCAGCTAAACTGGCAAGTGCCAAAGCAGATCTCTACCCGAGATTTAACATCAGCTTTATGGGGGACGGTGGTTACGTCAAGCTCGACAACGATCTATCCAACATCTCAGGCATATTAGGCATGGTCAGTGCGGGCGTACAACTGCCGATTTTCACCAACGGACGCTTGGAAGCCAACATTGATGCCGCCGATGCACGTTTAAAATCAGCGGTGATCCAATACGACCAAACCTTATTAACGGCATTAAAAGAAGTGGATAACGCTTACCAGATGAGCGGGGCGTTGAAAAAGCAAACGACCTTAAATCAAAAAGCAGTAAACCTTGCCAAAAAACAGGCTCAAGATGCACAAACCTTATTCCAACATGGCAACAAGACTTTAGATGTCGCAATTCGTGCCAGAGTAACGGCGTTAAACAACCAAGAAGCGGTGGTGCAATCACAACTGTCTCAGGCTCAAAATTGGGTCGGGTTGTATAAGGCGTTAGGTGGCGGTTGGAGATAATCCCACTAGAAACTTGATCTATTGACATTCTCCCCATCCTTTAGAATGGGGAGAATGTAACCATAAAAGTGCAGCTTCAAAGTGATAGTTAAAGCACAATAAACTTAATTGCTTTGAGAGAGTTGGCGAGTCTAATTTTTGTAGATATTTACTTATTTCATGTTTACCAGTGATGATGTCCATAATGATAACCAATAGACGGCATTAAGATCACTGGCGTGGTTGTTCTTGAACTGACTTTCGGTTGGTTATCACTGGCATTCATTGGCATATTTACTGGTGTATTCTGTTTCACTTTTTGATTATCAGGAACGGTATTGCCACTATAGATCTTAGCATTGTAAGTATCCACAGATTTCATATCTAAAGGGGCTTGTGGTTGTCCTACTTGTGGATGAGAAGTACAAGCAGTTAATAATATGCTGGTTAAGATAAAGACTAATTTGTTCATTTTTTACGTCCTTTTTTAGGGGTGTTACAAATTACATTAGACAATATAGTAGAGCGATCCTTTATATTTTGCTGGGCAGTTTCTTGTCCATGTTTAGCATCTTGTTCTTTTAAATGTTTAGATATTTTGGGATCTTTAATATTAAACACAGAAGCATATTGCAGTTTTTCAAGGTGTCCTCGATAATCTACTACACCACCTGAAATATTGGAATAGTATTCTTCTTGTGATTTATCTTTGACATAATAAGTTGCTGAATCAGTAATTTCTACACCATTATCAAGATAACCGTAACAGATTCCACCACCGTGTTCGAAAACAGTATATATTTTTCTGTCTTCATTGATAGTAAATACTTCAAGTTCGGTACTTCGAGCTAGTTCCTTGACATCTTTTAGATCTTGTAAATCTTTTAAATCTATTTTTTGTGAGTCATCTTTGCTCACATAGTTCTGTTCAGGTGTTTGGTTTAATTTGGTAATATCAGTATTATTTTCAGAAAAATGAATAGAAACTGATTCAGCAAGTGTATTTAGACTTGTTAAACTCAACAATATAGCAATGGCGTACTTCATTAGTAATAATTTCCTTCTGTTGGTTAGAATCAACATAATTGTTTGTTTATCCCATAGAATTATTTATTTCATAAAGTTCTAAAGGGAGATTATCAGGATCACGAAAAAAAGTAAAACGTTTTTGCGTTGATTCATCTATTCTAATCGGCTCACATTCAATATGAAATTGTTTCAAATAATTCACCGCACTTTCCATATTTTGTACTTTAAAAGCAAGATGACGCAAACCACAAGGTTCATACGTAGATGGACGTGCAGGGGGAGATGGAAAAGAAAATAATTCTATGTAACTACCGTCTGAAAAAGTCAAATCTAATTTATAACTTTGTCGTTCAGCACGATAAATCTCAGCTAATATCTTTGCACCAAGTATATTAACGTAAAAATCTTTTGATTTTTCATAATCTGAAGCAATTATCGCAACATGATGAATACCTAGTATTGGTAACATACAAACTCCTTATTAATAGAAAATCTGCTACGATTATATCTTTTTTTTCTAAATAAAGGAAATTTTGTCTGATGTTTTCAATAAATGGCACGCCCTAAAGGATTCGAACCTTTGACCCACGCCTTAGAAGGGCGTTGCTCTATCCAGCTGAGCTAAGGGCGCATTGCAGAGGATATTAAAAATAAAGTGGTCGGCGAGATAGGATTTGAACCTACGACCCACTGGTCCCAAACCAGTTGCGCTACCAAGCTGCGCTACTCGCCGATGAAGTGGTAAGTATTATAAGTGGCTGTAGATTTCCGTCAATCATTTTTTTACTTTTTCAGTTTAATTGATTAAATTTATCCCAAAATAGAATTCTATTCGCATTTTTTGTGATTTTCTGACAAAATAGCAACCGTTTTCTTCTATTTCTAATACGGGTAAGACTATGACGGCAAAATTGATTTCTGGTACGGAGCTGGCAAAAAAAATTAAATCTGATGTGGCACAAAAGATTGCAGAGTATGTGGCTCAGGGTAAACGTTCCCCTTGTTTAGCAGTGATTTTAGTGGGTGCCGATCCTGCATCACAGGTTTATGTTGGGAGTAAGCGTAAAAGCTGTGCGGAAATTGGTATTCAGTCAAAGTCCTATGACTTGCCCGAAACGACGAGTGAAACAGAATTATTAAATTTGATTGATGAACTTAATCAAGATCAAACAGTGGACGGGATTTTAGTACAGTTGCCGTTACCTAAACAAATTGATAGTAGTAAGGTAATTGAACGTATTTCACCAACTAAAGATGTGGACGGCTTTCATCCGTATAATGTAGGGCGGTTGTGTCAACGTATTCCAACTTTGCGAGCCTGTACCCCTTATGGCGTGATGAAATTATTAGAAACCACAGGAGTAGATTTATATGGTCAGCATGCAGTGGTTGTGGGAGCATCAAATATTGTGGGTCGTCCTATGGCATTAGAATTATTGCTGGCTGGTTGCACCGTGACAGTAACCCATCGTTTCACTAAGGATTTAGAGCATCATGTTCGTCAGGCGGATATCTTAGTAGTTGCTGTGGGTAAACCTGAATTTATCCCAGCAGAATGGATTAAACAGGGTGCTATTGTGATTGACGTGGGGATTAATCGTGGTTCTGATGGTAAATTAATAGGTGATGTTGCACAAAGTGCGGTGGAAAAAGCAGGATTTTTAACACCAGTTCCAGGGGGAGTTGGTCCAATGACGGTGGCAATGTTAATGTTTAATACCTTATCAGCCTACGAATCTCATTAAATTACTTTCATGATAAAAAAGCTCTCAATATCAATGAGAGCTTTTTTCTTTCTATATAGTAGAGTAGAGAATTAACGAATAACGATTTCAGCTACCGCCACACCAACTAAACAAGCTACAACTACACCGATTAAACCTGGCATCATAAAGCTATGGTTAAAGTAGTATTTGCCGATTTTAGTTGTCCCCGTTACATCAAAGTTTACAGTGGCAATATCTGACGGATAATTTGGAATAAAGAAGTAAGCATAAGTGGCTGGCATTAAGCCGACTAATAATGCTGGTGGAATACCTAAACCAATACCCACAGGCAACATCATCACCGCAGTAGCTGCTTGGCTATTAATTACCACAGATACGGCAAATAAAGCAAGGGCAAATGTCCATGGATAGGCTTGTACCATTGCGGTAATACCTGCTTTAAATTCTGGCATTGCATATTGGAAGTAAGTATCACTCATCCATGCAATCCCGAAAATCGCAATCGCAGCCACCATACCTGATTTAAATACCACGCCATTTGGTACAATTTGTGGATTCGTTTTGGTAAGTAAAAGAATCAGACCACCGAAACATAGCATCATCATTTGAATAATTAAGTTCATTGAAATAGCTTTCTTAGCATCACCAATGGTGCGAACTTCAGGGAACATAGCAATGACCACAATAACGATTAACGCAAGCAAGAATAAATAAACAGATTGTTTTGCTGCTATAGGTAGCTCATCGTTTAATGTCGTACTTGTTGTGTTTAGAATACGTTCACGCCAGATAGGATCTTGCAAACGGCGTTGATATTCTGGATCATCTTCCAATTCTTTACCCCGACGCATACTGTATAAAACCAAGGCAATCGTCCCTGCAAAGGTTGCTGGCACAGTAACACAAATAATGTCTAACAGGGTAATATGTTCAAATCCTTGTAAGCCTGTGATTTGACCGAGGTAGAATACCACGGCAGCAGACAATGGACTTGATGTAATGGCTAATTGCGATGCAACCGAAGATGCTGCCATTGGACGTTCAGGACGGATTTTATTTTTTAACGCTACATCACCGATAATTGGCATAATAGAGTAAACAGAATGTCCTGTGCCTAACATAAACGTCATCAAATAGGTGACAATAGGTCCAAGTAATGTTACACGTTTAGGATTACTACGTAATACCCGTTCGGCAATTTGAAGCATAAATTTCAATCCACCAGCCGCTTCAAGTATCGAAGCACAGGTGACGACAGCCAAAATAATTAACATTACGTCAATAGGTGCTTTACCTACGGGCATACGGAAAACAAAGACTTCAATGGCTAAACCAATACCAGATACGACCCCTAAACCGATACCGCCGTAGCGACTCCCTGTATAGAGCATTAATAACAGAAATAAAAATTCTAAATAAAGCATAAAATACCTTCGTAGAGTGAGTGATGAGGAGATGTGTGAATAATATCTTTTTATAGAAAAAATACAATAATTAGCTTAATTTTTTTGTATTTATTACACAAAAGATTTATCTAAATCAAAAAAGCTAAATGAGGGAAACCCAAATAAGGTATTTATCGGCAAATATTGGCAGAAAGGTTATCAAGCTGTTGCCAAATATCTGCACTAAAATCTAATTTTGAGGTACGTTCAAGATCAGCCAGTTGTTGAATGATCAAATAAAGTTTAGCATAGGTTAAACGTTGAAAAGCAGTAGTGTAAAAAGCACGACGATTTTGCCAAACTTTTAAGCGATCAAATCCTTCACGCAGTTGTGCTGTTGGTAAAGGTTGGTTTAAAGAGCTAATTGGTTGTTGTGGTTTGGAAAGTTCTAATAATATGATTAATTCACGTTGCAAGGTGCGTAATAAAATAATGGGTTGTACATCTTCCCCTTGTAATCCTTGCAGAATACGTCTAGCTCGAGAAAATTTTCCTTCAAGTAGAGCATCAATCCATTGGAATGGGGTGAAAACAGAAGATTGTTCTACAACTTTTTGTACGCGAGTAAAAGTTAATTTACGATCGCTATGCAGTAAAGCTAATAGTTCTAATGTTTGCTTTAACGCGATTAAGTTATTTTCATGGCTATAGCAAAGTAATTGAATGGCATTCTGCTCGGCAGTAAATTGCATGTGTTTAATACGCTGTGAAACCCAGCGAGGAAGCTGTTCTACACTAGGTGTTTGACAGTTTACAAGTATTAAGTGCGGTTCAAATTCTTGTGATTTTTTCACCCAACTTTGTTTTTCAGCGGTTTTGGGAAATTTAGGAATTTGCAAGATAAATAACAGATCTTCATTTAATAGACTGATTAGCTCGGTTAATTTAGTTTGTAAAGGGGCGGTTAAATTCTCAGGTAAAATCAGATTAATGACTTGTCGATTGAAAAAAAGTCCCATTGACTGACAACGTTCAAATAATGCTTGCCAATCCGTATTCGTGTCTATTTGAATTGCAAATTTTTCATCAAAACCCTGTTCCGTTGCTTTGCGAAAAATTAAATCTTGGCTTTCACTGAGTAAAAGGGGATCTTGCCCCACTAAATAATAAATACTCGCTAAACGGCTGTTTAGCGAGGTATTTAATTGTTCAGGAAAGATGCGATTCATACTTATTTAGACAATTATTTTGTTTGCACTTGTAATTGTAAAGCTACCATTTTCGAGATCAATTTACGAGCAACTTGCTCTCGCATATCACTCCAAATCATTTCACGTTCAGAAGATTTTGCTAAAGCAGCCCGTGAATTATCAAAGAAAGTACGGCTCACTTTAGCTGAAATAGGGTAGGCTTCTTTGTTTGGTAACTGCACAGTCGCATCGACTTGCAACATCAACATTTTTTCTGCCTCACGTCCTTGTTTAAACACAGACGCAACTTCGTCATCGGTGCTGACCTTGGTAATGCGTAACACTGGTACATCTTTTTGTTCCACTAAAGTGATATTGTTGGCAAGTAACTGTTTACGCATTGCCATTGACATATCACTGTAAGGATCGCTACTCTCGAATTTTAAAGTATGCAATTCTTGTGGAATCAATTCACCATTTTGAAAGTGAAATCCGCATGCAGTTAGTAGCGTGATACTAAGCATTAAAAATGCAGTTTTAATTTGTTTTAACATCTGTTTAACCTTTACAAATAATATTAAATAAAATACTGGCTTTTTCTCTGATATTTTCCACCGCAACGCCTTTACCATGCTTTTGCTCATCTTGTTTCATTTGCTCTTGCATTTTAGCATCATTACCAGTAAAGCTCGCATTATAGCCTATTTCTTGCGGTGCTTGCTTACTTTGTAAATTAACTTCAATTAATGCGGTGTAAAAATCCGTAAAACTATTTTCAGGGTAATAGTTGGTAGTCATCAATAAATTTACCCCATTTTTACCGTTGAAATCCTTGCAAATGTTATTTTTAGCTGAGAATTTGGCATGGCTTAAACGAAAATTACCGAACTCATAGAAATCAAAAGATTTTGCCTTAGCAAGTTTATCAACATCTTCTTTTCTATGCGGATTTAGAGAATCTCCGTTAATGTTGAAAATCGTTGCCATACCATTGCCATTACCATTAATCAGTACGGATAAATAACCTAATTGTGTGAGTTTATCACCTGATTTTCTCGTGGCATGACCTTGAAATACCGTTAAATCACGTTTTTCCAAAGGTTTATCCATTTCATATACGCTTGTTTCTTCTACAAAAGAAACCGCTTTAGTTTCACCATCAATATCTTTGTATGGTCGCCAATTAGGTTCTTCAGTTCCTGTAGCACAGCCTAAAAGTGCGGTGGAAATTAAAGTAATTGCAAATAATCTTTTGATACTCATAAATGCCTCCCAATCTATTATTTATTGGCAGTAGTATAATCACCTACTAGCTTACTTCGCCACAAAACTAAACAATTTGCCTGGTACATAAATGGTTTTCACCACGTTTAAGCCGTCCAAGAATTTTTGCACGTTTTCGTCAGCTAATGCCAACGCTTTGATGTCATCTTCTGCCATATCTGCTGGCACAGTGATTTTAGCACGCACTTTGCCGTTGACTTGCACCACCACTAATTTTTCATCTTCCACCATGGCGGCTTCATCTGCTACCACCCAAGGGGCAAAATCAATGGCGTTGTCGTTGCCTAAATCTTGCCAAAGTTGGAAACAAATATGTGGCGTGATTGGGTAAAGCATACGCACTACGGCATTTAAGGCTTCCGCCATTACTGCACGATCTTGCTCGCTGTCTAACGGTGCTTTGGTGAGTTTGTTCATCAATTCCATCACCGCCGCAATCGCCGTGTTAAAGGTTTGACGGCGACCAATATCATCGCTGACTTTGGCAATGGTTTTATGCACATCACGGCGTAAGGCTTTTTGGCTGGCTGAAAGTGCGGTGATTTCTACCGCAGTTTTGGCTGGATTTTTGTTGTATTCGAATACCAAATTCCACAAACGGCGTAAGAAACGGTTTGCTCCCTCTACACCTGACTCTTGCCATTCCAGCGTCATTTCTGCAGGGGAGGCGAACATCATAAATAGGCGAACGGTGTCTGCCCCGTATTTGTCCACCATTTCTTGCGGATCAATGCCGTTATTTTTGGATTTCGACATTTTGGTCATACCGCTATGCACTAACTCGTGACCCTCATCATCAATGGCTTTGACAATACGCCCTTTTTCATCACGTTCAAGGGTAACTTTAGTCGGGCTGACCCAAATTCGCTCATTGCTAGGGCTGGTGTAATAGAATGCGTCTGCTAATACCATTCCTTGACAAAGCAATTTTTGTGCTGGTTCATCAGAACTGACCAAACCTGCATCACGCAATAATTTATGGAAGAAACGGAAATACAGCAAGTGCATGGTAGCGTGTTCAATGCCACCGATATATTGATCCACTGGCAACCAATAATTGGCTTCGTCTGAGTCCAACATCGCCCCGTGGCTTTGTGGACTAGTATAGCGTGCATAATACCAAGAGGATTCCATAAAGGTGTCAAACGTATCGGTTTCTTTTAATGCAGGTTGCCCGTTAAAGCTAGTTTTCGCCCAGTTTGGATCAGCTTTGATTGGACTTTTCACGCCGTCCATCACCACATCTTCTGGCAACACAATCGGCAAATCTTGTAATGGAGCTGGCACCACATCGCCATTTTCCAACGTCAACATTGGAATTGGCGCCCCCCAATAACGCTGACGAGAAACGCCCCAGTCACGCAAACGATAGTTTACTTGACGTTTACCTACCCCCAATTTTTCTAATTTATCCGCAATGCCGTTGAATGCTGTATCAAACTCTAAACCATTAAATTCATCAGAATTAACGAGTTTGCCATGTTCGGTAAACGCCACTTTGCTTAAATCGATTTCTTCACCGTTAGCAGGCTCAATCACTTGCTGAATTGGCAAACCATATTTAGTGGCAAATTCAAAGTCACGCTGATCGTGAGCAGGCACCGCCATTACCGCCCCTGTGCCGTAGTGCATTAACACAAAATTAGCGACCCAAATTGGCACAGGTTTTCCCGTAATCGGGTGAATGGCATTTAAACCCGTTGCCATGCCTTTTTTCTCCATGGTAGCAAGTTCTGCTTCTGCTACTTTGGCATTTTTACATTCTTGAATAAACGCCGCCAATTCAGGATTATTTTGTGCTGCACGTTCCGCCAACGGATGCCCCGCCGCCACTGCCATATAAGACACGCCGTAGAACGTATCTGGACGAGTAGTATAAACAGCGACCGTTTCATCAGAATTTTCGATCTTAAAGGTGATTTCCACCCCCTCTGAACGTCCAATCCAGTTGCGTTGCATGGTTTTCACCATATCAGGCCATTGTGGAAGTGTATCTAAACCGCCTAAAAGTTGCTCGGCATAATCGGTAATTTTAATAAACCATTGCGGAATTTCTTTTTGTTCCACAGGGGTATCACAACGCCAGCAACAACCCTCGTGAACTTGCTCATTCGCCAACACGGTTTCATCATTCGGACACCAGTTTACGGTAGAGGTTTTTTTATACACTAAGCCTTTTTTATACAACTCAGTAAAGAACCATTGTTCCCATTTGTAATATTCAGGACGGCAAGTGGTGACTTCCCGATCCCAGTCAAAACCAAAGCCCAAATTCTTGAGCTGATTTTTCATATACTCAATATTTTCGTAGGTCCATTTGGCTGGTGCGGTTTTATTTTTCACCGCAGCCCCTTCCGCAGGCAACCCGAATGCGTCCCACCCCATTGGTTGCAATACATTCTTACCGTTCATGCGTTGATAACGAGATACTACATCGCCAATGGTATAATTACGTACGTGTCCCATGTGTAAACGCCCTGATGGATAGGGGAACATAGAAAGACAGTAATATTTTTCTTTGCTTGGATCTTTCACTGCTTTAAATGTTTTATGGTCAGCCCAATATTTCTGCACTTCGCTTTCAATCAAATCGGGACGATATTGTTCTTGCATAGTTTTACCTTAAAATTGCTAAAATTTCACCGCACTTTTTACGGCATTGTTTTGATTTGGAAAATGGGTAATAGAATAGCGGAAAACGGGGAAAATTAACAGAAAAAAAGTGCGGTGAAAAAATTAAAAGTTTCTGATTTCTCACCGCACTCTATTGTAACCTAAACGGGGTCCCCGTCTTTGCCGCCTGAAAATGATTTAATTTGTAGGAAAATGGCGTCTGTTTGAGCGTAGCGAGTTTAGCCATTTTCCGTTAAGCAAATTAAATCGTTTTCAGGAAACAAGGCAAAATCGGGGTTGCCTTTCTTTTTGCTTACTTTTTCTTTGGCAAAGCAAAGAAAAAGTAAGTCGCCATCGGCGAAAACCGATTTAAATTAGAACGAATATTTAAGTGTCGTATAATACGCCCGCCCAATCTCATTTGATTTACTCGCCGCACTATTGGTCACATAAATCCGCTTATTCAAAATGTTGCTTACCCCAGCACGCACACTAAAGTCGCCCCATTTATAACCGATGCTCGCTCCCCAAACTCCATAGCTACCTAAGCGATCTTGTACAGTTTTATCTGAACCTGTGGCAGTATTAAAGTCCATATAACGCACTCCATTTGGACGAGATAATTGTTTGCCGTAACGGGTGTAAGTGGTGGCAAAATCAAAGTTATCTGTAACTTGATAGGTCAGCGTTGAACTAATCGTATATTTCGGCATTAAACTCAACGGGTTGCCCGTGGTCTTGTTCACACTTTTACGAATATAAGTAAAATTGGTGGAGAAATCTAATTTATCCGCAATCAACGGTAAATTTAAATAGCCCTCTAAACCCTCAACGGTGGCACGAGGAATGTTATCCCATTTATAAACCGTGGTACCAGCAGATTCACTAATTCTTGCACGTCGCCATTCAGGATTATAAACCGTAGCTAACACATTGGTATCGGCTTCAATTTTGTCACGATAGGCATTGTGATAGTAAGTCAAGCCTAGTTTATAACCTGCTTGATTGTGTAATTCAAAACCAATTTCTTTATTAAAGCTAGTTTCAGGTTTTAGATCTTTATTTCCCACCGTATAGCAAGAACCCACATCAGCTAAAGCACGTCCATTTACAGGGCAGTTATTTTGACGATTTGCTAATACGTAGTTTGGTGTGGATTGATATAGGTTAGGTGCTTTATAAGCACGTGCCAAACCACCTTTGATAGTTAAATAAGGATTGACATCATGGCTAATATTTAGACTTGGACTCCAGTTGACTTTAGATACTGAATGATAATCAAAACGAATCATTGGCGTGACTACAGTACCTTGTTTAAAATCAATCACATCTTCAACAAAAAGACCATATTCACTGGCACTGGTTTCACCACTACGATTACCTTGATCCAACCAAGGAATCGTCCCTAAATTGAAGAAACCGTTGTTTACAAAATCATATTTCATTGAATCAGGATCATTTAATTTACTGTGGTTCGCTTCCATTCCAAGGGTAAATTTGTGATCAGCGTGCCATTCAAATGGAATAATCATTTCATGATTAAAACGATAGTTAGTTAACTTGCTATCAACAAAAGAATAATCGCTCCAAGAGCCTTCCGCCGAATAACCTAAACCTACTGGATAACGGCTATTTACCGTTTTATCAAATTGGAAGTAGGTTTTATTTTCACCCCAAGACCATTTCCCCTCATGAGTCAGAGCATAAACTTGACGATACACACGGTTGGTTTCTGCCCCTTGCATTGCTAACGTAGCAGCAGGAATGCTGGAAGATTCGGAATCACCACCAGCGTATAAATTTCCTTGACGGCTATAACTTGCGTCTAAGGTTAAGACTTGATCGGGGGTGATTTTCCAGCTTAAACGACCAGCAATATCTTTGTTGCGTACACCTTCACGAGCCGCATAATGTGTAGTAGAGGTGGTTCCATTGTTACTAGTAGTTACTGTTGGTGGATTGGCATCAATCGCATCTTGTTTGGTTTTATTCCAGCTACCATATAAACGGAAACCTAATACATCTTGCAGGATTGGACCGCTTAAATTAAAAGTCGCACGGTTGCTAGTGCCATATTTGCTATTTTCAGGTACATTTAAACTATAGGTGATACTGCCTTTTAATTTATCGGTAACAGGTTTAGTTTTGATATTGACCACACCGCCCATCGCCCCATTACCATAGCGAGCAGCCTCGGTACCACGAATCACTTCAACCGATTCAATTTCTTCAATCGGTACCCATTTGCTATCGCCCAAGGTATTACGCCCGTTATTACGTCCATAACGAGCGGATTGACGAGAGGTGGCAGGTTTACCGTCAATTAAAATCAGTGTGTTTTCTGCGCCCATACCACGCAAATCAATTTGGCGTTTATTGCCATATTGCCCTGTGGCACTGCCTGAATTGTAGGTGACACCTGGTTGATGACGAATTACATCAGCAATATCATTGACCGCAGGTTGTTTTTCAATGGCTTGACTGGTTACTGTAGTGTGACCTAGTGATTGTTGGGCTTGAGATGCGGTGGCAGAATGGCTTGGATCTTCAGCTGTGACGGAAATAGTATCAAGCTGTTGCGTTTCAGCAGTGGCATAGAGAGAGAAAAATGCTAGGCTGATAACAGATAGCTTGTGGCTGATAGTTTTGCTTTTAGACATGGAGTAATCCTTTTGGTTAGGTTATATATAAGAGTAGATAGCGTATTTTACTGGAAATTAACATTATGTAAACGTCTATATAAAGATTGTTTATTCCTTTGGCTAAATCGGTTAAACTATTTTTATTAATTTTTGCCCCCCATCCCCTTTCTGGGACTTCCCCCCGCAAGCAGGGGGAAGGAAAGTATTTTCGCTCCCCCTGCTTGCGGGGGGAGCTGTCCGAAGGACTGAGGGGGGCTTTGCCAATGTACCAATTAAATAACATACGAAACTATTAAAATGAAATATCGTTTATCTCTTTTTCTCTTATTTTGCCTACTGTTAGTCGGCATCTTAATTTCCCTTTCTGTGGGACGAATGTCTATTTCTCTTGAGAATGTTGTGGCTACCTTGTTAGGCAACAATACCAACGAAATTGAGAATAACGTCATTTTAATCCTAAGATTACCGCGAATTTTCACCGCACTTTTAGTCGGGGCTGGGCTTGCCATTGCTGGTGTGACCTATCAAGGTGTGTTTAAAAATCCGTTGGTTTCACCAGATTTATTGGGGGTATCAGGTGGTGCTTGTATCGGAGCGTCTATTGCAATTTTACTTGGGTTAGGGGCATTTTCCATTCAAAGTTTTGCCTTTGTCGGGGGAATTATTGCTGTTACGCTAACCATGCTTGTACCAATATTAATGCGGCGAGATAGCATGATTATTTTAGTGTTAGCAGGGATTATTGTCGGTGGTTTTATGGGGGCAAGTTTGGGTTTAATCAAATATCTTGCCGATCCTGAAACCCAACTGGCAGATATTGTGTATTGGTCGTTAGGCAGTTTAACCAAGTCAAATTTTAAAAATTTGCTCGCCTTTTCTCCCATTATGATCCTTACCGCATTTGTGTTATTCCTACTTCGTTGGCGAATTAATTTGCTTTCATTGGGCGAACAACAAGCCAAACTGATTGGCGTGAATATCAAAATGGAACGCAATTTAATGATCTTATGTTCCACCTTGCTCACCGCTTCAGCCGTGTGTTTAAGTGGCACGATAGGTTGGATCGGCTTAGTCATTCCCCATTTGGCACGGCTTTTGATCGGTGATGATAATATTAAAACCTTACCATTAGCCGCCTTAATTGGGGCAATCTTTCTGTTATTGATCGATACCTTGGCAAGAAATCTTTATACGGAAGAAATTCCACTTGGGATTTTAACGGGCTTTATTGGTGCACCGTTTTTTGCATGGGTGCTAGTGAAACAGCGAATGGTGAAATAAGTGCGGTGCAAAAATGTTAAAAATTAAAAACTTATCCTTTCATCATGCCAAACAAGCGAGCTTGTTACAAAATATCAATTTGCATGTCAAGCAAGGGGAATTACTCACCATTCTTGGGGCGAACGGCACAGGAAAATCTACTTTATTGAACTGTATCGCAGGACTTCTGCAACCAAAGTGCGGTGAAATTTTATTAAATAATCGCAATTTGGCAGAATTAAGCCACAAGGAAATTGCCAAACATATTGCCTATGTATCGCAACAACCACCAGAAACTTATCAATATGCCGTGCGTGATTATGTGGTGCTAGGGCGAGCGGTGCATTTGAGCCTGTTCGATCAGCCGAGCGAACAGGATTTTGCTATTGTTGATGAAGCCTTAGCGAAATTAGGTATTTCGCATTTAAGCGACAAAATCTATATGCAACTTAGTGGCGGACAAAAACAGTTGGTGAATATTGCCAAAATTCTGGTACAACAACCGCAACTCATTTTATTTGATGAACCGACTTCAGCATTGGATTACGGCAATGTATTTAAAACCTTAACGCTGATTAAAGAATTGGCGGAACAAGGATTTTCGATCATTATGACCACCCACAACCCCGATCACCCAATGTTATTACAAAGCAAATTACCCAACAGCTTAGTCGCCATTTTAACCGACCAAGGCAATCTGCAAGTGGGGAAAACCCTTGATATTATTACTGAACAAAATCTCACCGCACTTTATCATACAGATCTACGCATGGTGAACGTGGCGGAATTAAACCGCAAAATTTGTGCAATTAAATCAATTTAATAAGGACGAAAAATGAAACTAAAAAAATGGCTTATCGCCACAGTATTATCCCTGAGCTTAACGGCTAACATGGCTTTTGCTAAAACCATTACCGATGTAAAAGGCAAAACGGTAGAGATTCCCGATCAAGTAGAACGTGTAGTGGATCTGTGGCACGCTAATAATCAAGTGGTGCTGTTACTGGGTGGAGCGGATAAATTGGTGGGGACTACCAATGTGATTAAAGCTAATCCGTGGTTTAATGCAGTGTATCCGAACATTAAAAATGTACCAGCGATTAATAGCCAAAATGGTGTGCAGTTAGAAGAGTTGTTGACTGCCAAGCCTGATGTGGTGTTGGTGTCCAATAAACCTGCTCAAGAAGAAGTGGAAAAAGCAGGGCTGAAAGCATTATTAATTGGTTTTCAGGATTTTGACGGCTTGAAGAAAACCGTTCGCATTACGGCTGACGTGTTAGGTGATAAAGCTCCAACCATTGCGGAAGACTATATTCAAGAATTAGATACTAATATTCAGTTGGTGAATGAGCGGTTGAAAGACGTTCCACAGGAAAAACGCCCAAGTGTGATTCATATTTCCAACGGTTCGAACCTGTTTAAAATTGACGGTGGAAAGTCTATTATCGGTGAGTGGGTCAAATTAGCAGGTGGTCACAATGCCTTTGAAGATCAAGCCAATTTAGTAGAAGTGAATATTGAAGACGTGCTGAAAGCCAACCCCGATGTCATTATTGTGGGCAGTTCTAATGCGGATAAAGCGGTAGAGCAAATCAAGGCAGATCCCCTTTGGGCTAGTGTAAGTGCGGTGAAAAATGGTAAAGTTTTTGTTAATCCAACAGGCACATTCCCTTGGGATCGTTATAGCGGTGAAGAAGCCTTACAAATTCTATGGGCAGCCAAATTATTCCACCCAACACAATTTGCTGATATTGATATGGTTGTGAAAACCCAACAGTTTTATAAAAAATATTATAATTATGAACTAAGCAAGGAAAATGCGGAACAGATTTTAAAGGGACAGAATCCTGTGCAATAAGCAACTAAAAGTGGTTTAAGCGGATTTAAAGTCTAGCTATTCAATTAAGGGTTAAGTTTGGTGTTATAGGAAATTTAATCCTTAATTTTACTGGAGATGTATGAGTTATTTCCCCAATAAAAAATTTTGCAAAATTTCTGCGGTAAATTCTTTGCGTAAATAAAATCCTAATGGCAAGGTATCAATCATTTCGCCATTTTTACCAATCCCTTTGGTGATTGCTCGACTATTTGCACCTTTGGGGCGGAGTTGTAATACATCACCTAATGTGGCATTAATTTGTGCAACTTTACCGAGTACAATATAATCCATTAATTCTTCCCAATCTCGGCGTAATTGCTGCTCTTGCCGTGAGTTTGGTTGCCACAAAATTGGGCTACCGATATAACGCTCTGCCAGTGGAATTTGACGTTCGCCTTGCACGGGAATCCATAACACTTTGCTCAGTTTATGTTTAACGTGTGAATGTTGCCAATCTACACCTGAATTTTGTACTAACGGAGCAAGGCTAACAAAGGTGGTTTCTAGTGGATAACCATTTGAATTAATCGGAATGGTTTTTAACTCAATACCTAAATGCACGAAATCTTGTTCAGGTTTACTGCCCGCTTTTGCCCCTAAAGCCGTTTCGATTAATTGACCAACCCAACCTTTATCTCGTTTTAAATCAGGGGGAACAATAATGCCTAGTTCTTCCGCCAATTCGGCAAAGGTTAAGCCAGCAATAGCATTGGCTCGTTGCAAAAGTTCTTGTTCAGTTTGTGGACTGTTGATATTTCTCATCTTAAAGTGCGGTGTATTTTTTCAATAATTTTTGTTTAACATATTCGACACCCTTATTGACATAAGGGATCTGTTCTAAATCTAATAAATAGCGTTTGGTGGGTAAGCCACCACCAAACCCAGTTAATTGTCGATCTTTGCCTAGCACACGATGACAAGGAATAATGATGCTGATCGGATTGCGTCCCACTGCACCACCTACTGCTCGCACTGCTTTAGGGTTATTTATCTGTTGAGCTAATTCGCCATAGCTTAAATCTTTGCCATAGGGAATCTGACGTAATGCTTGCCAAATTTGTTGTTGAAATAACGTCCCTTTGGGAGCTAAAGGAATCTCTGCAAAGGTTTCTGGTTGACCTTGAAAATAACGTTCAAGTGCGGTGCAAATTTGTTGAAAAATCGGTAAATCAGGTTGATAGTGCCAGTTAGGATTTGGGGCAATTTGTTCAAGCTCAAAGTCTAAATGGGTGAGCCGATCATTTTCCGCTAAGATTAATAGTTTGCCAATGGGAGAAGCGTAATAGCAATAGTCGATCATGGTTATTCAATAAAAAAGGGCGTAAAAGTTACGCCCGATTATATGCTAATTTGTAATCAATTAGAAACGATAGTTTAAGTTTAAGCCGTAAAGGTTGGCAGTGGCTTTTACTTTCACATCAGTTACTACACCTGACTGTGTTTCTTTGAAATGGTTGTTGCTACCACGCAAGTGAGCAAAACCAACATCAACAGAAAGATCTGGGGTAAAACGATAGGTCGCCCCTACACTGTACCACATGCGATCGGTATCAGGAATTGAAATAGAATGATGATCGCCTGCAGCGGTTTCGTCATAGGCAATACCAGCACGCACGGTTAACGCATCAGTCGCATTATAAGTTGCACCAAGGGCTAAACGTGAACTATCACGATATTTTTCAGTTTTTTGGAATAATTCTTTACCTGAAGAACCTACCGCACGTAATTCTTTAAATTTAGACCACTCGGTATATTTCCAACTATAGTGGAAAGCAAATTTGTCGGTAACTTGATGGAAACCAGAGAATTCCCAGTAAGCAGGTAATGGTAAGGTTAATGAACCAGATTGATTGCCTTGAGATAAGCTATAACCTGGAGCAATCATTAACGCATCACCAGCATCACTGTAATTACCTTCGAAATCAATATCAATTTTGGAATGATAAGCTAAACCAAAACGGCTTGTTTCTGTTACTTGCCACATTAAACCAGCGTTCCAACCAAAGCCCCATTCGTCCCCTTCAATTTTACGTAACACAGCAGATGATGGATTATTCGCAGCATTTCTAGCTGCTGCCAATGCGGCTCTAGCACCAGCAGTATTGCCTGCAGCGAAATATCGTTGAGCAGCGGTAAGATATGGTGTCGCATTTAAAGAACCTAAACGGCGTTCAACAGTTGCATCCGCATAAACTGCATTTACACCTAAACCTAAGGAAAGGCTGTCTAATATTTTATAAGATCCACTTAAATTCAAGTTTAATGCGGTTAGGTCGGTTTTCCCAGCAATAAAACCAGCCGAATAATTATCATCATATTCAGTGGCTAAACCATAGTTCACATTTAATCCACCGCCGACCGCAAATTTATCATTGAGCGGAGCAACAAAATAGATATTTGGAACCGCCGCACTTTTGGCGATGTTTTTGGCATTTGCATTGGTATCTGCTCCAGTGCCATATAATGTAGTTCCCTCAATATCAATATTCGGATCCACATAAATTGCACCTAGTGAAATTTCAGGACGTTTAAATAAACTCATTAATGCAGGGTTAGTTGCTACCACGCCAGCATTATCCGCAATAGCGGCTTCACCCGCATAAGCACGACCTAAACCAGAAGTTGAAATTTCAGCTAATTGAAATGCAGCAGCGTTAGCTGCACCAGTTGCTACTAATAAAGCAGAGGATAATAAGGTTTTTGTAAAAATATTTTTCATTGGTTTTCCTAGAGAATTATTAATAATTAACACATAAAGAAAAAAAAGCAGTCGAATTCTAATGAACGGTTATAAATAGTTCAATCTTTTTTGCTAATAAACCATCTGTTCCGACCAGTAGTAAAAAATCACATTGTGTCATAAAATATTAGTGATAAAATCTGCTAAAACGATTTAACAAAGGGAAAAATATGTCAAATAATTTAATTCAACGCATTGAACAAAATAGTCGTTGTGGTTCAAAATCAAAAGCTGAAGGATTTTTCGATGGTTCTTCAAGTGCGGTGCAAATTTCACAATTTTTTGCTACCCAACAAGATGCAGAACAGGCTTTACAATATTTCATACAAAAAGCTAAACAAGTAGAAAGTGAGCCTTGTGAAATTCATAGTGAGATTCAACAAATTGACAATACGATAGTATTAAATATGCAAATTACTTTTTGTTGTGAAGTAGAAGCGGTGTTATTTCAGATGAAAATTTGATGTTATTATAATTTTTCGTGGTTTTTCATGCGAATTTGATCTAAAAAATTTTTTCAAAAAATATTGTAATATTTCAAATTATCGTGTTAAATCAGCACCAATTATAAGGTTTTTCTTTTTAGGTATTATTATGTGCCAATTATTAGGTATGAATTGCAATACTCCAACGGATATTGTGTTTTCTTTTGAGGGTTTTCGCCGCCGTGCAGGTTTAACCGATAGTCATTCAGATGGCTTTGGAATCGCTTTTTTTGAGGGCAAGGGAGTACGTATTTTTAGGGATAATCGTCCTGCCGCATTGTCGCCGATTGGTGATTGCGTAAAACAATATAACATAAAGTCATTAAACGTCATTGCACATATTCGTAAAGCAACGCAGGGTAGTGTAGATATTGAAAATACCCATCCTTTTATTCGTGAAATTTGGGGTGAAAATTGGGTGTTCGCTCATAATGGTAATTTGCATGATTTACCTGATATGACAGGTCGTTTTTGCCAGCCGATTGGTTCAACAGATTCCGAAGCCGCATTTTGTTATATGGCAGAATTCTTAAAAAACCGTTTTCGTCGTAAACCAGCAGAACAAGAAATTTTTGCTGCCGTGCAAGAAGTAACGGAATTTTTATCCCAACATGGTACCTTTAATTTTATCCTATCAAATGGTGAATGGATGATTGGACATTGTGCCACAAATCTCCATTATATCACCCGCCAAGCCCCTTTTGGCAAAGCTCAACGTATTGATGATGAAGGGGTAATTGATTTTAGTGAGTATGCTAAAGAGGGCGATAAAGTAACCATCATTACCACTTTTCCATTAACCAAAGATGAAAAATGGACAAAAATGCTCAGTGGTGGCTTTGTGTTTTTTCAAGATGGTGAAAAAATTAAAGAAATTATTGGGGTTGAGCGAGAAATGTTTGATGACGGCACTTTGGGTGAGCGTCAGGTTAACGGCTGTTTATAACCTAGTACTGCTATTTTGTAGCATGAGCAACCCTACACAAAAGTGTAGGGTTAATTGTATGATTAATAAATAAACTTCGCTTATTTGCTTTCCAGTAATTTCATCTTTTATTTTGGTTCATCATTTTATCCTAATAAAATTCATATAGTATTGGCTAAAATCACAGATTGTGCCATAATCCACACTGTATTTCAGATTAGATAAATATTAAGGATAAACGATAGTGATCGATGCCGATGGCTACCGTCCGAATGTTGGCATTGTCATTTGTAATAATAAAGGACAAGTGTTGTGGGCAAAAAGGTACGGACAAAATTCGTGGCAATTTCCGCAAGGGGGGATCAATGATAATGAAACCCCCGAACAAGCAATGTATCGTGAATTGTATGAAGAAGTGGGTTTAAGCAAGCAAGATGTTCGTATCGTTTGCTCATCAAAACATTGGTTACGTTATAAATTGCCGAAACGCTTATTACGTCATGATAGCAAGCCGATGTGCATTGGACAGAAGCAAAAGTGGTTTTTATTGCAGTTGATGATTGATGAAAATACGATTGATATGAATTGTAGTAAGACCCCTGAATTTGATGGTTGGCGTTGGGTCAGTTTTTGGTATCCAGTACGTCAGGTGGTATCTTTTAAACGTGAAGTCTATCGTAAAGCAATGAAAGAATTTGCACTTACTTTATTCGATCCACATAAGCCAGATATGGTAGTAGTGAATCAAAAAAATGCACAAAGTGCGGTGCAAAATTCACTACAAAAAGAAACACTCAATAGAACCCCTTATTATCATAAATCTCAACACAACACCAAGAAAAAGCGGAGATAGTAATATGCTTTCATTTTTACTCATTTGCCTATTAGTCGGCTGTGTAGTCGGTTTTTTAGCAGGTCTATTTGGTATCGGTGGTGGTTTAGTCATTGTGCCTGTGTTGGTCTATTTGTTACCAATGATGGGTATTCCCGATCCTATGTTAATGTCGGTGGCATTAGGCACATCGTTTACCACGATTATTATTACGGGAGCATCTTCCGCCTATAATCATTACAAATCAGGCAACATTGTTTGGTCATCTTTAAAGATTTTCGCCCCCTCTATTATGGTGGCAACCTATTTAGCTAGTTTTTTTGTTAGCCAGCTACCCAAAGCCTATTCCAGTAAAATTTTTGCTTGCTTAGTGGTGTATTTAGCGATCAAAATGATTTTATCAGCCAAATCTAAAATGCAAAATAAACCGCTAACGACGCAATCCGCCATTATTGGTGGAGGATTGATTGGTATTGCTTCAAGTTTTGCTGGTATTGGTGGTGGCGGTTTTATTGTGCCATTTTTAAATGCTCGTGGTTATGAAATGAAACAAGCCATTGGTTCATCTTCGTTTTGTGGTATGTTACTGGCTATTTCAGGTTCATTAAGTTATATTTCAAGTGGTTGGAACCTAGACAGTATGCCAGAATGGTCGTTAGGTTATGTTTATCTACCAGCGGTATTAGGCATTACCTTAACATCTATGTTTACCACCAAGTTAGGGGTAATGGTGACGAACCGTTTACCTGTTGTTACGTTAAAACGTTGTTTTGCGGTATTTTTGATTTTTGTTGCATTAAAAATGCTCATTAGCTAATTTAAAAAGGAATTTATGCACGATTTTATTCATTTACCTTATATTGATCCCATTGCCTTTTCGCTCGGTCCTATCAGTTTACATTGGTATGGGATTATGTATTTATTGGGCTTTGGTTTTGCCTATTGGCTCGGTATGAAACGAGTAAAGCATTCGCAAGGCGATTGGAATACAGATCAATTTGATCAACTGTTGTATAGCTGTTTTGCAGGCGTGATCTTAGGTGGTCGAGTTGGAGATGTTTTTTTCTATAGTTTTGATAAATTCCTACAGGATCCGTTATATTTATTTCGGATCTGGGAAGGCGGAATGTCTTTTCACGGTGGGTTAATCGGTGTGATTGTGGCAATGATTTGGGTATCATTCCGTCAAAAACGCAGTTTCTGGCAAACCGCTGATTTAATTGCACCTCTCGTACCATTTGGTTTAGGCTTAGGTCGTTTAGGTAATTTTATCAATAACGAACTCTGGGGACGACCAGTAGAAAATCTGGATACAGTACCTTGGGCAATGTTCCCTTATGGTTATCAAGGCGATATTCCATTGCACCCCTCTCAATTATATGAAGCCATTTTAGAGGGCGTGGTGTTATTTGCTATTTTAAATTTATTCATTCGTAAACCTCGTCCAACAGGTGCAGTTTCTGGTTTATTTTTAATTGGTTATGGTTGTTTTCGTTTCTTGGTGGAATATGTGCGAGAAATCGATCATCACGTTAACTCCACAACAGATTTGATTACCCGTGGTCAATTACTTTCTTTACCTATGATTATTGGCGGAATTGCGATTATGGTTTGGGCATATCGCCGTTCTCATTCGGTGAAAAGTGCGGTGAAAAAATAAGGAATTTTGTATGCGACAATATTTAAATTTATGCCAACGCATTATTAATGAAGGGACTTGGATTGAGAACGAGCGAACAGGAAAACGTTGTTTAACCGTAATCAATGCCGATCTGGAATATGATGTAGCGAATAATCAATTTCCGATTATTACCACCCGAAAAAGTTATTGGAAAGCTGCCATTGCAGAATTTTTAGGTTATATCCGCGGTTATGATAATGCCGCCGATTTTCGCAAACTGGGAGCAAAAACTTGGGACGCTAATGCCAATGAAAATCAAGCATGGTTAAATAATCCGAACCGTAAAGGTACAGACGATATGGGGCGGGTTTACGGCGTACAAGGAAGACGTTGGCAAAAGCCAAACGGCGAAACCGTAGATCAGTTGCGTAAAATCGTCAATCATTTGAGCAAAGGCATTGATGATCGTGGTGAGATATTAACGTTCCTCAATCCTGGTGAAATTGATCTCGGTTGTTTACGCCCTTGTATGTACAATCATACCTTTTCTTTATTGGGTGACACGCTTTATTTAACCAGCTATCAGCGTTCTTGTGATGTACCGCTTGGATTAAATTTTAATCAAATTCAAGTATTTACTTTCTTAGCGTTAATGGCACAGATTACGGGCAAAAAAGCGGGTCGTGCCTATCACAAAATTGTGAATGCCCATATTTATGAAGATCAGCTAGCGTTGATGCGTGATGTGCAGTTAAAACGTGAACCGTTTCTATCGCCGAAATTAGAGATTAATCCTGATATTAAAAGTCTTGAAGATTTGGAAACTTGGGTGACGATGGATGATTTTAATGTGGTGGGGTATGAGTGTCATGAGCCGATTAAGTATCCGTTTAGTGTTTAACGGGTTTCGCCGTTGGCGACTTACTTTTTCTTTGCTCGTGCAAAGAAAAAGTAAGCAAAAAGAAAACACGCCCCAACTTTGCCTTGTTTCCTGAAAATGCTTTAATTTGCTTAACGGAAAATGGCTGAACTCGCTACGCTCAGACAAACGCCATTTTCCTACAAATTAAAACATTTTCAGGCGGCAAACATGGGTCCCCGTTTATCGTAGGGGCAGACCCTTGTGTCTGCCCGTTAAAAACGGAGCGTGATTTTCGGGCGGACACATAGGTCCGCACCCTACAAAATTACTATTTTTTAACCGCACTTTTATTTACGCTCGATCAAAATTAGGGCCCCGTCTGAACCGCCTTTGTGACTTGGCATTTTTAGCTAAATTTTGCATGTTTGAGCGTAGCGAGTTCAAAATTTAGCGTGAAGAAAATGCCAAGCGAGAAAAGAAAAGCGGTGAAGTCGGGGTGTGCTTTTCTTTGCCTACTTTCTTTTGCACAAGCAAAAGAAAGTATGGTCGCCAACGGCGAAACCCGATTTAAAATAAAAAGATAAATAATGAAAGACAATCAAACTCAAACCCAACTCGATCAACATTTCATTCAACACGCCCTCGATCTCGCCCAAAAAGCCCAAGATCTCGGCGAAATCCCCGTGGGCGCCGTTCTCGTTGACGAAAATAACCACATCATCGGTGAGGGCTGGAATCAATCCATTACCAACAACGATCCCACTGCTCATGCCGAAATAATCGCATTGCGTCAGGGGGCGGAAACTATCCAAAATTATCGTTTATTAAATACAACTCTCTATGTTACCTTAGAGCCTTGTACCATGTGTGCAGGAGCTATTTTACATAGTCGCATTAAACGCCTCGTTTTTGGAGCTTATGATTACAAAACGGGAGCAGTAGGATCACGTTTTCATTTCTTTGATGATTATAAAATGAACCATGTTTTAGAAATTACAGGGGGGATTTTAGCGGAAAAGTGCGGTGAAAAATTGAGTGATTTTTTTAGACAACGACGTGAACAGAAACGTCGAGCTAAATTAGCTGTAAACAAAAACAGTGAAAATTGACTTCATACCGTAATATTGATAGAATTTCCAACAACGAGTGTATGGAGAAATGACTATGATACAGCAAGAGAAAATAATCACACAACCAGTCAATGCTGAATTAATACATACCTTGATTCAATATGGTGATGCAGTGGGAGAAAATATTAAAATTCAAGGCAATACTAGGGAAGAAAAGTTGGCACATTTCAAGGAAGTTTATTATGCAAAAAATCATCGCCACGGTTCAGCTAAATAGCCTATTTTCGGAAATTAGCAAAGAACTGGGTTTTACGGATGAAATGCTAAAGCAATATGAAGACAATATTTTTGATTTACTCATTCAATGGGAAAATCAAGGTTATGTAGAAATTTACGAAAATGATAGCGAACGTAAAATAGGGAGATTAAAAGACTCTAATTCAGTTGTCGGATCCAGTCCATGGTACATTGATTTATTTCATGCCAGAATTTCTGAAAACAATGATCCGCTATTAGTTTTGCGTAGAGATGATGAGTTTAGTTTTAGTGTAAGGTTCCTTGCCAATCATAATCAACTATTTGGTTCTAAAACTGAAAAAAATCAACCTGATTTAATGAGAAAAATCAGAATGTTGATTGATAGTTATATTCAAAAGGGTAACTGATATTAATAGTGTTGATACTATCCGTTGCGTGGTTGTCGTAAATACCATAGCCCCTTTTTTGACGATGTAATTTAGGTTTTATCTTGTCTTATTTCAGCGTATAATGCGTGCATTCCTTTGTGTTAATTTTAGATTAATACGATCTCTTTTATTTAAATTTATAAATTGGTAAAAATATGTCAGAACAAGTTGATTACAAAAATACCTTAAACCTGCCTGAAACAGGTTTTCCAATGCGTGGGGATTTGGCGAAGCGTGAACCAGCCATGTTAAAAAATTGGTACGATAAAAATCTGTATGGCAAGATCCGTCAAGCGGGCAAAGGCAAAAAAACCTTTATTTTGCATGACGGCCCTCCCTATGCCAATGGGACGATTCATATCGGGCATGCGGTGAATAAAATCTTAAAGGATATGATTGTCAAATCCAAAACCTCTTTGGGTTATGATTCGCCTTATATCCCTGGTTGGGACTGTCATGGTTTGCCGATTGAGTTAAAAGTAGAAGCCTTAGTGGGCAAGCCGAATCAAAAAGTGACGGCGGCAGAATTTCGTGAAGAATGTCGTAAATACGCCCGTGAACAGGTGGAAGGGCAGAAAAAAGATTTTATCCGTTTGGGCGTAATTGGCGATTGGGATAATCCTTATTTAACCATGAACTTTACTACCGAAGCCAATATTATCCGTGCTTTCGGTAAAGCGGTGGCGAACGGGCATTTGTACAAAGGGGCAAAACCTGTGTATTGGTGTTTGGATTGTGCCTCTTCGCTTTCCGAAGCGGAAGTGGAATATGAGGATAAAACCTCACCGTCTATTTATGTGAAATTCCAAGCTGCCGATGAAAGTGCGGTGGAAAAAGCCTTTAATTTGAGCGAAAAAGGCTCAGGCAAATTATCAGCGGTGATTTGGACGACGACCCCTTGGACTATTCCATCCAATAAAGCTATTGCGTTGAATGCAGAATTTGATTATCAAGTAGTGCAATTCGGTGACGAACGTTTGATTCTCGCCAAAGAGTTGGTCGAATCTGTGGCGAAAGCCATTGGGATAGAAAATTGGAAAGTGCTTGGTTCCGCCAAAGGTTCAGAGCTTGAACTATTGCCATTCAATCACCCGTTTTATGCTTACCAAGTGCCGTTTATTTTAGGCGAACACGTTACCCTTGATGGCGGTACGGGGCTGGTGCATACCGCTCCCGATCATGGTCAGGACGACTATGTAATCGCCCGTCAATATGATATTGGTATGGCAGGTTTGGTCGGTAATGACGGTAAATTTATTAGCACGACTGAATTTTTTGCAGGGCTTGGCGTGTTTGAAGCTAACGGCAAAGTGCTGGAAAAATTAGAAGAAGTTGGTGCGTTACTCAAATTGGAAAAAATCCGTCACAGCTATCCGCATTGTTGGCGACACAAAACCCCTGTGATTTTCCGTGCGACACCACAATGGTTTATCGGTATGGAAGTGAAAGGATTACGTCAACAGGCGTTAAGTGAAATCAAAAAAGTACGTTGGATTCCAGATTGGGGGCAAGCCCGTATTGAAAAAATGGTGGAAAACCGCCCAGACTGGTGTATCTCACGTCAACGTACTTGGGGTGTGCCAGTGGCGTTATTTATTCATAACGAAACCGAACAATTGCATCCACGTACCCAAGAATTAATTGAGCAAGTAGCAAAATTGGTGGAACAAAAAGGCATTCAGGCTTGGTGGGATCTCGATCCAAAAGACCTGCTTGGTGACGATGCGGCAAATTATCACAAAGTACCTGATACCCTTGATGTGTGGTTTGATTCTGGATCAACCTATTCTTCGGTCGCACCGTTCCGTCCAGAATTTCACGGTAATGAGCCTGATATGTATCTTGAAGGCTCGGATCAACACCGCGGTTGGTTTATGTCGTCTTTAATGCTTTCGACCGCCACGGATAACAAAGCCCCGTATAAACAAGTGTTGACGCACGGTTTCACGGTGGACGGTCAAGGTCGCAAGATGTCGAAATCTATCGGTAATATTGTCACCCCACAACAGGTGATGGACAAATTCGGTGGTGATATTTTACGTCTTTGGGTAGCTTCTACTGATTACACAGGCGAAATGACCGTTTCTGATGAGATTTTAAAACGTGCTGCCGACAGCTATCGCCGTATTCGCAACACCGCTCGTTTTTTATTGGCAAACTTAAACGGTTTTGATCCAACACGGGATTTAGTTAAACCTGAAGACATGATTTCTTTAGACCGTTGGGCAGTGGATTGTGCCTTGCAGGCTCAAAATGAAATTAAAGACAATTACGACAACTATCAATTCCATGCCGTGGTGCAACGTTTGATGAAATTCTGTTCGATCGAAATGGGTTCATTCTATTTGGATATTATCAAAGACCGTCAATACACCACCAAAGCGGACAGTCTTGCCCGCCGTAGCTGTCAGACTGCTTTATGGCATATTGCCGAAGCCTTAGTGCGTTGGATTGCCCCGATTTTATCCTTTACTGCCGATGAAATCTGGCACTATATTCCGGGTGAACGTAGCGAATTTGTATTTACTGAAGAATTTTATGACGGCTTATTTGCGTTAGACTCAAATGAACAATTTGATGACGCTTACTGGCAACAAATTTTAACAGTGCGTGATGAAATCAACCGTGTGTTAGAAACCGCCCGTAACGACAAAATAATCGGCGGTGGCTTGGAAGCAGAAGTGACGATTTTTGCCAATGAAGAATACGCACGTTTACTTGCAAAACTCGGCAATGAATTACGTTTCGTAACGATTACCTCAAAAGCAGATGTTAAACCATTGGCAACAGCCGATATCGCCGAAGGCGAAGTAAAAGGCTTGGCAATCAAAGTCATTCGTTCCGCTAACCACAAATGCCCACGCTGCTGGCACTATTCCGACAGCCCGACAGAAAACACCCTCTGTTCACGCTGCGAAGAAAACGTCAACGGCAACGGCGAAGTGAGAAAATTTGCGTAGTAGTCGTAGCTAAGATATTCCCCGTCTGAACCGCCTGAGCGTTTTGGTATTTTTAGCTAAATTTTGCATGTCTGAGCGAAGCGAGTTCAAAATTTAGCGTGAAGAAAATACCAAATAAGCGAAGAAAAGCGGTGAAGTCGGGGTGTGCTTTTCTTTGCCTACTTTCTTTTGCACAAGCAAAAGAAAGTACGGTCGCCCAGCGGGCGAAATACGAACTTATTAAAAGCAAAGAAAAAGTAAATCGCCAACAGCGAAACCCGATTTAAATTAAAATCAACCAAACTTATAAAAAACAAAATAATGACATCAAAACAAAACAAAAACGGCTTACCCTACCTCTGGCTCGCACTCTTCGCCTTTATCGCCGATCTTGCGACCAAATACATCATCGTAGAAAATTTCCAACTCTACGAAAGCATCAACATACTCCCAATTTTTAACCTAACCTACGCCCGCAACACAGGGGCAGCGTTTAGTTTTTTAGCCGATCACAGTGGTTGGCAAAAATACTTTTTTATTGGGCTGGCATTAACTATTTCTGCCATATTAATTTATTTTCTGCAAAAAAACACCGCACTTCAAAAGTTACAAAATTCTGCTTATGCCCTGATTATTGGCGGAGCATTAGGTAATATGGTGGATCGCATGTATCACGGTTTCGTGGTCGATTTTTTGGATTTTTATTGGCAAGATTGGCATTATCCCGTATTTAATGTGGCGGATATTGCTATCTGTGTGGGGGCAGGGTTGTTGGTACTGGATGCCTTAAAAAATGGTGAACATAAAAAGAGCGAGAAAAAAGCGTGAAAATCATTTTAGCCAACCCGAGAGGATTCTGTGCGGGCGTTGACCGAGCGATTAGCATTGTTGAACTTGCGTTAGAAATTCATGGGGCACCGATTTACGTACGTCACGAAGTGGTACATAACCGTTTTGTCGTCAATGGATTGCGGGAACGTGGGGCGATTTTTGTCGAAGAATTGGACGAAGTGCCAGATGGTTCGATTGTGATTTTCTCCGCTCATGGCGTATCGCAGGCGGTACGGCAGGAAGCCAAACGCCGAAATCTGAGAGTATTTGATGCCACTTGCCCATTGGTCACCAAAGTCCACATGCAAGTGGCTCGTGCCAGTAAAAAAGGCACCAAAGCTATTTTAATTGGACACCAAGGACACCCTGAAGTACAGGGCACAATGGGGCAATATAGTAATGATGACGGCGGTATTTTCCTTGTGGAAGATGTGGAAGATATTGCTAAACTCAAATTGCATGACAATGAAGATCTCACCTTTATGACCCAAACCACACTGTCTATTGATGATACCGCAGATGTGATTGAGGCGTTAAAACAAAAATATCCGAGTATTCAAGGTCCTCGTAAAAATGATATTTGCTATGCGACCACCAATCGTCAGCAGGCGGTGCGCGAATTGGCACAACAATCAGATTTAGTGATTGTAGTCGGTTCCAAAAATTCCTCTAATTCAAACCGTTTAGCCGAGTTGTCTAATAGAATGGGAACACCGGCGAAATTACTTGATGATGCGACTGATATTGATCCTGAATGGTTAAAAGGTGTTGAAACCATCGGTTTAACGGCAGGTGCTTCCGCTCCCGAAGTGTTAGTTCAATCGGTGATTAGTCGTTTGAAAGAGCTGGGCGTAACAGAAGTGGAAGAACTACAAGGCTGTGAAGAAAATACGGTTTTTGAAGTGCCTAAAGAGTTGCGGATTAAGGAAGTGAGTTAGAACTAGAAAAGTGCGGTAAAAAATACCGCACTTTTGGGGTTAGCATTACAAAATATCCAACAATTCCACTTCAAACACCAATACACTAAACGGTGGAATGGATTGACCTGCACCACGTTCACCGTAGGCAAGATTATGTGGAATAGTTAACCGCCATTTTGAGCCTACAGGCATTAACTGGAGAGCTTCTGTCCAACCAGCAATAACACCACTTACAGGGAATTCCGCTGGAGTACCACGTACCACAGAGCTATCGAAAGTAGTACCATCAATCAGTTTGCCAGTGTAATGTACACGTACACTGTCTTGGCGAGTTGGTTTATTGCCATTGCCTTGATTTAATACTTCATATTGTAAGCCTGTTTCAGTGACTTTTACATTATCTTTTTTGGCATTTTCCACTAAGAATGCACGACCTTCGTCTTCAATTTGTTTAAATTGTGCATTTGCCGCTTCTTGTGCTTGTTGTTGAATTTGTTGTAAAGCTGTGGTGACTTCACTTAAATCTATGGCTGGTTTATTTTGATTTAATACATCATAAATACCCTTGGCAACAGCTTCCGCAGAAACTTGCATACCACTATCAGCAAGCTGTTGACCAATTTGTAAACCGATACCATAACCGCCTTTTTCAGCAGTTGTTACTAATTTTACTGAGTCAAAAATTGACATAGATTTTCCTTTTTTATGAATTTTATGAATTGATTATTTTTTATAAGCGAGAACTTGACCAACTCGGGTTACAGCATCCACATCTAAGTTGTCAGCTAAACGGACTTTATTGGATTGAAATAAATTAATGACGGTTGAACCGAGTTGAAATGCACCCATTTCTTGACCTTTCTGAAGTTTCATTGCGTTTTCGCCTTCGTAAGTCCAAGTTTTTACTTCATTAGGACGTGGCGGTGTGATGATACCAGCCCAAGCGGTACTAATGCTAGCGGTAATGGTTGCTCCCACTAAAATTTGGATCATTTTACCAAATTCAGTATCAAACACACAAATAACACGTTCATTACGAGCTAATAAGTTAGGAACATGGGTATTTAAGAATGGATTAACCGAGAATAAATCTCCTGGGACATAAATCATTTTGCGTAAGGTAGCGTTACAAGGCATGTGGACGCGGTGGTAATCACTGGGTGATAAATACGTGGTAGCGAACTCACCATTTTTAAATTCATTGACTAATTCTTGATCTTCCGCTAACAGATCATTTAAGCTAAAAAAGTGACCTTTTGCCTGTAATAATAAATTATCAGAAATACGCCCACATTGGCTAATTTTGCCATCAGCAGGTAAGCACAGTGTAGAGGCATCTTGATTGATTTGTCGAGCATTTTCTGACAAGGAACGAATAAAAAATTCATTGAAGCTCTCGTAAGCATGAAATTCAGTTTTAGTTGCTTCTTGCATATTTACTTTGTATTTTTTAGCAAATAATTTAATCGCAAAGTGAGTTACCGCCCCCCATTTTTGCTTGGCAAGCCACCCTGCTAATTGCGTCAGATAAAGTTGTGGCATAACGTACTGAAAAGCAATTTTCACACGCTGCCAATAGGTTAATTGATTCATAAATTCATTTTCCTTAAATAATAAATAATCACTCCATTTTAATTATAGCATTAATCTTTAAATTTAGGTTAAATTGAGTAACTGGTTTAATAAGTAGATACAATTAAATTAAATTTTCATTAGATTATCGACTTTTCGCAGAAAAAATGATAATTTTCTTTGACTAATTGGCGATCAAAAGGTAATATTCGCACCCTATGCAAAAGGTAAAACTACCCCTAACGACAGATCCTGTTAAAGATGCCCAACGAAGACTTGATTATGATGGCTATTATGCCACTAGTCAGCTTGAACGTCTGAATGAGTCTGTAGTAAAAGTGCTTGGTGATGCACTGGTGACATTATCGTTTTTCATTGATCCGCAAAAGTTGGTAGTAATGAAAGGTCATGCAACAGTTGATGTCGAACTCGAGTGTCAACGTTGTGAACAACCTTTTGTACAAACACTAAGCTGTGATTTCTGTTATAGCCCAGTGGCTAATTTGGATCGAGCCGATGAATTACCCGAAATTTATGAACCAATTGAATTTAATGAATTTGGTGAAATAGATTTACTTGGTACGATTGAAGATGAATTTATTTTGTCTTTACCTATCGTTCCAATGCATTCATCTGAACACTGTGAAGTGTCCGTAGCGGAACAGGTATTTGGTGAATTGCCAGAAGAATTGGCAAAAAAACCGAACCCGTTCTCTGTATTAGCTAGTTTAAAGCAAAAGTAAATTTAGGAGATAAGCCCGTGGCTGTTCAACAAAATAAAAAATCTCGTTCACGTCGTGATATGCGTCGCTCTCACGATGCCTTGACTACTGCTGCAGTATCAGTTGATAAAGCAAGTGGTGAAACTCATTTACGTCATCACGTTACTGCTGACGGTTTCTACCGTGGTCGTAAAGTGATTAATAAGTAATTGCTGTTATAAGGTAATAACTTGAGTCGTCTAACCCTTGCGTTAGATGTGATGGGCGGGGACATTGGTCCCCGTATTACTATCCCCGCATCGTTGAAAGCATTGGAAAATGATCCAATGCTATCTTTGCTATTGTTTGGCGATAGCCAACAGATTGCTCCTTTTCTCGTCAATGCTCCGAAAGCATTAGTTGAACGTCTAACTATTTATCATACCTCGCATCAAATTGAGAATGATCAAGGTTTAACCTATGCCTTACGTCATAGTAGGGGAAGTTCGATGCGATTAGCGATTGAAGCCGTGCAAAAAGGGGAGGCACAAGGGTGTGTTAGTGCTGGAAATACCGCAGCATTAATGGGTTTATCGAAAGTCATTTTACAACCTTTAAAGGGAATTCAGCGTCCAGCGTTACTGGCATTATTGCCTACCATTGATGGTAAGCGGTCGGTAATGTTAGATCTTGGAGCAAATATTGATTGTGATGCAGAAAATTTATATCAATTTGCCTTAATGGGATCGATTTTTGCTGAAAATCAGTTAAACTTAGTATATCCACGAATTGCTTTATTAAATATTGGTGTAGAAGCAATTAAAGGTCATCAATCCATTCGCGTTGCCGCAGAAATGTTGGAAAAAGACACCGCACTTAATTATATTGGTTTTATTGAGGGCAATTATTTACTCAATGGCAATGCTGATGTGATTGTGAGTGATGGTTTTGCTGGTAATATTGCGTTAAAGACCCTTGAGGGGGCGGCGAAAAATGTGATTGGTTTACTAAAGGGAAAATCACGTAATCATTTATTAAAACCGTTATTTAATTGGTTGATGAGTCGATTATTTAAAGATAGTTACCAACGCTTAAAAAGTATTAATCCTGATCAATACAATGGGGCATCTTTAATTGGATTAACTTCCGTGGTGGTGAAAAGCCACGGTAGTGCCAATGTAGAGGCATTTTATAATGCAATTAAAGATGCGGCATTACAGGTTCGCCAACAAATTCCACAGAAAATTTTAGCTGGATTAGAAAAATATTAGCCTTAAAAGATTAACAAATTATAAAAGATAATGAGAAAACTATGTATAGTCGAATTTTAAGCACTGGTAGTTATTTACCACAACAAGTTAGAACTAACGCCGATTTAGAAAAAATGGTGGATACCTCTGACGAATGGATTGTTACTCGTTCAGGTATTAGAGAACGCCGTATTGCAGGGGCAGATGAAACCGTTGCTACAATGGGGTATCAAGCCGCTCAAAAGGCACTTGAACAGGTAAATCTTGATCCTAATGATATTGATTTAATCGTAGTGGGGACAACTACAAATTCACATGCTTATCCCAGTGCTGCATGCCAAATTCAAACCCTATTAGACATTGATGATGCTATTGCTTTTGATGTTGCAGCGGCTTGTACAGGGTTTGTGTATGCTTTAACGGTAGCAGACCAATTTATTCGCACTGGGCAAGTAAAAAAAGCCCTAGTCATTGGTTCAGATCTTAATTCGCGTAATTTAGATGAAACTGATCGTGGTACAGTGATTTTATTTGGTGATGGTGCAGGTGCAGTGATTTTAGAAGCTAGTGAACAACAAGGTATTATATCTAGCCATTTACATTCTAGCCCTGATCACCATGAAACCTTATTATTACCGCAATCTAATCGTGGTGATGAAAAATCGGGTTTTATTCAAATGCAAGGTAACGAAACCTTTAAATTAGCCGTGCGAGAATTGGCTAATGTGGTAGAAGAAACTTTGAGAGCAAATAATTTAGATAAATCTGCTATTGACTGGTTAGTGCCACATCAAGCTAATCTACGCATTATTTCAGCAACGGCAAAAAAATTAGAAATGGATATGTCGCAAGTGGTGGTAACGCTTGATAAATATGCTAATACCAGTGCGGCAACAGTGCCAACCGCTTTAGACGAAGCAATTCGTGATGGACGTATTCAACGCGGTCAGCTTTTATTGCTTGAAGCCTTTGGTGGTGGTTGGACTTGGGGTTCGGCTTTAGTGCGTTACTAACTGTAAAAAGTGCGGTGTTTTTTTAGAATTTTTTAGAGAAGGAAAGAAAAATGAAAAAATTTGCAATGGTTTTCCCCGGTCAAGGTTCGCAAAGTGTAGGAATGTTAGCGGAATTAGCCACCGCATTTCCTGTAGTAGAACAAACGTTTAAACAGGCTTCAGAAGTGCTTGGTTATGATTTATGGCAATTAGTTCAGCAAGGTTCCGCAGAAGAATTAAACAAAACTTGGCAAACCCAACCTGCTTTACTTGCCGCTTCTGTGGCAATTTATCGTGTTTGGCAACAACAATATCCTGATCTAAAACCAGACCTTATGGCAGGACACAGTTTGGGTGAATATTCGGCATTAGTTTGTGCTGAAGCAATAGATTTCCAAGATGCAATCAAACTGGTGGAATTACGTGGTCGGTTAATGCAACAAGCCGTACCTGAGGGGACGGGAGCAATGTATGCGATTATCGGATTAGATAATGACAGTATTATCAATGCGTGTAAGGCAGCGGAACAGGGTGAAGTGGTTTCTGCGGTGAACTTTAACTCACCAGGACAAGTAGTGATTGCTGGTTCGAAAGCAGCGGTTGAGCGTGCAGCTGTGGCGTGTAAAGAAGCAGGTGCAAAACGTGCCTTACCTTTAGCGGTGAGTGTGCCATCACATTGTGCATTAATGAAACCAGCTGCTGATCAATTAGCCGTTGCTTTAGAAAGTATTGCGGTAAAATCGCCTATTATCCCAGTGATTAATAACGTTGATGTCAAAACCGAAAACGAAAGTTCAGCTATTCGCACCGCACTTGTACGCCAACTTTATAGCCCAGTACGCTGGACGGAAAGTGTAGAAAAAATGGTAAAAAGCGGTGGTGTAGAAGTCTTAGTAGAAATTGGACCAAATAAAGTATTAACTGGCTTAACAAGCCGCATTGTCAAAGATCTTGCAGCGATAGCAGTCAATGATGTGAAATCATTAGAAAGCGTAAAAGAGCTATTGGCTTAATAAAATTAAAAGGAGAAATTATGCAAGGTAAAATCGCATTAGTCACTGGGGCAACTCGTGGTATTGGTAAAGCTATTGCTGAAGAATTGGTTAGCAAAGGTGCATTTGTTATTGGTACAGCTACATCTGAAAAAGGGGCTGAAAGTATTTCCGCTTATTTAGGTGAGCAAGGTAAAGGTCTGGTATTAAATGTGGCAGATCAAAACTCAATAGAAGAGGTTCTAGCAAAAATTAAAGCAGAACATGGTGACATTGATATTTTAGTCAATAATGCAGGGATTACACGTGATAATCTGTTAATGCGAATGAAAGACGAAGAATGGTTTGATATTTTACAAACCAACTTAACCTCTGTGTTCTATTTATCTAAAGCGATGCTACGTTCCATGATGAAAAAACGCTTTGGGCGGATTATTACCATTGGTTCTGTGGTGGGTTCAATGGGCAATGCTGGGCAAACAAATTACTGTGCAGCTAAAGCAGGCTTAATCGGTTTTAGTAAAGCATTAGCTAAAGAAGTCGCTTCGCGTGGTATTACGGTAAATGTGGTAGCACCTGGTTTTATTGCAACAGATATGACAGAAGCTCTAACTGAAGAGCAAAAAGCCGTTACGCTTGCTGCGGTGCCTGCTGGTCGTTTAGGTGATCCGAAAGATATTGCGAAAGCAGTAGCATTTTTGGCATCTGATGATGCGGGTTATATTACAGGAAATACATTGCACGTTAATGGTGGAATGTACATGGCTTAGTTTCTTACTTTCTTTTGCATGAGCAAAAGAAAGTAAGCGAAGAAAACACACTCCAATTTTGCCTACTTTTTCCATTTTGAATGGTTTTTATCTAGCCAAACTCTTTTCTTAATGGTAGAATTAGCCTAATTGTATAGGGTTTTTGCGGTTTGACCTGTAATAAAACACTTGCAAGTTTTGTAAAAATCCATAAACTAACAACTCTCACCATTTAGGTAAATTACAATAGGAAACAAAAATGAGCATTGAAGAACGCGTAAAAAAAATCATTGTTGAACAATTAGGTGTTAAGGAAGAAGAAGTAAAATCTGAAGCTTCATTTATTGAAGATTTAGGTGCAGATTCTTTAGATACCGTTGAATTAGTAATGGCTTTAGAAGAAGAATTTGATATTGAAATTCCTGATGAAGAAGCTGAGAAAATTACCACTGTTCAATCTGCGATTGATTACGTTCAAAACAATCAATAATTTCTTTTAGGCGGTTTTAATAACCGCCTAAATTTTTTCTATTCAATTAACTTCCCTCTGCTTTCGACAATTTTGTTGTCTTTCTGGCGACTCTTCTCAAAATCTTGAATAGATTGTCCTTGTTTTAAAATATGTGGGGTAACAAAAATGACTAATTCTCGTTTCTGGTGTTTATCATTTTGTTTACGGAATAGATGTTTTACCACAGGAATATCACCTAATACAGGGACTTTATCGACACCTTTACTTAATGTATCTTGAAATACACCACCTAATACAATGGTTTCGCCATCTTTGGCAAATACTTGCGTGTTAATTTCTTGTTTATCAATGGTGATCACCTCTCCCTCACCAGATTGTACTGCTGCTCCAGGCGAATTTTGGCTGACGATAAGATCCAACAAAATGGCATTATCTTGTGAAATATGGGGAGTTACTTCTAAGCCTAATACGGCTTCACGAAATTCTACATTTTGCGAACCGCTTTTTTCGTTGGTCGATACATAAGGGATTTCAGTACCTTGTTTAATGCTCGCTGATTTTTTGTTAGTGGTAAGTAATTTGGGGCTGGCAATAATTTTGACGTTATTTTCTCGCTCAAGTGCGGTTAATTCTAAATCTAATAAACGCCCATTAATTTTTGCCACTTGTAATGCCAACGAACCAGCAGGGGTATTGACTGCTCCGAAATTCACATTTAAATTATCTGCAATATTGCTAAAACCATTGGCAGCAAGGCTTCCTGCCACTTTGTGTGAACTGCTAGTTGGATCGAATAATCCCCAACGAACCCCTAATTCTTGTAAACTTTCATCTGTAATGGTAACAATGCGAGCTTCAATCGCAATTTGTTCTATCGGTTTATCTAACTCTTTGACTAACTTGCGAATATTTTTAATGGACTGAGCATTGTCTTTCACAATTAATAAATTACTGCGATCATCAAAGCTAATGCTACCTTCCCCAGACAATAAAGATCCATTCCCCGTAGTTAAAGATTTCATCACTTCTGAGGCTTTAGCAAAATGCAATTTAAGGGTTGCAGTATGTAGTGGTTCTATGACTGGGGCAGATATATCAGACATTGCAGGAAAATCACCTGCCCCATCGTTTGCTGCAATATTTTCTTGATTCAGATAATAAATTCCTTTTTCTTTAATCAGGGAGAGATTTTTAATTTTTGCCACCGAGTGAAATAATTGATCGAGCGTGGTATTTTCTAATTGTAAGGATAAGGTTCCTGTGAGTTCATCATTGATAATTAAATTCGCATTTTGTTCTAATGCGAGCTGTTGCAAGGTGGCTACCAATGGTGCTTGTTTTAATCGAATTGAAAAAGTGAGATCGGAGGGTTGTTCAGCATAACTGCTGGTGAAAAAAATAGCCCAAACTAAACCGCACTTTAGGCTAAACTTTAATAGATAAATCAAGGTGTTCATTGGTTATTCCTATAATTTTAAAATGATTACTTCACCAGCACTACAATCCGCTTTCCAAGTTAAGAATTCGGCTTGTGTTTTGTTGATATTTTGTAGTTGATAACTGTCTATGCCAATTAAATCATGTTCTTTGGCACTATCAATCTCACCGTTTTTATTTTGCAGTAAAATTTGTTTTCTATCTTTGAACAGTAAAATGCCGATAAGCGTTAATTGGTTAAAGGGGGTTTTAGGTATGATATTGGCGTGTTTTTGTAAACATTGGGCAGTTTGAGTTTTTGCTGTGTCGTCAGATTGAACCACCTCCTGAGTACGTTGATTTTTATCAAATGGATCCGTTTTGGCTAGAGCAACTGAGCAAAATAAGGCAATAATGAGGCTGGTTATTTTTGTTAACATTTTATTTTTCTCTCTGATGTTGAGTGAAGTTTAATTGGAAGATAACATCACTTTCAATGGAATAATCAATATTTTCCGCTTTACGAATTTGTAGTGATACCAAGTGTAACGCATTGTGTTGAGCTAAAAGTGTGGTGATAAAATGGGTTAGATCGCTAAAATAACCTTGTATATGCAAGGTTAATTGTGGCTTTTGATTAAAGATCCATTGATGATTTTCAAATTGTAACGTGCCAGATAACTGTTGTACCGTTTGATTGATTGGCGGTAACTGATTGGCTAATTCAGGGGTTAGTAAATGTTGTTCCATTTGTTGTTTAATACCTTGTAATAGTTGTTGTTTATGCTCAAGATCCTGTTGAATATGGATAGTTTGTTGTTCGGTTTGGGTGAATAAATAATAATGGGATATCCCTTGAAATAACGGAAAATATAAGACAACTATCCCTAATAGGATAAAGCTGATAAGGTGTTTACCATAGGAAAGTTTAAGCCACTTTCCCCACAAATTCTCAGGATTATTCAGTATCGTCCAGTGCATTTGGGTTCTCCATATTAATGAATTGCAACTGAAACTCAAATTGTAAAGTACCGTCAGACTGCGGTGAAAATTGTGAAAGTTTTAGTTGATTGATTTGTGGATGTTGTTTAAAAAATTGATGGATTTGTTCAAATTCTGCTTGATCGTGTGCTTTACCTTGTAAGGTGAATTGGCTGGCAGAAAATTGTAGTATTTGGAGTTCACCTTGTTCAATCGGCAATTCAGACAGTAACTGAAATAAAACGTCCACAAAATTTGATGGAATTTCCACCGCACTTTGCTTGCCATTACGCTGTAATCGTTGCTGAAATTGCATGATTTTCTGTTCTACTTGATTCAACTGTTGCTGAATACTTTGTCGTTTTTGTAATTGTTCTGCATATTGCAGTTGATAATAATCGGCAAATTGGGTTAAACCGAAATAACTTAACATTATCAATATGATCAACAAAGCGAGTCGCCATAATTCTTGACGACTACGTTGTTGATGTAATTCCAAACGCCAAGGCAATAAATTAATAGCCATTTTCATTTTGTTGCCAGTTTTTTTGCCAAAGTGATGCACCTAATGCGATAAGTGGTATATCAGATGTTATTCGTTGATATTTCTCATGAAACTGGATATTTTCAGCTTGTGAATATAGCCAAATATCATCGATTTTTTGCTGGTAACGTTGTGCAAATAGCTGATATAGCTCGATTAAATTAGCTTGTGAGGGATGGGATATAATTTGCCATTCTTGCTGTGTTTGACGAAATAAAATGGTGTTTTGTTCATCTTGGTAGATAAGTAAACTATGATTTGATGGCGTAGTTTGTAGCGTATAGCAAAAGGCTCTGTATAGACAGCTCACAACTGTATCTAACACCTTAATGTTTAAGGGTAGAAACTGTATCAATAAACTTTGTGCTACGATTTTCCGAACGGCAAAAATATCCAAACGTAGTCCTTGCTTTAAGGGCTGGGTTATATAATCAAACCAAAGATCATCAAGGGGAATCGGCAATTCATTTTCTAGTGTATAACGGCATTGGTGATCGCATTCACTCTCGTTTAGATGATGTTGTAAGAGTAAACTTTTAAACCAAACTTGGTGTGGCAATATGGCTGTTACCCATTTGATTTCTAGCGGTCGTTGAATTTCCATTTGGTTTGAAATTTGTTCGAATAAGGTTGAGCTAATGGTATTGGGTGCATTAATATCGACACGACAAAAGTGCGGTGAATTATTCTCCACTTTATCTTGATTAAACCAAACTAATTCAAAATAATGCTGAGTAAGCCATATTCCCACATGGATAGTGGTATTTCTTTTAATTAATTTTCCCATTTGTCATCCTTTTATTGCTATTTTTTACTTTCGCTTAAGGGTGTTAATCTTTATACTATTAGACTAGAGTATTATCGAAAAAATGTATTAACACATTAATTAAGAGTAAATTTTGGAATGAAGATCGCAAAATTAATATTAAGTACCTTACTCACAATGGTCATATTAGGTTGTGTTTTGGTCGGTTTGGGCTATATGCATATTAAATCGGGGTTGCCAGATGTAGAAAGTTTAAAGACAGTGGAATTACAACAACCGATGCAAATTTATACGGCAGACGGTAAATTAATTGGTGAAGTGGGAGAACAACGCCGTATTCCAGTGAAATTAGCGGATGTACCAAAACAGTTAATTAACGCCATTATTGCCACTGAAGATAGCCGTTTTTATGAACATCATGGAGTGGATCCCGTGGGGATTGCTCGAGCAGTATCGGTGGCTATTAGTAATGGTGGTGCATCACAAGGGGCAAGTACCATCACCCAACAGTTAGCTCGGAACTTCTTTTTAACGCCTGAAAAAACTTTAATTCGTAAGGTTAAAGAAGCCGTGTTGGCGATTGAAATTGAAAATGCCTTAACTAAAGAAGAAATTTTAGAGTTGTATTTAAATAAAATCTATCTTGGTTATCGATCCTATGGTGTGGCAGCGGCAGCTAAAACCTATTTTGGTAAGAGTCTGAATGAATTATCTTTATCTGAAATGGCGGTTATTGCGGGTTTACCAAAAGCTCCATCTACAATGAATCCTTTATATTCCTTAAAACGTGCTACTGATCGCCGTAATCTAGTGTTAGGGCGGATGTTAGAAACCAAATTTATTACTCAAGAAGAATATAATACGGCTATTCAAGAACCTGTAGTGGCTAAATACCACGGGGCTCAATTAGATTTCCGTGCGGATTATGTGACCGAAATGGTGCGACAAGAAATGGTGAAACGCTATGGCGAAGATGTTTCTTATAATCGGGGTTACAAAGTTTATACTACGGTGTTATCTCAGGATCAATATCAAGCCCAAAAAGCGGTGCGTGATAATGTGATTGCCTATGATATAAGACATGGTTATCGTGGCGGTGTGATGTTATGGGGGAAAGGTGATAAGGCATGGGATCCAGAGAAAATTATTGATGAATTACGTAAATTGCCAAACTCCGAACCTTTTGTGCCAGCTGCAGTGCTTTCTACTGGTAAGGAAGGGGCTAAATTATTACTTAGTTCTGGCGATAATATCACGTTAGCAAATTCTGCAATGAGTTGGGTGGGTAGTAAGGCACCAAAAACAGGTGAACAAATTTGGGTGCGTAAACGTGATAATGGTGACTGGGTTTTAGGGCAAATTCCTGAAGTGAATTCTGCGTTGGTGGCATTAAATAGTGATAATGGAGCGATTGAAGCCATTGTCGGTGGATTTAGTTTTGAACAAAGTAAATTTAATCGTGCTACGCAATCTTTAGTTCAAGTCGGCTCAACCATTAAACCCTTTATTTATGCGGCAGGGTTAGAAAAGGGCTTAACCTTATCTAGTGTATTACAAGATAGTCCGATTGTGATTAAGAAAGCGGGTCAAAAGGAATGGAAACCCAAAAATTCACCTGATCGTTATGACGGTCCAATGCGATTACGTGTGGGGTTAGGTCAGTCAAAAAATATGATTGCGATTCGCACCATTCAAATGGCAGGTGTCCCTTTTACCGCTGAATTCTTAGAGCGATTTGGTTTTAAGCGAGAGCAATATTTTGCTAGTGAATCTCTTGCCTTAGGGGCGGCATCTTTCACTCCATTAGATATGGCAAGAGCCTATGCCGTGTTTGACAATGGTGGTTTCTTAATTGATCCTTATTTAGTCGAAAAAGTATTGGATAATACAGGCAAAGAAATTTTTGTAGCAAATCCGAAAATTGCTTGTATGAGTTGTGATGATATTCCAGTAATTTATGGTACAACCAACGAGAAAATTGATGGTTTCCAAGTCAATACCCAAGCGTTAGAAAATGGGGCATTAGCACGGGATAATGTGGCGAATGTTGATCCCGAAGATATTGATGTATCAGACGATAACCCAGAATTAGCAGGGAAAGATGGTAAGTTAAAGGAAGATGAATTGAGTTTTATGACAGAAAGTAAAACCCAAAATTCACAAGTGCAATATGCCCCTCGTGTTATTAGTGGGGAGTTGGCTTTCTTGATTCGTAGTGCGTTAAACACAGCTATTTTCGGTGAGAAAGGCTTAGGCTGGAAAGGTACTAGTTGGCGTATGGCGAATGAAATTAAACGTCAAGATATTGGCGGAAAAACAGGGACTACCAACAATTCTAAAGTAGCTTGGTATGCTGGATTTGGGGCGAATATTACTACTACAGTATATATTGGTTTTGATGATAATAAGCGTAATCTCGGTAAAGGGGAAGCAGGGGCAAGTAGTGCCATGCCAGCTTGGATTGCTTATATGAAGACCAGCTTGCAAGATATTCCTGAAAGAGAAACTGTAGTACCACCAAATATTGTAGAAAAACAAATTGACACTGGTTCAGGCTTACTCTCAGCAAGTGGTGGTAGAGTGGAATATTTTATTAAAGGCACAGAACCAAAACGAGCCTTTATACAGGAAAAAGGCTATTATGTACCACCAGCGGTAATGGAACGGTTTAATAATCCAAATGGTAGTCATTTACCACCAGTGGATACGCCAAATGGTCGGCAAGAGTTGTTTTAGTTGAAGTTAAATAGCAAGTGCGGTGTAAAAAAGATAAATTTTTTACACCGCACTTTTTTGTATCAGTTAGTGAAATAATCTGCGGTGATTCTTTATTCGACCACCTAGAAATTGACTGAGTAATATCACAGCAAAGATAATACTATAAACCGCAAAAATAAATACCAACCATTGCACCATTGTAAAACCTAGAAATGTCCAGTTAATTTCACTACACAGCCCTGTCGGATGGAATATTTCAGGGAACCATCTATCTAGTGGCAAGGTATTGGGAAATTCTACGGTGACAGGGCATTGATCCCAAGGGTTTGGATTAAGTTGGTAGTTGAGGTGCTTAATCGAAAGTAATAAACCTTTAATCGCTCCCCATAAGCCAAATACTAGGGCGAGTAATCGCATCAAGGTAAAGCGTGGAGCGAGTAAACCGATTAAGCCAGCAAATAGAATGCCAAATAATGCAACACGTTCATAAATGCACATCACACAGGGATTTAATCCCAAGCCGTGTTGAAAATAAAGTGCGGTCAATTCTAAACAAAATGCAGAGATAAATAATAATAACCAAATTGTTCTTTTGTTTGACAGCACTTTAATATAATTAAGCATTTAATTTCCCTTTTACAAGTTATTAGTGTGCAATAACTGGTTCAAGTGGAATGTGTGGACTTCCAATTAAACCAGCATTCATTAACCATTGTGTTACACCTGGTAGAAAATATTCTACGCTAATTAGACCGACAATCGTTAAAACAATGGTGTAAGGTAATGCCATATAGACCATTCTACCATAGGATAAACGAATTAGCGGGGCAAGTGAAGAGGTTAATAGGAATAAGAATGCAGCTTGTCCGTTTGGTGTGGCAACGGATGGCAAGTTTGTACCAGTATTAATGGCGACGGCGAGGAGTTCAAATTGTTGTGCTGAAATTGAATTTTCCATTAATGCCTGTTTGGCTTCATTGATATAAACCGTTGCTACGAAAACATTATCCGAGATAGCAGATAATAAGCCATTGAACACATAGAATAGCAGTAATTGTACATTTTCCGCTGCATTGAGTACAAAGTGAATCAGTGGAGCAAATAAGTGTTGGTCGATAATCACAGCAACAATGGAGAAAAATACTACTAATAAAGCGGTGAAAGGTAACGATTCTTGGAAAGCTCGTCCTAGCTCGTGTTCGCTTGTTACTCCACAATAAGCAGTGGTCAAAATAATGACGCTTAAACCAATTAGACCAACAGCGGCTAAATGGAAAGCTAAACCAAGGATTAACCAGATACCAACAAAAATTTGTACCAATAATTTGACTTTATCTTGTGATGTCATTTTCATTTCTTGGTTACGGTCGTATTTTGCTAATACGGACCAGACTTTACGTGGCAATCTAGCACCATAACCGAATAAGCGGAATTTTTCTACTAGAATACAAGTTAAAATACCACAGATTAGGACTGGAACGGTAACAGGTCCCATACGTAAGAAAAATTCTACAAATTTCCAACCAGATTGTTCCGCAATAATTAAGTTTTGTGGTTCACCAACCATGGTCATTACTCCACCTAATGCTGTTCCGACTGCTGCGTGCATTAATAAGCTACGTAAGAAAGCTCGAAATTCATCAAGGGTACGGTTGTTATTGCTAATTTTATCATCATTAGTGATGTCGGTAGAATCTTCAAAAGATGCACCTGAGGCAACTTTGTGATAAACTCCATAAAATCCCATACCAACGCTAATAATTACAGCGATAACGGTTAAGGCGTCTAAGAAAGCGGAAAGAAATGCCGCACTTAAACAGAAAGAAACAGATAAAGTGATTTTAGAATGGATTCTGAGTAATAATTTGGTGAAAACATAAAGTAATAATTGTTTCATGAAGTAAATACCTGCTACCATAAACATTAGTAACAGGATAACTTCAAAATTCGCCATAATTTCGGCTTTAACATGTTCTGGGCTGGTCATTCCTATGGTAATAGCTTCAATCGCTAGCATACCACCAGGTTGTAACGGATAACATTTTAATGCCATGGCTAAGGTGAAAATAAATTCTACCACTAGTAACCAACCAGCAATAAAAGGATTGACCCAAAATATTACAGGATTGATGAGCAAAAATACTACAATGGTAACTTTATACCAGTTTGGGCTTTTACCCAAAAAGTTATTCATAAATGCTTGAACATAATTCATATAAATACATCCTTTTAAAATATGCTTTGCATATCTGTTGGTTTAAACTGATAATAGGTTGTTATTTTTACCTGTAAATAAAAAAATTGCCAGTATATTCACTCTTATTTGAGAATTTTTTTGATCTACGTTAAAGAAAAGTACCTAAATATGACAAATCAACAATTATTATTAAAAGCACAAAGTCCTGCAGCATTAGCAGAAGAATATATTGTGCAAAGTATTTGGAACAATCGTTTCCCTGCTGGATCAGATTTACCCGCAGAACGTGAGTTAGCAGATAAAATTGGGGTAACTCGCACAACCCTACGTGAAGTTTTACAACGGTTAGCCCGTGAGGGTTGGCTCAGTATCCAACATGGCAAACCCACTCATGTGAATGATATTTGGGAAACGGGAGGACCAAATATTATTAGTACGATTATTCAGCTCGATCGTGGTGTGATGCCAACTATTATTTCTAATGTAGTGTCATTACGTACTAGAATGGCGGAATATTATATTCCAGAAGCCGTTCAAATGAACCCTGAAGAATCCTTGAAAGTATTCGAAAAGTTAAATGAACTTGAAGATGATGCTCAATCCTATGCGGAATTTGATTATTATTTATTCCGTCAATTTACTTTTATTGCGAATAAACCCGTTTATGGCTTAATCTTAAACAGTTTTAAACAAATGTATCATCAAGTAGCAAAGTTATTTTTTGTTAATCCTCTTTATCGCCAAATGGCTTTTATGTTTTATCAATCTTTACAACAGGCTTGCGAGATGAAAGACTGTGAACAAGTCGCCACTTGCTTGGCACAGCATCGAGAACGTAATAGTGTGATTTGGATAGATATTTTGAAGAATTTACCTGAAGATTTTGGTTTGTAATTTCACTTAAAAAACAACCATGAAAGACACCGCACTTATTGAATTATTTTTAAATGAACTGTGGTTAGAAAAAGGCTTGTCGGATAATACTATTCAATCCTACCGCCTTGATTTAACCGCACTTTCTGATTGGTCTGTGCAGCAAGCACTAACCTTGCTTGAATTAGATGCAGTTCATTTACAACAATTTCTCGGTGAACGTGTGGAAAAGGGCTATAAAGCAACCAGTACAGCTCGTTTACTCAGTGCCATGCGGAAATTATTTCAATATTTGTATCGAGAACAATATCGCCAAGATGACCCCAGTGCCGTGTTAAGTTCTCCCAAATTGCCAAGTCGTTTACCGAAATATTTAAGTGAAGAGCAAGTGGGGGATTTACTGGAATGCCCTAGTACCGATGAACCACTAGAATTACGTGATAAAGCCATGTTGGAGTTATTGTATGCGACAGGCTTGCGAGTTACCGAATTAGTTTCTTTAACTATGGATAATATCAGTTTACAGCAAGGTGTAGTGCGAGTGATTGGTAAAGGTAATAAAGAACGTATTGTGCCTATGGGTGAAGAAGCGAGTTATTGGGTGAATCAATTTGTGTTATATGGTCGCCCGATGTTATTGAATGGACAGAGTTCAGATGTGGTTTTTCCAAGTAAAAGAGCAGTGCAAATGACTCGGCAAACTTTCTGGCATAGGATTAAACATTATGCGATTTTAGCAGAAATTAATACCGAAAGTCTTTCACCTCATGTTCTGCGTCATGCTTTTGCTACGCATTTAGTCAATCATGGGGCAGATCTTCGGGTAGTGCAAATGTTACTTGGGCATAGTGATCTATCAACTACACAAATTTATACTCATGTGGCGAAAGAACGGTTGAAACTTTTACATGAAAAATTCCACCCTCGTGGTTAATAATGTGGAGAAAATACGCAAAACATAAAATAAATTTCGCTTTAAGGTTGAAAACATAGGGCATTTATTGCGATAATTCCACAGTTTTGGTGATCCTTTTTTATCGTTGATAATTTTTACGATATTGGATTAATTTTTTACTTTAATAATAGATGAAAAGAATAACAATGGCAGAAAAACGTAATATTTTTTTAGTCGGTCCAATGGGCGCAGGGAAAAGCACTATTGGTCGCCAGTTGGCACAGCAACTAAGTATGGAATTTGTTGATTCCGATAATGAAATTGAAGCTCGGGCAGGGGCTGATATTGGCTGGATTTTTGATATTGAAGGCGAAGCAGGTTTTCGTAAGCGTGAAGAACGGATTATTAGCGAATTAACGCAACGGCAAGGCATTGTACTCTCAACGGGGGGTGGGGCAGTGCTTTCTAAAGATACACGTAATCATCTCTCTGCGCGTGGTATCGTTATTTATCTACAAACAACGGTAGATAAACAATATGAACGAACTCAGCGTGATAAGAAACGTCCTTTACTACAAGGGGTCGATGATGTTCGTCAAGTTCTGGAAGATTTAGCCGAAGTGCGTAATCCATTATATGAAGAGGTGGCAGATATTGTCTTGCCAACTGATGAGCAAAGTGCGAAATTGATGGCTAATCAAATTATTGATTTGATTGATAATTTCCAAGGTTAATCATTTTTAAAACAATTTAATAGGTGCAATATGTTGACTGTCAATGTTGAATTAAAAGAACGCCGCTATCCAATTTGCATTGGCGAGAATTTGCTAAAAGATCCTACCGTTTATCCGTTGAAATCAGGTGATAAAGTAATGATCGTCAGCAATGAAACTATCGCACCTTTATATTTAGCGACAGTTACGCAAACCCTAGAAAAAATCGGTTGTAACGTGAGTTCAGTATTATTGCCTGACGGTGAAAAATACAAAACTTTACAATCTTTAGATTTAATTTTCACCGCACTTTTAAAACAAAATCATGGACGAGATACCACATTGATTGCGTTGGGTGGTGGTGTAATTGGTGATGTTGCTGGTTATGCGGCAGCCAGCTATCAACGTGGCATTAAATTTATTCAAATTCCTACTACCTTATTGGCTCAAGTCGATTCTTCCGTGGGAGGAAAAACAGCCGTCAATCACCCGTTAGGTAAAAATATGATCGGAGCATTTTATCAACCGATCACCGTGATTATTGATACTTTAACCCTAAATACGTTGCCAAAACGAGAAGTTAATGCGGGTTTGGCGGAAGTCATTAAATACGGGGCAATTTTAGATTTAGCGTTTTTTGATTGGTTGGAACAACACATTGATCAGCTAGTGGCATTAAAACAAGATGAATTGCAATATTGTATAGCTCGCTGTTGTCAAATCAAAGCCGATGTTGTGGCTCGTGATGAAACAGAAAAAGGCGACCGTGCCTTATTAAATCTGGGGCATACATTCGGGCATGCCATTGAAACCCATTTAGGCTATGGTAATTGGTTACATGGTGAAGCGATTGCCGCAGGAATGATGATGGCTGCTGCTTTATCCGAGCAACTGGGTCATATCAGCAAAGCTGAGGTAGGGCGTTTAGAAAAATTATTAGCTCGAGCCAATTTACCCACTGTTAGCCCTGACACAATGCAGCCAGAAGATTATTTACCTCACATGATGCGTGATAAAAAAGTGTTAGCTGGCAAACTTCGCCTTGTATTATTAAAAACTCTAGGACAAGCCTATGTAGAAACAGACACTGATAAATCTTTAGTGTTGGCTGCAATTTCTGCTTGTACTCAAACCAATTAATCTTTTTTCCTATAAATATGGCAAAACAGGCGAAAAAATCAGTTAAAGAGGTCAAAAAATATCGTTCCTTTTTAAAATGGGCGGGAGGAAAATACCGCTTAACCGATGACATTAATCGCCTGTTGCCAAAACGTAAACAATGTCTTATTGAGCCTTTTGTCGGGGCTGGATCGGTGTTTCTGAATAGCCAATTTGAACGTTATATTTTAGCGGATATTAATCCAGATCTGATTAACCTGTTCAATACCATTAAAGCTGATGTTGAAAACTACATAGATAGCCTAAAACCGATTTTTTTTCACCCAGATGCTAACACTGCCAGCTATTATTATGCACGGCGTGATGAATTTAATCAATCGACTGATCCTTTCTTACGCTCGGTATTATTTGTTTATTTAAACCGTTTTGGCTTTAACGGTTTATGCCGTTACAATGCTAGAAATGAATTTAATGTCCCCTTTGGTTCGTATAAAAATCACTATTTCCCCGAACAAGAAATGCGTTATTTTGCTGAGAAAGCAAAAAGTGCGGTGTTTATTTGCGGAGATTTTCAACAAACCTTTGCTTTGGCTGACGAAAATTCAGTGATCTATTGTGATCCACCTTATGCCCCTTTAGTACAAGCGAGTAATTTCACCCAGTATTCAGGCAATGATTTTAGCGTAGTACATCAACAAGCGTTAGCGGATTTAGCCAAACAAACCCAAACAGAGCGAAATATCCCCGTGCTGATTTCTAATCATGATACTAAATTTATCCGACAAATTTATAAAGGAGCAAGTTTACGGAAAATTCGCGTTCAACGTTCTATTAGTCATCAATCTGCTAGTCGAGTGAAAGTTGGGGAAATTATTGCTTTTTTTAAGGTAAAATAAATATTACAAAATATTTAGTTTATGTATTATTAGCGTAAATTTGTAATATATATTTCCTATTGTGGCTAAATTTGATACAATTTGTATTGTAAGACGATACTTAAGGAGAGTTTTATGATACATAACCAATATCCAGCACCCTATTTACAACCAGCCACTGCGATACCTATGTTACTTTGCGATTTTTATAAAGTATCACATCGTGAACAATATCCTGAACACTCTGAAATTATTTATAGCACTTTTACACCTCGCAGCAATCACTTAGCTCCACATTTGGATAGAGCAGTTTCCTTTGGTTTTCAAGCATTTATTGTTAAATATCTGATAAATTATTTTAACCAAAACTTTTTTGCTCGTCCAAAACAGCAGGTAGTTGACGAATATATTGAATTTATTCACCGCACTTTAGCCATTCAAACCACAGGCGAACATATTGCTCAATTACATGATCTAGGTTATTTACCATTACGCATTAAAGCTATTCCCGAGGGGCTTTCCGTAGCAATGCGAGTGCCGATGATGACGATTGAAAATACCCATAAGGATTTTTTCTGGTTGACAAACTATGTGGAAACCTTGATTAATGTATCCTTATGGCAACCAATTACCTCCGCTTCGATTGCGAGAGTTTATCGAAAAACCTTATTGCAATATGCCAAACAAACCTGTGATAACAACGCACATATTGCTTTTCAATCCCATGATTTTTCCATGCGTGGTATGAGTTCCTTAGAAAGTGCCGAAACATCAGGTGCTGGACATTTAACTGCGTTTTTAGGGACAGACACTATTCCAGCCATTTCTTATGTAGATTATTATTATGGTAGCCAAGTATTAGTTGGCACCTCTATTCCCGCCAGTGAACATTCAGTGATGAGTTCCCATGGTGTAGATGAATTGCCAACTTTTCGTTATTTAATGGCAAAATTTCCCAATAATATGCTGTCTATCGTGGCAGATACCACAGATTTTTGGCATAACATTGCGGTAAATTTACCTATTCTGAAAGATGAAATAATGGCTCGCCCTGAACACGCTCGTGTTGTGATCCGCCCTGATAGTGGTGATGCCATGGATATTTTATGTGGCAATTTACAAGCTGAAACCGAGGTAGAACGCAAAGGGCTAGTGGAAAGCCTATGGGATATTTTCGGTGGCACGCTGAATAGTAAAGGCTATAAAGTTTTAGATCCGCATATTGGCGTAATTTATGGTGACGGCGTAAACTTTGAGAAAATGGTGAATATTCTTAATGGATTGAAAGAAAAAGGTTTTGCTTCAAGTAATATTGTATTCGGTGTCGGTTCTCGCACTTACCAAAGTAACACCAGAGATACCTTAGGTTTTGCAGTAAAAGCCACTTCAATTACCATTAATGGTGTAGAAAAAGCGATTTTTAAAGCTCCCAAAACGGATAATGGCTTAAAAAAATCCCAACGGGGACGCGTTAAGGTGCTGGATTTAGATCATTATATTGATGGTTTAACCGCAGAAAGTGATTTTAGCGATGATAAATTACAGCTTATTTTCGAAAACGGTAAATTACATAATCATACTGATTTTGACCAAATTCGTCAGCATGCGATGTTTGATGAGTAAATGAGAGGGCAAAGTGCGGTGTGAAATATCGCACTTTAGTTTGTTTTGTTTAACTCAGGATTGATAGTAAATTTTAATTGTGTAATTTCTGGCATATCTTGCTGAACGTACTGTAGCAATTCATTTTGATGAAATAACAAACCTTGTCGCACCATTGCGTTGGTAACTTCAATATTTAGACTATTCTCAGTGAAATTTGCCAGACGATACAATCCCTTGAACTGGGGGGGGAAGCGTTTTTCTAACTTTTTATTTAATTCATTAATAAATAAGCCTTTTTTCATTATTTTGGCAAGCTCGGAGGTATTTAATAGATCCTTGATATTTACGGCTTTTTGATAGCGTTTTTGTGTCATAGCTTGTTTTCTCGTCAATCACCCATATATTTAACGACATTCTAACGGATTTTCGGTATAATTTGACTAATTTTTTATGAGATAACAGAGAATAATGATTTTAACAAAGGGTAAGCACAATTTTTGGTCGCAATTACTGGTTAGTATGATTGCGATTTTTGCTTTGCCTGATGTTCAGGTGACGGATCGCATAAACGAGTATCCGCAAGAATATCAAAATCAATCTAATCAACAGCAAGTGTTGCGTGCGATTTATCAAATTAAACAGCAAAATCTATCTCTCACTTATCCTGCACAACCTGCTGTGATTTCGAAAAAATTTGTTAAATTTACACCGCACTTTGTGGCAAAGGTTTTTGCCGAATATGCCCCTATTCGTGGTAGCCCTTTCGCATAATTTTTGATTTATCTTTATTTTCCCGCTTTTGATATAAACAAAGGCTCAATATTTTTTATTAAGAGAAACAGAATTATGTTAAGTACTATTGCGACCAAAATTTTTGGTAGTCGAAATGAGCGTGTATTACGCCGTTTAAATAAACAAGTTAAAAAAATCAATGCGTTAGAACCTGCCTTTGAAGCCTTGAGTGATGATGAACTGCGGTCAAAAACTGCTGAGTTTCGTCAACGTTTGAGCCAAGGCGAAACCCTAGAACAATTATTACCCGAAGCCTTTGCTACGGTGCGAGAAGCCTGTAAACGAACCCTTGGTATGCGTCCGTTTGATGTGCAATTAGTGGGCGGTATGGTGTTAACTGATCGTAATATTGCGGAAATGCGTACGGGGGAAGGGAAAACCTTAACTGCCACTTTACCTTGTTATTTGAATGCCTTGACAGGTAAAGGTGTTCATGTTGTGACGGTAAATGATTATTTGGCTCGTCGTGATGCGGAAACTAACCGTCCATTATTTGAATTTTTAGGTATGACCGTTGCGGTCAATGTGCCAGGCTTGCCGCCAGAAGTAAAACGTGAAGCCTATCAAGCGGATATTACTTATGCCACTAACAGTGAATTGGGCTTTGACTATTTGCGAGATAATTTGGCACATTCAGCAGCAGAACGTTTTCAACGTCCATTACATTATGCCTTAGTCGATGAAGTGGATTCCATTTTAATTGATGAAGCACGTACACCGTTAATTATTTCAGGTCCAGCCGAAGATAGTTCTGAATTATATATTGCTATCAATAAATTAGTTCCAATTCTGATTGAACAAGAGAAAGAAGATAGTGATGAATTTCAAGGCGAAGGGGATTATTCCTTAGACTTGAAACACAAGCAAGTGAATATGACCGAACGGGGTCAAGAAAAATGTGAGCAATGGCTGATTGAGCAAGGTTTAATGGGCGAAAATGAGAGCCTGTATTCGCCACAACGTTTAGGTTTGGTACATCATATTAATGCGGCATTACGTGCACATACCTTATTCCAAAAAGACGTAGATTATGTGGTGAAAGATGGTGAGATTGTGATTGTGGACGAACACACGGGGCGGACTATGGCAGGTCGCCGTTGGTCTGACGGTTTGCATCAAGCGATTGAAGCCAAAGAGGGTGTGAAAATTCAAGGGGAAAACCAAACTGTTGCTTCTATTACCTACCAAAACTATTTCCGTTTATACGAAAAATTGGCGGGTATGACGGGGACGGCAGATACAGAAGCATTTGAATTTCAACAAATTTATGGCTTAGAAACCGTGGTTATCCCGACCAATCGTCCAATGATCCGTGATGACCGTACTGATGTGATGTTTGAAACTGAGCAATATAAATTTGATGCGATTATTGAAGACATCAAAGATTGTGTGGCACGTCAACAGCCTGTTTTGGTGGGAACTGTGTCTATTGAGAAATCTGAATTGCTATCAAAAGAACTGAAAAAAGCAGGTATTCCGCATAATGTGTTAAATGCCAAATTCCATGCTCAAGAAGCAGAAATTGTGGCAAACGCAGGTTATCCAGGGGCTGTTACCATAGCGACAAACATGGCTGGGCGTGGTACGGATATCGTGTTAGGCGGTAACTGGAAAGCGGAAATTGATAAATTAGAAAATCCAACTCCAGAACAGATTGAAGCCATTAAATCAGCTTGGCAACAACGTCATGATATTGTGATGCAAGCGGGGGGGTTACATATTATTGGTACAGAACGCCATGAATCACGCCGTATTGACAACCAGTTGCGTGGTCGTTCAGGTCGTCAAGGTGATCCAGGTTCATCTCGTTTTTACCTATCATTAGATGATGCGTTAATGCGGATTTATTTAAATGAAGGTAAATTGAATATGATGCGTAAAGCCTTTAGTACACAAGGCGAAGCTATGGAATCGAAATTATTGGCGAAAGTCATTGCATCGGCTCAAGCGAAAGTAGAAGCCTATAACTTTGATGGACGTAAAAACCTATTGCAATATGATGATGTAGCGAACGATCAACGTCATGCAATTTATGCTCAACGTAATGAGCTATTAGATAACGGAGATGTATCCGAAGCCATTGCTGCGATTCGATCTGATGTGTTTAACGCTGTGATTGATGAATATGTTCCACCGCAATCTTTGGAAGAACAATGGGATATTCCAGCCCTAGAAACACGTTTACGTCAAGACTTTGCCTTGGATTTACCGATTCAACAATGGTTAGAAGAAGATAATCAATTTAATGAAGATACTCTGCGTGAAAGAGTGGTGGAATCTGCGGTGAATGAATATCAACGTAAAGAGCAGATGGTGGGCGAAGAAACCATGCGTAATTTTGAAAAAGGCATCATGTTACAAACCCTTGATGAACTTTGGAAAGAACATTTAGCCGCCATGGATCGTTTACGTCAAGGTATTCATTTACGTAGTTATGCACAAAAAGATCCAAAACAAGAGTATAAAAAAGAATCTTTTGCCATGTTTACTGAAATGCTAGATGCGTTGAAAATGAGTGTAGTGAAAACCTTAAGCCGTGTACAAGTACGTTCTGCTGAAGAAGTAGAGCAAGCTCAACAACAGCAACAACAAATGGCAGAGCGTCAAGCCGAAGCGAGAGAATACAACGGAGCAACTGAAGAAGTGAACGAGCAGGTTGCTATGGCTGAAAGCGAACGCAAAATCGGTCGTAATGAACCTTGTCCTTGTGGTTCGGGCAAGAAATATAAACATTGTCATGGTAATCGGGCTAGCCACGCTTAATTTCTAATATAAAATGACCACAACTTTTGAGCAGAATGTTGCTCTGATTGAGCAATATCTGCAAGCAAATGCACTTCAACAAGCACAAGAATTATTACAATTCTTGTGCGATTTCCCTTTGCGAAATGAAACATTAAGCGATAATCAGCAAGCCTTGTTATGGATTTTGTTAGCAAAATTCTATTGTGCGAATGATAATATTGAGCAAATGTATGTGGTTTTGCAAAATGCGGAAAAATATACGCCAACACCAGAGCTATTTTATCTCAAAGGAAAATATTTTGAAAAAACAGGGCAACATAAACAATCCTTTTGTTGTTATAAAAAGGCATTTGATTTGCAAGATGAAGTCCAACGAAAACATAATCCTGATTATCAATATTCTTACATTCGTTTAATGCAAAAATGTGCTGAAAGTTTAATTGAAATGGTGGAAGTCGTCAGCAATTATGATCGTTTTATTTTATCTTATCCAAATATCCCAGAAGCCTATCACCAACGTTCCGAACAATTAAAAAATCTTGGTCTATATGATTTAGCTTTAAGAGATGCCGAAAAAAGTTTAGCTTTAAAGCCTGATTTTGCTCTTGCGTGGTGTAACAAAGCCTTTATTCTCAACATATTGGGACATTATAAAGAAGGTTGGCAAGCCTATGAATGGCGTTGGAAAGTAGATATTGATACCTTTAAGCAGCCTGATTGGAATTTAACTCGCTGGCAAGGTGAAAATATTGGACAAGCTAAATTATTGATTTATGCCGAACAAGGGTTAGGCGATAATATCCAATTTGTACGTTATGCTATTTTAGCCAAACAGAAAGGATTAAATATCGTTGTGGTTAATCATCTTCCTGTTGAGAAATTAATTAATACCAATTTGGCTCGTTATGGTATTACCACTTCAAATAATGGACAAACTATCAATGGATTAAGTTATTATGTACCAATGATGAGTTTGCCTTATTATTTTGCTACTGAGCTGGATACTATTCCTTGTACCACCGCTTATTTGCAGGCAGAAGATGATGCAACTGCTAGGTGGCAGCAGAAATTACCAGCAACTAATATATTGAAAATTGGCATTGTGTGGTCTGGCTCGGCAGGACACGAGCGTAATCGTTTTCGGAGTTTAGCTTTAAGCCAACTTATGCCTTTATTCGAGTTAAATGCTCAATTTCATTGTTTACAAAAAGAAATTAACCAACAAGATTTTGAATTAGCCTTAAAAATTGATAATCTTTATCTATGGCATAAGCATTTAGATAGTTTTTCAGATACGGCTGGTTTGGTTAGTCAGCTAGATTTAATTATCAGTGTTGATACCGCAGTAGCTCATTTAGCTGGAGCAATGGGAAAGCCAACTTGGATTTTATTAACTTATCATCCTGATTTTCGTTGGCTTATTGATCGAGAAGATAGCCCTTGGTATCGAAGTGTACGCTTATTTCGTCAACGCATGGATTTACAATGGGACTCTGTGCTTGAGCAAGTTTATCAACAGTTATCCGCCAAAATACAGGAATCTAATTATGCCTAAACCATTAGTGCAGGTTGCAGCAGGTATTATTCGTAATGAATTTGGACAAATTTATCTAACACAACGACTTGAGGGGCAAGATTTTGCTCAATCTCTTGAGTTTCCAGGGGGCAAAGTCGATCAAGGCGAAACACCAGAGCAAGCCTTGAAACGTGAAATTGAAGAAGAAATCGGTTTGCATGTGCTAAGTGCGGTGCTTTTTGAGCAATTTTTATTTGAGTATCCGACTAAGATTATTAGCTTCTATTTCTACTTAGTGGAAGAGTGGGTAGGTGAGCCTTTTGGACGTGAAGGACAAGAGGGGTTTTGGCTTGCACAAAATGATCTTGATGCGGGATTATTTCCACCAGCGAATGCAAAGCTGATTGCTCGTTTAAAAGCGGAAAGTGAATCAGTAAATTAAAATGCTTTGATCTTCTATGGACATTAAACGATTAAAATATTTTTGTACTATTTTGGAATGTGGCAGTATCACCAAAGCTTCGGAGATGTTACATATTTCTCAGCCACCGTTATCGAAACGTTTGCAAGAATTAGAAGAAGAAATAGGTATTCAATTATTTATACGCCAAAATGGTAAATTACGCCCTACAGAAACAGGTTTGTTTTTATATAAACAAGCAGTGGAATTGCTTACTCACTTTACCCAAGTGGAGCAAAATATTTTGTATTTATCTCAGCAAAATAGACAATGTTTACAAATTGGCTTGACCCATTTATTTCAGAAGTATTTCACGCCATTAATTTTGCAATGGCAAGCACGATCCCCCGATCTGAAAATTGATGTCATGTTGTCGGATTCTGATCATTTGGAATATTTGTTACAGCAGAGAATTATTGATATTGCGTTAATGCAAAAACCTGAAAATATGCAAGGATATGATTATATTGCCTGTCCTAGCACTGCATTAGCCGCGGTTGTACATAATGATTTAGTTTCTCCAGCTGATCAGCTACATTTAGCGGATTTATCTAAATTGCCGTTGATTTTGCTTAAACGTAGTGGTGGTCGAGGTACTGTGGCTGTGTTGTTAGATAAGTTGCGTAAGAACGGTATTGAACCCAAAGTATTAATGCAAGTTTCACAACCAAGTGTAACCATAGATTGGATTGAGTCAGGAATAAGAGCAGCCGCTTTACTACCCATTTCAGAAGTGAAAAACCTAAAATTATCGAATTGTCATATTTTACCCGTGACCCCAGATCCACAGCTTTTCTTTCCTTGTGTAGTGAGATTATCGACCACGCCAATGCCACCTATATTAGCTGAAATTCTTGCCGATGGTTATCAACCTTAATCTGTTCTTTTCCAGTAAGTTTTTTGAGCAAAAAGCAATTTATTACTGGTAAATTTTAGTTCATCAAATGTGATATGCCAAATATCGGTATGTAATAATTTTGCCATAGTATGTTTTTCGGCATAATGAGCAAGAGCTATTTTATACTCATTAGGATCATCAATTAGCCTAGCATGTGCGGTAAATTGAATACCTTGGATTTCTCGTATGGTTTCGGGCTGCCCTGCGATAGTACCCACAATCTTGGCTTGTTGTAACATCATTCTACCGTGTTTAGTTTGTTGGCTGGTCATAACCCAAAGTGCGGTGTTTTTTTCATCAAAAACATAAAAACAGCTTGCCGCCCACAACTCATTATTGAACATTGTAGTTAAACTAACAACATGATGCGTTTGCAGAAAATCAACGATAGATTGCGGAATCTGAGTCATCATAAATCCTTAGTAAAGAAAAAAGCCACGATTATTATATTAATCAATAGTGGCTTTCATTCAATTTAATTTGCAATATATGTTGCCCATAAATGAGATATTGGCATAACTAAAATTAACCCTGGTAACATATTTGCTACAGGGAAAGATTTTATTCCCATAATACGGAAACCCGTTGCTAACATAATTAATCCGCCACAAGCAGCAAAGTCAGCACGCATTTCTGGTGTTGTTAACGGTACGATTAATGTTGCCAAGAAGAATAATGTCAACTGAATGGCTAATTGCGGTATAGCGATAGTTGAAACGGCATAGCCTAGCGTAATCGCAAAAATGCCCGCAGTAAAGAAGTCTAAAATGGTTTTGATGTATAAAATGGATGGATCGCCTGTCATACCCTCATTCATTGAACCAAATACCCCCGTCCCACTAGCACAGAACAAGACCAAAATAGCCACAAATTTTTCTACAAATTCATCGGGGCTTAAACCTTGTACGGGCGGAAAGATTTTATCTACCACACCACGTAATTTACCAGCCCCTTTGTTAATGCCTTTTTCTAGGTATAACCATTCACCGATGGCTAAACCAAGCACGGAAGCAAGAACTACCGCAGCATAGTATTTTACGCCAGGGATTGCCATGATACCCAAACCAGCAGAAGTTAAACCAAATAATGGATTTAAACTGGCTCGTACACGTTCAGGTAATTTCACCCCCATAAAAGCTCCGAGTAAACCGCCTAACAAGACGGCAGAGCCATTCACAAATGGACCAATTGGCATTGTCATAAGATACTCCTTAAGAATTTAATTGATTATTCATCCATTTCACTTTTACCTTGTTCACCCCAGCGTGGCATCGAAATATGTATATCGAATAAATCCAATGCTCGGGCAACGCTATGTTTTAAAATATCATCAACCGATTGTGGTTTGTTATAAAACGCTGGCACAGGGGGGAAAACAATAGCACCCATTTCCGTAACTTTACGCATATTATCAATATGGGCGAGATTTAACGGTGTTTCTCGAGCCATTAACACTAAACGACGGCGATCTTTTAAGGTGACATCTGCTGCTCTGGTCAATAGGTTATCGCTCATACCATGAGCAATCGCTGCAAGTGAACGCATAGAACAAGGAACAACCAACATTCCGATGGTTTTAAAAGATCCACTGGAAATACTTGCTCCCAGATTTTGAATGGGATGTACCACATCCGCTAATGCACTGATTTCCTCCGCTGAATAATCAGTTTCAAGACGGCGAGTCATTTCTGCCCCTTTGGAAATCACCAAGTGCGTTTCAATATCTTCGATTTTTTGTAACATTTGCAAAGCACAATAACCATATTGAAAGCCACTTGCCCCACTAATTCCAATCACAATACGGCGTTTATTCATTGTTTTTCCCTTTGGTAAAATTAAAAATAGCCTAATTTCCGATCCTATTGATGAAAATTAGGCTGTTAATTATTTAGCTTTCAAAATCAGGTAAAAAGCGTTTCACATCCACTTCTTTAAATTTACAGCGTTGGAAATGGTCTTTTAAGTGGAATGGTACCGTACAGTCAAAAATAGTTTTGCACGATGTTCCAGCTTGGAACAATTTATAGCTATAATCTGGTGATTGTGACGGATCTAATGGGTGACAGCGGACACCTGAAATGGTGACGGTATCAATATCCCCTTGATAACGGGTTTGCATTGCCCATAACACATCATCAGTGTCAAAAATATCGACATCCTCATCAACGACGATAACGTGTTTTAATTCAGGAAATGCAGAAAAAGCCAACAAACCAGCCTGACGTTGACGACCTTCGTCCACGGCGGCTGATTTTTTGAATTGCATGACTGCTAACAATTTACCGCCACCTGAAGTGTGAGCGAATACATTAAGCAAACGACCTGGCATCGCACGTTCTACCATATCTAAAATAGAGGCTTCGGTTGGAATACCCGCCATATTAACGTGTTCTTGACCTGGTCCCACTGTAGTACGTAAAATTGGATTATGCCGAGTGGTGACTGCTTTCACTTTAATAATCGGTAAGGCAGGTTTTGCATCCCCCGTATAACCTGGGAATTCGGGCATCGCTTTACCTGTATTGCTGTTTTGGTCTTCACGCACTCGTATATCTGGTAATAATTCACCTTCAATCACTACTTCCGCATGAGCAATAGCACGTTCATTAATGGAGATACATTTTGTCATTTCAACTGCTTTACCACGTAATCCACCTGCAATCGCTAATTCATCATAGCCTAAAGGTGTTGTTGGCGGTTCAAAGCAAGCTGCCACTTCAATCGCAGGATCTACCCCAATACTAATAGAAATAGGTAATGGTTTGCCCGCAGCTTCCGCTTTTTGACGGAACGCATCAATATGGCGACCTGGCGTTAACCACATCGATAATTCATCTTTACTTTGCACACATAAACGGTGAATAGTAATATCGGATTCGCCTGTATCAGGATCAGAAGCATAGCATAAACCCATGGTAAAATAAGGACCTGCATCTTCAATGGTATTGGTCGGTGCTGGCAAAAGCGTACGTAAATCAAAATCAGGATCGCTAGCTAAATGCACCACCTCTTGACAGGCAGGTTTTACATTTGAGTTTAAAGTTACTGGTGGAATAGCGTGTTTAACGGATTCTCTCAATAGAAAGCCTAAACGTTCAGGCGGACAACCTAAAAAATATCCGATACGTTTACGAGAACCGTTTAAGCCAATGGCAACACGTATATTCGGATAGCCTTTTACTTTATTAAATACCATTGCAGGTCCATTAGTTTTTGTCGGACGTGGTGTTGTGCCACCAGCTCCCACATAACGATAAACACCAGAAAGTTCAGCAATAGGATCAACTTCAACATCAGTTGAGACTAATTCATTCGGGAGAGTTTCTAATAATGCTAAAGCAGAGCGTAAATCATACACTGCTGGTTTTGTGGTTTGTTCAGCCATAATTATCCTCACTTATGTCAATTAATATATAATGAGTATAAATGGCTGAATCTTATTTGACTAATACCGTTTAGGTATTCGCTCTATACCAAAAGAAATCGCTATTATGCTTAGGGTATGTGGACATTTCATATTTTCCAATGTTATTGCTTAAAAATACTACAGACCCTAGGCTAATTGGATTGTGGCAATGGTTTTTTCGAGTTCTTCTCTTGTTCCAATAGTAATCCGAATACAATTCTGCAATCCCAATGCTTTATGTTGATCACGTAAAATAATGCCTTGTTCCCATAATGATCTAAATACTTTTTCACCGTCTTGGAATTTCACTAATACATAATTTGCTTCTGTTTCAAAAATTTGTACCACTGTTGGGATTTTGCTTAATTGTTCAATTAACCACGCACGATTGTTTAGCACATCATTAACCCGTTCTTGCATTTGTGTAATACCTTGTGGTTGCAAGGCTTGAGCAGCAATATCCGATACTGGCACAGGCAATGGATAGGGGGCGATCACTTTTTGCAATATACCGATTAATTCCGCATTGGCAAGGGTAAAACCACAACGTAATCCTGCCAACGCAAAGGCTTTGGAGAGCGTGCGGATAATGGCTAAATGCGGATAATTGGCTAATTCATTCACAAGGCTGGCTTGTGGACAAAACTCAATATAGGCTTCATCCACCACCACAATGGCTTTATTTCTGGTGATGTCGAGCAATTTGAGTAAATCCACACGGTTAACTAATGTACCTGTCGGGTTGTTCGGACTACATACAAACACGACTTTTACCCTATCAAGATTTCGCTCAATTTCGGCTAAATTCAGTTGAAAATCGGCGGTTAAAGGAACAGTTTTTAACGCAATGCCACAAGTTTCTGCACTCACAGAATACATGCCATAGGTCGGTGGGCAATATAAAACATGGTCGTCTGGTTCACAAAATGCCCGAATAATCAGCTCAATACTTTCATCACCGCCACGGGTGACAATCACATTTTCAGGTTTCACACCAGCATAATTCGCATAACCATTAATCACGGCTTCTGGTTGTGGTTCGGGATAGCGGTTAAAAGTGCGGTGCCATAAATCAAAATTTGGTGAAGTAGGATATTCATTGGCATTCAGCCATACATCGCCCTTGCCACCTAAACGGCGAGCGGATTGATATGGCGTAAGTGCCTGTACATTTTTTCGGGAAAGTGGTGAAATTGTCATTGTTTGTTCCTGTTTAATTTTCTTTTTTCAGCATGTGCATAATTAAGCGGATTAGTGTTTCTTTTTGTTTCGGATCAGATTCTGCCACTAACAAGGTCAAGGCGGCTAATCCTGTTTGATTGATCACGGGTTGTCCCAGTTCATCATATAAACGTCCGTTACGATGTAAAAAATCCACAAATAAAAATGCCCCACTGCGTTTGTTACCGTCTGAAAATGGGTGATTTTTTACAATAAAATACAGCAAATGTGCCGCTTTGGCTTCAATACTCGGATAAGCGGGTTCGCCGAAAACGGTTTGTTCCAAGTTGCCTAAAATGGCAGATAAACCGTCTTCACGCTCACGACCGAATAAATCCGATGCTTCGCCCCGAGCCATAAGTTGTTGCTTAAATTCTGCCAAACCTAAACGAGCTTGTTCAAGCGTAGGTAACGTGCCACCTTGTTGGGTTTTTGGTTCAATCAGCAAACCCTCGTCATATTGTTGCAACCATAAAAACGTTTGTGCATAACGGCTGACAATATCCACTAATCCACGCCCACTTTCTAAGGTTAATTCACTCGACTGAGCCGTTTTTTGAATCAGGGCGATGGCTTGTTCTAGCTCATTAGCATTTTGCTGTAAGCGTTTTTGGTTAATCGCATAGCCTTTGACGAGATAGTCTTTTAGGCGTTGGGTTGCCCAGCGACGGAAAGCTACGCCTTGTTGTGATTTAATTCGGTAACCGACTGAAATAATGGTTTCTAAATCATAAAAGGTGACTGGGCGGTCTGCAAAAGCAATTTGCATTTTTTGCAAATTGCTTTTTTCATTAATTTCACCCTCTTCCATTGCATTGCGAATATGACGAGAAATAACAGATACATCTCGTCCAAATAATTGCACCATCTGTGCTTGCGATAACCACACCGTATCTTGTTCAAACCGCACTTCAACTTGAGTTTGTCCGTCTTTGGTTTGGTATATTTCAATCGGGTTTTGCATAATTTTTCCTTGTTAAACTTATAGATACTGTATTTATATCATATAAATAAACTGAAAAATACTGTATATGTAAAATTTATTTTTGTTTTTTCAATTTTGCCAACCTTATGCTCACCGCCTGTTTATGAGCTTCCAGCTGCTCTGCTTGTGCCATGAGTTCTACTGTATAAGCGAGATCTTTAAAGCCTTGCGGGGTGAGTTCTTGTACAGTCATACGTTTGCTAAAATCTGCCAGCCCCAAACTTGATGTGGTTTTGGTATAGCCATAGGTCGGTAAAACATGGTTGGTGCCACTGGCGTAGTCGCCCATGCTTTCGGGAGAATAAGCGCCTAAGAAAATCGATCCTGCATTGTCTAATTGAGGGAGCAAATCACGGGCATTTTCCACTTGCACCACTAAATGCTCGGGAGCATAATCATTACTGATTTCAATGGATTGAGTAATGTTTTCCGCAATAAAGGTACGACTATGGCTTAACGCTTTACGGGCGGTGTCGGCTCTCGGTAACTGGTTTAATTGACGCTCAATGGCGAGTAGCGTATATTCTGCCAGTGTTTCGCTGTTTGTGACTAAAATTACTTGGCTGTCCGCACCATGTTCTGCCTGAGAAAGTAAATCGCTTGCCACAAATTCAGGATCAGCATTTTCATCGGCTAACACCAACACTTCCGATGGTCCTGCTTGCATATCAATGGCAGCCCCGTTGACAGTTTGGCTCACTTGGCGTTTGGCTTCAGTAACGAAACTGTTACCAGGTCCGAAAATCTTATCCACTTTGGCGACTGTTTCCGTGCCAAATGCCATCGCCACAATGGCTTGTGCGCCCCCCACCGCATAAATCGTTTCCACTCCGCAAAGATCCGCCGCATATAAAATCGCATCGGCAATCGGCGGTGGCGAACACAGCACGATTTTTTTACAGCCTGCGATTTTAGCAGGAATAGCCAGCATTAACACGGTGGAAAATAACGGAGCAGACCCCCCAGGGATATACAATCCAACCCGATTAATCGGGCGTGTTACGACCTGACAACGCACGCCTGCCTGCGTTTCAATGTCCACGGGCTGTGGAATTTGTGCTTGATGGAATTTTTCAATATTGGCTTTGGCGTTTTGAATCGCTTGTTTTAGCTCATCGGGCAAACGAGCGGTGGCTTGCTCAATTTGCTGTTTGGAAACGGTTAAACTGTCTAATTTGACCTTATCAAATTTCTCGCTTAACTCAAATAATGCCTTATCGCCATTGGCTAACACATTTTCACGAATCTCATTAACTGCCTGTTGAATATTGGCAGATGAACTGATCGCTGGACGAGTGAGAGCCTGTTTTTTCTCATTTTCGGATAAATTTTTCCAAATTAAGGTTTGCATCATGATGTTTCTTCCTATGCCAACATTTTTTCAATCGGTAACACTAACACTGAGCTAGCACCAATTTCTTTCAGCTGTTCCATGGTTTCCCAAAATAAATTTTCCTGACTGACCACGTGCATGGCAACTTTGCTGTCATCGTGAGCCAATGGCAGAATGGTCGGATTTTCCACACCAGGTAAAAGTGCGGTGATTTCTTCCAATTTATTTTTCGGGGCGTGCAACATAATATATTTGCTTTCCGCCGCCTGTTGCACCCCTTGAATACGGGTTAATAATTTTTCCACCAGTGCTTGTTTTTCATCAGATAAAGGTTCGGCACGTTGAATTAGGCAAGCCTTTGATTTATAAATAACTTCCACTTCTTTTAAACCATTGGCTTCCAAGGTTGCCCCTGATGACACCAAATCACAAATGGCATTGGCTAAATTGGCAGTCGGGGCGACTTCCACTGAACCATTTAAAAAACAGTTTTTATAGGATACACCTTTGGCAGCCATATAGCGTTTAAGTAAATTGGGGTACGAAGTAGCAATACGTTTATTGTGCAAATCCTGCACGCCGTTATATTGCTCGTCACGATCCACTGCAATAGATAAACGGCAGCCACCAAAATCCAAGGTACGCAGTTTTTTATATTCCACCGTTTCCCCTGCATTTTGACGACCCAGTTCTTCTTCTTCCAACACATTTTCGCCGATAATACCGAGATCTACCACGCCGTCAAATACTAAACCCGGAATATCGTCATCACGCACGCGTAAAATATCAATCGGCATATTTTCCGAATAAGCAATTAAACGCTGTTCGTTCCAGTTGATTTTTACCCCACATTGTTTAAGCAACTCGTTACATTCTTTGCTTAAACGCCCTTTTTTTTGTAATGCAATGCGTAATCTTTTGCTATTTGACATTGTTATTTCCTTAGGTCAACAGACCCTATTAAACGTATAAAAAAACCTTTCGAAATTTGACTTCCGAAAGGTTTATATTGCTGATTCGCCACACTTATTTTGCCACTTCGGAAGTTTTATCTTCCGAGTAGCACCATCCGCCCGAAAGATTAGGTTCGGTGATGGTGATGATGAAACGTAAAAGTGCGGTTGAAATTCATTGTATTTTCCTAAAGTGGATTTTTGCTTGCCTTTTAAAATACTGAAATCTACTTTATCTTGCAAGCGTTTTTTTGTTTATTTTTTCTTTTATTTGGGGGAATAATATTTTTCAAGGGTTTTTTGAACGTAATCTTGTGCAAAATTGAGGTGTAATTTCGCCAAAATTGAGCGAATAGGGGCAATATCAATGGAATAATAAGATCCTTTCGGAATAGATTGATAAAGTGCGGTGATTTTTGTGATATTTTCTAACATCATGACAATATTTTGCACATTGATCATCTTATCCGTAGCAACATTAATGATCTGATTGGTAAACAAAGGATTGGCTAGGATTTCGTTTAAAATCGTGACCACGTCATCAATATCAATTAAATTCCGATAACTTTCTTGCCATAGGGTAAAAGGTTGCTGATGAATAATGGCTTGATAGAGGAAATTCACGATAGTTGGGCTAGTGGCATTACCCACGACTTGTGGTAAACGCACAATTAAGTATTGCTGGGTTAATCGTTGTACTTGCTGTTCCATATTCTGTTTATGTTGCACATAAGGTGAATTTTGTAGGGACGGATCGTAGAGACTACAAGTGCTAAAATAAACTAATTTTTGGTCGGGATGGTGTAAAATCGTTTGCTCAAGTAATTGGCTTTCTCTGGCAAATAAAGTGCGGTCTTTTTCTTGTGAGTTTGATACGCCACTGGCAAAAATAATATGCTTAGGATCTTCTGCATAGCCAGAAAATGCCTTTGCCATCATGCCTTGACCTACAATCATGCTATTTTTCTCGCCTTAATGAACAATAACACAGGACGGTGTTGTAAATCCTTAAATTCTGCTTGCCATTCGGCTTGATCTGCTAACATAGGTTCTGCCATTTGTTCAATTTGAAAGCCTGTTTCGATAAGCCCATTGATAATGGTTGCGGTGGTTCTATGATAGGTTTTAAAGGGTTGTTGAAACCAGCTTCGATCTCGCTCACCCTCATCTCGATAATAATTTAAACGATAGGCAACCTGTTCTTTTTGTTCATTTTTCTCCCAGCGTTCACCGCCTTGGTAAGCGGTGACGATAGGGTGTTCTTGGGAAAAAATAAGCCGACCATTGGGCTTTAATTTGCGATAAATCTGGCTTAATAGTTGGCGAAAATCTTGCACGTAATGAAAGGCAAAGGAACTGGTAATCACATCAAAATCGGTTTCTTTAAGGTCGGCTAAGTTTTCCATGGAAAGTTGATGCAAGGCAAAGCGTGACTTAGCAAAATGGGGTTCAGAAAAGTGCGGTGTAAAATCGGCAAGATTTTTTTCTGCCTGTTGTAACATTGCCAAAGACAGATCTATGCCAACCACAAAATCGGCTTTTTGTGCTAAATACAATGCCAAGTGTTCGCCTGTACCACAACCGAGATCCAGCAGTTTTTTGCCTGTTAAATCAGGCAATAAAGACAACATTGTGGGTTTCTCCACAATGTTGTTTAAACTGATTGGATTGGCACGAAGTTTTTGATAAAACTCAAAAAAGTTTTCTTTATCGTAAACTGAAATGTGCATTAAAATTAGCCTTTAAAATCTGCAATCCAGCCAAATTGCATACCGAGTTGAGCCACGATATTTAAAATCGCAAATAGGAAAATAAAGTAAATCATAAAGTTACCACCGAATGCGGTGTATTTACTTTGACCAAATCGTTCACGGCTGGCTTTCGCTAATAAGGCTGGCACAATCCCTGCCCATACGGTGGCGGCTAAACCAGCATAACCGATAGCGATCACAAAGCCATAAGGGAATTGGAGGCTTAATAATAATGGCGGTAGGAACACTACTAATGCCGTTTTGGCACGCCCTAATCCGCTGTCGTCAAATTTAAACAAGTCAGCGATATAGTCAAATAAACCGAGCGTCACCCCTAAGAAAGAGCTGGCAATCGCCATATAAGCGAAGAAACGCAGAGCGAGAGCAATGTAATCGGTTTGCATATATTGATGTAACGCATCAAGTAATGCCGCAATGTCGCCACCTTTTGCAATCACAGGGGCAAATTCACTGCGAGGTAAATTGCCTTGCACCGCATATTGCCACAACACATAAATCACTAACGCCGTTGCGGTGCCTAACACTACGGATTTTACCACTTTAGCTGCGTTGCGATCATAGTATTTCACAAGGCTAGGTACATTTTGATGAAAGCCAAAGGACACTAAACACACAGGCAACGCCACCATAGCGTAAGGTAAATAAGCAGTATCCGCTGGGGCAAGTTGATCCAATAGAATTTCAGGTTTGGCGGAGGAAATTAAACTGGCGACAGACAGGAAAAACGCAATCGCCATACCTGCGATTAATACCGTACTAAAGCGATCCACGGCTTTGGTGGAGAACCAGACGAACAAAGCTAATACCACAGCAAAGATTAACGATCCCGAAGTTCGTCCAATTTCCACCGCACTTTGTTCGTTGCTTAACAGCTGATTAATAAAGCCTTCGGTAATACCACCGCCTGAGGTAATGTAGGCATAGGTTAAAATGTACATTACAAAGGCAAGGGATAAGCCATTGAGGACGTTCCAACCATTGCCGAGTAAGTCTTTGACAATGGTATTAAAACTCGATCCAGTCGGGTAGTGTAAATTGGCTTCTAATAACATTAAACCTGATGAAGTCATACAAAACCAAGTATAAAGCAAAATCAGCAATGAGCCAGTAAACCAAACACCAGCAGTGGAAATCGGGTTGGCGAGCATTCCTGCCCCGATGGTACCACCCGCAATAATCATAATACCGCCGAGTAAAGACGGTTGTTTTTGTGTTGTCATGAGATAATTCCTAGGGTTATTTTAAAATTGCACTATTATAGTAGTACAATAAAATAATTACAACCGTTGTTTTTCGCCACCAAATTCATCTAGTAAATGTTCGGTTAATTTTGCTAATTCACCAGTCATCAAAATAAAATCTGCATCAAAGCGTTGAGCGACATCTTCTTGCAGAATATCATCATTTTTCTCACGAATATTATCGGCGAATTTTAAGCGTTTAAGCGTGCCGTCATCGTTTAATACAAAGCTCAAATGATCTTCCCAGTCTAGCAATAATTTGGTGACAAATTTGCCACTTTGCAAATGAGAGAGCATTTCTTCACTTTCCAGCGATTGATTTTTATAACGAATAATGCCTTGATTATCTGAGGCTTTTAATTCTCCTTCTTCAAGTGCTGTGAAAAATGACGGTATTTTTTGTTTCACCAACCAATCGGTCATCACGATAGAGGGTTCATTGGCAAAAGCTAACGGCACCACAGGTAACGATCCTAACGATTTACGCAACAATGCCAACACATCTTCGGCTCGTTTATAAGAGGCTGCATTAACATAAATTAAATTGGTTTCGGTGTTAATCCAAATCGCCGTTTGCTGATGTTTACTAAAAGCTCGGGGCAACAACATCGCCACCACATCATCTTTCAATGCCTGTTTTTCCGTCTTTTTCAGTTTGCGATTTTCTTTTTCTTCCAACTGGCGAATGCGTTCGTCTAACTCTTGTTTAATCACATGATTCGGCAAAATTTTATCTTCTTTATGGGCTACTAATAGAAGCTGTTTACCGTTGGAAAAATAGAGTAAATCAGCATTACGTAAGGGCTTTGCCCAGCCGAATTTACTGGTGTCTGACTGATTACAGGGATGATATTCGTTTTGTGAAAGGCAGTTTTGTAATAGGCTATCCGACCAATCAAGATTTTTGGTTAAACGATAAATAATGGCGTTTTTGAACCACATAGAATGTCCTTAAAAGATAAATTTATGAAATAATTTTATGTATTAGGTTGGAATACAATAGAACCACCTAAAGCGTGGGCATAACGTGTGATCGTTTCCAAGGTTGGACGCACCAGACCACGTTCAAGACGGCTGATATTTTGAGCTTTGATACCAGTACGTTTAGCAATTTCACCTTGTGAAAGATGTTGAGTTAAGCGGTATTGTCTTAATTCTGCAATCATTTTTTGTTGCACTTCACGTGCTTGGCGTAATTCGGCAAATTCAGGATCTTGCATTAATTCTTTTTCAAAGTCCGCAAGGGTGACAAATTCATAGGTTTCATTTTGCATGGAGTTGCTCCTTAATGGCTTTCATTCGTTGCTTGGCAAGATCTAAATCTTGCTTAGGTGTTTTTTGTGTTTTCTTATGTAATGCGTGGACGACATAGATTTGTTTGCCAATATGAAAAAAGAAAAAACTGCGTGAAATCCCTTCTTTTGAAGATGCTCGCAATTCTTTTAATCCATCGCCCATATCCCTGACATTCGGCTCTTTTAGTTGATTGCCTTGTAGTTCAAGCTGTTTAAGGGATTCAAAAGTCGATTCTCTTAATGTGGCTGGCATTTTGAGAATTTCTTTTTGAGCTTGTTTGATAAGGTGTAGGGTAAACATAATTGGCTTGTGTAATCTAATCTTTGGTGATTATGGTAACATATTTTTTGCTATAATCAAGAGTGATTATACAAGACGAGTTATTATCCCAATTCTTGCTATTTTTGATAATAAGGTGAAAGGGGTAATTCAGTCGTATTTTTTACAGTTTGTAGAATAATTTCTGTTTTTAGATTTTTAATACCTAATGACGTGGTTAGATATTGTTTTTGTAAACTATAAAATTCATCTAAATCATGGGTTTGGATTTTTAAAATAAAATCATAATCGCCTGCCATAAAATGACATTCGGTAATTTGTGGAATTAACCGCATTTCAAAGATAAAGCGTTCTTTTAATTTAAGATCTTCTTCAATGAATGAACCTAGAATATAGATAGTCACATTAAGGTTTAGTTTTTTCGGGTTAAGTAGGCACACATATTTATCAATGACACCACTTTGTTCAAGTAAATTTACCCGCCGTAAACAAGCAGAACTAGATAGACCAACGGTTTCAGCAAGTTCGTTATTTTGTTGTTTTCCATTTTGTTGCAGCGCTCTTAAAATGCGTAAATCAGTATTATCAAGAATTTTGGTTGGCATTTTAATTTTCCTTATCTATTTGTGACCTAGGTCATGATACAAGTCGCCTTATTTTTTGTAAATAAAAATAAATTAAGTAAAAGCAGTTACTTAGATAAGGTAACTGCTTTATCATTGTGCGTTAGGTCAAGCATATAATGAAACTTGAACCACTAATAAAATAGAACCTATCAGCAATAACATTCCAATCATCGGCATGACAAATTTGACCCATTTATTGAATGGAATATGCAGCATTTGTAATGTAACCAAGACCAATCCTGTAGGTGCTAAGAAGAGCATGGCGTATTGTCCCCAGTTGTAAGCGGATACCACTATATCGCGTGGGATACCGACAGCATCGGCAAGCGGAGCCATAATCGGCATAGATAATACAGCCAGACCTGAAGAAGATGGTACAAACAAACCTAAGAAGATAAATACCACTAATTGTGCCAAGATAAATATTGTCGGTGGCATACCTGCTACAAGGTTAGAAGCGTAGTTCAAAATCGTATCTGAAATCATGCCCTCGTCAAGCACTAAATTTACCCCGCGAGCCAAGCCGATAATCAAGGATACTGCCACTAAATCCGCTGCACCAGTCGTAAACGCATTAAGCACTTCATCTTCTGACAAACGGGACAGGAACATGATGATAATCGTGATTGCCAAGAAAGATGATGCCATTTGTGGGAACCACCAGCCACCAAACATCACTCCCCATACCATAATAATAAAGGCAAGGCAGAATAGTGTCAGAATAATTTTGCGTTTCGTGTTGAATTCAAGTTCATTGTTATCGCCTTGATGAAAACTTAAATAATGCTGTTCAAATTCTTCCCGTTCTTCATAGCAATAGGAAAAAGTTGGATCCGCTTTGACTTTTTTACTGTACCAATAAAGATAAGTAATCACCGAAATACCGCCTAAAATCAGACCCAGTATGCGGAAACTGATACCTTCAGTAAATTGAATGCCCGCCGCATTGGAGGCAATGACCACAGAGAACGGATTAATGGTAGAAAATGCAGTTCCCATTGATGAAGCCAAGAATATTGCACCTACACAGACGATTGCATCATAGCCCAATGCAATAAATACAGGGACGAGAATCGGATAGAATGCCACCGCTTCTTCCTCAATACCGCAGGTTGTGCCGCCGATAAGCATGAGTACGGAAACACTGAATACAATCAAAAATTCATTGCCTTTGGTTCGTTTAGCCAACGCAGTCAAACCTGCATTGAAAGAACCTGTGCGATTGATTACACCAATCATACCACCCAGTACGAAGATAAAAACCATCACATCTGCGGCTTCAATCGTCCCATTGACCATACTGAGAGTAATATCTTTTAACGTTTTGGGTTGTTGTTCAACCTGTCTGTATGTACCTGGAATAGCAATGGGTTTTCTAATTTTGCCTTCAAGGAAATTATTTAGTTTAATTTTTACATTAAGTTGCTCAAGCGATTCTTGTGTAGCTGGTAAAAATTGATCTTCTTGTTGATGCGATTTCACCACAAATTGTTGCGTTGTACTATTGTAGGTTAGTTTTGAATATGAACCTGCGGGAACAATCCAAGTGAGTCCCACGGCAATAATTAATATGATAAAAAGTATGGTAAATGCGGTGGGAAATTTAAATTTTTTTGTACTACTCATAATAAACTCCTTATCAGAATAGAGGCTAATTAGCCTCTATTCTCAAGTGCGTAATTAGTAATAAGTGGTATGTTTGGTATTTTTGCTAATACGAGTACCAGCTGTACCTTTTACGATCTCAACAATGTCAGACAACGAACCAATCACAGCATCTTTGCCAGTGTGATTAACAAAGTTTATTGTCGCTTGCACTTTTGGTCCCATTGAACCTGAAGCAAACTGTAGTTTGCTGAGTTCATCGGGGTGAATTTGGGCAATCGCTTGTTGATCGGGTTTTCCCCAGTTAAGGAAGACAGCAGAAACATCGGTTGCAATGATAAATAAATCCGCTTCAATATTTTCTGCCAGCAAAGCAGAACATAAATCTTTATCAATCACCGCTTCCACCCCATGTAGTGAGCCTTGCTCATCATAATAGGTTGGAATACCGCCACCACCGGCACAAATCACAATACTGCCTTTTTCTAATAACCATTTTACAGGGCGAATTTCAAAAATACGTTTTGGTAATGGACTTGGCACAACACGGCGATATTTATCGCCATCTTGAGCGATTGTCCAATTTTTTTCTTTTGCCAAACGTTCAGCCTCGTGTTTGGTATAAACTGGACCAATCGGTTTAGTCGGGTGTTGGAACGCAGGATCATTTTTATCCACTTCCACTTGGGATAATATGGTGGCAAACGGCACCTCAAATGGCACTAAATTCCCTAATTCCTGTTGAATCATATAACCAATCATTCCCACCGATTCCGCCCCTAACACATCAAGCGGATAAGTCGGCACGTCTTTATAAGCTGCCCCTTGTAAGGCAAGTAAACCCACTTGCGGACCGTTACCATGAGCGATGATTAATTCATTATGGGGATAGATTTTAGCAATCTGTTCACAAGCAATACGTACATTTTGCCGTTGGTTTTCTGCGGTCAACGGCTCTCCACGGCGTAATAACGCATTTCCCCCTAGAGCAATCACAATTCGCATATTTCCTCCTAAGCCAAGCTGGCAACCATCACAGCTTTAATGGTGTGCATACGGTTTTCCGCTTGTTCAAATGCCACATTCATTGGTGATTCAAATACCTCTTCAGTCACTTCAATACCATTGGCAAGTGCGGGGTATTTTTCGGCAATTTGTTTACCAACTTTTGTTTCGCTGTTATGGAATGCAGGCAAACAGTGCATAAATTTCACTTTAGGATTGCCAGAGCGTTTCATTAGTTCAGGCGTAACTTGATAAGGCATTAACAAATCAATTCGTTTACCCCAACTATCTAAAGGTTCACCCATTGATACCCACACATCGGTATGGACAAAATCTACCCCTTTCACGGCATGATCAATATCGTCTGTTACGGTAATTCTTGCTCCACTTTGTTGGGCAAATTTTTCGCACATAGCCACCAATTCGGCTTCAGGCAAGAGTTCTTTCGGACCACAAATACGCACGTCCATACCTAATTTTGCCCCAATTAACAACAGAGAATTCCCCATATTATTACGTGCATCACCGATATAAACATAACTAATTTGATTTAATGGTTTGTCGCAATGTTCAATCATAGTCAACACATCAGCGAGCATTTGGGTTGGGTGAAATTCATCGGTTAGTCCGTTAAAGACTGGCACTCCCGCATATTCAGCCAATTCATTAACAATGCTTTGTTTGAAACCACGATATTCAATCGCATCATACATACGCCCCAATACCCGAGCGGTGTCTTTCATGCTTTCTTTGTGTCCGATTTGGGAAGAATTTGGATCGATATAAGTAACATTTGCCCCTTGATCATAAGCAGCGACTTCAAAGGCACAACGTGTACGTGTTGATGTTTTTTCAAAAATTAATGCAATATTTTTACCTTTCAGCTTTTGTTGTTCAGTGCCTGCGTATTTCGCCTGTTTTAAATCACGAGAAAGATCAAGCAAATAACGAATTTCACGTTCAGAATGATTAACAAGACTGAGTAAGTGTCTGTTTTTGATATTAAAAGCCATAATATTTCTCCTATAGATAAGTGATATAATTCAAAAGTATCTACTTTTGATTTCAATTTTATTGTAAAGCGTAATAAATTAAATTTGCTGCAATTTTAGCAAAACTATTGTAAAGATTTGCAATAAAATAAGAGAAAAAATGAAATATTTCGCATTTTATGCGAGAAATAAAATAAACGGGAAAATTCTTTTTTGTTTGATTATAATCTTATCTATCATCACGAACGAAAAGGAAAAACAATGCAACAAAAATCTATTTGTTTTATCGGTGGCGGCAATATGGCACAAGCTATAGTGTTTGGTTTATTGAAAACTGGCTATCCTGCTAACTTGATTACGGTGTGTGATCCCAATGAAGATAAACGAGCATTATTTACGGAAAGAAAGGTGTCCGTTGCTACGGATAATCAAACCGCAGTTAGACAGAGTGAAGTGATAGTGTTAGCCGTCAAGCCACAGGTAGCAAGTGAGGTTTGTGCGGCATTAAGTGCGGTGGATTTTTCTGAAAAATTAGTGATTTCCATTATGGCAGCCATTTCTATAAAAAAAATCACCGCACTTTTACCAACGGCTCAACATATTGTGCGAGTCATGCCAAATACGCCAGCGTTGGTATCACAAGGCATGTCAGGTTTATTTGCTCGGGTCAATGTGGCTATTGAATTTAAACAATTCGCCGAAAGCCTATTGCAAGCAGTAGGGAAAACTTGCTGGGTGGAAGATGAAAACGATATGCACAGCGTTACAGCGGCATCAGGTTCAAGCCCAGCCTATTTTTTCTTGTTTATGGAAGCCATGCAGCAAGCGTTGCTAAAAATGGGATTAAGTGCATCACAAGCTCGTTTATTAGTGCAACAATCAGCTTTAGGTGCCGCTAACATGGTGGTGGAAAATCCAACGGTTGAATTAGCCACTCTACGGCAAAATGTAACCTCAAAAGGTGGAACAACGGCGGCAGCGTTAAATGTGTTTAACGAAAAACAATTAGCACAGATTGTAGAACAAGCTATGCAAGCCTGCGTTGAGCGGTCGAAAGAGATGGAAAGATTGTTTTAGATGATAGCTTAGTTATATAATGCAAGAGTATGATGAAATAAAACATGGAGCAGAATATGAATATAAATTTTCCCCCACAAGTCGAGCAATTAATTGTTTCTCAAGCAAATCTTATGGGCATAAGTACGAATGCTCTGATGGAAAAGATTGTCGTTGAGCATTTTCAACCTAAACCAGTTACATTGTGTGATTTAGCAATGGATTATCATGGCGTTGATGTTGGTGATATAGAACTAGATATGCCTAAAAATCATCAGGTAAATAAGCAACGTTATGAGATTTTTGATTAATGTATTTGCTCGATAGTAATGTTATTTCAGAAGTTCGTAAAATTAAAATAGGAAAAGCGAACAAAGGGGTTGTTGATTGGCTTAGTGATAAGCCGTTTGAACAGCTTTATACCTGTGAAATCGTGATAATGGAATTAATGCGTGGTATTCAACTAAAACGTTGCAAGGATCCCGTTCAAGCCCAATATTTACAGGACTGGTTTGATAATTTTGTGATGCCAAGTTTTTCTGGACGGATTTTAACGATCAATACAAAAGTGAGTTTGATTTGTGCGACCTTTCATGTTCCTAATCCACGCCCTGAAAATGATACTTGGATTGCCGCAATCAGCAAATTGTATGATTTAACATTGGTAACTCGAAATATTAAGGATTTTCAAGGGTTACCAACTAAACTTCTTAACCCTTTTAGTTAGATAAATTGCCCTCTCCTTTGGGGAGAGGGCTAAAGTGAAAAGATGATAGATTACTGCCGATAATTTTCCAAAAACCGTGCAAATTTCCCTAAGGCATCTTCTAAGGTAGAAACGTGTGGAAGTGTTACAATGCGGAAATGATCTGGTGCATGCCAGTTGAAACCACGACCGTGTACCAACAATACTTTTTCTTGACGCAATAAATCTAACACCATTTTCTCATCGTCATAAATATTGAATTTTTTAATGTCGATTTTCGGGAACATATACATGGCACCATTCGGTTTCACACAACTTACCCCTGGAATTTGGGTAATCAATTCGTAAGCACGGTTGCGTTGTTCCAATAAACGTCCACCCGGTAAAATATATTCATTAATGCTTTGATAACCGCCGAGAGCGGTTTGAATCGCATGTTGCATTGGATGATTGGCACATAAACGCATAGAAGCCAGCATATCCAAGCCTTCAATGTAACCTTTAGCATGATTTTTCGGACCGTTTAAAATCATCCAACCTTGACGGAAACCTGCCACTCGATAGGCTTTAGATAAGCCGTTAAAGGTAATGGTTAATAAATCTGGGGCAAGGGCGGCAATGTGATGATGAACCGCATTGTCATATAAAATTTTGTCGTAAATTTCATCGGCGAAAATGATTAAGCCGTGTTGACGAGCAATTTCCACGATTTGTTCAAGCACTTCTTTACTATATACTGCACCCGTTGGGTTGTTTGGATTAATTACTACGATAGCTTTGGTGCGAGATGTAATTTTACTTTTAATATCTTCTAAATCAGGGAACCAATCAGAGGATTCATCGCACATATAATGCACCGCTTTACCGCCCGCCAACGTGGCTGCTGCTGTCCAAAGTGGATAATCAGGCATTGGAATTAACACTTCATCGCCATTATTTAACAAGGCTTGCAATGACATGGTAATCAGCTCAGACACACCATTGCCGATATAGACATCATTGACCGTTGCACCTAAGATATTTTTCGATTGATAATATTGCACAATGGCTTTACGAGCAGAGTAAATTCCTTTGGAATCACAATAACCTTGGGCGGATGGAAGATTGCGTAAAATATCCACTAACACTTCGTCAGGTGCTTCAAAGCCAAAAGGTGCTGGGTTGCCAATATTTAGTTTTAAAATTTTATTGCCTTCTTCTTCTAAACGAAGTGCTTCTTTGTGTACAGGACCACGAATGTCATAACACACATTTTCTAATTTATCGGATTTTGGGAAAAATTCCATATTATGTCCTTAAACAGGTAAAAATTAACAGAAAGTTCACCGCACTTTACGCCTATTTACGACAGAATAAAAGATTTACTAAAAAATTTTTTTTATTTGCGGTAGAATAAACGCTATTTTAACGGATATTTTTAAATAAAATTTAATGGAAAACCTGTGTTTAGGCTTAATTAAACAGATTCAAGCCCATAAATTATCTGCTCATTCTGAGATTACGCATTTTAAAGATGATATGCCCATAACAGTGGAGTTATTGGCGTGGCTCAAAGCTCAAGAAATGTATCCACAATTTTACTTAAATTATCGTGATAAGCCTATTTCGGTGGCTACAATAGGAAAAGTGCGGTCATTTTCTGATGAAAATTTGGCACAGCAGTTTGTTCTGACACATGATTTCCCTCTGGTTGGCGGATTGACTTTTGATAAACAAGCCAAATTTTGGTTACCAAGATTATTGTTGGAAAAAGTCGAAAATACCCTGAATGTGAATGTCTATTGGGATAATCAGCAGGATTTTGCTAATGAACAACAAGCCTGTTTGCAAGTGGTAGAAACATTGCAAAAATTCACCGCACTTCAATCGGTTAAACAAACAATCCATAAAATAGATCAAAAGGCTTCCGCAGAAATTTGGTCAAATTGGATTCAACAAGCCTTGGGTGAGATTGAGCAAGGTCATTTGAGCAAGGTTGTATTGGCAAATCAAACGGAATTTTTATTCACCCAAGCGATTGATGCCAAAGATTTCTTAGCGGAAAGCGAACGAAAAAATATTGGTTGTTACCATTTTTTGTTAGCTGAAAATGCAAACTGTACTTTTGTTGGTTCAAGCCCTGAGCGTTTATATGCTCGACAAGATCATTATGTGCATACAGAAGCCTTGGCAGGAACAGCGACAATTACGGATAATCCAGCGTATAATCAACAGCAAGCAGATTGGTTATTAAATGATCACAAAAATGATCACGAAAATAGGTTAGTGGTGCAAGGTATTTGTGATAATTTGCAACCTTATGTGAATAACATTCAAGTGAGTGATGTAGAAGTCAAACAGTTGCGTCAAGTGCAACATTTACGCCGTTGTATTCAGGCAGAATTAAACGATAGTGCAACAGATTCAGCTTGTTTGCAAGCCATTCACCCTACGGCAGCAGTATCAGGTTTACCTCAGCAAAGTGCGGTGCAATTTTTGCAAAAAACCGAAAATTTTGACCGCAGTTGGTATGCTGGTACGCTAGGTATTATGCGAAAACAGCAAGCAGAATTTTGTGTAACAATTCGTTCTGCTTTTATAGAACAGCAAGCTGAACAACATAAAATTCGTGTTTTTGCTGGAGCAGGCATTGTGGCAGGTTCGGTTCCCCTGTTAGAATGGCAAGAAATTGAACGTAAAGCGTCAAGTTTATTGAGTTTATTAACCATTGAATAAAAATGTATTGGAAAACGGAGAGTAATATGTCAGCAGTGAGTACCTTTAACCGTTGTTGGTCAAAAGTAATTTTAGAAACTTTGCTTCGTCAAGGTGTTAAGCACTTTTGTATCGCTCCGGGATCTCGTTCTACTCCTTTAACTTTGGAGGCGGCACGGTTACAAGCAAATGGAAAAGCAGTTTGCCATAGCCATTTTGATGAGCGTGGTTTAGCTTTCTTTGCTCTCGGTTTAGCGAAATCTACTCAAACGCCAGTGGCAGTAATTGTTACTTCGGGTACCGCTGCCGCAAATTTATACCCTGCCATTGTTGAAGCTCGTCAAAGTGCGGTGAATTTAATCGTTTTAACCGCAGATCGTCCAGAAGAATTATTAGAGTGCGGTGCAAATCAAGCGATTTTACAGGCAAATATGTTTGCACATTATCCAGTTGCAACACTGAATTTACCTCGACCAAGCCAAGATTATCCAGTGAAATGGTTAGTTTCTAGTGTAGATCAAGTTTGTTATAAACAGGCTGAACAAGCAGGCGTAGTGCATATTAATGTACCTTTTGCAGAGCCTTTGTATGAGGCTCAAGTGAGCGAAATTGATAGCCACCCTTGGTTGGCACCCGTCCACCGTTGGTTAGCTCAAACAAAACATTGGTCTGAACATCAAAATGTTCAACAAGAAGTTATGATGCACGAACATTGGGACGATTTACGGACGAAAAAAGGTATTGTGGTGGTGGGGCAATTACCACAAAAACAAGCTATGGGAGTCAAAACTTGGGCAGATACTATGGGTTGGATTTTATTAACGGATATTCAATCCAATGTAGAGCCGAGTTTGCCTTATGCAGATATTTGGTTAGCCAATAAAACTGTGCGAGAAAAATTGTTGCATGCAGATATTGTGGTGCAATTTGGTTCACGTTTTGTGAGCAAGCGAATTCATCAATTCTTAGCAAGTTTTAAAGGGGCTTTTTGGGTGGTGGAAGAAAGTAATGAACGTGTAGATCCCCATCATCATCAACAAACACGTTTCCATGCCAAAGTACATCACTGGTTACGAGCCCATCCGCCGTTACGTCAAAAATCATGGTTACTTGAACCTTTGGCATTGTCTAACTTCTGTGCCAGTTTTATTGAACAACAAGTGGGTGGCGGCTTAAACGAGGCTTCTTTAGCTCATCATATTGAACGAATTTTACCGAGAAATTGTGCTTTATTTTTAGGCAATAGCTTATTTATAAGATTGGTTGATGCACTGGCTAAATTATCGGATAGTTATCCTGTTTACACCAATCGTGGTGCCAGTGGTATTGATGGTTTATTAGCTACTGCTGCTGGGATAGGGATTGGCGGTAATCAACCTGTTGCTGTGGTATTAGGTGATATATCGGCATTATATGATCTTAACTCATTGGCATTGTTCAGAAAAGTTACTCAACCAACGGTGATCTTTATTATTAATAATAACGGTGGAGCAATTTTTGATATGTTGCCAGTAGAGCCAGAAGTCAAAAATGCCTTTTATCGTTTGCCACATCAAGCAGAATTTGCTCAGGCGGCTTCAATGTTTGATTTAAAATATGCACGCCCTTATACTTGGGCAGATTTAGGTTCTGTGTTAAAACAAGCGTATTCACGTAAAGAAACCACGGTGATTGAAATTAAAGTGAACCCAAGTGACGGTAGTAATATTTATAAACGTTTAATTGAGCAGATTAGTTATGCCGTAATTGGTGCTTAACTGAAAATTAAAGATAGGTAAAAGGTGAAAAGACTATTTTCACCTTTTTATTGAACATAACAATACAAATAATTACATCCAAGCATTATTACGAATAATACCGACCGCAATACCTTCTACTTCAAATTGCTCTTGCTCACGTAAATTGACAACAATCGGCTCAAATTCTTCATTTTCTGGGTGTAAATAAATGACATCACCTTTACGTTCCAAGCGTTTGACTGTTACTTCATCTTCAATACGGGCTACAATAACCTGACCGTTACGTACATCTTTGGTGCTGTGTACCGCTAATAAATCACCGTCTAGGATACCAATATCTTTCATTGACTGACCGCTGACTTTCAGTAAAAAGTCTGCTTGTGGTTTGAACATTTCAGGATCGACTTTATAAGTACCTTCAATATGTTGTTCCGCTAGAATAGGTTCACCCGCGGCAACACGACCAATGAGAGGTAAGCCTTCCATTTCTTCTTCATCATTGGAAGAAAGTAATAAACGAATACCACGTGACATTCCAGGCACCATTTCAATCGCCCCTTTACGTGCTAAGGCTTTTAAATGTTCTTCAGCCGCATTAGGGGATTTAAAGCCTAATTCTTTTGAAATTTCCGCACGTGTTGGTGGCACACCAGCGGTTTCAAGATGATGCTTTAAGAAATCATAGACTTCTTGTTGGCGAATAGTTAAATTTTTACTTAGCGTTCTCATAGTTTCTCTTTCCTTTATGTTATTTCGTACAGGTTATTTGAAATTATATACAGACTGGAAAAAATTGCAATAAAAAGTTTTATTTTGTGTCAATATAAATCAAGTAATATAGCGGAGAGGCAATAAATTTACTGAAAATGACCTAAAATTTTGTTATAATTTCTCAACTATTTTTGATTATCTAAGGAAGTTTTAATGTCTGTTTTAGGGCGTATTCACTCATTTGAGTCTTGTGGCACAGTTGATGGACCGGGCATTCGTTTTATTCTTTTTATGCAAGGTTGTTTGATGCGTTGTAAGTATTGCCATAATCGTGATACTTGGGATTTGGACGGCGGTCGTGAGATTAGTGTTGAAGAATTAATGAAAGAAGTGGTGAGCTATAAGCATTTTATGAATGCTACTGGGGGTGGTGTCACTGCATCTGGTGGGGAAGCCATTTTGCAAGCGGAATTCGTACGTGACTGGTTTAGAGCTTGTAAAGCTGAAAATATTAATACTTGTTTAGATACCAATGGCTTTGTGCGAGCTTATACGCCAGTCATTGATGAATTACTTGACGTGACCGATTTGGTGTTATTAGATTTAAAACAACTTAACGATAAAATTCATCAAAATCTTATCGGTGTACCAAATAAACGTACACTTGAATTTGCCAAATATTTACAAAAACGTAATATCCCAACTTGGGTGCGTTATGTGGTTGTTCCAGGTTATACTGATGCAGATGCAGATGTGCATTTATTAGGTCAGTTTATTGAAGGAATGACGAATGTCGAGAAAGTGGAATTATTGCCTTATCACCGTTTAGGGGCACATAAATGGAAAACTTTAGGGGTAGAATATGAGTTGGAAGATGTGTTACCTCCAACCAAAGAAAGTCTTGAACATATTCAGCAAATTTTGCAAGGTTATGGACATATTGTAAAATTCTAATTTGAGCAAAAATACCGAATGTAATATTCGGTATTTTTTTGTGAACAGCAATAATTAAAGAATCATTCCTGCTGCAACCGTATGATAAGTGGTTTCATCAATTAAAATAAACGCCCCCGTAGCTTGATTTTGTGCATAGCTTGTGGCGGTGATCGGTTTTTGTAAACTCACGTGGACTTCACCAATATCGTTCAGGTTTAAGGTTTCCGCCTCATGAGATTTGCTCAAGGTTTTTACGTCTAACACATGGTCAATGCCACTGATTTTAGCAAATACCGTTTGCGTACAGTGTTTAAGTAAATATTTGCGTGCCAAGTTAAGTGGGCGTTGATCAAACCAACAGAGTGTCGCAGTAGCATTTTTAGTCGGGGTGATTGTCGAATGTTCCGCCACAAAGCTATCACCACGCGAAATATCAATATCATCAGCTAATCGAATCGTGACTTGCTCACCTGCAATAGCCTGTTGCACAATGCCGTTTGGACTGATAATTTCTACTACTTTGGAATGGTAGCCATTGGGTTCAATACGTACATTATCTCCCGTTGCGATAGAACCTGCTTCAATTCTGCCCTGATAACCACGGAAATCATCTGCTTTATCTTGATCAAGACGAATGACAAGTTGTACAGGAAAGTGGAAGTCTTGTTTGGCTATGGAAATATTTTCGTTGCTTGGTAAATTCTCCAGAATACTGAGCAATGTGTCACCTTGATACCATGGTGTGCGTTCACTTTGATGGACAATGTTATCCCCTTGTAAGGCAGATACGGGTACAAATTGTACGTTTGAAATACCTAATTGCTGGCTTAATTTGAGATAGGCTTGTTGAATCGCATGAAATTTAGTTTGGTCAAAATCGAGTAAATCCATTTTATTGATGGCAACTAAAATATGTGGTGTACCTAGATGTTTTAAAATTGCAGAATGGCGTTTAGTTTGCGGTAATAATTGTAGTTCAGGTTGGGAAAAATCCAACTGACTCGCATCAATTAACACGACAGCAGCACTGGCAGTAGAAGCACCAGTTACCATATTTCGGGTATATTGCTCATGCCCTGGTGTGTCGGCAATAATAAATTTGCGTTTAGCGGTGGAAAAATAACGATATGCTACATCAATGGTAATGCCTTGTTCACGTTCGGCTTCAAGCCCATCTGTTAAAATAGAAAAATCAATCACTTCACCTTTGTTCTTAGACTTGTCGAGGCTGAGTAATTGGTCACTTAGTAAGGCTTTGCTATCGTATAATAATCGTCCGATTAGTGTGCTTTTACCGTCATCTACGCTACCTGCGGTAATAAAACGTAGTGGGGCGTGTTGGTTAAGAGTTTGGCTCATGTTGTATTCCTTTCAAATTTTAAATATTGATTTAAAGTGCGGTGAAAAATCGAAAACTTTTTATTTTTTAACCGCACTTTGACCAGTTTACTGGCTAAAAATAACCTTGTTTTTTGCGTTGTTCCATGGCGGCTTCACTGGTGCGATCGTCCATGCGAGTGGCTGAACGTTCTGAAATTTCAGCGATAGCGGTTTCTTTAATAATCTCACTCGGTGTATTTGCTGTACTTGCCACTGGGCAAGTACAACTAATATCCCCAACCGTACGGAAACGTACAGAAACCACTTTACTTTGTTCAGATGGTTGTTTGGGAGTTAATGGCGTGACAGGTACAAGTAAACCATGGCGTTCTACCACTTCACGTTGATGGGCATAATAAATCGGTGGTAATTCCAATTTTTCTCGTTCGATATATTGCCAAATATCTAATTCTGTCCAGTTAGAAATTGGGAACACTCGCATATTTTCGCCTTTGTGTAATTTAGCGTTATACAGTGACCAAAGCTCGGGGCGTTGAGCTTTCGGATCCCATTGACCAAATTCATCACGGAACGAAAAAATACGTTCTTTGGCACGGGCTTTTTCTTCATCTCGTCTTGCCCCACCCATTAAGGCATCAAAACCATTAGCTTCAATGGTTTCTAACAAGGTGACGGCTTGTGCGGCATTGCGAGAGTCAGTTTCTTTGCGTAATACCACGGTGCCTTTGGCAATGGAATCTTCCACGTGACCGACAACTAAACGTGCATTAAGTTTTTTCACTTGTTGATCACGGAATTGGATCACTTCAGGATAATTATGCCCTGTGTCGATATGCACCAAAGGGAATGGCAACACTAATTCACGTCCCTCTAATTGGAATGCTTTGCGTGCTAAGGCTAATAACACCACAGAATCTTTACCGCCAGAGAATAATAAAGCGGGATTACTACATTCCGCTACGACTTCACGGATAATATAAATGGATTCTGCTTCGAGCCAGTCTAAATGCCCATTTTCAATTTGTTGTGTCATAAGGTTTCCTTTATTTGTCTTTTATTTATGTAAGCCACATTCTTTGCTGTCTTTGTTTTCCCACCACCAGCGACCAGCACGTATATCCTCGCCTGCTTTCACGGGTTTAGTGCAAGGTTCGCAACCAATGCTGGGATAACCTTGTTTATATAAATGATTGTAGGGAATATCATATTTTAGGATATAAGCCCAAACATCTAATTCTGACCAGTCAAAAATCGGGTTATATTTATCAATGCCACGGCTAGTATCTTGTTCGTGAAAAGGGAGTTCGGTACGCGTTACAGATTGCTCTCTCCGTTGTCCAGTGAGCCATGAATCAGCATCTTGTAAGGCACGATTTAAGGGTTCAATTTTACGAATAAAACAACATTCACGACGCAGTTCAACACTTTCATAAAAGGCAAATTTACCTTTTTGATGATCATATTCGTCCGCTTTTTTAGCATCGGGTCGATAAAGTTGAAAATTAAGATCGGGATAACGAGATTTTACGCTATCAACTAATTCGAGCGTTTCTGGATTTAACCGACCTGTTTCAAGGGTGAATACCACAATATTCGCTTTACTTTTTGCTATCACATCTGTGATCACCATATCTTCCACCGCAAGACTGCTGGCAAATTTGGCATGTTGTTGATTTTGTTCAATTTGTGCAATTCGCTGAAAAAGTGCGGTTTCTTTTGCTTCAATTTTGGCAAAATCACTTTTTTCTAGTAATGGAATTGTCCATAAATCAGGTTTTAAGAAAGGCATATTATCCCCACAAAATAAATATCAAAATAGAGCAACGTATTTAAGATGAGATATTTATAAGGTCAAATTAATGCTATGAAAAATAACAAATCTTTATAGCTTATGTGTTTTTGGAATATAAAGTCGAGAAAATTACCTATTTGAGATAAATTTGGGGTGTATTTCGGTTTTTTATTCCTTAATGATATATCATAAAATTTTCTATTCTTTGGCAAAGGCGAAATTTCTCGGTAGATTTTGAATCAACTGAATAATTTTTTAAGGAGTTGATTATGAAATTGAGCAAAAAATTTTTAGCTTTCACCTTGGGGGTCACATTAACTACAACGGTCTATGGCAAAGATTTGCTGAATGTGTCTTATGATCCAACCCGTGAGCTTTACAAAGAATACAATGCCTTATTTGCACAACATTGGGAGCAACAAACTGGTGAGAAAATTACCTTAAAAGCCTCACACGGGGGGTCAAGTAAACAAGCTCGATCCGTGATTGATGGGTTGCAAGCAGATGTCGTGACATTAGCCATGTCTGGTGATATTGATGCGTTAAATAAGCACCAGCAATTATTAGATCCAAATTGGCAGCAGCGTTTGGATCACAATAGCACGCCTTATACCTCAACGATTGTATTCTTAGTACGTAAAGGCAACCCGAAAAATATTAAAGATTGGGACGATTTAACCAAAGATGAAAGTTTGCAAGTAATTACACCGAACCCAAAAACTTCAGGTGGAGCTCGTTGGAACTTCTTAGCCGCTTGGACATTTGCCAAACAAAAGTATGGTTCAGAGGACAAAGCTCTGGAATTTGTTACCCAAGTTTATAAACAAACCCCCGTGTTAGACACTGGCGCTCGTGGTTCAACCATGACATTCGTCCAACGTAACAAAGGTGATGTCTTGTTAGCTTGGGAAAATGAAGCTCATTTAGCCTTAAATGAAGAAGGTGGGGATCAGTTAGAAATTGTGACACCAAGTATTTCCATTTTGGCTGAACCACCCGTGGCATTAGTCGATTCTGTGGTCGATAAAAAAGGCACTCGGAAAGAAGCCGAAGCCTATTTGAAATACTTATATAGTGACGAAGCTCAACGTATTATTGCAAAGAACTTTTATCGTCCGATTAATTCCACCATATTAAAAGAATTCAGTACTACGTTTGCGGATGTAAAACTATTTAATGTCAAAGAAATATTTGGTGGTGGCTGGGAGGTTATACAGCCAAAATTCTTTGACGATAATGGTATTTTCGACCAAATTTTAGAGCAAATTCACCGTTAATTTTGCTTTTTGTTGTGGTTAAGGAAATATTATGTCACAAACTCGAATTATTCCTGGTTTTAATCTTACTTTAGGTTATTCAATGACTTTTCTAAGCATTGTCGTGTTGATTCCTTTAGCAGGGCTATTTATTTTCTCCGCTCAAATTTCGGCTGAACAGCTTTGGAAATTACTGACTAGCCGTCAGTTATTACTTGCACTCTGGGTATCATTAAAGACCGCCTTTGGGGCGGCTATAATGAATAGCCTGATTGGGCTTTTATTAGCTTGGGTGTTAGTTCGTTATCAATTCTGGGGTAAACGCTGGATTGATACTTTTATTGATATGCCTTTTGCATTGCCTACGGCGGTAGCAGGTATTGCCTTAACGACAATTTATTCACCTAATGGAGCTATTGGACAATTTTTTAGTTTCCCGATTGCTTATAGTGCAATCGGGATTTCTCTCGCCTTATTATTTGTTACGTTACCTTTTGTGGTACGCACCATTCAGCCAGTGCTTGCTGATTTACCCAAAGAAACGGAAGAAGCTGCCTATATTTTAGGTGCAAACCCATGGCAAACTTTTCGTTATGTGATTTTTCCTGCCATTATGCCAGCGTGGATAACGGGTTTTACATTGGCTTTTGCTCGAGGAGTGGGTGAATATGGCTCGGTGGTTTTTATTTCGGGTAATTTACCATTCAAGACAGAAATTTTGCCATTATTGATAGTGGCTAAATTAGATCAATATGATTATGTGGGAGCAGCGACTATTGGTGTTTTAATGTTAGTCATTTCTTTTATATTGATTTTTTCCATTAACCAAATTCAACGCCATTATGCTCAACGTACAAAATAACGCTAAGGAATAAATATGTATCTTACTCAACCCCGCTCTATTTCTGAGCGTCTATTAATTTTATTGGCGATAATGTTGTTTGGCATACTGTTGGTGTTGCCTTTAATTACAGTGTTGTCACAAGGATTAGCCAAAGGCTTTGTGGAATTTTGGGCAGCGATTAGCGAGGCAGATAGTATTGCGGCTTTAAGATTAACATTGACTGCGGCGGCTATAGCTGTGCCATTAAATATTATCTTTGGTGTAACTGCCGCTTGGGTTATTACCAAATATCAATTTCGAGGCAGACAATTTCTATTAACCTTAATTGATTTACCTTTTTCGATTTCTCCAGTCGTTGCAGGGTTAATTTATGTACTACTTTTTGGCGCACAAAGTAAATTGTATCCATATCTACAATCCCTTGATTTTCAAATTGTGTATGCCATACCAGGAATTATTCTTGCCACGCTTTTTGTTTCTGTGCCATTTGTGGCAAGAGAATTAATCCCGATTATGGAAGCTCAAGGAATAGCCGAAGAAGAAGCGGCTACGATATTGGGGGCAAATGGTTGGCAAATTTTTTATCACGTTACTCTGCCTAATATTAAATGGGCGTTATTACATGGTGTAGTGTTATGTACTGCCAGATCACTTGGTGAATTTGGGGCGGTATCAGTGGTATCAGGTCATATTCGTGGTTACACCAATACATTACCATTGCATATTGAGATTCTATACAACGAATACAATATTGTAGCAGCGTTTTCAGTCGCTATTTTACTGTTAGGACTTTCATTAATGTTACTGTTTATTCGTCAATGGACGGAGCGTAAATTAGCTTATTCAGCATAGCATGATGGTATCAGTGTAATTTTTTAAATTTTGTGGGGAATATTACATGGCTATTAGTATTAAACAAATTAACAAATCTTTTGGGCAATTTCAGGCATTACAGAATATTAATGTAGAAATAAAAGATGGAGAATTAACCGCACTTTTGGGGCAATCAGGCTGTGGTAAAACTACGTTATTACGTATTATTGCTGGACTTGAAACTGCCACTTCAGGACAGATTTTATTTGATCAACAAGATGTGACAGGGCTGTCAGCTAAACAACGTGATATTGGTTTCGTATTTCAACATTATGCGTTATTTCGCAATATGACAGTAGCGGATAATATTTCCTTTGGATTACGTATGAAACCGAAAGCCGTGCGTTTATCGGAGCAAGAAATTCAAGCCAAGGTGAAAAATTTACTTTCATTAATTCAACTTGAACATATAGGCAAACGCTATCCTGATCAGCTTTCTGGTGGACAACGGCAACGTGTTGCTCTCGCTCGTGCCATTGCCACTGAACCCAGAGTATTACTGCTTGATGAGCCTTTTGGTGCATTAGATGCCAAGGTGCGTAAAGATCTCCGCCGTTGGTTACGAGATTTTCATAAAGAAATAAATCTGACCAGCATTTTTGTAACTCATGATCAAGATGAGGCTTTAGAAGTCGCAGATAAAATTATTCTCATGAATGAGGGGAAGATCGAGCAAATCGGTACACCTGAACAAGTCTATAAGCAACCCAAAAGCTATTTTGCGGCACAGTTTTTAGGTGATATGAATCTACTTGATGGCTATATTCATAATGGCGTGCTACATATTGATAGTTTCCAACAAAAGGTAGTACAAACCCAGTCTGCTCATGTAGTAGTTTACGTTCGTCCACACGAAATGGCAGTAAGCAAGAAAGTCATTGAAAATAGTATTAAAGGTAAAATTACCCGAGTGCATACTACGGGTCCAACCATACAACTAGAGGTGCATCATATCAAAAATGGTCCTATTGAGCTTTCTATTAGTTATACGCAATTTGAACAAGAACAGTTTGTTGTGGGTGACGAAGTATATATGCAACCGTTGCTATTGAATTTCTTTTTACAAGATGAATTAGTGGAATTTATGATTTAATTTAGCTTAGATTGAGTTTAAAAAAACTCTTATCTGAATTTCTTCATTGATAAGAGGTTTTTTGTGTTGCTTTATTTTTCCACAAAACTTGAATTTTGCTGATACACATCAAGGAATAATCCTAATGGTGGTCGGCGAGATACCACTTTTTGATAAGTGCGGTTATATTTTTGATAGTTTCCTTTGTTATCAATATGATACTGTGTTCCGTCAGGTGTGATAATAACATCCCAACGATAATTTGCCACTAATACCCATTCATTGAATGATTGAGTTTGGTTAAATAAATTATGCCCTTGGGTGTAATCTGCATCCGTGTTTTTCACATAAAATAGATCGTGCATGAGTGCAGGAATGACATCCATGTGGCTGGTGAGCTTATCTTCGACACCTGTATTGAGTTCTTTCCATGCGACAATCATCGGTACTTGAATTTCTTCTGGTGCAAAATAATTTAGCAGTTCATCATCAGTTTTTTGGAATGAATAACCCTGTTCACCAGTGATAATTACCGCTGTATTCTCTAAGGCATTGTGTGCTTTTAAGGTGGTGAGAACAGAATTAATTTGCTGATCTAATTGACTTAATTGTTGGGTATAAAATTGTTGTTCTTGCTCTAAAGTCGGCAAATGCTGTTGACGAGTTAATTCACCCACATCTAAATTCAAATAGCTAAACCAAGCCTGATCTACAGATCTTTGTTCAAACCAAACTTGCCAATTTTTCATCGCACTTAGATTATCAATTTTTCTCTTGTTTGAAGTATTTTTCGGCAATTTAATTTGATGGAATAATGCTTGTCTGAAAATACTTGGTTTAAAATTAGTCGCAGAAAATAAGCCAAACTGATAATTATCTTGTTGCATTTTTTCAATGAGCACAGAGGTTTTTTTATTGTTTAACAGGCTATCTGTATAGTTAGCATTTAGACCATAGAATAAGCCAACAATAGCAGAATTACTGTTGTTGCCAGTGGTGTAATGATTCGTAAATTGAGTTGCCTGCTGTGCAAATTCAGTTAAAGCGGGCATTTTTTCTTTTTGCACTGCATCTTGGCGTAAACCAGATACGGTGATAATTAATAAGTTAGCTTTATTTGCCACATTATTATAGCTTAAGGCGTGTTTTGGATAGTTAATCATTGGTGAATCAGGACGACCTTCCTGATCTAATTTGATTTCATATTGCTGTTTATCTAATAAGCCGTGTTTTTCTAAAAATGTCCGAGCTGTCATCGGATAAGACAATGGGAAATTAGATTTTTGCATGGTAATCGGGCGGTATAAATAGGCATCTGCCCAAGCGTACATTAAATGTGTGGTGATAAATAGCCCCGTCAGCATAATACCTACGCCACGAATCCATTTTTGTCGTTCTAAACTGCGTAATTTATACCACGCCCAACGAGAAAACAGCATTTGAGCTAATAGCATGAGTGGCATCGGAGTGAAGAAAATTTGCCAATCACGGGATAATTCGCCGTTCTCAGGATTTACCAATAAATTCCAAACCACAGAAGATAAATGCAAATTAAAGCGAGAGAAAACTTCCGTATCTACCAATAATAACGTGGTGGCAATGGTGGCAATAATCACGCTTACGCCACGAAAAGTACGTTCATTTTTGATGATAAAACTAAGTGGAAACAAGACCAGTAAATATAAACCAAAGGCAATAAAACTGAAATGCCCTAAAATGCTGATAAAGAAATAAAGTCTGCCTAGAAAGGTATGTGGCCAATCAATTAAAAAGGCATAGCGAGAGCCGATAGCCACCGCCCAAATAATATTAAAAAAAGCAAACCAATGTCCCCAAGAAATTTTTTGGGAAGTTTGTTCACGGTATTGTCTGCCATTTTTAATCCAAAACATAACGCACTCTTAACTTTGTTATTTCGCTGTTTTAATGGAATTGATTAACGCATCAGAAAAGGCTTGTGCTAACGCAATTTGTTGAGTTTTGCCAAAACTGCTGATCAGTAAATTAGTCACCATATTGCCTAACACCATTAAAGACAAATCTACTGGAGCTTGATGTTTTTCAAACACTGCGATCATTTCATTTAGGATTGCATCTACTTGTTTATCTTGATATTTTGAGTTGGTTGCCATAATAACGTTAATTTTTAACAATGTATTTCGCAAATACTACCACATTTTTAGCTAAAGTGCGGTTATAATTAACAGGATTTTTACTATTTCCAAATGACAAAGCAGAAAAAATGAGCATCACCGTAAATCAAATTGTATTACATCAAATTATTAAAACACTTTCAGAAAATGAAAATAATACCCCAAAATTAGATAGCGTATTACGTGAGAAATTGTTACCAATTACCCCTGAAGTAGAGCAATTAATGCTTGAATTACATCAGGTTTATCAAAGTAAAGCGAAAGGTTATGGGGTATTTAAAGAGCAATCGGATTTTGCTCAAGAACTTAATCGCTTGCTTGAGCAAGAAACAGATTTTCTATCCTTTAGCTATCAATCCACCAAATTACTCGCCAGCGAATTGGGTAAATATCCTTTTGCGGAGAGTGGGACGTTTGTATTGTGCCAATATAATTTCCTAGCCACGGATTACTTATTTATTGCCTTGTTAGATAGTCGAATCAGTATGCTGGTGGATGACAAATTAGAAATTCACCGTACCCAATATTTGAATATTAATCAATTTGATATTGCAGCACGCATTAACCTAACGGATTTACGTATTAATGCTACTTCAGACCGCTATCTGACTTTTATTAAAGGACGAGTTGGGCGTAAAATCAGCGATTTTTTTATGGATTTTCTAGGGGCGGAAGAAGGTTTAAATCCTAAACTACAAAATCAATGTTTATTACAAGCAGTCAGTGACTATTGCGAACAGGGTGAGTTAAATGCTGATCAAACTCAAGCCGTGAAAAAACAAGTATTTGAGTATTGTAAAGGACAAATGAATTCAGGCAATGAAATTGAATTGCGGGAACTTTCCACTGAATTACCTACTCTAAATGAGCGTCCTTTCGTTGAGTTTACCCAACAACAGGATTATGATTTAGCCGATAGTATTCCGCCTGTGCCAACGGCATTAAAATCTTTAACTAAGTTTTCAGGTTCTGGCAAAGGGGTAACGCTCAGTTTTGATGCCGAATTAATTAATAGCCGTATTATTTGGGACGAGCAAAATGACAGCATCACGATTAAGGGTTTGCCAGCCAATTTGCGTGATCAGTTACAGCGGAATTTAAAAAATTAATTTGGCAACCGACCAGAGTTTAGGTATCATCAGCATTATAAAAGATAAATTAAGAAAGGTAGAAAAATGCAATTAAAATCAATGGTAGCGATTATCGCTCTTGCGTTAAGTGTTTCAGCTTGTTCTAGCGTAAACAAAATTGTCTATCGTATTGACGTGCCACAAGGCAACTATTTAGAATCATCTACTGTACAAAAAGTGCAAGTTGGAATGACGAAAGAGCAGGTTCAATATTTACTGGGTACCCCTGTTTTAATCGATCCATTTAGTGACAACATTTGGTACTATGTTTATTTACAACAACATTCTTACGAAGATCCTATGCAACATAATTTTATTGTAAATTTCGATAGTAAAGGTATTGTGACCAGCACAGATTTAGATAAGCCATTACCAGATGTCGAGAAACAAGAAGTTAACAATGCAATTATTGAAGCATCGGACAACGGTTCAAGAAAAAGCTGGTGGCAGTTCTGGAAGTAAGTGAGAAAGTTTAAATTTCTTGACCGCAGTTTGTGATAAAGGCTATTCTTAGTTGAATAGCCTTTTCGTTTATTTAAACAACTCTAACGCTTTCTGCACAATATGTTCTGCGGTTAAGCCATATTCTTGCATTAAGAAATCTAATGTACCTACTTGTCCATAACGATTATTAATACCAACCCTACGCATTGGTGTTGGGCAATGTTCGGCAAGCACTTCTGCGACCGCTGAACCTAATCCATTGGTAATGCTATGGTTTTCGCAAGTGATAATTTTACCTGTACGTTTGGCACAATCAATCACACAATTCACATCCAGCGGTTTTAAGGTGAACATATCTACCACTGTGGCTTCAATGCCTTGTTCTGCCAATTTATCGGCGGCATCTAAGGCTTCGGCGACCATAATGCCGTTGGCAATGAGCGTAATATCCTTGCCTTGGCGTAACCGCTTGGCTTTGCCGATAGTAAATTGTTCATCCTCTGCATAGAGTTTCACCGCTTGTTTACGAATCGTACGTACCCAATAAAAGCCTTTTAAATCCATTAATTGATTAATGATAGCTTTCATCATTGTGCCGTCTGACACTTCCAATACGGTGGAATGAGCCAAACCACGCACAATCCCCATATCTTCAAAAGACATGTGTGTACCGCCATTATGCACCGCTGTTACCCCTGCATCCGAAGCAATCACTTTGACATTGGCTTTTTGATAATCCAACGCCATAAATAATTGATCAAAACAACGGCGACTGGCGAATGCGGTAAAGCTATGCACAAAGGGGATCATACCCGCTAAGGATAATCCTGCTGCCATACCGACGACATTGGCTTCCATAATACCGCAGTTAATCACCTGATTTGGCAAGATTTTTTGCACTTTATCCATTGTCATACAACTCATCAAATCCGCTTCTAATTGCACGATATTGGGATTGTTTTGCATGGCATTGAGCATGGTTTCCGCATAAATTTTCCGCATTTCTTGCGGATCTTTTTCTCGCTTACTCATCGGCTCATCTCCAACTGTTGAATGGCATTTTCAATTTCCGCCCGACTTTGTTGATCTAAACGCAAATGGTGGCAATTTGGCAAATTCTCCAAATAAGGTACACCTTGCCCTTTTTTGCTGTCTAAAATCAAGGCTAATGGTCGATCCGTTTTTTGCGTTAGCACTTGATAAAGTCGTTCAATATCCGTCCCTTTTACGGTTTCCACGGCAAACCCAAAACTACGGAATTTTGCATTCAAATCAAAGGGATTGATAATGTCACAAAGCGAACCATCTAACTGTTGTTTGTTGTAATCGACAATGACGGTTAAATTGGTTAACTTACGGTGAGCGATAAATTGAAAGGCTTCCCAGCATTGCCCTTCGTTGAGTTCGCCATCCCCCACAATACAAAATGTGCGGTTTGGTAGTTGACGTAATTGGTGCGATAAGGCAATACCTGTGGCAATGGAAATCCCTTGTCCGAGCGATCCTGTGGTGGCATCTACCCCAAGAGTTTTTAAGCGATCAGGGTGGCTCGGAAAATTTGTCCCGTTTTGGTTTAAGGTCAGTAAATCTTGTTCAGGGAAATAGCCTTTCAGTGCCAAAGTGGCATAAAGGGCAGGACCGCCATGTCCTTTGGATAACACAAAATAGTCCCGTTCTTGCCAATCAGGGTGTTTGGGATCAATTTTCATCACGCCACCGTAGAGTACCGCTAATACATCTGCAATGGATAGACTACCGCCGAAATGCCCGAAACCAAGATGCGTGAGTGATTTAAGCAAGGCGATGCGAATGTCTTTCGCCAACGCCTGCATTGCTTGCGTGTTCATTTACGCTCCTTTTTTGCTGGGTTTGACAGCGTAGTTGTACGCCACCAACGCCACAAAGATCGCCACAATCACGCCCATAATCATTTCTTTAGACAAATATTGCGCCATATAGCCTAATAAAATACCGACCCCACCGAAGTCTGCATCACTGAACGTGGTGTTGGCAAAGCCGAGATTGCCTAATACTGGTAACAAGAATACAGGCAAGAACGTAATTAATAAACCGTGAGCAAATGCCCCAAGCACGGCACCCCGTCTGCCCCCTGTGGCATTACCAAACACGCCAGCGGTTGCGCCACAGAAGAAGTGTGGCACTACCCCTGGTAAAATCAACACCCAATTCAGTTGACCTAACAACGCCAAGCCAACAATACCGCCCACAAAGCTAGAAAGGAAGCCGATTAACACCGCATTAGGAGCATAAGGGAACACAATCGGGCAGTCCAACGCTGGACGAGCATCGGGAACCAGTTTTTCAGAGAACCCTGTAAAGGCTGGCACGATTTCCGCTAAAATTAAGCGAACCCCTTGTAAAATAATGTAAACACCTGCAGCAAAGGTAATGGCTTGAATAGTGGCATATACTAAGAAATGTTGACCGCCACTTAAGTTTTGTTCCACATATTGACTGCCAGCAGACATGGCTAAAATGAAATAAATCACCAACATTGTCAATGAGATAGAAATGGAACTATCACGCAAGAAACTTAAATTTTTCGGTAAATTCATTTCTTCCGTCGATTTGGAATTCTTGCCCACTGCTTGACCAATCACAGCAGATAAAAAATAACCGAGCGAACCGAAATGTCCAAAGCCCACATCATTGCTGCCCGTCACTTTTTGCATATAACGGTGCATTAAGGCTGGGAAGAACGCCATTACCAATCCTAATGCTAATGAGCCAACAAACACCAGTTGCACGCCTTCAAAACCCACCACGGTTAAGATAATACCGATCATACAAGCCATATAGAATGTGTGATGACCTGTTAAAAAGATAAATTTTAACCGTGTGAAACGAGCTACGATAATATTGGCTGCCATACCAAACGCCATAATTAACGCTGTCGCTGTACCGTATTTTTCAATCGCCATTGACACAATGGCCTCGTTGTTTGGAATAATGCCTTGTACATTAAAGGCGTATTCAAACATACCGCCTAATGGAGCAAGAGAACTCATTAGCACAGTGGCACCGCCACCTAATACTAAGAAACCTAAAATCGTTTTAATCGTACCTTTAATAATATCGGGGGCGGATTTTTTCTGTGCGATTAAGCCAACAAGGGCAATCAAACCGACCAATACTGACGGTACTTTAAGAATATCTAAAACAAAAAAGAGTACGCTGTCCATAATAACCTCCTAACGGTTAAAATATGCGGTTAATTTTTCTTCAAATTCAGCCAGACCCACGATATTCTTGACCACGATAATTCGTTCAGGATCAATGCTGCTACTTGATGCAATATCACTTGCCATGACAAACACATCGGCATCATTCGGTGTTACCGAAGATAAATCCGTGTGATTTACCTCAGCTTCAATACCTAATTTCGCTAAGACTTTTTTAATGTTCATTTCCATCATAAAACTGCTGCCCAACCCTGAACCGCACACTGCCATTATTCTCATAGGAAACTCCTTAATAATCTAAAAAATCAACAGAATTATCTAAACTAATGTGAGGATAATCAATCAAAAAGTTCTGGAATTGTGACAGAGTTAACAGTTTTTGTGGATAATTTGTTAGGCATATAACAAAAGCATAACTTGAGAAAGATGAATTAGCCAGAAAAGGTAGAAGTGCGGTATTTTTTTGGGGTGTTTTTAGGGCATGATAGACTGTTAGCTTATTCAATGATAAAACACTAACAGTCTATGATTTACAATTCAGTTTTTAATTTTACCAACACATCTTTTAAAGATGCCATTCTTTCATCTGCGATAGCAAAGCGTTCATTGTTAAATTTTTCGTTGACAATAAAAGTGCGAACATTGGCAGCCTTGGCAGCAATTAAACCCGTTACACTGTCTTCAATAATAATGCAATCTTTCACCTCGGCATTTAAGGCTTTGACAGCACTTAAGTAAACTGCAGGATGGGGTTTAGCCAGTTCTTCATCCGCAGCTGTGCATTGAATCGGGAAATAATCCCAAAAATTCAATTTATCAAAAACTGCTTTAATCACTTGGCGATCTGATGAAGTCGCTAAAGCAACTGGAATACGCTTTTCTTTCAGAAAATCTAATAATTCATAGACACCGTCCATCGGTTGTGCATTTTCGCTGATTTTCTGGCATACACTATCCACAATTTGATTGCGAAGTGCGGTGTTTTTTACCGAAAGATTGAACATTTCACACCAAATTATCGCGACTTCATCTACTCGTGTGCCACGAGTGTATTTTTCACAATCTGGTTCGGTGATATGTATGCCATATTGTGCCAAGCTCTCAATTTGTGCTTCCGCCCAAAAAGGTTCGCTATCCACTAATACACCGTCCATATCAAAAATTACATGTTTTATTGTCATAATTTATCCTAATGATTTTAAATATTTATCCCATTCGAAATATTGACCGGGGTCAATTTTTCGCTCTGGTGCAATATCACAATGTCCCACAATTCGTTCAGGGGTGATTTGTGGATATAATGCCATAATTTGTTGCGTAAGTTCAGCTAATTTTACATATTGTTGTTGAGTAAAAGGTTGTTGGTTACTTCCTTCTAATTCAATACCGATAGAATAGTCATTACATTTATCTCGCCCCTTAAAGCAAGACAATCCAGCATGCCACGCTCGATCTTGTAAACTGACATATTGAGTAATTCGCCCATTTCGCTCAATCAGAAAATGAGCGGAAACTCGTACCTGATAAATTTCAGCAAAATAAGGGTGAATACTTGGATCGAGTTTACCAAGAAAAAAATCATCAATAAAACCACTGCCAAATTGTTCTGGAGGCAAACTGATGTAATGGATCACCAATAGCGAAACATCTTGCGGATCGGGGCGTTGATCATAATGTGGAGATTTTAAGTGACGGATATTAGCTAGCCAACCTTGTTTTGCGTTTACCATCAGTTTTTGCCTATAAAAAAGTAATTTCTGTGATCTTAATTCCAAAATTAACAGTGGAATTTTGCTTATTTTTCTATTGTCGTACAAAGTAGCGGAGAGATTATAAAGGTAATCTCGCAATTTATTTTATTATAAGGAAAAATTATGTATTTCAACCGCACTTTGATTCAAACTTCGTACAATCTACAGTTCAAAAAAGGCTTTACCCTGATTGAATTGATGATCGTGATTGCCATTGTGGCAATTTTAGCCACCATTGCAATTCCATCTTATCAAAATTATACCAAAAAAGCCGCCATTTCTGAACTGTTGCAAGCAGCAGCACCTTATCGTTCCGAAGTAGAGCTTTGTGTTTATAACTTAGATAAACCAGATAATTGCTCCGCAGGTCAAAATGGGATCCAAGCAAATATCACAGATGGTTCAGGCAAATATGTGAAATCTGTTGCCGTCAGTGCTGGCAAGATTACCGTGACGGGTAAAGGTAGTGTTGCTGATGTGAGTTACACTTTAACTGCCAGCGGTTCAGCTAGTACAGGGGTAACTTGGGCGGCAAACTGCGGTACAAAATCGGAATTATTTCCAGCTGGTTTCTGTAGCACAAATAGTACAAGTAGTACAAGCACTGGACAACAATAATGCAAAAGAGTCTATCTAGTCCACATATTGTTAGCCCGAATGTTGTTAGCCCGAATGTTGTTAGCCCGAATGTGGTGAGCCATGACGGAAAAATATTCCAAATTTCACCGCAGTTATGGCAACAAAATCAGCAACAACAGAACATTCTGATCCGTTATTTAGCTTGTCCATTAGCGGAAAATGAGCGTTGTTTATGGCTCGGGCTAGATAGCCTCAACAATTTATCCGCGTGTGAAACCTTTTCTTTCCTAACAGGAAAAATGATCGAACCTGTGTTGTTGGAAACACAGGTATTGAAAGATTTATTGCAAGCCTTAGCTCCACAATCTTTAATGGTGCAAGAAAGCCCTGTTTTTTACCATGTTCAACAGCAAGATTTAAACGAAGAAAAGCATTCTACTCAACAATCAGATGAACCCGTGATTCAGTTGCTTAATCGGATTTTTGAAAGTGCGTTGCAGCAACGAGCATCTGATATTCACCTTGAGCCACAAAGCCAACATTTGCAAGTGCGTTTTCGTATTGATGGTGTATTACAACACCAACCACCAGTTGCGTTGGCATTATCTAGCAGGGTGATTTCACGTTTAAAATTATTAGCCAAACTAGATATTAGCGAAACTCGCTTGCCGCAAGACGGACGTTTTCATTTTAAAACCACCTTTTCTGATATGTTAGATTTTCGTCTTTCCACCTTACCAACCCCATTCGGGGAAAAGGCAGTGTTGCGGGTGCAACAAAATAAGCCAGTACAATTTGCATTTGCTGATCTGGGTATGAATGATCAGCAGCAGGAACGTTTTAAATACGCCCTTAATCAACCGCAAGGCTTGATTTTAGTGACAGGACCTACGGGAAGTGGGAAAAGTATCACACTTTACACCGCACTTTCTTATTTAAATCGTCCTGAAAAACATATTATGACCGCGGAAGATCCTATTGAAATTCCATTGTCTGGCATTATTCAAAGCCAAGTCAATCCACAAATTGGGTTAGATTTTAGTCGGTTATTGCGAACCTTTCTCCGTCAAGATCCCGATATTATTATGCTCGGTGAAATTCGTGATGAAGAAAGTGCCGCAATGGCATTACGAGCTTCTCAAACGGGACATCTCGTGCTTTCCACGTTGCATACCAATGACGCACCGTCCGCTATTCCACGCTTGTTACAGTTAGGTATAAAGCAATACGAAATTGACAACAGCTTATTGTTAGTGATTGCACAACGTCTGATTCGGAAACGTTGCCAAAAGTGCGGTGGAAAAAGCGAAAATTCTTGTGATTGTCATCAAGGCTATAAAGGTCGAATCGGGATTTATCAATTTTTACAACCTGATCCAGAGCAATGTTATCAGTTGGATTTTGATCATTTACAACAAGCAGGGCTAGAGAAAGTGAAGCAAGGAATAACGGATTTAGTGGAAATTCAACGAGTATTAGGACATTAAAGGGACAAAATGAAACTCAAAATGTACCGCTGGCAAGGTATTAATCGGTTAAATCAAAAACAAAAAGGCGTTTTAATTGCTGAAAGTGAACAAATCGCACGTCAACAATTATTAAACCGAGGTTTACAGCAAATTAAATTACAGCAAAACTGGCAATTATCCACTAAACCGAATCAGGCAGAAATTTGTGATACCTTATTACAATTAGCAATTTTATTAAAATCTTCTGTTCCGTTAAAAAATAGCTTATTGATTTTATTGCAAAATTGTACCAATATTCAGTTGAATTTGTGGTTACATCAGCTATTAAATCAAATTGAAACAGGGTTATCTTTTTCTCAGGCATTACAGAGTCAAGGGCAATTTTTAACATTACAAGAACGCCAATTAATTCAAGTCGGTGAAATGACGGGTAAACTGGCAACGGTGTGTAATCAAATCGCCGAGCATCGTCAACAATCGGTGGCATTACAACGAAAATTGCAGAAAATCTTGTTGTATCCGATGATGGTACTCGGTATTTCTGTAATATTGACCGCACTTTTACTGATTTTTATTGTGCCACAATTTGCCGATATGTATGGTGATAATCAAGCTCAACTACCGTTCTTCACCCAAGTTTTATTATTTTTATCGGTACTGTTACAGCAATATTTCTGGCTAATTGCTGTGCTGATTGTTGGCATTATTATTCTGATTAAACGTCAATTAAAATCATCGATCTGGCTGAATCAACTCAAGATAAAATTAATCTCTAACACCCCCATATTAGGCAATATTGTACAACTTTCTAGATTGGTAGGATTTTGTCGTGGATTGCATTTAATGCTGAAATCAGGTGTGCCATTAAATCAGGCATTGCAGTCATTTTTACCCCAAAAGAAAACTTGGCAAAACAAGATCGAATTACAAGGGGATTTAACTTTAATTCAAGAAATTCAGTCTATGCTTCATTGGATTACACAAGGCTATGCTTTTTCAGTAGCAGTGGGAGCAGAATTATTTCCGATACAAGCTCAACAAATGTTGCAGGTAGGTGAGCAATCGGGACAACTTTCGCAGATGTTACTGCATATTGCAGAGAGTTATCAGCAACAGCTCGATCATAAAATTGATCTGCTTTCACAAATGTTAGAGCCATTGTTAATGGTGGTGATTGGTGGACTGATTGGTTTGATTATGCTCGGGATGTATTTGCCGATTTTTAATATGGGATCCTTAATTCAATGATAATACTCGGATTTTGTGTGTTTGGTGGTTTACTTGGCGTTGCCATTAGGCATTATTTGCAACACTTAGCCACCCAAATTCAACAAGAAATTTACCAAAGCTATGTGGATCTTTTCCCCGACAATGCACCGCAGAATTGCCCCGAACATTCTCGCTTAACGCCCATCAAGTGCGGTGGATTTTGGTTGTATTTTGGGATTGGAGCGATCTTTTTTAGCTTGAACAGCTATTATTTTGATGAACCGCTACAAGCGTTGTTTTGGGCTGTATCAGGTGTACTGCTATTTTTAATCGCCAAAATTGACGGGCATTATCAATTTATTTCCGTCACTCATTGCCAACTGTTAATGGTATTAGGCATCACGGGAGCCTATTTCCAGTTTACCCCGATTTCCCTCGAACAAGCCTTGCAAAGCCTGTTAGTTGGTTTTGCAGCGTTCTATCTCATTTTTTATCTCGCCCGTTGTTTTTATCAACAAGATGCCCTAGGACGTGGCGACTATTGGTTAATGGGGGCATTAAGCAGTTTCCACCCTTGGCAACAACTGCCGTATTTGGTGTTTGTGGCGTGCTGTTTGGGGTTGGTGTTTGCTGGGTGGAAATGGCTGAAAGGGGCGAAAGTAGCGTATTTGCCGTTTGCACCGTTTTTGGTGATTGGGCAGGTGGTGGTATTAATGATTGAGTATTTTTATTATTAATCCCACGGATTGACCATTTTCAAGCCCACTATATCAAAATCTTTCACATTGCGTGTCACCAACGTCAGATTATGTTCAAGTGCGGTTGCGGCAATCCAAGCATCATTTTCAGGGCGTTTATTTGGGGCGTGTAATGTGGCACAGATTTCAGCAGTTTTTAAGTTTATGGGTAAAATTCTAGATTGAAATTGGGTTTTTATCGCATTTTCAAACCATTGTTGAATAATTTTAGCTTGCGTAGGATCTCGCCGTTGCAAGTTTAAAATACCACGCTCAATTTCCATTATGGAAACAACCGAAATAAAAATATGTTCTTCGGGAATTTTCTTTGCCCATTCAGACACATTTAAATTGGCATAGCCTAGTGGAATTTTTCGCAGTTCGCTAATCACATTGGTATCAATTAAAAACATCATTAAAATTCCACCTCAGGACGTTGATCATCAACCGTACGTTCGGGCAATTCAAGTTCAATTTCAGCCACTTGCGGATCAGCTGTGGCGAAAACGTCATAAAGTGAACGTGTTGGCGAAAGGTTATTTAAACGTTGGTATTCGCTGTAATTTAATACGACAATATCAGGCTTACCGTATTTAGTGATGAGTACTGGATCTATTTTGGCAAGTTTATAGGCTTTGCCTGTGTTTTGGTAAAATTCTCGGCTGGTAATGACGTTCATTTTTTCCCCTTATTCTTTAGGTTGATAATGTTAATACATTGATAGAATTGTTGCAACAATAAGTTGTGTTCCTGTCCATTTTGGTTTGTGATGTTCAAACTATCCGCCCAAATTTTTACGTTAAAATAAAAAATTTGGGCGGGCTTTATTTTATAAACAGCTGGAGCATTGTTTAAAAATAAAGCGGTGAAATAATAGCAAATTGATCAAAAAAAAAACAATGATAGAATGCGGAATAATCAATTATAAAGGTAAAAATCTATGTCTAAACACAGTGATTTCTCACAAATTGTGAATGAATTGGTGATCGCAGAAAGTGCCGATCCTACACATCGCTACCATTCTTTCGATTATTGCTATGCACATTTTCACCCGAGTAATACGCAATCACGCCAAAATCTTGAATTGGGTTGCTATATTTTATGGGGCTATCTCTCAAGCTGGGGAATGTTGCGTGGAAGCACTTTTCTCTTTCAAAAAAATCCTGCTGCACTTAAAGATCTAGTGCAATTTATTATCGATGACAAAAATAAAGTACTGTGGGCGATTAGCCTTGATGACTATCCTGCAAACTATCAAAAATTGACTGATTTATATACTCAAATTCATTCCATTCTTGGACGAATCGCGAAAGATGTTTCGGAAAAATTGGGTAAAGAAAAACGGGTAACTATTACACTCGTTACCAAAATTTTATTGGGTGTGTTTGGTATTGTGCCAGCATACGATCGCTATTTTTGCGAAACCTTTAATGAGATTGCCAAAGTAAAAAACAAAAAAGCCACAAGCTTTTATTCATTTGATGAAAATTCATTATCGATTATCTACGATTTTTATCTTGAAAATAAACAGGATATCAACGCTATTCAAACAAAATTGAAAGTGATTGATTTTAATGGTAATCCGACAGATCTCACTTATAGTGCAGCTAAAGTGATTGATATGTATGGGTTTAATAAATTGTACAATTCAAATAAGGGGTAAAGATCGGCTTTTAATTGAAAATAGGTTGTTTGATTTTTTATTACATTTTGTTTTACGTTTAAGGAATTTTTATAATGGATACTATTTTAAATTTTTTCTCAAAAACAATCGTTTTTATTTGGGATTTGTTTGTTACATGTTTGGGCTATATTTGGGGCTGGATTGTCGCATTCTTTGGTTTTTTATCTACTGTGCCGATTTCAGATAGTCCTTTTATCAATGCGACAGTGTCGTTTATTATCGTAATGGTTGTGTTAGCTATTATTGGTAAAATTGTCGGTACAATCCAAGAAAAAGCAGAAGATGCTAAATTACAGGCAGAGTTAGAAGCAGCCGAAAAAGCAGCGTGGGAACTTGCGAACACTTGCCCACATTGCCACGAAATCGGCTTTCTTGTATTAGATAAAACTGAAGAGCTGGAACGATATAAAGGCACTCGAGAAGTGAGAGAGCGTTCAACGCGTGGTGTAAAAACACGCCACGTCAGTTGTACAAAAATAGTGGAAAAAGATTATTACCACTGTGAAAAATGTGGCGAAACTTCGACTTCAGAAAAAACGAGAGAATTGGCTTAATTTTTTAATACACAGTTAATATTAGCGAGATTATTGAAGCGAGACAGTTTTAATTTTTTCGCTAAAATGATTTTTTAATTAATACGGAGTACAAAAAATGAAAAAATTAGTATTGAGTTTACTGCTAGGTTTATCTAGCGCATCGTCTTTTGCATTATCTGATGCAGAAGGATTAGCTCTGTACAGAAATCTTGCCCCTAAACAACTTATGGCTATTTCTGTTTTTGGGAAAGAAAAAAATATGACACCTGTGGAGTTTGTTAATAGTCTTCCGCAAGAGTGTAACAGTTATCTTAAACAATTAGCTGAAAATAATGTTAATAAAATAGGCAAAGGAGACCTAGAAAAAATTATTAAAGGATTACAATATGACATTGGTCAATCTTCATCTGTTTCTAAAGATGATGTAATTGACTTCAATTTTTTTGGTGAGAGAGTAGATTTATTAATTGCAATTAGCAAAGATAAAACAGGTAAGTATTCAAACTTATCTGAGTACTGTGTTAAAAAAAATCAGGCACTAAAACCATAAATAATTTGCTTTTCTCACTAAAATTTTGAGCGTATACTTCTCTTCATTGAAAATATGAAATATGCGAAAATTGAAATATACGCTCATTTTTCACCCAAAGTACATTGATAAAGTGTTGCACCTAGTTTGACAATTCAAGGTTAGTCTACACAGGATATAACCAATGAGTAAAATATAATGAAAAGATTTATTGTGTATCTGTTTTTCAGTTTACCTGTCTTCGCCCAAGCCACCGATTGGACACCGCTTTTTGAGTATCGAACAGCTTCCCAAAAAGCAGAAGATAACGCAACGCAATATAATAACGAGATTAAGGTTATTGAATCACTCATTAAAAGTGCACAGATGTCTGTTGATATGGGATGGGAAACGGAAGGGGTAAAGGTAAATACTTGCGTAGCCACACCAGAAGCGGTAAACGGTCAATATTCTAATGTTCCACTTCCTTATCGTAAGAATTTACTTCCAGCTAAAACCTTAAAAGATGGCTTGGGCGGTTCTGAAATCCCCTTAAAAAATGCCAGTTTATTTGGCTTGAAAATAAAAAGTATTCAGTTAATTTGCGGCTTCGAGAACTGGAATGAAGATATTGTTTTTGCACCAATGAGTGAACGTGAATTTCAATTGCTTAAACAAGGCTTTAATAAAGTCGCAGGCTCAGGAATAGGTTGCGGTGCTGGTTCTTGGTATACCGTGGTTACAGGCAACTCAAAGCGTGCAGTGCTTGAGTATGATTGTGGATTTTAAATATAAAGTGAAGTTTAAACGTGTTCATTACTAACGAACAATCGTGTTTGATAGTAATGAACACGTTTGTTTTATGTTTGGGATAAATAGGATAAGATAACCTAAAAATCACAAACGGAGAAAACAATGACCTACATCATCGGACTGACAGGCGGTATCGGTAGTGGTAAAACGACCATTGCCAATCTTTTTGCAGAACAAGGCGTGCCATTGGTGGATGCGGATGTGGTGGCTCGTCAGGTGGTGGAAAAAGGATCGCCCTTGTTGGAGCAAATTGCGGTGCATTTTGGGCAGGAAATTTTAACCGAAAATGGCGAGCTAAATCGTGCAGTGTTGCGTGAAAAGGTGTTTAATAATGCAAGCGAGAAACATTGGCTAAATCAGTTGTTACACCCCGCTATTCGGGCGGAATGTTTGGTGCAATTACAGGCTCAAACTGCCCCTTATGTGTTGTTTGTGGTGCCGTTATTAATTGAAAATAAATTGACCGCACTTTGTGATCGGGTGTTGGTGGTGGATGTGTCGGTTGAAACGCAATTAGATCGTGCCAGTCAGCGAGATAATAATAAACGCCAATTAATTCAACAAATTATCAATACTCAGGTAAGTCGAAATGAACGCCTAAAGGTCGCAGATGATGTGATTAATAATGATGGGGATTTTGCACAAACTAAGAGCGAACTTCGCCAAAAAGTGCTAGAATTACACCAATATTATTTGCAATTAAGTGAGAAGAAAAATGGCAGAAACCTTTAGCGTAGAGTGTCCAACTTGTAAAAAGCCTGTGGTTTGGTCGCCTGAAAGTGCGTATCGCCCTTTTTGCAGTAAACGTTGCCAATTAATTGATTTAGGCGAATGGGCAGCAGAAGAAAAAGCTATTCCTTGTGAAACGGCAGATTTTGCTGAAAGTAGTGAGTTTTCAGAAGACTGGGTAAAATAAACATGAATATTCAACACCAACACAACAACGAGCAAGGCGAATTTTTTGTTTTGGACGATAATGGCACCAAGATCGCTGAATTAACCTATTTTTTCGTGGATAATCAAACCATTAATGCTAATCATACTTATGTGTCAGAAGTGTTGCGAGGGCAAGGTGTGGCGGATAAGTTATATCAAGCATTGGTAGCGTTTATTCGGGAAAAAGATCTAAACTTGATACCAAGTTGTAGCTATATTGCGAGAAAACGGGAACGAGAAACAAAATAAGCACAAAACAGGTAAAGTGTGGTTGAATTTTGCAAAATTTTTGCTAGAATTGACCGCACTTTTTTCTTGATGAAATAAAGTAAAAATTAGTTCGGTTGAAGCTAGTTGGAGAATAGGGAATTGACCCTATACCGACGAGGTAAAATCTTTCAGGTGCTGACTATTAAGAATAATGTCAGCAAGGACTGCTAGTGGACGAACCCTTGGAGAGATTTCGTACATTCAAAGTAATGTAACGGAACGCCGAAGGCGAAAGAGTGATTTTTGTTGCAAAACAAACACTTCAAACGCTCAGGCAAAAGGACAGGGGCAGAAAGACAATTCCAGTATTTACGCTGTTTGGGGCGTATTCTTCAATGCTTTCCGCTGCCTTGTATGAATTTCTAATTTTAAATTTTTTACGAGGATTATCATGCCATTTTCAGAAATTCTATCATCTATAGATAGTTTTATTTGGGGACCGCCGTTGCTGATTTTGTTATCAGGTACGGGGCTTTATTTAACCTTGCGTCTTGGTTTTATTCAAATTGTGCAGTTGCCAAGGGCGTTGGGCTATATGTTTAAACGTGAGCAAGGCAATGGGCAGTCGGGCGATGTATCTGCTTTTGCTGCACTTTGTACCGCACTTTCTGCCACTATCGGAACAGGAAATATTGTCGGTGTTGCTACTGCTATTCAGGCTGGTGGACCAGGGGCGATGTTTTGGATGTGGTTGGTCGCTTTACTTGGCATGGCGACCAAATATGCCGAAGGTTTGTTGGCGGTGAAATACCGTGTACGCGATAAAAACGGCTTTATGGCGGGTGGTCCGATGTACTATATTGAACGTGGACTTGGGATCAAATGGCTGGCTAAATTATTCGCTGTGTTTGGGGTGTTAGTGGCGTGGTTCGGGATTGGAACATTCCCACAAATTAATGCTATCACCCATGCAATGCAAGATACGTTTAGCGTGCCAGTGGTTATATCTGCTGCGGTAATGACGGTGCTGGTGGCTGCCATTATTTTAGGTGGCGTAAAACGTATTGCTACCGTTTCCACATTAATTGTGCCGTTTATGGCAATTTTATATGTAACAACATCTTGCGTGATTTTAGTCCTGAATGCAGACAAAGTACCTGCTGCCATAGCATTAATCGTAGCAAGTGCTTTTAATCCGCAAGCTGCCCTTGGTGGAGTATTAGGATTAACCGTCATGAAAGCGATTCAAGCAGGGGTGGCTAGGGGGATTTTTTCTAATGAATCAGGCTTGGGATCTGCACCGATTGCGGCGGCGGCTGCACAGACTAAAGAGCCTGTTCGTCAAGGTTTAATTTCCATGACGGGGACGTTTCTTGATACCATTATTGTCTGTTCCATGACGGGATTAGTGTTAGTGATCACGGGCGTGTGGAATGGCACTGTGGAAGGGGCAGCAGCTACGAATTTAGCTTTCGCACAGGGTTTAGGCACAAGCATTGGGGCAACCATTGTGACGATTGGTTTGTTATTCTTTGCCTTTACCACCATTTTAGGCTGGTGCTATTATGGCGAACGTTGTTTTGTGTATCTGTTTGATATTCGTGGTATTAAATTGTATCGTGCGATTTTCATTTTATTAGTGGCTTGCGGTGCCTTTATTGAATTACAGACCATTTGGATTTTAGCCGATATTGTCAATGGTTTAATGGCGTTTCCGAATTTGATAGCATTGATTGGGTTACGTAGCGTGATTATTGACGAAACTAAAGATTATTTTCAGCGTTTGAAGACAGGCGAATTAAATGAAACAGCGGAGTAGGGAGCCTAGTACTTGTGTACTAGGTTAAGCAAATAACGCTACTCCGTAGCTGTTTGTTCAAGATGCGGAGCATCGTTACATAGATAGCCCTGTACGCCAGTGCAGGGCAAAAGAGAATAATAATATGCCAACTCTTATTTTCCTACACGGTCTGCTTGGTACCAAAGCCGATTGGCAAATCGTGATTAAAAAACTCAGCAAAATCGCACCGCAGTTTGATTGTGTGGCATTGGATTTGCCTTTACATGGTGAAAATAAACATGTTGAAGTGGCAGACTTTGAGCAAACAGCACAATTTATTTCGCAACAAATCTGTCAAAAAATTCAAAATAAACCTTATATTTTAATAGGTTATTCATTGGGTGGGCGGATTGCGTTGTACTATGCTTTACAAGCTCAATGCGAAAAGGGCAATTTGCAAGGGCTGATTTTAGAAGGTGCCAATTTAGGCTTGAGTAGCGAACAAGAAAAGCAGCAACGTTGGCAAAGCGATCAACAATGGGCAAAATGCTTTATGATAGAAAACCCTGAAAAGGTGCTACAAGATTGGTATCAACAGCTAGTCTTTGCACATTTAACTTTACAGCAACGTGCCGACTTAATCGCGAAACGTGCGGCAAACTGCGGTGAAAATATCGGTAAAATGTTATTAGCAACTAGCCTTGCCAAACAACCTGATTTTAGTTCAAGTGTGCAATCTACTGATTTACCTATTTATTATTTGGTGGGGGAGCAGGATCAAAAATTCAACCAAATGGCAACAGCAAAAGGGTTAATGTTTTGTCAGATCCCCCAAGCAGGGCATAATGCTCATTTAGAAAATCCCGATTCGTTCGCCGAACAATTACGCCATTTTGCTTTTGAGATCGTAAAACTTCCGTTATAATGACCGCACTTCTTTAACAATAACAGTTTACTTACAAGCAAGGAAATTTTTATGCAAAATCCAAAAGATGATGTGCTTTATGCCCCAGTTGAATGGGTAGATCACAGTATGGGCTATACCGATATTCTTTATCATAAATCCACCGATGGCATTGCCAAAATCACCATCAATCGCCCAGAAGTACGTAATGCGTTTCGTCCGCAAACCGTCAAAGAAATGATTAATGCCTTTTCTGATGCACGTTTTGATGAAAAAATTGGCGTGATTGTATTGACTGGTCAAGGCGAAAAAGCGTTTTGTTCTGGTGGCGACCAAAAAGTACGTGGTGACTACGGCGGTTATAAAGACGAGAGTGGCGTACATCATTTAAATGTGTTGGATTTTCAACGAGATATTCGCACTTGCCCGAAACCTGTGGTTGCCATGGTGGCAGGGTACGCTATCGGTGGTGGTCATGTGTTACACATGCTTTGTGACATCACTATTTCCGCAGACAATGCCATTTACGGTCAAACAGGTCCGAAAGTAGGTTCTTTTGACGGTGGTTGGGGAGCAAGTTATATGGCTCGTTTAGTAGGTCAGAAAAAAGCTCGTGAAATTTGGTTCTTATGCCGTCAATACAATGCTCAAGAAGCGTTGGATATGGGCTTAGTAAATACCGTAGTGCCTTACGCCGATTTAGAAAAAGAAACCGTACGTTGGTGCCGTGAAATGTTGCGTAACAGCCCGATAGCGTTACGTTGCTTAAAAGCTGCCTTGAATGCGGATTGCGATGGTCAAGCTGGCTTACAAGAACTAGCAGGCAATGCCACCATGTTGTTCTATATGACCGAAGAAGGTCAAGAAGGACGCAATGCGTTTAATGAAAAACGAGCCCCTGATTTTAGTAAGTTTAAACGCAATCCTTAATCAGATTGTTAAAAGGTAGGGGCGGATCGATGTATCCGCCCGAAATACGGAGTGTTGTTTATGGATCAAAAAATTATTCGGTTAAAACAACGGTTTGAACATTATAAAAACGCCTTAGCTCGTTTATCTGAAGCAATAGAAAAATGCGATGAAGTTATTCAAAAAATTGATGGTGTGATTGAAAATATCGTTCAAGAAAGCATTATTCAACGCTTTGAATTTACTCACGAATTGGCGTGGAAATTGATGAAAGATATTTTGCAATATGAGGGAGATTTTGAGGGTGGTTCAAGAACGGCAACTCGTGAAGCCTTTAATTTAGGTTATATTTCTCAGGGCGAAGTTTGGATGGATATGGTTGAAACCCGAAATCTCACGGTACATACCTATAATATTTCGCTGTTAAATCAAGAGTTTGAAAAAATCACTACGCAATATTTCCCTTTGCTACTTCAATTTGAACAACGAGTTGAAAAACTATGCCAAACTTTGGATTAAGCGATAAATCAATTAAACAGATTCATGACATTTTGCGAAAATATCCTGAGATCGAACAGGCGATTATTTACGGTTCTCGAGCGATAGGAAATTATCGTGAAGGATCTGATATTGATTTAACTTTGAAAGGCGAAAAGGTAACGCAAGACACCCGTGGTAAAGTGTGGCTAGATTTAGATGATTCCTATTCCCCTTATTTATTTGACATTTCCGTCTATCATTTATTAACCAATCCTGATTTTATCGCTCAAATCGACCAATTCGGACGGGTTTTTTATCAAAGAGAAAACAATGAGAACTTATAATTTATACCGTTACAGCATTCCTGTTGATAGCCAACTCATTCTCCGCAATCGTTTTTTAAAAAAACGGGAAGGCTTATTAGTGCAAGTGAAATGTGGTGAAAATGAAGGTTGGGGAGAAATTGCCCCTTTGCCTGAATTTAGCCAAGAAACCCTAGAGCAGGCACAGAGTCAAGCGATTGACTGGTTGAAAAAATGGGATCAAGCACGTTCTTGTGATGAGAAATTACCGTTAAATGATGATGAACTTTATCCGTCAGTGGCGTTTGGTTTGAGTGTTGCCTTGGCGGAATTGAAAGGCAAATTGGGTGAGCAAGGTAATTATCAAGTGGCACCGTTATGTTATGGTGATCCTGATGAACTTTATGAGCCGTTAAATCAAATGCAAGGTGAAAAAGTTGCTAAAATTAAAGTGGGTATGTACGAAGCTAATCGAGATGGATTAATTGCAGATATGTTGTTGGAAGCCATTCCCGATTTATATTTGCGTCTTGATGCTAATCGCAGTTGGACACTAACCAAAGCCGCAATGTTTGCAAAGTATGTCAAACCTGAACATAGAAATCGTATTCAATTTTTAGAAGAACCCTGTAAAACCCGTGATGAAAGCCGTCAGTTTGCACGGGAAACGGGTATTGCTATTGCGTGGGACGAATCAGTGCGTGAGCCTAATTTTGTGGTGCAAGCTGAACTAAATTTAGCAGCTATTGTGATTAAGCCAACCTTGGTGGGAAGTTTGCAAAAATGTGTCAAATTGATTGAGCAAGCCTATGCTTGTGGTTTAAAAGCGGTGATTAGTTCGTCTATTGAAAGTAGTTTTGGCTTAACCCAGTTAGCTCGTATTGCTCAACAATATACGCCGAATGTTACACCTGGGTTAGATACCTTAGACTTAATGGCATATCAAATTGTTCGTCAATGGCAGGGTTCGACATTGCCTGTTATTGATTTAGATTCACAATTTATTGTCAAAGTGGCGATCTAAAAGGTTAGACCACATTTTATTAAGCTGAGTTTTTATAAAAAAACATTATAATGCGAACGTTACAAAAAAGGATAAGATTATGTTGCAATCTGCACGTATTTTGCTGTTAAATGGTCCAAATTTAAATATGTTGGGAGCGAGAGAGCCAAAGCATTATGGTTCGCTTTCGCTAGTACAAATTGAACAAGATTTACAACAACATGCTGAAAAGTGCGGGGTAAATTTAACCTGTTTTCAGGTAAATAGCGAAGAAAAATTGATTGATAAAATTCATCAGAGTTTTCAGCAAGTGGATTTTATTATAATTAATCCAGCGGCTTATACGCATACTAGTGTAGCATTACGTGATGCCCTGTTGGCAGTGGCGATTCCTTTCGTGGAAGTGCATTTGTCTAATATTCACAAACGTGAGCCATTTCGTCATCATTCTTATTTTAGTGATGTGGCTGAGGGCGTGATTTGTGGCTTAGGGGCAAAAGGTTATGAATATGCGTTAGACTTTGCGGTACAGTTTTTGGCAAAAAAGCAGAAAATCGTTGAAATTTCGCAAAATTTGCATAAAATCGCATAAAACAGTCGCCAAAAGCAATTTTTTCGGGTAATCTTGCTTCCGCAAAAGACACAAACTTTTCACTGTACTTTTAGCTCGCAAAAACGATGCTAAAGTGCGGTCTATTTTACATTATTTTTTAGGAAATCTACATTATGGCAATGGATATTCGTAAAATCAAAAAATTGATCGAATTAGTAGAAGAATCAGGCATTATGGAATTAGAAATTTCTGAGGGGGAAGAATCTGTTCGTATTAGCCGTGGTACGCCAGCACCTACAGCGGTGCAATATCATCTTCCAACACAAGCACCAGCTCCTGCGGCGGTTGCTTCAGTGGCGACACCGACACCAGTCGTTGCATCTGCTGCTCCAGCTGTTGAAGAAGTGTCAGGTCATGTAGTGCGTTCACCGATGGTGGGAACGTTCTATCGTAGCCCTAGCCCAGATGCGAAAGCATTCGTTGAAGTAGGGCAGTCTGTGAAAGTTGGTGATGCACTTTGCATTGTTGAAGCAATGAAAATGATGAACCGTATTGAAGCGGATAAAGCGGGTGTGGTGAAAGCTGTTTTAATTAATGACGGTGATGCGGTTGAATTTGATGAACCGTTAATCGTTATTGAATAGTATTTTCTAAAATAATTGGGCGATAGCCCATTATTTTTATCTTATCAATTTTAAATTGGAATAATCTTATGTTAGAAAAAGTGGTTATTGCCAACCGTGGTGAAATTGCCTTACGTATTTTACGTGCTTGTAAAGAACTTGGCATTAAAACCGTTGCGGTACATTCCACCGCCGACCGTGATTTAAAACACGTTTTATTAGCGGATGAAACAGTTTGTATTGGACCAGCTCCATCAACCAAAAGCTATTTAAATGTGCCAGCTATTATCGCGGCAGCTGAAGTGACGGGGGCAGATGCAATTCACCCTGGTTATGGTTTTTTGTCTGAAAATGCAGATTTTGCCGAACAGGTAGAATGTTCTGGCTTTATCTTTATTGGACCGACCGCCAATGTCATTCGTTTAATGGGGGATAAAGTATCTGCCATTAACGCCATGAAAAAAGCAGGCGTACCTTGTGTACCAGGTTCTGATGGTCCATTAGGCTCGGATATGGCAAAAAATAAAGAAATTGCCAAACGTATTGGTTTTCCAGTGATCATTAAAGCCTCTGGTGGCGGTGGTGGTCGTGGTATGCGAGTGGTGCGTAATGTGGAAAGCCTAGAAGAAAGTATTGCCATGACCAAAGCAGAAGCGAAAGCAGCTTTCAACAATGATATGGTGTATATGGAAAAATATCTTGAAAATCCACGCCACGTGGAAATTCAAGTTTTGGCTGATACACATGGTAATGCGGTATATTTAGCCGAACGTGATTGTTCCATGCAGCGTCGTCACCAAAAGGTAGTAGAAGAAGCTCCAGCTCCAGGGATTAGCGAAGAAGTTCGCCGTGATATTGGTTCACGTTGTGCTAATGCTTGTGTGGAAATTGGTTATCGTGGCGCGGGTACTTTTGAGTTCTTGTACGAAAATGGTGAGTTCTATTTTATTGAAATGAATACTCGTATTCAGGTAGAACACCCAGTGACGGAAATGATCACGGGCGTGGACTTGGTGAAAGAGCAGTTACGCATTGCATCAGGTTTACCGCTTTCAATTAAACAAGAAGATATTAAAGTCAAAGGTCACGCTATTGAATGTCGTATTAATGCGGAAGATCCAAAAACGTTTTTACCATCACCAGGTAAAGTGGTGCATTTACATTCCCCAGGTGGATTGGGTGTACGTTGGGATTCTCATGTTTATGGCGGTTACACTGTACCACCGCATTACGATTCCATGATTGCAAAATTAATTGTATATGCAGATACCCGTGAAGAAGCGATTCGCCGTATGCAAAATGCCTTATCAGAAACTATCATTGATGGAATTAAAACCAATATTCCATTACATCATCTAATTTTAGATGATGCAAATTTCCAACAAGGTGGCACAAATATCCATTATTTGGAGAAAAAATTAGGTATTGCATAGTGCAAAATAGCGTAATTAAGTGGATCATCATGATCCACTTTTTTTGTGAGGAACGAAAATGACATTACAACAACGTTACAAGCAAGCTGCCAAAGAAGCTCGTTGGGCATTAGGGTTAACCATTGCTTATATGATCGGCTGGTGTGTATGTGCTTATTTACCCGATAATAGTGCTGGACCTTTAGGTTTTCCGCTTTGGTTTGAACTCTCTTGTATTTATTTACCTATCTTGTTTATTGTGGTCGCCTATTGGTTAATTAAAATTGTTTACCAAGATATTGAATTAGAAATCTCAACGGAAAAAGACCGCACTTCAGCCCCTTCTTCTCACAAGGACATTTAACCATGAATTTAGGTATTATTTTTCCACTTATTATTTATTTAGTCTTTGTTTTTGGGGCAGCATTGTACGCCTATATTAAACGGCAAAAAGGCGATTTTCTGACGGAATATTATGTAGGTAATCGTTCAATGACTGGCTTTGTATTAGCAATGACCATAGCCTCTACTTATGCTAGTGCTAGTTCCTTTGTCGGCGGACCAGGGGCTGCCTATAAATATGGTTTAGGCTGGGTTTTACTTGCCATGATTCAAGTGCCAGCGGTCTGGTTAGCATTAGGAGCATTAGGCAAAAAATTTGCTTTGTTATCTCGAGAAAGTAACGCTTTAACCATTAATGATTTATTGCTTTATCGTTATAAAAATAAATGGTTAGTTTGGATTGCTGGCATTGCTTTATTAATTGCTTTCTTCGCCGCCATGATGACGCAATTTATCGGCGGAGCAAGATTATTATCTACTACGATCGGGATTTCTTATACCAGTGCATTATTAATTTTTGCCGTAACAGTAGGCATTTACACCTTTATCGGTGGTTTCCGTGCGGTGGTGTTGACCGATACTATTCAAGGTACGGTAATGATTTTAGGCACATTAATTTTGCTTGGCGGGGTGATTTATGCCGCTGGCGGAACAGAAAGTGCGGTGCAAAAATTGACAGAAATTGATCCGCACTTAGTTAGTCCTTATGGACCGAACAATATGCTCGGTTTTCAATTTATGGCATCCTTTTGGGTACTGGTTTGTTTTGGTGTTGTTGGTTTACCTCATACCGCAGTGCGTTGTATGGCATTTAAAGATAGCAAAGCATTACATCGTGGCATGTTAATTGGTACCATTATTCTCAGCGTGATTATGCTTGGTATGCACTTAGCAGGAGCCTTAGGACGAGCGGTGCTTCCTGATTTAACCGTTCCCGATCAGGTAATTCCAACATTGATGTTACAAGTGTTACCACCGATTGTAGCAGGAATTTTCTTAGCTGCCCCTATGTCAGCAATTATGTCCACTATTGATGCTCAATTAATTCAATCTTCGGCTATTTTCGTCAAAGATCTGTATTTATCAGCAAATCCTGAAATGGCAACCAACCAGAAAAAAATCAGTTGGTTTTCTTCCATCATTACGCTAACTATTACTGTCCTATTAGTATTAGCCGCCTTAAATCCACCTGATATGATTATTTGGCTCAACCTGTTCGCCTTTGGTGGATTAGAAGCCGCTTTCTTATGGGTGATTATATTGGGGATTTATTGGGATAAAGCGAATGCTACAGGAGCGATTAGCTCAATGGTAGTAGGTTTGGTGTGCTATATTTTTCTCACCCAGATGAAAGGAGTGGATTTAACCACCTTGCCTAATGCGGTGCAGTATATGGTTAAAAGTATAAAATTATTTAGCCAATTCCACGAAATAGTGCCATCTTTGGTTTGGGGATTGGTGGCATTCTTATTGGCAAATAAGTTGGGTGAGAAACCAAAAAAACCTAACACTCACGTACTAGGTTAAGCATAGTCACGCTACTCCGTAGCTGTGTACATCAAGATGCGGAGCATCGTTACCATGTCTAGCCCTGTACGCAAGTGCAGGGCTTAATCATCTTCCAAACTGTCCCTAAACACCAAATATTCCTCTAACAACTCAATAGCACTCAAACAGCGTTCACGGCGTTGTTTAGTGATGTTGATTTGTTGCTCAAGGTGGTTCTTTTGTTCATCGTTGGCGAAATTGAGTTGAGTTTCCTGAGCGTATAGTTTGTCATTTAAGGCTTGTAAGGCTTCATAATATTTAACTAATTTTTCTCGTGGTGGAAGTAACTCAATTTGCTGACGTAATTGATCTCGTTTATTTAAAAGGGGCTTAGAATTCACCGCACTTTTTGGGGTTTGTAATATTTTAATGGCATCTTGTAATGCGGTATATTGAGCTAATAGCTTTTCCGTGAAAAACGTTATTTGAGCAGTATCTTGTTCGGTGAATTGCTTAATTTGCTCGAAACATTGTTGCATTTCATGTAGATAAAAATCAATTTTCTGAAAATTTTCGCTAAACAGCATAGGATCAAATTTGCTGTAAAGCGATTTATCTTTGAGGTGCACGTAATTTTGTTCTAGCTCAGAGAGATATTGACCTAATTGCTTTAAAAGTGCGGTGTGATTTTTCATAATTTTTTAAAGCCCCCTAAAGAATGTTTAGGGGGAAATGTTGGTTAGAGAATCATGGCGGCAATCCAGCCAAAAATGAGCAGTGGGATATTGTAGTGTAAGAATGTTGGCACTACGCTGTCCCAAATATGATCATGTTTACCATCTACATTCAAGCCTGATGTGGGTCCTAAAGTAGAATCAGAAGCAGGTGAACCAGCATCACCTAAGGCTGCCGCAACGCCGACAATAGACACTGTCGCCAGTGGTGAAAAACCAACAGCGATACAAAGTGGTACATAAATTGAGGTGATAATCGGCACGGTTGAGAAAGAAGAACCGATTCCCATAGTAATAAATAAGCCAACCAATAACATTAAAAATGCAGTTAAACCTTTATTATTTTGCCCTAGCCCTTGGCTAAATACTTCAACTAATTGTGTAACGCCACCTGTTTCATTAATGACATTGGCAAAACCAGAGGCAGCAATCATCACAAAACCGATCATTGCCATTAAGCGTAAACCCTGTTGAAAGATGTCGTTGCTTTCTTTTAAACGGAAAATGCCGAATACCGCAAAGATAATTAAGCCAGCCAAACCGCCGATAATGGTGGAACTGGTGAATAATTGTAGGGAGAAAGTAACCACGATAGCGGCAAGACTCACCCATACATGAAAAGGTTTGATGTTAGCAATATGCTGTTCAATTTCTGCTGTGGTGGGTTCTGCGGTAGTAACCACGTATTCTCTCGGTTTGCGATAGCTCACAAAAATAGCAAATAATAAGCCTAAAATCATGCCAGTCACTGGAATTGCCATTGCCATAGAAACTTCAGCGACACTGGTGTGAATGCCTAAGTTAGCCCCGACTTCATTGATATTTTTGACCAAAATACTTTCAATAAAAATTTTACCAAAGCCTACAGGTAATAGCATATAGGTCGCAGTTAAACCGAAAGTGAGTACACAAGCTACTGCACGGCGGTCAAGTTTCAAACGATTAAAAATACTTAATAATGGCGGTACCACAATCGGGATAAAGGCAATATGTACGGGGAGTAAGTTTTGTGATGAAATGGAAAATGCCACTAACACAGCAAGAATGAAATATTTAAATCCTGCCACAGAGCTGCCACTAGGGGTTTTGCCAAGGCGTTTAATCACTTTATAAGCGAGTAAATCAGTAATGCCTGATCTTGAAATCGCCACAGCGAATGCACCTAAAATGGCATAGTTCATTGCCACTTCGGCACCACCACCTAAACCACTGGTAAATACTTCAATCGTTTTTGAAAGTCCTAAACTGCCTGTTAAGCCTGCGGTAAGGGCAGAAATAACGAGGGCAATCACAACGTTAATGCGTAATAAACTCAAGATGAGTAATACGATAATTGATAGAATAACGGGATTGGTAAGCATATTTTATCCTTAGATTTTGTAATGAATTTATAAATTTACTGAAAAAAATGAATTTGTCTAGTTTTTCTCAAAGAATTACTAGAGAAATAACAAAAATTTTATGCGAAATAGAGAAAGTGCGGTGAAAAATTAGCTATTTTCTATTTCTTGTTTTGATTCTGCATTTATTAGGTGTGGGAAACCACCAAGCTGTTTCAGATGATTAACCATATAACAAAATAGTTCTGCCGTGCGTTCCGTATCATACAGGGCAGAATGTGCTTGTTTATAATCAAAAGCAATATTTGCGGCTTGGCAGGCTTTCACTAAGACGGTTTGACCAAACATTAAACCGCTTAAACTGGCGGTATCAAAAGCACTAAAAGGGTGGAATGGATTACGTTTCACCCCTGTACGATCGGCGGCAGCCATAACAAAACCTTGGTCAAAGGTAGCGTTATGTGCCACGATAATTGAACGTTGGCAATTTGCTTCTTTTTGTCCTCGGCGAACCATTTGAAACAAACCAGTTATCGCATCTAATTCTGAAATTGCCATGGCTTGACGTACGGGATTAGTTAAATCAATGCCATTTATTTTCATTGAATCTGGGTTGATTAATGCACCATCGAAAGGTTTAATATGGCAATGATATGTCTGATCAAGCTCAAGTAAACCTTGTTCGTTCATTTTTAAGGTAATCGCAGCTAATTCTAATAACGCATCGGTTTGACAATTTAACCCCGCCGTTTCCACATCAATAATGACAGGATAATAACCACGAAAGCGATTTTTGAGCAAATTATAATCTATTGTTTGATGTTGTTCAGTCATAAAATAAAAGGGTGCGTTAGTTAAATGTAACGCACCAAAAATAAGTTAAAATTACACCGCACTTTAGTTGCCTAAAGCGGCTTTAGCGTTTTTATTTTCGATAAATTCGATTTTGTAACCATCAGGATCTTCTACAAATGCGATCACGGTTTTGCCACCTTTCACTGGACCAGCTTCACGTGTTACTTTACCGCCAGCGGCTTTTACTGCTTGGCAAGTCGCATAAATATCATCAACACCGATAGCGATATGACCATAAGCGGTACCCAATTCATATTGTTCTACGCCCCAGTTATAGGTGAGTTCCAGTACAGCAGATTCGTCTTCGTCTGCATAACCTAAAAAAGCAAGGGAATATTTATATTCGGGATTTTCACTGGTACGTAATAAACGCATACCTAACACATCTTGATAGAATTTAATTGAACGGTCTAAATTACCGACACGTAACATTGTGTGTAAAATTCGCATGATATTTTCTCCAATTTAAATCTTTATGGAGATTATGCCACAAATTTAGTGATAAATCAGATTTAAATCGGTATTATTGGCGAATCGGTTCTCGTTTAAGGAAGACAAAATGCGTATTTCATTATTTCAATTTAATTGGCAACAATACCTAAGATTGTTATTTCTTTTATTTGCGGTTGGTTTTGTTGCCAGCGGTTCTGTAACTTGGGTGGCAGCAAATTGGGATAGTTTCAATAAATTTGAGAAACTGTATGCCACACAGGCTTTACTTAGTTTGAGTTTTGTTCTGTTGACTTGGCGATTACGCAAGTCGGTTGGGTTCTCTCATTATGCCTTTGCTTTTTTATCGGCAGTGTTAATCGGTGCGTTATTGGCATTAATCGGGCAAATTTATCAAACTGGTGCGGATACATGGGAATTATTTGCGTGGTGGTGTTTGTTACAACTGCCATTATTATGTATTTTGCCGAATATCGCTAATGCCTTATTATTTATTGCCACGGCGAATATTGCCACATTCTTATTATTAGACGCTCACTTTTATTTTGTATTTGATGCACCTTATTATTTGATGGGATTAAATCTATGCTTTGTGCTAGTCAGTGAATTTTTTCACCGCACTTTTCACGATCAACAATGGCGTATTTTGCCCAAGATAAGTAATTTGTTATTTTTACTGAATGTATTTATGCAATACGGTCTGGAATATAATGCGTTGATTGTGTTGTTTATTTCTCTTGTTGGTTTGTTTCTTTATAAACAACGAAAAGAGGATATTTTTTGCTTAGCCCTTTATTTCTCCAGTACCATTCTTGCAGTCAATATGGCGTTATTAACCTATGGTAAAGATAGCGATGAATCCCTGATTCTGATGATGTTTGTCTTGACTATCAGTGCTTTTATCGGCGGAATGATATACCTGAAAAAAATATTTGCGGAAAAATACCCACGGCTTGAATTTAATTGGGTTATTCAATTAATGATGCTCTTTTTTGCTTGTTTGGTGGGTCTTTTATTGATTGGTGTACTCGTCTTTGTGTTTAATATACCAGAACAAAGTAGTTTATTATTCACCGCTATTTTGTTGTTATTTGCGTCCATTATTGCCAAAGCCAAACAAATAGCCCCTTTTATTATTCAGATGTTGCTTGCAATGGGCGGAATTGTATCTATGGTCTATTTCTTTGCTTCAGGTGATGACCAAGAAATCTATATGCTTTGTCTTATGTTGATTTATTGTGCCGTGATATTTTTTATAACAGAAGCTCATTGGGTGCGAATATTAGCCGTTTTGCTTGTGTTGACCACTATCTGTTGGCAACAACAAGATTTTATTTTGCAATATACAGGCATATTCTACAGTCTATTAATGTTATTGACGGCGGCACTTTTGCTTGGTTTGAGCCAATTAAAACAAGAAAAATGGCTTAATATTCTAAAACCAATCGCTTGGGCAGGCATTATTTCGGTGTTTGCTTTACCTTTCTTTGATGTTACTGATTGGCAATTAACACTCTTTGACACCGCATTAGAAAGTCTTTCACCCACCTTTTTCGCTCAAGTGACCCAAGATTTTTTTAGTCCTCCTTGGTCTTTGACTAAAATATTGTTTATGGCAGTATGCTGTTTGCCGTTGGTAATTTTCTTATATTTTAATAAAAGCCAAGAAACATCTTTAAAAAGCACCGCACTTATTACACTGGTGTTGCTTTTTATGGCAGTCAGCTTCATTTCAAACCCTGTGATTTTATTTATCTTTGGTTTATTATTGTTAGCTCATATTAATCATAGTTACTTATTGTTCAGTCTGACGATAATAATGATGTTAGATAATCTGGGGCAATATTATTACAACCTCAATTTGCCATTATTATATAAATCGTTTCTTCTTTTAGGGGTTGGTGTTATTTTCAGTTTAGTCAGTGTATGGCTTTGGTATGAAAATAAACCAAGACAAACTTCGCCAGCTCTTAGTGATACAAATACAGCACAAAGTGCGGTGAAAAATTCTCCTGTTTTTTCGCTTAAAATGGTGGTGAATTTAGTTATTTTAGTTACCATGTTAATTGGAGCAAATTATCTGATTCAACAAAATGAAGATGTGTTAAATAATGGCGAACCTATTATTTTACCGCTTGCACCAGTAGATCCAAGATCGCTCATGCAAGGTGATTATATGGCATTAAATTATCAACTATTGGAAGAAATTCCATCGTTAAATAGGTTACAAGAACAGAATGAGGCGAGTTTAGATCAGCAGAACGAACCATTGAAACTACATAAGCTCTATGTGTTATTAGAGATTAATGCTCAACATATTGCACATTTCTGTGCAGTGGAAACGGAAATCCCGACCGAGTTTAAACATTGTACCAAAGGGGTATATTTACCGATAAAAGTAACGAAATATGATGGCTATAAATTACCTACCCATAGTTATTTCTTTGCAGAAGGAAAGGATCAATATTATGCCCAAGCAAAATATGGCGAATATCGCTTTAAACAAGGTAAAGCCTTGTTGCTAAGATTATTAGATGAAGATCTTCATGCCCTGTAAAGTGGAAATTGCCCCCTAATAAGGGGGCGATTCAATATTGCTTAGTGGCGTTTTTCAACTAATGAAATTCAGCCATAAACTCTTGTGCTTTTTCTACCATGGCTTTTGAGCCGACAAATAATGGTACACGTTGATGGAGTTCGCTTGGTTGAATATCTAAAATACGTTGATAGCCATCACTTGCCAATCCGCCTGCTTGTTCGGCTAAAAATGCCATTGGATTACCTTCATAAAGCAAACGCAGTTTACCGTCAGGATAATTGGTGGCACTTGGGTAAATATAAATTCCCCCCTTGAGCATATTACGGTGGAAATCCGATACTAAAGAGCCAATATAGCGAGAAGTATAAGGACGTTGCGTAGTGGCATCTTCTTCTTGGCAATATTTAATATATTTTTTCACCCCCATTGGGAATTTCAAATATTGCCCCTCGTTAATGGAGTAAATTTTGCCATGATGTGGCATTTGGAAATTTTCGTGAGAAAGACAAAATTCGCCTAAGGTTGGATCGTAAGTAAAACCATTCACGCCATTGCCCGTGGTATAAACTAACATCGTAGAAGAACCATACACCACATAACCTGAAGCTACTTGTTGATTACCCGGTTGCATAAAATCTTCTAAGGTTACTGGGGTGCCTACTGGAGATACTCGGCGATAAATTGAGAAAATCGTCCCTACGGATACATTGACATCAATATTAGACGAACCATCAAGGGGATCGGTTAAAATAATATAACGTGCATTACGCCCCCGTTCTGTATCAAACGCAATAAAATTGTCTTCTTCTTCAGAAGCAAAGCCAGCCACATCTTCACGAGCCATTAAGGCACGTTTGAACGTATCATTGGCAATCACATCTAGTTTCATTTGGCTTTCACCTTGCACATTTTGATTGCCAGCATAGCCTAAAATATCATTGGTTAAACCTGCACGGTTAATATCGCGGTGAATTACTTTGGCAACTAAACGAATGGAAGAAAGGATACCAGATAATGCCCCTTTGGCATTCGGGTATTCAGCTTGTTTTTCGATAATAAAAGCATCTAGGGTTTTCATAGCTAATCTCTGTTTGACATTAAAAAATCATTAATTTTGCACCGCACTTTCTTGCTAGACGGCGTAAGAAACTTGGATTATCATAACAACTTTAGTTTTTCATCAATATGATGAATGTTTAATAATGTGATCTAACGCACAAATTTTTCAATAGTTTGTACAAATAATAAGAGTTAAGAATGACTACACAACATATTCATATTTTAGGTATCTGTGGCACTTTTATGGGCGGTGTCGCGATGATTGCCAAACAAATGGGCTATCATGTAACGGGTTCAGATACGCAGGTTTATCCCCCAATGTCCACCTTTTTGGAACAAAGCGGGATTGAAATTATCCCTCACTTTGAGATCTCTCAATTACAACCAGCACCTGACATGGTGATTGTGGGTAACGCCATGAAACGAGGTAACCCTTGTGTGGAATATGTGCTTGAAAATCAACTTCCGTTCACATCAGGTCCACAGTGGTTACATGATAATTTATTGCGTAATCGTTGGGTGTTCGCTGTGTCAGGCACCCATGGCAAAACCACCACCACAGGCATGCTCACTTGGATTTTGGAACAAAACGGTTTAAATCCGAGTTTCTTAATCGGCGGTATCGCAGGCAATTTCGGCGTTTCCGCTCGTTTTACCGACAGTCCGTATTTTGTGATTGAAGCAGATGAATATGATACCGCTTTCTTTGATAAGCGTTCTAAATTTGTCCATTACAATCCAAAAACCTTGATTATCAACAATATCGGCTTCGATCACGCCGATATTTTCGATGATCTGCACGCCATTCAACGCCAATTTCACCACGTGATCCGTACCATTCCGCAATCTGGCTTAGTGCTGTCGGTGGCAGATGAGCAAAGTGTGAAAGAAACCTTGGATATGGGTTGCTGGTCAGGTAAGCAATTTATCGGCAAAGATCAAGAATGGCACGCCGAACGTTTACGCCAAGATTGCACCCATTTTGCGGTGTATCATCACGGTGAAAAAGCCGCCGAAGTACAATGGAACATTGTCGGGCAACACAATATGCACAATGCCTTAATGGCAATTGCGGCGGCTCATCACGCAGGCATTTCGGTGCAAAAGGCAGCACAAGCCTTGAGTTCGTTTGTGAATGCAAAACGCCGTTTAGAAGTGAAAGGGACAGTGAATGGCGTAACGGTTTATGATGACTTTGCTCATCACCCAACAGAAATTCAAGCCACGTTGACCGCACTTCGAGATAAAGTAGGCGGCGGAGTACGTATTTTCGCTGTGCTAGAACCTCGTTCTAACACGATGAAAATGGGTCATCATAAAGATGAAATTGCACCAGCATTAGTACGAGCAGATAAGGTATTTTTATTGCAACCTGACAATATTCCATGGGAAGTCGCCGAAATTGCCGCCGATTGTGTGCAGCCTGTCAAATGGGCAGCGAATGTAGAGAAATTGGTAGATTTTGTCATAGCGGAAGCCCAACCAACAGATCATATTTTAGTGATGTCCAATGGCAGTTTTGGTGGGATTCATCAGAAGTTGTTGGATAAGTTGGCGAAGTAAAATCGCTAAATAAAAACAGCACAAAAAAGCACCGCAGTTTGAAAGCTGCGGTGCCTTTCTTTCGGACTTTTTGAACTTTTTAATCTGGCGAATAATACAACTTCCCAATTTCAATTCTCGCACGTCCTGTTTCTAACCTCCATTTATTGCTGTCACGCAATGAATAAACGCAGCCACAATATTCTTGTTGATAGAAACGTTCACGCTTGCTGATTTCAATCATACGAGCAGATCCACCGCCTTTTCGCCAGTTGTAGTCCCAATATTCCACATCGTCATAATGGCTGGCAGCACGGTGTCCGCAGTCATTGATTTGGTTCATGTCTTTCCAGCGAGAAATGCCTAAACAGCTGGTGAATACGGGGAAGCCGTTTTCGTGAGCGTATTGAGCGGCTTTTTCAAAACGCATATCAAAGCACATGGTGCAACGAATACCTCGCTCGGGTTCCCATTCCATCCCTTCGGCTTTTTTGAACCAGATTTTGCGGTCGTTTTCGTAATCATCGTCCACATCAATAAAGGGAATATTGTGTTTTTCTGCAAAGCGAATATTTTCCTCTTTGCGGATCATATATTCTTTTAATGGGTGAATATTGGGGTTATAAAAATAAATGGTGAATTCAATCCCCGAAGCTAAAATTGCTTCCATAACTTCGCCTGAACAAGGTGCACAACAAGAATGTAACAGTAATTTGTTGTGTCCGTTTGGCAAGTCTAATTTCGGGCGAACAAAAGGTGCATTGGGATCTTTGCGTTCTTTACATTTTCTTTGTTTAGGTTGATATTCAAATTGAGTGTTGTTAGTCATCTTAATAAGTTCTATCTACGGATAAATATGCCAATGAAATTAAGGCTTGTTTATAAATACTGTCAGGTAAAATCGCAATTGCTTGCACCGCTTTTTGGGCTTCTTGTTTAGCTCGTGCCATTGCATGATCGAGCGATTTGTGTTCTGCCATAATGGCTAATACTTGATCAATAATATCACGTTGTCCGCCTTGTAAAATAGCATGACGAATCAGTTCTGATTGCTCAGGACTACCGTGACGCATGGCATGTAATAATGGCAAAGTTGGTTTTCCTTCGGCTAAATCATCACCGATATTTTTACCTAATGCCGCTGCACTAGCACTGTAATCTAATATATCATCAACTAATTGAAAAGCTGTTCCAATATAACGACCATATTGTTGTAAAGCACTTTCAATTTCTTCGGAAGCCTTAGCAATAACAGCAGGTGCTTGAGCGGAAACCTCAAATAAACGTGCGGTTTTACGATAGATCACTTTCATATAATTTTCTTCGCTGGTATCAGGATCGTTGACGTTCATTAATTGTTGCACTTCTCCTTCAGCGAGTACGTTAGTTGCATCAGACATAATGCGTAACATTTTTAAGGAATTCAGTTTTGCCATTAATTGGAAAGCACGAGTATAAATAAAATCCCCGACTAACACGCTGGCGGCATTACCAAATTCAGCATTTGCTGTTGGATTACCACGACGAAGATCAGACTCATCTACAACATCATCGTGCAATAGGCTGGCGGTGTGAATAAATTCGATGAACGTTGCACAAATTGGCATTAAATCCCCTTGATAGTCGATTGCTCGAGCGGCTAATAAGGCGATGGTCGGACGAATACGTTTTCCACCACTTTGTACGATGTAATAGCCAAGTTGATTAATTAAGGCGACATCAGAAGTTAGTTGGGCTAAGATTTCTTCATTGACTTTCCGCATATCCGCTTCAATTAAGGTTTGGATAGCCCGTTGATCCATTAAATTATTTTGCATAGAATTTATTATTGTTTAAGTTAAAGTGCGGTGCATTTTAACTGATTTTTAGCGATTTCTAAAATGAAACTATGCAAAACAATGGAAATTTCAACTTTTTTTGTTTTATTGCAAATTAATACTTGCTATCAAGGGCAATTTTCCGTAGAATTCGTGACCTATTTATATGGTTTTAATGTGCTTAAAAAATGAAATAACATTGTAAGCACGATATTAGCGGAGTATTTATGTACGCAGTTTTCCAAAGTGGCGGCAAACAACACCGAGTAAGTGAAGGTCAAGTTGTTCGTTTAGAGAAACTTGAACTTGAAGTCGGCTCAAATGTTGAGTTTGATTCAGTGTTAATGGTCGTTAATGGTGAAGATGTTAAAATTGGTGCCCCAGTTGTTACTGGAGCAAAAGTAGTGGCTGAAGTGGTGGCTCAAGGTCGTGGCGATAAAATTAAAATCGTTAAGTTCCGTCGCCGTAAACACAGCCGTAAACAACAAGGTCATCGTCAGTGGTTCACCGAAGTGAAAATCACTGGGATTTCAGCATAATATCAGAGGAGTTATAGAAGATGGCAACTAAAAAAGCTGGTGGTTCAACTCGTAACGGTCGTGATTCTGAAGCTAAACGCCTTGGTGTAAAACGTTTTGGCGGTGAATCTGTTTTAGCAGGTAGCATTATCGTTCGTCAACGTGGTACCAAATTCCACGCAGGTTCAAACGTAGGTATGGGGAAAGACCACACTTTATTTGCGACTGCAGACGGTAAAGTTAAATTTGAAGTAAAAGGCGAAAAAAGCCGTAAATTCGTTAGTATCGTAACTGAATAATCTTCAGATTAGCAAAGAATTGAAACGCCCTACTAAATAATATAGTGGGGCGTTTTTGTCTTTCTTAGCGTATTATCGGTGAACATAATAAAATACAAGGAAAGTCAGATGCAACAAAATCCAGTTCTTGGTTTTTTCTTGGCTTTGACCGCTGCAATGGCTTGGGGATCACTTCCTATAGCGTTAAAACAGGTCACAGCTGTAGTCAGCGTAGAAACCATTATATTTTATCGTTTCACGGTGGCGACAACGATTTTATTTGTATTTTTGGCTTGGAAAAAGAAATTACCGAAGTTATCCCAATTTAATTTGCAGGTATTCACTTGGTTGATCATAGGCATCATTGGTTTAGCAGGAAACTTCTTTTTATATAATTCTTCCTTAAATTATGTGGAGCCAATGATTGCACAGGTGTTTAGCCCCGTGTCTTCTTTCGGTATGTTACTTGTTGGGATTTTATTATTTAAAGAAAAATTAGGTATTCATCAAAAAATCGGGCTAGTGTTATTAGTTTTGGGGCTAGGGTTATTTTTTAATGATCGCTTTGCTTTGTTTTTAAATATCAATATTTATTCGATTGGTGTAATTTGCGGTTTTAGTGCTGCGATTATTTGGGTACTGTATGGTTTGGCACAAAAAATATTGGCACGTTTTTTTAGTACTCAGCAGATTTTAATGTTTATGTATTTTGGCTGTGTTTTGGTTTTTATGCCAATGTCGAATTATAAGCAATTTGATGAACTTAGCCCTTTTGCTTGGGGGTGTTTTATTTATTGTTGTTTAAATACCCCGCTGGCTTATGGTGCTTATGCGGAAGCCTTAAATCAATGGGAAGTGTCTAAAGTCAGTGTAGTTGTAACAGTGGGACCATTATTTACTTTATTATTCGGTCATTTAATTCATGCTTTCGATCCTACTGATTTTGCTAAACCAGAGTTTAATACACTGAGTTATATTGGAGCATTGCTATCTGTTTTTGGAGCAATGTTAGCTGCCATCGGGCATAAGTTATTTAATAAAAGAAAAAACGCCCTGTAATGAATGGCGATATTATGGAGATAAAAGAATGAAATTTATAGATGAAGCCCTTATTCGAGTTGAAGCAGGGGACGGTGGCAATGGCTGTGTGAGTTTTCGCCGTGAAAAATTTATTCCAAAAGGTGGACCTGATGGCGGTGATGGTGGAGATGGTGGAGATGTATATTTAATCGCTGATGAAAATCTCAATACTTTAATTGATTATCGCTTTGAAAAACGTTTTGCCGCCGAACGAGGTGAGAATGGACGTAGTTCCGATTGCACAGGTAAACGAGGCAAAGATATTACCTTACGTGTACCAGTAGGAACCAGAGCCATTGATAATGATACCAAGGAAACATTAGGCGATCTGACTAAACATGGTGCCAAGATGCTGGTAGCAAAAGGGGGTTATCACGGTTTAGGTAATACACGTTTTAAATCTTCTGTGAATCGAGCACCACGTCAAAAAACCATGGGAACAGCTGGAGAAAAACGAGATTTACAGCTTGAGTTAATGTTACTCGCCGATGTGGGTATGTTAGGTTTACCGAATGCAGGGAAATCAACTTTTATCCGTGCTATTTCAGCAGCAAAACCAAAGGTAGCAGATTATCCATTTACTACTTTAGTGCCAAGTTTAGGCGTAGCACGGGTTGGTGCAGATCGTAGCTTTGTGGTAGCAGATATTCCAGGTTTAATTGAACACGCTTCAGAAGGTGCAGGGTTAGGTATTCGCTTTTTAAAACACTTAGAACGCTGTCGTGTACTGATTCATTTAGTGGATATTGCTCCCATTGATGAAAGTGATCCTGCGGATAATATTGCGATTATTGAAAATGAATTATTCCAATATAGTGAAAAGTTGGCGGAGAAACCACGTTGGTTAGTGTTTAATAAAATTGATACGATGTCTGAAGAAGAAGCCCAACAATTAGCTAAAGAGATTACTGAACGCCTTGGCTATGAAGAAGATTATTTCTTAATTTCCGCCGTCACAGGCAAAAACGTGTCTGATTTAACCCGTGAAATTATGGATTTCATTGAAGCCAACCCAAGAGAAGTGGAAGAAGAAAATACACCAACTGACGAAGTGAAATTTAAATGGGACGATTATCATCAAGAAGCGATGCAAAATGCAGTGGAAGATGACGATGATGATTTCTGGGACGATTGGTCTGAAGAAGACGATGAGGGTGTAGAGATTATTTACGAACGCTAATCGAAGTGCGGTGAAAAATAGAAATTTTTTCACCGCACTTGCATACTATCAGTCGGATTTATTGATTCGCCAGTAAATAATCCAATACTACTTGATGATGCTCGCCTGTTTTGAATTTATCAAACACCTGTTCAATCACCCCTTGCTCATTAATTAAAAAGCTGATGCGATGAATACCATTATAGGTTTTACCTAGAAATTTCTTTTCTCCCCATACGCCGAATTGTTCCGCTACCTGATGATCGGGATCGGACAAAAGATCGAAATTCAAACCTTTCTTTGCCACAAATTGAGCTAATTTTTTCGGGCTATCGGGGCTGATACCCAAAATTGTTACGTCTAATTTATCCAGTTCTATTTTGGCATCTCGCAAACCGCAAGCCTGCGTTGTACAACCTGGTGTCAGTGCTTTCGGATAAAAATACACGAGAACCTTTTTACCTTGAAAATCTGTTAATGAAATCGTTTGATCTTGTTGATTGTGTAAGCAAAAGTGCGGTGCGATTTCACCAATTTTTAATGGATTCATGCGTAAATTCCTTATGTATGATTTATTTTATAATTTTTTAAATAAAATGGTAAAACTTGCTTGCAAATTGCGATTATTTTAGCAATTATAGAAGAAAGTTATCAAGCAAACATCAACAAAATATTACGAGAGGTTTTTTATGTCTTCAAATCCTTTATTTTACGGTAGCATTGTCGCCCTTATTACCCCGATGGATAGTCACGGTGAAATAGATTATAACGAGCTAAAAAAATTGGTTGATTTTCATATCAAAGCAGGAACAAATGCTATTGTTTCTGTTGGTACAACTGGTGAAGCTGCCACATTAAGCATTGATGAAAATGTAAAAACAATTTTAAAGACTGTAGAATTTGCAGATGGAAGAATTCCTGTGATTGCTGGAGCTGGAGCAAATGCCACTAGCGAAGCAATTACCATGACTAAATTATTAAATGATAGCGGTGTAGCAGGTTGTTTGTCTGTTGTGCCTTATTACAATAAACCTACCCAAGAAGGAATGTATCAACATTTTAAAGCTATTGCAGAATGTACTGATTTACCACAAATTTTATATAACGTACCAGGCAGAACAGGGAGTGATATGCAACCTGAAACAGTAGGGCGTTTGGCTAAAATTGAAAATATTGTTGGAATTAAAGAAGCAACGGGCGATGTCAGTCGTGTTCGCAAAATTAAAGATCTTGCAGGCGAAGATTTTATTTTCTTGAGTGGTGATGATGCCACTTTCTTAGAAAGTATGAAATTGGGCGGACAAGGGGTTATTTCTGTGACGAATAACCTTGCACCAACTGATATGGCAAAAATATGTCAATTAGCCTTAGCGGGTAAATTTGACGAAGCGGAAGAAATTAATCAACGTTTAATGGCATTGCATCGTGACTTATTTGTGGAGGGAAATCCTATTCCAGTAAAATGGGCTGCATATAAATTAGGCTTAATTAGTAATCCGATTTTACGTTTACCATTAACAGTGTTGAGTGAACAGGCACAGCCGAAAGTATTAGCTGCATTACAACAGGCAAAATTAATTTAAATTTAACCGCACTTTTAGGGCTATTTTATTAGCCCTAAACTTTCTCATATTTTTGTGGTCTATAAGTGCGATATATTTTACCAAAATTTTAAAGGGATAGATGATGAAAAAATGGCTTTTACCATTAACCGTGTTAGCAACCCTAACTGCCTGTTCAACCAGTAATGAAAGCAAACAAACCGCCAATGATAGTTATGAAAAACGAGGTGTGATTCCTGTTTTTACTAAATTAGATACAGGTGGTGTCACTATCTTAGGGCAAGAGAATACCTATCAATTACCGACAGATGTTTCCATCAAAACTGATGGCACAGATATTCGTCCACCATCAACACCTATGGCGATTATTGGTAATTCAGTAACCCATTTTGATGGTGAACGTTCATCTATTATTTATCCTGCGGAGAAAAAATCTGTTTATAATATTCAGCAAGTACAGCGTTTATTAACAGAACAAAACATTCAATTCACTACATTAGGTAATCAGGTACAAACTGATTGGGCAAAAACAGGACGAGCTGATGAAATTGGTGATGTGCAAGTTCGTTATATTATTGAAGAAGTGGGCAACAACACTTCTAACGCCTTAGTCGTAGCGATTGCTCAAATGAAACGAGATGAAGTGATTTTCACGCCAACGGTGAAAGACAAAGAACGTTATACTTCAGATCGTCTAAATCAGTTGGTGGGTGAGTTAAATTCTGCTTATCGTCAACAACAGCAACAAGTGGCAGTATCAGATGTTGCCACGGGTGCGGTTCAATCTGCGATTATCACTGATACCAATCAACATATAGCTTTGGCGATGAATATCAATTTCCGTCAATCTTGGCAAAAATTAGAACAAGCCTTGCCACAACTGGGTTTTGAGTTCAAAGAATCTACAGCGGGTAAAGGTTATGCACTATTAAAATACAAACCATTAGATGACAGCGAATGGGCTCGTTTCGGTTTAAGCAAACCAGATCTTGAAAAAGGTGAATATTCCATGCAACTTAGTGCCTATGGGAATGAAAGTGCGGTCGTGATTAGCGATGAAGATAAATTCGCATTGAGCGGTGAAAAAGCCCAAACCTTATATCAGGCATTGCAGAAAGTGTTGTCTAATTAATATGCTGGCTAAATTATAGCTAAAAGAAAACCTAGTGCGGTGTAAACTCACTAGGTTTTTTCATGGCTAATTAAAGTGTAATACCAAATTTTTGTTGGGCGAAAGTCTGAAAATCTGTACAACCACCGATTGGTTGCCCATCCACCACGACTTGTGGCACAGTTTGTACTTGAGTAACCCTGATAGCTTTAGCAATATCATCTTTGCTCATATCTTTTTCAATAATATCAATAAATTCATAGCTAAATCCGTTTACTTCTGTGGCAAGTTTATCCGCCAAGTTTTTTGCTCGAACGCAAAAAGGGCAAGTCATACGACCGTAAATTTTTATAAACATAGTTTTTCCTTTTTAAGTGAATGTTGTGGAATTTTACGCTAAATTAAGTAAAAATATAAATTGTTTTTTTCTAACATTTAATTAGCCAAAATCTTATGAAAATTTTAATGCTATGTCGTGAACCACGTTTGTACAGTTGCCAACGGTTAAAATCTGAGGCTGAAAAACGTGGACATTCAATGGATATTCTCGATCCTAATCGTTGCTTATTAAAACTATCATCAAATAGACCGCACTTTGACGTGTATTATCAATGCAATGGAAAAGAAAATTGCTATTTATTACCGAAATATGACGCAGTGTTGCCACGTTTTGGTACGGCAAGTACACAAATGGGATGTGCAGTCTTACGTCATTTCGTGGCTGGCGGGGCGATTAGTTTAAATGATGATCAGGCATTTTTACGAGCTAGAGATAAATGGCAAAGTTTACAATTATTACAACAAGCTGGCGTGCTGGTTCCACAGAGTATTTTAGCGGGTAGCGAATTTTCAGCAAAAAGTGCGGTCGCTAAAATGAAAACCCCTACCATTTTGAAAACCTTAAATGGCTCACAAGGTATCGGAGTTATGCTGGCGGAAAAGCCACAAAGTGCGGTGAGTATTTTGGAAACATTGAAAGAGGCTAAGGTGGTTACGTTATTACAAGATTTTATTCGGGAGGCTAAAAACACGGATATTCGTTGTTTTGTAATCGGTGATAAAGTGGTAGCAACTATGTTGCGACACGGGCAAAATGGCGAATTTCGGGCAAATTTTCATCGTGGGGGAAGTGCAGAAAAAATCACTCTTACCATAGATGAACAACAAATAGCGATTAATGCTACTAAAGCATTAGGCTTAGATGTGGCTGGCGTAGATTTGATTCGCTCTAATCAAGGATTATTAGTGTTGGAAGTCAATGCCAGCCCTGGATTAGAAATGATCGAAAAGACCAGCGGTGTGAATATTGCGTTGGAGATGATTGTATGTTTAGAACAGAAATATCAATTATTAAACAATAAATAATCAATGTGGGGGGGCGTAATCTAATACGCCCATTCAGAAAGTCAGGATTATTAAGATACCACTTCTGGCTGTTCTTCCAACGGATATTCAGGTGGAAGCTGCGGATTGACTTCTTCTTCATTGAATGGAACAGTTTCAAGTTCGGTTTTTGGTGCTTCATTTTCTGGCTTACTTTGATTTAGCAGCATCTCTCGCATTTTACTGAAATTCGTTTTTTCTGATAACCAAACTGCGGTTAAAATCTGAGCAAATTCAGGTTCGAATTCATAATCTAATACTGTATCATTTAATACAAAATAACTTTTATCTGCTAATGCAATAAAACTTAAATGATCTTGCGGGGAAAAATCAGGGAAAATCCGTTGTAATTCTTTTAGCCAAGTGGATGTGGTGTCTGACGACACCATTTTCAAACTATCAATTTCTTTAATTAAGGTAACTGCAAAATTTTTACCTTCCACTTGTTTGTCAAAAGTAAAAGTAAGCATCAATGGACGTTCATTTTCTTGATATTGCCCTGTTTCGGTGGAAAGCGTAATACTATACACAAGAAAAGGTCCCCAGTTGTAATCTGCTTTGCCAACAGACTTCCACTGAGCTAATACTATGTTAGGCAATAATCCTAATAATAAACATAAAATCAGTTTAAATTTCATTGAATGAACCGTGCTGAAATAAAATATGGGGGAAATTATAACAATAATTTAGTTAGCAAAGTATAAAAAATTAATGATCTAACCCCATTTGCCAAAATGCCACTTCCATTCGTGTCGCCGTCGTGAAAATGTGCTGGATATTTGCCAATTGTTTGGCATTGAGATCTTGGCAAAGTGCGGTTAAAAAATCTTTATATTTTTCCACCGCAGTTTGAAAAGTTTCATCGGCATAAGAATCAATCCATTTTTGATAAGGGTTATTGGACACCAAATTTTGTTGACTTAAACGCAATCCGATTTCCGCATAACCAATGGCACAAGGGGCGATTGCTGCATAAAGTTCCGCCAGACCACCTGTTATACCACAATCTAAGACATAGCGAGTATAGGCGACACAAGCAGGATCTTCTTCTATGTTTAATAAATCTTGTTGACTAATCCCCCAATCTTGGCAGAAATCAATATGTAATTGAATTTCTTGTAATAAAACCGTCATAGCTTGATGAATATCTCGCATTTGCTCAAAATTTTCCGCCTTGAATATGGCGAGTGCTAAGGCACGGTTGTAGTGAAATAGGTAGAGATAATCTTGTTTTAAATAGTATTGAAAGCTCAATAAGGGTAATGTACCTTGTCCTAGTTGTTGTACAAAATCATGTTCTACATAATGATGCCAATGAGGTTGAGCTTGTTGGATAATAGTTTGAATAAAATCGTTTTTCATGGTTTAGTTTCCTACGTCAGTTGGGGGCTGAGAGTGTGTCATTATTTTTCTGCGTTGTCGCTTAAAAAAGCCACAAACAAGGAAAAAAATGCAGAAAATAGTGGTTCTATTTTCAAATTTTTTGACGCAGAGTGTGGCTTTTTTAAGCACAACCCTACGGGACGGGATAAATTTTAGCCTACTCGGCGTTGAAAGACGCTTATTTAGAATGACTAAACTGCACGTCTTTCGCCTTGATTAGGCTAAAATTTGTCTCCGTCGCAGAAAAATAATGACACACTCTCAGCCCCTTATCTGTTTCAGGTTCAACGGGTGTAATCTCAGCTTGTAGAAGCACCCCGACTAAGAGAACGGAAGATTAACAAAAAATAGTTGAGTAAACAATTCATCATATTCAGAATTGTGAGATCGGTCACAAAAAATCCAGTAGAAAAAGCTGAAATTTTTGATTTCAGCCTTTATAGAACAAGAGGTTAGACTGAGTTAGCTTTTACAAGAATTGCCATTTTTCTGTACTTAGCCTAGTCTATAACCAATTTATTCACTATGCTTTTCTATCGGTATAAGTTGTCCTTCTCTAAATAGAGTTGGTATAAGCCATTCTAATTTAGAATGGCTTTGAGCATAATCTTCCCAAAATAAACTAATTTCTCTTGTTAGTTGCATCGGTAATAAGGTGAGTTTTCCTATTTTGGGATCATATATACTTAAATGGGCACAATAGTTTACGGTTCTTAAAGCGGTGCAACAACCTGTAATATTTGATATTGATATTAATTTTCTGAATAAACCACGATCATTTTTAATCCAAGAATATGAAATTTGTAACAGCAGATTTTTCTGAATAGCATAACAATTCGTATCTACTAAAAAATCGTGGTTACGTGTTATGGCTTTATAAGTCGGGAGTTCAATTTTCCAGAAACCTAATGAATCATAATTATCATCACAAATAAATTGACCGTCATCGTCATATAAATGTCTTAAATGATAGGCGTAATCCACGTTATGTTTTTCAAAGAATGGTATAAAGCCTTCAATATGGTTTTCATCATACCAATTATCATCATCTAAAAGACAAATAATATCTTCGTTTATTAAAAAAGGGGCAGCGGCTAGAATTCGCAGACACCCCATTCCATTTCCACCCGTATTCATCGGTAAATAGATAAATTCTACGTCAGGATACTTGGCTTCCAACGGTTTGACTTTGTCCCAGAATTTTTTACCGTCAACAAATACATAATGTTTGCAAGGATAGGTTTGGTTTTGAACGGAAATAATGGCACGCTCTAATTCAGGGCGACCAATAGTTGCAGTGATTACAGCAAAAGTTAAACTACTATTGATTGATTGATTGATTGATTGATTGATTGATTGATTGATTGATTGATTGATTGATTGATTGATTGATTGGCATTCATTGTTTCCTCACTGATTAAATAAGCCAAAATTTCCGCCACATATTATATAACAAAGAAAAATAAAAAGACTGAAATTTTCAATTTCAGTCTTTGGATTCGGTAATTATGCCAATTCTTTACGCAATTTTTTCGTTACTTTCATCATCACTTCCAATTGTTCAATGGTTTCTTTCCAGCCACGGGTTTTTAAACCGCAGTCTGGGTTGACCCATAGGCGTTCTTTTGGCACCACGTTTAACGCTTTGCGTAACAAGTGTTCGATTTCCGCTTCGGTCGGTACGCGTGGGCTATGAATGTCATACACGCCCGGACCGATGTCGTTCGGATATTTGAAATCGCCGAATGCGGTCAATAATTCCATATCGGAACGGGACGTTTCGATGGTAATGACATCCGCATCTAACGCTGCAATCGCAGGTAAAATGTCATTAAATTCAGAATAACACATGTGCGTGTGAATTTGCGTATCGTCCGCCACACCCATTGAGCTTAAACGGAACGCTTCGCCCGCCCATTGTAAGTAAGCGTCCCAGTCGGCACGTTTGAGTGGCAAGCCCTCACGAATTGCAGGTTCGTCAATTTGAATCACTTTAATACCTGCTTTTTCCAAATCTAATACTTCATCAGACAACGCTACACCGATTTGTTTGCATACGGTTGAACGTGGAATATCGTTACGCACGAATGACCATTGCAGAATGGTGACAGGACCTGTCAACATGCCTTTCATCACTTTTTGGGTCAGGCTTTGAGCATATTGCGACCAACGCACCGTCATTGGTTCTGGACGGGTTACATCGCCGAAAATCACAGGCGGTTTCACACAGCGTGAACCGTAGCTTTGCACCCAACCGAATTTGGTAAAGGCAAAACCATCTAATAATTCACCGAAATATTCCACCATATCGTTACGTTCTGCTTCGCCGTGAACCAATACATCAAGATCAAGTTCTTCTTGTTTACGCACCACATATTCGATTTCTTTTTTCATCGCCGTTTCATAATCCGCTAAAGACAATTCGCCTTTTTTGAAGCTGGCACGAGCGTGACGGATTTCGCTGGTTTGTGGGAATGAACCGATGGTGGTGGTCGGTAATAATGGTAAATTTAACCACGCATTTTGTTTGGCAATACGCTCTGCAAACGGCGATTTGCGTTGATCCGCATTGGCTGGCAAGTTTGCCAAACGAGCGGCGACTTCCGCTTTATGAATGACTTTGCTGTTTTTGCGAGCGTCAGCAGCCACTTGGCTGGCATCTAATTGTGCTTGTACTGATGCACGACCGTTATTTAATGCTTGTTTTAATACGTTTAATTCTTCAACTTTTTGTAACGTGAACGCTAACCAAGAATAAAGATCAGGATTTTTCTGTTGTAATTGCGTTTCCACGCTCAAATCATAAGGTGTGTGTAATAATGAACAGCTTGGAGCAATCCATAAACGTTCACCGAGTTTGGTTTTTAATGGCTCTAACACATCAAGCACGCTATTTAAATTCGCACGCCAAATATTACGACCTTCAATCACACCCGCAGAAAGCACTTTGTTATAATCAGCGAAAGTCGCTAATTGTTCAGGCGAACGTACTAAATCAAGGTGTAAACCCGCCACTGGTAACGCTTTTAATAATGGCGCGTGTTCTGCCACTGAACCGAAGTAAGTCGCCAATAATAATTTGGCATTCACTTTGCTTAAGTCTGCATACACGGACTGGAACGCATCAAGCCATGGTTTTGGTAAATCTAATGCCAATGCTGGTTCATCAATTTGAATCCACTCGGCACCCTCATTGGCAAGTGCGGTTAAAATTTGTTGATAAACTGGGACTAATTTTGCCAATAAATCAAAACGGTTGAAGGCTTCGCCTTTTTCTTTACCTAACCAAAGGAATGTTAACGGACCAACGATTACAGGTTTTGCCTTATGTCCGTTGGCAACAGCTTCACGATATTGATTGACATAATGTGCTGGATTGGCTTTGAATTGGGTGTTTTTGCTAAATTCGGGTACTAAATAATGATAGTTGGTATCAAACCATTTAGTCATTTCAATGGCAAATTGATCTTTGTTACCACGTGCTAATTCAAAATATTGTTCTAAAGTTAATTGTTGACTGTCAAAACCAAAACGAGCAGGAATCGCCCCTGTCGCCACTTGCAGATCTAAAATATGATCGTAAAACGTGAAATCACCTGTTGCGACAAAATCAGCGTTTGCTTCAGCTTGATGTTTCCAGTTTTTCTCACGTAAGGCTTTGGCAAGTGCTAATAAATCTTGCTCGCTTAATTCTTTACGCCAGTAGCGTTCCTGTGCAAATTTAAGTTCACGTTTTGCACCAACACGGGGGAATCCTAATACATGGAATGTGGTCATAATCTTGCTCCTATAATGGGAATAATAAATTTCTATTTAGACGGCTAAACGTCCGCTTGATAAAGATAATGCCGAATTTTTATTTATTAAGCAAACTAATCTTTTTCATTTTTTGTATGAATTATTTTAATGATATGGAGAATGGAATGAGTATGGTCTTGATATATAGGTTATTGCCCCCCTTCCCCCTTCGGGGACTTCCCCCCACAAGCAGGGGGAAGAAAAATCACTTCGTTGTCCTTGCTTGTAGGGGGGGCTGTCCGAAGGACTGAGGGGGGCAGATCAATAGATTAGATCTTTTTTATTTTTGTGAAATAAGTTTTGCAAAACTCCCTTATCTAAGGTAATATTCGCAGTCTAGTTATTTTTCAATAAAAAATAAGGTTAAAGCATGAAAAAAGGAATCCACCCTGATAATTATCGTACCGTGCTATTTTATGATAGCAATGCCAAACAAGGCTTTTTAATTCGTTCTTGTGCTAGAACAACAAATACAATGAAATGGGAAGATGGCAAGGAATATCCCGTATTTATGTGTGATACATCATCAGCATCACACCCGTTCTACACAGGCAAAACACGTCAAATCGGTAATGAAGGTCGAGCTAGTGACTTTACCAATCGTTATGGTAAGTTCGGTGCATTAAAATCAAAATAGGAGATTAGCATGCAAGTATTATCATCATTAAAAAGTGCCAAAACTCGTCACCCAAATTGTAAAGTAGTTCGCCGTCACGGTGTGGTCTATGTAATTTGTAAGGAAAATCCACGTTTTAAAGCCCGTCAGGGTATGAAGAAAAAAAGAAGATAGGGATTTCTTCAGCATCGCACTGAGATTTATTCAGTGCTAGATGGAAAAGGAACAGAAAATAAGGACTTTTTCTGGTTCTTTTGTTAGAAAAAGCGGTGGATTAAAAAATTCACCGCTTTTCTTTTTCGTCTTTTTTAATTTAAAACAATACACTTGCCCCCATTACCACATTACGTCCCATTAAAGGAATATGGGATAAATAAGATGTACTCGCATACACTTTCCGATTAAGAATATTATTAAAATCAAGGGTTAAACGATAATCAATATGCTGACTTAATGAACCTAAATAAATAATACCCGCATTTAACATAGCATTACCCTTAACAGGTAGCTCATTATGGGCGGTGTTATTTTGGTTAAAAGTATGAGTATATTCAATGCTGGTGGACAATTTATCACTCAAGTCAGCATTCAGACGAGAACCTAAACGCATCGCTGGCATACGTGGTACATTGCCATTTTGTAATTTTCCTCGCACATAATCACCGAAAACAGTAAAACGATATTTAGGGGTGAATTGATAACTAATATTTCCCTCCACACCATAAAAACGTGCAGGTTGTTGAGCGTAACGTATCAAACGAAAATGTGCAAAACGATCCATGGTATGAGCATAGATATAATTGCTAAAATACTTATAATAGGTGCCGAAATAGCTTTGCCATTTGTCATTATTAAATTGCACACCGATGTCCAGATTATTGGATTTTTCTTTTTTGAGTCGTTCATTAATACCAAATTGATTATAAACATTGGTATCTATCTGCAAATTATGAATGGTGCGGTCATATTGTTCATCACCAAATTCATAGGAATTGGTGGCAACATGCGTGCCTCGAGCATAAAGTTCTTGTACGCTAGGGGCTCGTTCCTGATGAGAAAAGGTTATCCAACTTTTAAATGCAGGGGTAATTTGCCAATCAATACCTGTGGCGAAAGAATAAGTATTGGTGCTGTATGACATATTGCGTAATGGTATAATATTTTTCCCACGATGTAATTGTTTGTCATCAAGTAATTGAATTGCTTGATGATCTACACGTCCAGATAAAGAGAACGTAATATCTTGCCACTGATAACGTTCCACCGCAGATAACGCATATAGTTTGGTAATGCTTTTATCTAAAATTCCTTCATAGCCTGAACTGCCAATCTGATCTTTGCTATATTGTGCAACCCATTTGCCAGAAATATGCTGAGTAGGTTTATGATCTAATTCAATACGTACTGATTTGCCATTATGCTGAAAACTAGACATCGTGTATTGCCCTTCAATTTCATCATGATGATAGCGGCTATCGTTAGCGATAAAACGAATTTGTTCAATTCCTGCTATAGGTTGAATAATAGCACCTCGTAAATCCACACGTTTTAAATGTAATTTAAGTTTGGCATATTGTTCAGGTTGACTGGGATCGTGATTGTGGAAATCTTCATCAATATTGATGCTGGTATGTTCACAATGTAGGTTAATCCCCTCTAAGTATTCATCATTTTCTTGATGAGTATGAATATGGCAAAAATGAGCTTTATGCTCGTGTCCAGTTAAACCATAACGATCGCGTCTATCGGTATAAGCAATACCAAGATAACCTTTTTCACCAATCCATGACAGCCCCACAGCCCCCTGCTTAGATTTTGCTTCGGAATTATTAATATAACGATAATGCTTTGATTCTACGAAATTTTCTTGATAATCATCAGAGAAAATAGCCTCAATACATTCTGGTATATTAGAATTATTACAAGGATTTTCCACGCTATATTGTTCCGTATAACCAGCTGATTTATAATTTTTTGCATGACGAGTTAAGCCCTCTAAATGCAGAACTAGATGATTATTTAGTCGTAAATTTGTGGCTAAATTGTATAACTGTTCTTGGTTATTGGTGTTGTAACGAGTATCTAAACTGCCCTCAACGGTACGCAATGGTAACTGTGTTGGAATTTTGTCATCTTCTACATTCACCACCGCACCAGTCACACCAGAGGCGTATAATAAAGTATCAACGCCTTGAATGACTTTAATTTCTTTCGCTAAAGTAGGGTCAACCATAATGGCATGATCGGGGGACATATTGGACATATCCACTACATCACTGCCATTTTGTACAATTTTATTGCGATAACTTTCTTGCCCACGGATAACAGGTGTTGAAGCACCTGAACCAAAGTGATTGGCTTGAATCCCCATTTGTTTTGACAGAGCATTACCTAGTGATGTTGAGCCGTTTTTTAATTCGCTTTGTGACACGCTTTTAAAAGGATTATTGGTTACTTCCGTGACCACAATTTCATCTAAAATTTCGGTTTTTTCCACCGCACTTGCAGGGGAAATTACCCCTAAAGTGAGCATGATTACCCCACTTATTTTTTTTAGTTTCATTATTGTTATTTCCATATAAAGATAATTCGCACAGAAAAATAACTTTATATGGAAAAATTTGCAAGTGTTTTTTATAAAAAAATCATTTTTGTTATGAAAAAATCATCTAAAATTACACCGCACTTCCATCGTCTTTTTGTTAAATGTTTCTGAAATTTACTGTAGAATAAAAGCCTTATTTACTATTGATAGATAATCTATGAAACCAATATTTCTTGAACTTCGCCATTTAAAAACCTTGCTTGCTTTAAAAGAAACTGGATCAGTATCTTTAGCCGCAAAATGTGTTTATTTAACCCAATCAGCCCTTTCTCATCAACTCAAATTATTAGAAGATCAATATGGGCTGCCGTTATTTGAACGCAAAACTACACCTTTGCATTTTACCCCTGCGGGAGAACGTTTGATTAAATTAGCCAATGAGGTATTACCCAAAGTGATCGAGGCGGAGCGTGATCTATCTCGAGTAAAACAAGGGGAAGCAGGGGAGTTGCGTATTGCGGTGGAATGTCATACCTGCTTTGACTGGTTAATGCCTGCCATGGATAGTTTCCGTACCCATTGGTCGTTAGTCGAATTGGATATTGTATCGGGTTTTCATACGGATACCGTGGGATTATTGCTTAGTCATCGAGCCGATTGGGCGATTGTGTCTGAAATTGAACCCACTGACGGTATTATTTATAAGCCGTTGTTTTCCTACGAAATGGTCGGACTTTGTGCCAAAGATCACCCGTTAGCCCAAAAAGACATTTGGCAAGCGGAAGATTTTGCCGATCAAACTTGGATTACTTATCCTGTCCCCGATGATATGTTGGATTTACTGCGTAAAGTGTTGCGACCTGCTGGCATTAATCCAACACGCCGAACCAGTGAATTGACCATTGCCATTATTCAATTAGTCGCCAGTAAACGGGGCATTGCGGCGTTACCATTTTGGGCGGTAAAACCTTATTTAGATCGCGGTTATGTGGTGGCTCGTCAAATTACCGAACAACGCCTACATAGCAATTTATATTGTGCTTATCGAGAAATTGATGCGGAGAGAGCATTTATTGATGATTTTTATGATACCGTGAAGTCGCAAAGTTTTTCTACTTTACCAGGCTTGTCAGTATTGGAGTAATCATGGAAAATCAGCCAAAAAACACCGCAGTTTTGGCAGCCGCTAAAGCCGCTTTTCCTTATTCTATACCGATGATTATCGGTTATATTTTCTTAGGCATTGCTTACGGCATTTATATAAAAGTATTAGGCTTTGGCGTATGGTTTCCGTTCTTTATGGCGGCGTTAATTTATGCCGGTTCTGTGGAATTTATTGTGGCAACATCATTGACCGCTATTTTTTCTCCCCTTTCCGTGCTGTTGGTCACGTTAATGGTGAGCGGACGACAAGTTTTTTACAGCATTTCCATGTTAGAAAAATATGGTAAACAGTTGGGTAAAAAACGCTGGTATTTAATTTCAACCATGTCGGACGAAGCATTTTCACTCAATTATATGGCAAAGGTGCCAGAACATTTAGATAAAGGTTGGTATTACTTTTTTGTTAGCCTCTATTTGCAAGTCTATTGGGTTTTTGGGGCGGTATTAGGCAATCTTGCAACGGACATTGTACCTTTTGATTTAAAAGGCATAGAATTTGCCATGACAGCATTATTTATCGTCATTTTTACTGAAAATTGGCTCAAAGAAAAATCCCATGAAAGCTCATTACTCGGCTTAGGTATTACGTTATTTTTCCTAATTACCGTGGGTAAGGAACATTTCTTAATTCCTACCTTATTCACTATTTGGGGAGTATTGACCTTACGCCGTACCAAATTGGAAAGTAAAATCATTCGCCTGACGGGAGAAAATCCATGACCTTAACCGAACAAATTATCACCATTGTCATGGGTGTATTAGGCGTACAATTTTGCCGACTCATTCCTTTTTGGATCTTCCCAGCCAACCGCCCGATCCCTGAATATATCCGTTATTTAGGCAAAGTCTTACCTGCTGCCATGTTCGGTATGTTAGTGGTATATTGCTATAAAAACATTGATGTGTTGCAAGGTTATCACGGCATACCCGATTTTATTGCTGGAGCAGTAACATTTGCCTTGCACCTTTGGAAGAAAAATATGTTCCTGTCCATGGCAGTGGGAACGATGTTGTATATGGGGTTGGTGCAAGGGGTGTTTGTTTAATTTAAGACAGTTCCTTAATGCTTTGCTCAATTTGTTTCAATCCATTTAACCTTGTACTGCTTAATCGTTGAGCGATACCGAGTTCAGTGAAAAATATTGTTATATCAAACTGTTGTAGTTCGTCTAATGGCTTCCCGTTGACTGCATTAATGAGTAGGAACAGCAAACCATTCATAATCCGTGCTTCGCTATAAGCCTTTAGCTGTAAAGTGCGGTCTAAATTTTGTGAGATTTTACACCATAATCTGACTTCACAACCTTGAATTTCCGTCCAATGGGCGAGTTCGTTTTCTGTTGGTTGGGTTAGGTTTTTACCTGCTTGAATCAGCAAACGATAGCGTTCTTCCCAGTTTTTAGCTTGTTGAATTTGTTCAATTATTTCCATTTTTTAGTCCAATAATGATAATGCTTTATCTAATGCTGTAAAAAAGGCTTGTACATCTTGTTCGGTGTTGTAGGGAGCAAAACTGAGCCGTAATGTGCTAGGCACACCTAAACGAGCAAGATAGGGCATGGCACAATGTACCCCTGTGCGTAAAGCGATGTTTTGCTCGGCAAGCAGGGTAGCGAGATCAGAGCAAGCGATGTGGTTAAACACAAAGCTGATGACGGTGCTAGGTTGTGGGGCAGAAAATAGGCGACAATTTGGGTAATTTTTTAACCGCACTTCAGTTTGTCTGGCAAGATGTAAAGCATACTGTTCCGCTTGCTCAAAATCCCATTTTTCTAGCCATTCTAATACGGCATTAAAACCAATCACGGCGGCAATATTCGGCGTGCCAGCTTCTAAACGATAGGGTAAATCGGCATAGCGAATTTCTTGTTTTGATGCAAAGGCAACCATTTTTCCGCCGTATTGGAGCGGTTGCAGTTTTTCTAAAGCAGGCTGTTTGCCACTTAACACGCCTAATCCATTCGGACCGTAAATTTTGTGGGCGGAGAATGCGATAAAATCTGCATCTAATTTTTGTAGATCGATTTTGAGATGGCTAATGGCTTGAGCTGCATCGACTAAAATAAGTGCGGTGGGAAATTGGCGAATTTTTTCAATCAGTTGTTGGACGGGCTGTTGTGTGCCTGTGACGTTAGAAACGAAATTTAAAGCGACCAATTTTGTGCGTACGTTTAAGGCGGAAATTAGGGATTGTTCGTCAATTAAAAAATTATCTAATATCGGCAAAATCCGCAATTTTGCACCGCACTTTTTCGCAATAGCGTGCCACGTGACAAAATTAGCATGGTGATCGGCTTCGCTGATGATGATTTCATCATCTGGTTGAATGTGGGGAATTAAGCCGTTGGCAACGGTATTAATGGCTTGTGTGGTGCCTGATGTCCAAATCACCGCTTGTTCGCTTTCTGCATTAATTAACTGTTTAACTCGGGTGCGGGCTTGTTCATAAAGTGCGGTGTTTTTTTCGTCATATTGGCTGCGATGCACGGAGCCTGCGGATTGGTAAAATTCCACGGTGGCATCGATTAGGGCTTGTGGTTTTAATGCTGTGGCGGCGTTATCCAAATACACCACCACATTAGGTTGGCTGAAATAGGGAAATTGTTGGCGAAATGAGTAAGCATTAAACATGATTATTTCCTTTATTGGTTGTATTGATGTTTACGAAATTCGCTAGGCGGTATCGGATGAGTATCTTGCCATAATCCAATACGTTGTGATTGAGCCTGTTGTTGAATCTGTAAATATTGTGGATCTTGCATATATTGTGTATAAGCCCACGCCATTCCGAGTTGTACCATTTGCAGATTAATATTTTTTCCTTGCGAGTTATAAATTGTCGCAACGCTACGTCCATAGCGGTCATAATCTGAGATTTTAAGTCTTACCTGCGTTTTGTGTATTAATTGTGCTAGGGTTTGTTTGGCACGTTTACCAAAGGCTTGGGGTTTTTCGGGGGCATCAATTTCTGCTAAACGCACTTTGATTTGTTTTTTGTTGGTTAATAGGCAGGTTATGCTATCACCATCACTAATGCTGATCACTCGGCAATTAATCCAGCGTTCTATAGCAAATGTGCAGTTAGAAAAAATAAAAACAAAAAGTGCGGTGAATAAAAAGGTTATTTTTTTCATATTTTTTGATATAAATAGCAGATGGTGACATTTTACTGAAAAAATAACAAAAATGAAAAAATAAGCGTAAAATAAATTTATAAAACTTATCAAAAATTTGAAGATAGATGATGAAAAGAAAACTGTTTGATTTAATACGATCTTTAGTGATTTTATATGCCTTACTTTATTTGGGTGAAACCATTGCATGGTTGATCCCTATTGGTATTCCTGGGAGCATATTCGGGCTTTTGCTACTGTTTTTTGGATTAACGACTAATGTTATTCGAGTAGAATGGATTTTTTTCGGGGCAAATTTATTGATTCATTATATGGCGGTTTTGTTTGTCCCTGTTAGCGTGGGGATTATTAAATATTCCGATGTGTTGATTTCTCAAGCAAAAGCCTTGCTTATTCCTAATGTGGTGAGTTCGCTGATTACCTTGATTATTATTGGGACGTTAGCTGATTATTTATTTATGCGACGTTCTTTTGCTCGTTTACGTCATAAAGTGTTACAAAATCGGGCTAAGGAAAGATAATGATTTATTTTTACTCTTTATTAACTGTGACAGGTTTTTTTATTGCTTTACAAATTAATAAACGGTTGAGATCCATATTGTTAAATACCTTTGTATTAACGGTATTAATGATAATTGGTGTGTTGTTATTAATGAATATCCCTTACGAAAATTATATGGCAGGTAATGCACCGTTAAATAATTTATTGGGGGTGAGTGTGGTGGCGTTGGCATTACCTTTGTATGAGCAACTTCGTCAAATTGCGGCATTTTGGAAAAGCATTTTGTTTGTTACTACGTTAGCTTCTATTGTCGCCATGTTCACAGGTGCTGGTTTTGCTTTGTGGTTAGGGGCGAATCCAGATATTGTTGCAACGGTAATTTCTAAATCGGTAACAACCCCTATAGCGATGGCAATTTCAGGTAATTTGGGTGGCGTTCCTGCTCTGGCAGCAGTTGGTGTTGTTGTAGCAGGTATTCAGGGTTCAATGGTTGGTTATGTGATTTTACGCAAACTTCGATTAACGAGTTCCGAAGGAATTGGGTTAGCTGTGGGAGCTACTTCACATGCTATTGGTACGGCAGCATTAATGGAGCAAGATGCGAAAGCCTCTATTTATAGTTCAATAGCCTTAGTTTTGTGCGGTATTATTAGTTCTATTCTTGCTCCGCTGGTATTTAAGTTGATTTATATGGTGGCGTAAATGTTAAAAAATAATTTGGATCCTGTTTGGCTTGAACGTTTGATTAATGATAAACCGAGAGAAAAAGATCATCGTCCGCCGTTTCGTCGTGATCGGGCTAGAATTTTACACAGTGCGGCATTTCGCTGTTTACAGGCGAAAACGCAAATTCACGCAGTGGGTGAAAATGATTTCTTCCGTACTCGATTGACCCATTCTTTGGAAGTAGCTCAAATTGGTAGTAGTTTGGTTTCACAATTAAAATTGGTAGATACTTATAAAGCCTTAGCTGATCAATTAAATATAGATAAAACTAAGCTACAGCAAGAGCTTAAGCCATTATTACCGACCGCAGATCTGATTGAAAGCCTGTGTTTTGCTCATGATATTGGACACCCACCATTTGGTCACGGAGGTGAAACGGCTTTAAATTCAATGATGTATGATTCAGGGGGATTTGAAGGCAATGCACAAACTTTCCGTTTATTAACTAAGCTGGAACCTTATACGCCGAATGCAGGTATGAATTTAACACGTAGAACCCTATTGGGAGTGGTGAAATATCCTGCCATTTTAGATGAAACTTCGCCAAAATACACCGCACTTTCTTTTGCGGAGCAAGATTTTAGAGCAGTGGATTGGCGACCTGGTAAAGGTATTTTTCGTGATGATTTGCCCGTGTTTGATTGGTTATTGCAACCGTTATCTGAGCAAGATCGAGTATTATTTACTTCACTAAAAAAAGTGCGGTCAGAACCCAAAGAGTTTTTGAAAACCAAGTTTAAATCATTAGATTGTAGCATTATGGAATTAGCAGACGATATTGCCTACGGGGTGCATGATTTTGAAGATGCTATTGTGGTAGGAATGATTGATCAAAATCTCTGGCAAATTGCTTTGCAAGAATTAAGAGCTTGTTCTTCGGAATGGATTGTAAGAAATATTGATACTTTGAGTACAAAATTATTCTCTGAATATCATTACGAACGTAAAAATGCTATTGGGGCATTGGTGAATTTTTTTATTACTAATGTACGTTGGACTCAAACCGCTGATTTTTCCGAGCCATTACTGCGTTACAATGCGGAATTGCCCGAAGAAGTGGAAAAGGTCTTGAATGTGTTTAAGACTTTTGTATTTAAATATGTCATTCGTGATGTGGAAACTCAGCGTATTGAATATAAAGGACAGCGTATTTTAACCGAAATGTTCCAAATTTTTGCCAGCGATCCTGAACGGTTGTTGCCACGCAATACTGTAAATCGTTGGTTGAAAGCAGAATCAAACGGTAAAAAACGGATTATTTGCGATTATATGGCAGGAATGTCCGATGCCTATGCGTTGAAAGTTTATCGGCAGTTGACGTAAAAATAGACTGAAAAGTTGAAAAATTAAACATTCGAATAAATTTCTCAATATTTTTATAAAAAGTGCTTGCAAAGGATTTCCAGATCTCTATAATACGCTGCACACAACGACACACTGTTGTGAAAATTGAAATCAAACAGTGTGTCGTTTTATTTTCGCTGCAAAACGGTGAAAATTTGTTCTTTAACAATTTATCAGACAATCTGTGTGGGCACTTGTTGATTGACTAGTTTTAAAAAATTAAATAAAACTTGAAGTCTTAATAGGTGCTTAACTTAGAAATTCATTAACTTTTTGTTCTTTTAAGAATGAAAAGCAAGATTTAGAAGCAAGCAGTTTATTGAGCAATCGAACTTAAATTGAAGAGTTTGATCATGGCTCAGATTGAACGCTGGCGGCAGGCTTAACACATGCAAGTCGAACGGTAGCAGGAAGTACTTGTACTTTGCTGACGAGTGGCGGACGGGTGAGTAATGCTTGGGGATCTGGCTTATGGAGGGGGATAACTACGGGAAACTGTAGCTAATACCGCGTAGTGTCGAGAGACGAAAGACTGGGAACTTAGGTCCAGTTGCCATAAGATGAGCCCAAGTGGGATTAGGTAGTTGGTGGGGTAAAGGCCTACCAAGCCGACGATCTCTAGCTGGTCTGAGAGGATGACCAGCCACACTGGAACTGAGACACGGTCCAGACTCCTACGGGAGGCAGCAGTGGGGAATATTGCGCAATGGGGGTAACCCTGACGCAGCCATGCCGCGTGAATGAAGAAGGCCTTCGGGTTGTAAAGTTCTTTCGGTGGTGAGGAAGGGATTTAGTTTAATAGACTAAATCATTGACGTTAACTACAGAAGAAGCACCGGCTAACTCCGTGCCAGCAGCCGCGGTAATACGGAGGGTGCGAGCGTTAATCGGAATAACTGGGCGTAAAGGGCACGCAGGCGGTTACTTAAGTGAGATGTGAAATCCCAGAGCTTAACTTTGGAATTGCATTTCAGACTGGGTAGCTAGAGTACTTTAGGGAGGGGTAGAATTCCACGTGTAGCGGTGAAATGCGTAGAGATGTGGAGGAATACCGAAGGCGAAGGCAGCCCCTTGGGAAGATACTGACGCTCATGTGCGAAAGCGTGGGGAGCAAACAGGATTAGATACCCTGGTAGTCCACGCTGTAAACGATGTCGATTTGGGGATTGGGGTTTAACTCTGGTGCCCGTAGCAAACGTGATAAATCGACCGCCTGGGGAGTACGGCCGCAAGGTTAAAACTCAAATGAATTGACGGGGGCCCGCACAAGCGGTGGAGCATGTGGTTTAATTCGATGCAACGCGAAGAACCTTACCTACTCTTGACATCCATAGAAGAACTTAGAGATAAGTTTGTGCCTTCGGGAGCTATGAGACAGGTGCTGCATGGCTGTCGTCAGCTCGTGTTGTGAAATGTTGGGTTAAGTCCCGCAACGAGCGCAACCCTTATCCTTTGTTGCCAGCATGTAGTGATGGGAACTCAAAGGAGACTGCCAGTGATAAACTGGAGGAAGGTGGGGATGACGTCAAGTCATCATGGCCCTTACGAGTAGGGCTACACACGTGCTACAATGGTGCATACAGAGGGCGGCAAACCTGCGAGGGGGAGCGAATCTCAGAAAGTGCATCGTAGTCCGGATTGGAGTCTGCAACTCGACTCCATGAAGTCGGAATCGCTAGTAATCGCAAATCAGAATGTTGCGGTGAATACGTTCCCGGGCCTTGTACACACCGCCCGTCACACCATGGGAGTGGGTTGTACCAGAAGTAGATAGCTTAACCGGAAGGGGGGGCGTTTACCACGGTATGATTCATGACTGGGGTGAAGTCGTAACAAGGTAACCGTAGGGGAACCTGCGGTTGGATCACCTCCTTAGTAATCAGAGGGCAGATGACAGAAGACAGAAGACAGAAATGTCAGGTCACTGTGATATTGTTACTCAAAGAAACGAAGCGACAGCAAGTGTTCACACAGATTGTTTGATAGAACGATGAAAGCAAGTATATTTCAGAAGAAAGTAATTGTGATGAGAAGTTAGGGTGTTCAGTTTTTTCTGTTATCTGTCTTCTGTCATCCGTCTTCTGAGCCCTACGGGTCTGTAGCTCAGGTGGTTAGAGCGCACCCCTGATAAGGGTGAGGTCGGTGGTTCAAGTCCACTCAGACCCACCACTTTCAGATGTCAGATGACAGGAGTCAGATGGCAGAGAAAGTAAGCGTAGGGAATAGAAATAGCAACACTGTCATCTGATAGCTGTTGTCTGTTATCTGAATGGGGATATAGCTCAGCTGGGAGAGCGCCTGCCTTGCACGCAGGAGGTCAGCGGTTCGATCCCGCTTATCTCCACCAAAAAACTTGTTGTTATCATCATTGTTAAGCTAACTTAATATAGAAAACGTAAAAGTTGAAATTGATTTTATATAAGTTAATTTAGCAATGATGATAGGCGAAAGCCACATCTTAATTGTTCTTTAAAAATTTGGAAACAAGCTGAAAACAGAGTTCAGATAGCAGTGGTTAGATAGCAGTTAATGCGACTGATGATTGTTAGATGACTCAACGTTTGAGTAAAAATCTTGTGTGAACAAAAGCACACAAGTCTAGTTATTAAAATCAACTGAAAGTGAAGCAGATTAAGGGTAAAAAAGGTATTAGGACTGTTATCTGAAACCTGTTATCTGACGTCTGTGCGAAAGCACTTGAGGTTGTATAGTTAAGTGACTAAGCGTACACGGTGGATGCCTAGGCAATCAGAGGCGAAGAAGGACGTGCTAATCTGCGAAAAGTTTGGATGAGTCGATAAGAGGCGTTTAATCCAAAATATCCGAATGGGGAAACCCAGTAGATGAAGAATCTACTATCATTTACTGAATACATAGGTAAATGAGGCAAACCGGGAGAACTGAAACATCTAAGTACCCCGAGGAAAAGAAATCAACCGAGATTCTGTGAGTAGCGGCGAGCGAAAGCGGAGGAGCCGTTAGAGATAGCAATAAAACGAAGAGAATGAACTGGGAAGTTCAACGACACAGGGTGATAGTCCCGTATCTGAAAGTTATATTGTGGTACTAAGCTAACAAGAAGTAGGGCGGAACACGAGAAATTCTGTCTGAAGATAGGGGGACCATCCTCTAAGGCTAAATACTCCTGATTGACCGATAGTGAACCAGTACTGTGAAGGAAAGGCGAAAAGAACCCCAGCGAGGGGAGTGAAATAGAACCTGAAACCGTGTACGTACAAGCAGTGGGAGCCGTAAGGTGACTGCGTACCTTTTGTATAATGGGTCAGCGACTTATATTTTGTAGCGAGGTTAACCGAATAGGGGAGCCGAAGGGAAACCGAGTCTTAACTGGGCGGCAAGTTGCAAGGTATAGACCCGAAACCCGGTGATCTAGCCATGGGCAGGTTGAAGGTTGGGTAACACTAACTGGAGGACCGAACCGACTAATGTTGAAAAATTAGCGGATGACTTGTGGCTGGGGGTGAAAGGCCAATCAAACCGGGAGATAGCTGGTTCTCCCCGAAATCTATTTAGGTAGAGCCTTGAGCGAACACCTTCGGGGGTAGAGCACTGTTTCGGCTAGGGGTCCATCCCGGATTACCAACCCGATGCAAACTGCGAATACCGAAGAGTGATACTCAGGAGACACACGGTGGGTGCTAACGTCCATCGTGAAGAGGGAAACAACCCAGACCGCCAGCTAAGGTCCCAAAGTACTAGTTAAGTGGGAAACGAAGTGGGAAGGCTTAGACAGCTAGGATGTTGGCTTAGAAGCAGCCATCATTTAAAGAAAGCGTAATAGCTCACTAGTCGAGTCGGCCTGCGCGGAAGATGTAACGGGGCTAAAACTAGTCACCGAAGCTGCGGCATCAAGAGTAATCTTGTTGGGTAGGGGAGCGTTGTGTAAGCGGAAGAAGGTGAATTGAGAAGTTTGCTGGACGTATCACAAGTGCGAATGCTGACATAAGTAACGATAAAACGAGTGAAAAACTCGTTCGCCGGAAGACCAAGGGTTCCTGTCCAACGTTAATCGGGGCAGGGTGAGTCGGCCCCTAAGGCGAGGCTGAAAAGCGTAGTCGATGGGAAACGGGTTAATATTCCCGTACTTGGTAAAGTTGCGATGTGGGGACGGAGAAGGTTAGGCAAGCAGCCTGTTGGATGGCTGTTTAAGCGTGTAGGTGGGGGATTTAGGCAAATCCGAATCCCAATTCAACACTAAGGCGTGATGACGAGCTCCTAAGGGAGCGAAGTTGTTGATACCACACTTCCAGGAAAAGCCACTAAGCGAAAGACTTTACTAAACCGTACTGAAAACCGACACAGGTGGTCAGGTAGAGAATACTCAGGCGCTTGAGAGAACTCGGGTGAAGGAACTAGGCAAAATAGCACCGTAACTTCGGGAGAAGGTGCGCCGGCGTAGATTGTAGTCTTTTACAGATGAAGGTTGAACCGGTCGAAGATACCAGCTGGCTGCAACTGTTTATTAAAAACACAGCACTCTGCAAACACGAAAGTGGACGTATAGGGTGTGATGCCTGCCCGGTGCTGGAAGGTTAATTGATGGTGTTATCGAAAGAGAAGCACCTGATCGAAGCCCCAGTAAACGGCGGCCGTAACTATAACGGTCCTAAGGTAGCGAAATTCCTTGTCGGGTAAGTTCCGACCTGCACGAATGGCATAATGATGGCCAGGCTGTCTCCACCCGAGACTCAGTGAAATTGAAATCGCCGTGAAGATGCGGTGTACCCGCGGCTAGACGGAAAGACCCCGTGAACCTTTACTATAGCTTGACACTGAACCTTGAATTTTGATGTGTAGGATAGGTGGGAGTCAGAGAAACTTAAACGCCAGTTTGAGTGGAGACGACCTTGAAATACCACCCTTTAACGTTTGATGTTCTAACGAAATATCTGAAACGGGTATTCGGACAGTGTCTGGTGGGTAGTTTGACTGGGGCGGTCTCCTCCCAAAGAGTAACGGAGGAGCACGAAGGTTTGCTAATGACGGTCGGACATCGTCAGGTTAGTGCAATGGTAAAAGCAAGCTTAACTGCGAGACAGACAAGTCGAGCAGGTACGAAAGTAGGTCATAGTGATCCGGTGGTTCTGAATGGAAGGGCCATCGCTCAACGGATAAAAGGTACTCCGGGGATAACAGGCTGATACCGCCCAAGAGTTCATATCGACGGCGGTGTTTGGCACCTCGATGTCGGCTCATCACATCCTGGGGCTGAAGTAGGTCCCAAGGGTATGGCTGTTCGCCATTTAAAGTGGTACGCGAGCTGGGTTTAGAACGTCGTGAGACAGTTCGGTCCCTATCTGCCGTGGGCGTAGGAGAATTGGTTGGGGCTGCTCCTAGTACGAGAGGACCGGAGTGGACGCATCCCTGGTGTTCCAGTTGTTTCGCCAGAAGCATTGCTGGGTAGCTACATGCGGGAGAGATAAGTGCTGAAAGCATCTAAGCACGAAACTTGCCAAGAGATGAGTTCTCCCACACAGAAGTGTGTAAGGGTTGTTTAAGACGAAGACGTAGATAGGCTGGATGTGTAAGTGATGTGAGTCATTGAGCTAACCAGTACTAATTGCCCGAGAGGCTTAACTATACAACGCTCAAGTGGTTTTGATTCAGAAGACAGATGTCAGAAGACAGAAGACAGTTGAAGAGCGTGAAACTCACTAACAGACAAAAAAGAAAATCGAACAGACAGCTTGTTTCAAATTTAAAGAACAAAATACAAAAAGGAAAGAATTAAGTAGGATACAGGATAACACACGGTACTGCCGTCTGTAATCTGTCATCTGACCCCTGATTTCCTGATGGTCATAATGCAGTAGTGCCACCTGAATCCATGCCGAACTCAGAAGTGAAATGCTGTGATGCCGATGGTAGTGTTGGGAATCCCAATGTGAGAGTAGGTCGCCATCAGGTTTTTTATTACAACAACGAACCCCAGTTACGTGAGTAGCTGGGGTTTTTGCTATTCTCTTAAAACTACGCTAAAATCAACCGCACTTTTGTTAACAATGTTGGATATATGTTACTTTCTGTTCTTTATATTATAGGAATTACCGCCGAAGCTATTACTGGAGCATTAGCTGCTGGACGGGAAAAAATGGATATTTTTGGCGTAATTATTATTGCCTCCATGACCGCTATTGGCGGTGGTTCCGTACGTGATGTATTATTGGGGCATTACCCCTTAGGTTGGGTGAAGCACCCTGAATATTTTCTCATCGTGGCGAGTGCTGCGGTTTTAACAGTCTTTATTGCCCCTTTAATTCATCATTTTATGCGTTATTTCCGTACAATATTTTTGGTATTAGATGCCGTTGGGCTAATCGTATTTTCTATTATTGGTGCTCAAATTGCTTTAGATATGGGGCATGGTTATACTATTGCAATTATTGCTGCGATTATTACAGGAGCGTTTGGTGGCGTGTTGCGTGATTTGCTTTGTAATCGTATTCCTCTTGTTTTCCAAAAAGAACTTTATGCGAGTGTTGCATTGTTGGCAACTTGTATCTATATCGGGTTACACGAATTAAATATTCAGCACGATCTTGTAGTGATAATCACTTTACTCAGTGGCTTTATTATTCGCTTATTAGCTATTCGCTTTGAGTGGGGATTACCTGTTTTTGATTATCAAGAACAAGAAATTGAGAAAAAAACAGACATTGATCGTTTACCTAAAAAACGTCAATAAGGAACAATATGTCTAGTGCCATTCAAATTGAATTAATTGATCCACAGGATTTTGATCGTTTATTTGAAATTGAACAAGCCGCTCATCTAGTGCCATGGTCATTAGGAACGTTAAAGAATAATCAGGGTGAACGTTATCATAATCTAAAAATTAACTTGAATAATCAAATAGTGGGTTTTGCCATTAGTCAAATTGTAGTAGATGAAGCGACTTTGTTTAATATTGCCATTGATCCTAAATTTCAAGGACAGAAACTTGGTTTTAAATTGCTTGAGCATTTACTTGCACAATTACAACAAAAAGGGATAAAAACACTTTGGTTAGAAGTACGAGAAAGCAATCAAAAAGCCAAAAAATTGTATGAACAATGTGGTTTTAATGAAGTTTGCGTACGTCGAGATTATTATCCAACCCCAGACGGTAAACGTGAAAATGCGATTGTAATGGCAGCCTATTTGGGTTTTTGATTTAGTTGGTTAAAGTCAGTATAATCACAGCATTAGATATTAACCACGTTTAACCAATATGTCAGAAGAAACTACAGTAAAACAAACCGCACTTTTATCATCTATTCCTGTCTTATTGCCTGTAATTATCGAATTTTATGCCTTATTTTTACGACAACCAGTAGATATTACGTATTTTCCGTTAGCTTTTTTAACTGCTCAATTACTTTGTTCCATAGTATTTATGCAAGGGCAAATTTGCTTAGGGCAGCGTGGGCGTTTAACTGTTGCTCAGAGTTTTTTTGGAGTGTATTGGGTAGTAACTGGGATTATCGGTTTATTGGGGTTCCACCAAATTGCGATGTTATCCATGAGCATTTGTGGGCTATTAATGACCATTATTGCCTTAAAACAACCAAAAGAAGATGATGAGTTACGTAATAAACGTTTATTATTCGGTGTGATGTTTGGATTGATTGGTGTGGTTATTTACCTGTTTTTGCTGATAAATCGTCCCCTATCGTATGCCATTATTTATAGCCCATTTGCTCAACTATTAATTGGCGTGATGTTAGCGAATTTTGCTTTAGTTATCTCGCGTAACCGCTTGCAAGGTTTTATTGCCTTATTGCCGTTTGTTATGTCAGTTTTACTATTGCTAAATATCATTACCGTGTTAATTTTTATGGCAATTACAACCAGCCAAAGTGCGGTGCTTTTTACGAATTATTTTGCACTTCTAGTTTACTTTATTTCGCACTTGGTTTTAATGGCAATTTTGGCAATACATATTATTAGAAAAATAAAATTGAGCTATCAAACACAGGTGGTTTTATTGTTTATTGCCTTATTTTTACCGATTTGGTCTATCTTGGCGTATATTTAGTTATGTTTAAGAAATTTCTTATTTTCCCTGCAATCCTGATTATTACTACCTTAGCGGTAGGGCTATTAGCCATATCACCAAGCAATGTTGAGTGGGCGGTAAATTATTTTCTAGGGCAAGAAATTTCCATTAAAATTGCGGAAAAAACAAAAGTGTCAGCAACTGATGCTAATCTTAGTTCTTTTATGGTTAATTTAAATAACCCGACTGCTTGCCCTTTAGTACAGTTACAAAATATACAGGTTAAGTGGTGGGATTCTCGATCTTTACGAGCAGAAAAAGCGATTGTGGATTATGCCTGTATCTTACAAATTCCTACGTCAGATGAACAAACAGAAAGTCAACTGGATTTAACCGTACTATTAGCTAGTTTACCCGACATGGATATTGAAATTGCCGATTTGCAATTTATTAATACAGAAGAAGTGACTTCACCAGTAGTTCAACAGTTATTGCAAAGTCGATTATCAACCAAGGTTATTTATCAGGGGCAAAGACTTACTCTGGAAGCAATGGGAAATGAAGCAGAAAACAATCTTTTTCAATTAAATGCAACACTAGTAAATCAACAATTAATGGGTAATTTAAGCTATCAACCGCAAGCAGAACAACAGCATCAGTTAGATTTTCAGACAACATTACAGCACAACCTGTTTGATATACCTAAGCAAGGTAAACTAAATTTACATTGGCAACGTGATGATTTGCCATTAAATAAGGCAAATTTATCATTACAGTGGCAAGATAATCAGGGCGAGTTAATATTACAAGATATAGAGCATCAACAACAGATTTTGAATGTACCTTTTAGCGTAACGGAAAATCAGCTACAAATTGAAAAAAGTCAGTTTTATTGGGATATATCTGCATTAGAACAACCTATGCGAGGTGTAGTAAATTTAACGCTAAGAAAAAGCAGTGAGAATTGGCTACCTCTTGATCTGGATATGCGTTTAAGCCTATTTTCTTCAGGTGAGGCTGGTAAAGGCAATATCGTTATTTATGGTACAAACGGTACTATCGGTAAAGAAAAAATAAACATTCCTTTACAAGCACATGGCAATGTTAAATATGATCAATCTATTGCCTACGTTGATGCAGTATTTGATGTGCGAGGTGATGAAAATGATCTGTTTGCCTTGTTTAAAGAAAAATCTACTTTACGCGTTAATTGGAAAGAACCTGATGCTAACATGAATGTACGAGTGCCTTTAGCGGATGTGATTATTGGAAAATACGGTGTCGGTGGGCGATTACAGGCGTTTTTACAAGGTAACACGGCTCAATTTGCGGACCTTGATTTACATTTAGATGGGCAAGCGAATCAATTTATTGCAGGCGTAACCTCTTTATTTTCTTTACGTACTACTGGTATCTGGCGAAATGGTGAGATATTAAGTAGCGATGATAGCAACTGGTGGAAATGGAATTTTAAAGGCAAAGCAATAGTTAAAGCATTAAAGAGTCCGATTAATGTGAATGGAAAAGGTGCATGGCAGTCAGATCGGGTAGAAATCCAACAACTTCAAGCCAATATGGGACAGTTCCATACATCGGGTATTCATGTACCGAAAATTGATCTGAGCTTAAAAGATACACTCCGTTGGTATTATGAGGAACACAAACTACAAGGGTTATTGCAAGCAAAAATTCCAGAAGTTCGGCTAGATTATGGCGGTCATTTACTTAATCCAATATTGGATCTCGGTATTGATGGAACGCATATCAAAGATTTTAATTTATCAGGTAATATGACGGCAGGTAGTTTAGGTCCGATAAAATTATTTGCTCATTATCGTCATGATGAATTGGTAGGACGAGTTTATTGGTTGGAACAATCAGCGAAAGTGTTCCAACCGTTATTTCCACAAAAATGGGAATGGGAAATTTTGAAAGGTACCATTAAAGGACAAACGGATTTTGATGTGAGTGCTGAACGTGGCTTACAAATGGGCGGACATTTTTCCATTCATCAGGGTGAAATTGCGTTTCCAGATGGTGAATTACGTGGCATAGCTTTTGCTTTACCTTATCGTTATGTTAATGATAGGGTGGAATTAGTGAAAAATCCTGTTCAGGTGTCGATAAATTATTTAAAATCAGGGGTATTAGTTGCAGAAAATTTAAGTGTAAAAGTGCAAGGTTATTATCCTTATACGAAAAAGCGACCACTAACTTTAAGTGAGCTAAAATTAAATATGTTGGGAGGCGAAGTAAGCGTTAATAAATTTGCCTTACCGCAACAAAAAATTGCCAATGTACAATTACATAATATTGATTTATCACAGGCGTTGACCATGGCAGAATATACGCAAGTGGGATTAACTGGTCGAGTGAATGCTACTTTTCCATTTTGGTTAGAAAATGCAAATTGTATAATTTGTCATGGTGAAATTACCAAAACAGAGAACCAAGATGTGAATTTAAAATTAGGACCAGAGCTGGTGAAAGGGTTAAAATCAGGGGGACTAACTGAGGGGATTTTAGCAGATGTAGTCAGTGAAATGAATTTGCAGAATTTAACTGCTAGCGTCAATCTTGAACCCAATGGAATGTTAAAATTATCTTCAAATATAAAAGGTTATAACCCGACTAAAAGAAACAAAAATCCAATTACGTTGAATTATAATCATCAAGAAAATGTGTATGAATTGTGGAATATGATTAATTACGGTTCAACATTTGAACAAAATTTAGAATACGACCTTTATCAAAAGTTAAATAAATGATGAAAAAAATAATGAAATTCACACCGCACTTTATATTAATCACCTTAGTGGGCTTAACTGCTTGTACTCCAACAGTACAACTAGAAACACCCAAAGAGGGGATTACGATTAATATGAATGTAGTGGTTGATCATAAAATTAACGTGGAAATGGACGATACAACCAAGAAAGCTATTGAAAAATAACCCCTATTAAGCCAGAAATTTTGCTAAACTAGGGAAAATTTAAGGAAATTATTATGCACTGTCCTTTTTGTTCCGCAGAAGATACTAAAGTCATTGATAGCCGTTTGGTGGCAGAGGGTTATCAAGTTCGTCGTCGTCGTGAATGTATTAAATGCCATGAACGCTTTACGACCTTTGAAACTGCTGAACTTATTGTACCTCGAGTCATAAAAAAAGACGGCTCCAGAGAACCCTTTGATGAAATTAAACTTCGCCATAGTATTCAACATGCAGTGGGTAAACGCCCAGTGAGTGAAGATGATGTAGAAAAAGCAATCAGTCATATTATTCATCAATTACAAGCCACTGGCGAACGAGAGGTACCAAGTAAATTGGTAGGAAATCTGGTGATGGACGAATTAAAACAATTAGATAAAGTGGCATACATTCGTTTTGCTTCAGTGTATTTAAGTTTTGAAGATATTAACGAATTTTCTGAAGAAATTGATAAAATCAAGGATTTAACCTAATGTTTAGCCAACAAGATCAAGAACTTATGCAACTTGCGTTAGATTTAGCGAAACGTGGGCGTTTTACCACGTCGCCTAATCCCTCGGTCGGTTGCGTGTTGGTGAAAAATGGACAAATTATTGGACAAGGTTTTCACTTTAAAGCTGGCGAACCCCATGCTGAAGTCATGGCATTACGTCAAGCTGGCGAACAGGCTAAACATGCCACGGCTTATGTTACCTTAGAGCCTTGTTCACATTATGGTCGTACACCGCCTTGTGCCAAAGGATTAATTGAGGCTGGTGTAAGTAAAGTGATTGCTGCCATGTTAGATCCTAATCCGCAAGTCGCAGGACGAGGTTTACAAATGTTGCAAGATGCAGGCATTGAAACTTCCGTAGGATTATTGCAAGAAAAAGCTGAAAACTTAAATAAAGGCTTTTTATACCGTATGCGAACAGGTTTGCCTTTTGTGCAACTGAAATTGGCAATAAGCTTAGATGGGCGTACAGCAATGGCGAGCGGGGAAAGTAAATGGATTACAGGTGAATTAGCTCGCTCAGATGTGCAACAAGCAAGAGCCAAAGCCTCAGCGGTGTTATCTACTTCTGCTACTGTAATTGCAGACGATCCCAGTTTAAATGTGCGTTGGCAACAACTACCAGCGAAGATTAAACAAGAATATGCTATCGAAGATTTACGTCAACCGATTCGTATTATTGTGGATTTTCAGCATAAAATATTACCTAGTCATCAGCTTTTCAGAACCAACTCGCCAGTGTGGTTAGTGAGTGATAAGGTACGTGATTTATCAAATTATCCCGATTTTTGTCAGCATATTCAGTTAAAAATTGCCGAAAATCAAACCGCACTTCCAGCCTTAATGCAAGAGCTTGCTAATCGTCAAATTAATAGCCTATGGGTTGAGTGTGGAGCGACCTTTGCAGGGGCGTTAATTGAACAAAATTTAGTAAATGAACTGATTGTTTATATTGCCCCTAAATTATTGGGGGATCAAGCTCGAGGATTATGTAAATTACCTCATCTTCATCAACTGGCAGATGCACCGCAATGGCGATTACAATCCGTTGAACAGATAGGCAGTGATTTAAAAACCATTTATCACCGAACATAATAGGAACAGCATTTATGATAAAGAAATTATTACAATCTGCGTTAATTGGCTTAGTATGTGCTGGTTTGATCTTGTTTGTGATTCCTAAATTTACTGGCGGCAACGCATTGAAATTAACCAGCGAAGTCATGTCCTTTAAAGACGCAGTGCGGATCGCCTCCCCAGCGGTGGTTAATGTGTATAACCAAACTTTTACCAGTAATTCCAATTTAGATGCTGGAGAAGTATCTACTCATAATCTGGGTTCTGGCGTGATTATGAGTAAAGATGGCTATATTCTGACCAATAAACATGTTATTCAAAATGCGGATCAAATTATTCTGGCTTTGCAAGATGGACGGGTATTTGAAGCTAATCTGATTGGTTCAGACAGTTTAACCGATCTTGCGGTGTTAAAAATTCGAGCTGATAAGTTGGCAACGATTCCACAAAATCCTGAACGCCAAGTTCATGTTGGAGATGTAGTTTTAGCGATTGGTAATCCCTATAATTTAGGGCAAAGTGTTTCACAAGGAATCATTAGTGCGACAGGTCGAAATGCGGTAGGGGAAACTGTGGGTCGCCAAAATTTCATTCAAACGGACGCATCTATTAATCGTGGTAATTCAGGCGGAGCATTAATTAATTCTTTAGGGGAATTAGTTGGAATTAGTACATTAAGTATTGGTAAAGATGCCACAGAAATTGCAGAGGGACTAAGTTTTGCAATTCCCATCGAAATTGCTAATGATGTGATGAAAAAAATTATCCGTGATGGTCGAGTGATTCGTGGTTATTTTGGGGTACAAAGCAATATTTTGTTTAGTAATGGACAAAATGATGTGGCTAGTACAGGTATTTTAATTGAAAATGTGGTAACTAATGGACCCGCCGCCAAAGCAGGTATTCAAGCTGGAGATGTGATGTTGAAATTTAATGATGTGGTCGCTAATTCTCCAGATCAAATAATGCAAGTAATCAGCAATACTAAACCGAATACGCAAGTAAAAGTGGTGATTTCTCGTTTAGGTCGAATTTTTGAATTGCCTGTAACAATCGAAGAATATCCAGTAAATTAAGGAACGAGGGATCATGAACAGCAAAATAAAGGGGATAAAATTTACCACATTATTTATTATGGTAATTTTCAGCCTAATTTGCTTGTTTGCTTGCGAACCCAACAAACCCAAGCAAACACCGATTAAACCATCTTTGCCACCAACAACCCAAATAGAAAAGCCATCAACTTATCAAGCTGAGATATTAACACGAGGGGTTTATGATGATTTTATTTTACACCCTGAAAAAATTCAGCAACCTGAGCAAGCTGCACTGTTACGAGATTTATTTGAGGGCTTAGTGATTTATGATCCGCAAGGTAATATTACCGCAGGTGTAGCGGAAAGCTGGAAAAGTGCGGATCAAAAAACATGGATTTTTACTTTGCGGAATAATGCAAAATGGTCAACTGGCGAAAATATTACCGCACAGGATTTTGTACGCAGTTGGCAACAATTAGCATTGTCAGATAATCCGCAAAAACAATTTTTACGTTATATGAATGTGAAAAATGCTACTGCGGTAATTGAGAAAACTCTACCTGAACAACAGCTTGGCGTGCAAGCCTTGGATGAACATAGGTTACAAATCAGCTTAGATAAATCCACCCCTTATTTACCTAAAATGTTGGTGCATATTGCCTTGTTACCAAATTATTCGAATGTCGATCCACAAGGGCATTTGGTTTCAAATGGGGCTTATCAAATAGCAGAACAGCTTGAGGATTATATTCAGTTAAGTCGAAACCCTTATTATTGGAATGAAAATAGTCGATCATTTAGTCAAGTGATTTATCAAAGAATGGGTTCCTCACAGGCAAATCGCTCCATTGATATTATTCAAAATGTACAACAAAAAGTGCCGAATACCCATTATTTCCCTCAGCTTTGTACATATTTTTATGAATTTAATTTTCATGATCCGATGCTAAAACAAAAAGCAGTACGCAATGCCTTAGTTTCTATGGTTCCAAGTAATATCTTGCCTCAGTCGCCTTTTATTATGCCAAATAGTATTAATTATTTACCTAATAATATGCAATTTGAGCAGGAACGAGATTTTGAACCTACGCTGGTTGAACAGAAGTTACAGCAAGCAGGTATTACGGAGCAAAAACCTCTAAATTTACGTTTAACCTACGATGATAATGGGTTGCATAAACAAATAGCAGAACATTTAATTCGAGCATGGTCACAGTCAGATTTAATTCGTATGCAGGCGGATCCTGTTTCTTATCAAACCTTATTGGAGCAACGAAGTAAAGGGGATTTTCAGATAATCCGTTCAGGTTGGTGTGCTGATTACAATGATCCCTCAGCCTTTTTATCTCTGTTACATTCAAAAAGTGCGGATAATAAAATGGGATTTTCAGATAAAGAAATTGATTTGTGGTTAGAGCAGACCTTAGCAAGTGATATTTCTGACCAAAAACGCACCGCACTTTATCGCAAAATTATTGAACGGATACAACAAGAAGATGTGGTAGTACCTATTTTTCAATATGCAATGCCGATTAGTATTGCCCCTAGCATAGCAGGTTATAATCTTATTAACCCGACCAGTGTGATTTATAGTAAAGATCTTTATCGTTTAAATTCGCCTAAAGCAACTGATACAAAGTAATAATTAACGGCATGGTAATCACACAAAGCATCGTACTCACACCATAGATCGCACTGGATTTTTTCGCATCCTTGCCGTGTAGCACAGCAATCTGTGTTACAGTAGCCGCTGCTGGGCTAATGGTGGCTAAGAAACTGATTAACGCAATGGTTTCTCCGTGTTCTACAAGGTTGGCAAAATGTCCTAGTTTAATCACTACCATTAAGCAAAGTGGCACAAAAATTAAGCGTAAAAAGGTGACTAAATAAACCCGTTTCGATGATAAAATACTGCGTAACGGAATACCTGCGATTAGCATACCTGCAATTAACATCGCATTCGGACCGATAAATGACCCGATGGACGACAATGTTCCCAACACAATAGTCGGTAATTTAATCTGAAAAGCAAACAAGGTCGCTCCCACAATAATTGACCAAATATTGATATTTTTTACGATTCTTTTCAGGGAGAAAGATTTTTCTCCACAAATTAAACCACGACAATGGGTCCAAAATAACACCGTTTGCACCACAATAAAACAGGTAGCATAAATCACCCATTCATCGCCAAACATCGACATCACCAAGGGAATAATCAGATTACCCGAGTTAGAATAAATCGCCGCAGCGTGTTCAACCCCATCTAGCTTAAACACCTTTTTTAGCACTACACCTAAGATGATTAAAATAATATGCAACAGGATCGCCATTGAAACGGACAACAACAAGCCACGCAACAATTCAGGGCTGTAATCAATTTGAAATGCCTTAATCATCACCGCAGGGCTGATAATATACACCCCGACTACCGAAAGGGGAAAAGTATCTTTCGGTTGCAATAATTTCGACTTCACCAAACCGTAACCCAATAATACAATTAAAGTGAGTTCGGCGATTTTACTGGCTAGAATTAAGGCAATATCCATAGTGCGTTTCCGTTGAATGAGTAGGATTTCATAGTACCGATTTTGGCTAAAAATGGAAATAAAAAAATGTGATATTTTGTTATAATGGGAGAAATTTCTGCAAGCCCCCCTCAGTCCTACGGACAGCTCCCCCCGTAAACAGGGGGAGCGAAGATAAAAATTTCCTTCCCTGCTTGAGGGGGAAGTTCCCGAAGAGCGAAGATAAAATTTCCTTCCCCCTGCTTGCGGGGGGAAGTCCCCGAAGGGGGAAGGGGGGCAAAAATAACAACAAACAAAAAAGGATTACAAATGTCACTACAATTCAACGCCATTGCCCTATTACTGGTCGTACTGATTCTACTCGGCGTACTCAGCCACAACAGCTCAATTACTATTTCTGCCACTATCTTATTGTTAATGCAACAAACTTTCTTGAGCCAATACATCCCCTTTGTAGAAAAAAATGGCTTAACCATCGGAATTATCATTTTAACTATCGGCGTACTCAGTCCGCTGGTGTCAGGTAAAATTCAATTACCCGATATAAAATCCCTATTAGATTGGAAAATGTTAGTAGCATTGGCAGTGGGGGCATTGGTAGCATGGCTCGGTGGGTGTGGGGTCAGTTTAATGGGAACCCAACCGATTTTACTCACGGGCTTATTGATCGGCACCGTGCTAGGCGTGGCATTTCTCGGCGGTATTCCAGTCGGTCCCTTGATTGCAGCAGGGATTTTATCTCTATTAATTGGGGTAAAATAAATCATGAAACCAAACAGAATCCCGTTAAATCCGTTGCAAAAAACCTTATTTCACCAACTCAAGGACGTGATGATCCTTGACGAACGGAAAATTGCCGCTCGCATTAAAGGCATAGGTCAAATTAAAAATGAACAAAGCCAACAAGCCGTGTCGGCTGAAATTCAAAGCCAAATTCAACAGGCACAAGAACGTTTAAATCAACGTAAAAGTGCGGTGAAAAATCCCATAGTTTTTGCCGAAAATTTACCTGTCAGCCAACGCAAAGCGGAAATTCAACAATTAATTCGTGAAAATCAAGTAGTGGTGATCGCAGGCGAAACAGGATCGGGCAAAACCACCCAATTACCGAAAATGTGTTTAGAACTGGGTCTTGGGCAAAAAGGCTTGATTGGACACACACAGCCACGCCGTATTGCGGCTCGTTCGGTGGCAGCTCGTATTGCGGAAGAATTGCAAACAGAACTCGGCGGTATGGTGGGTTATAAGGTGCGTTTTAACGATCAAATCAGCGAGCAAACCCAAATTAAGCTGATGACAGACGGTATTTTGCTGGCGGAAATTCAAACCGATCGCTATTTAAATCAATATGATACGCTGATTATTGACGAAGCCCACGAACGCTCACTGAATAACGATTTTATTCTCGGCTATCTCAAACAGCTGTTGCCACGCCGTCCTGATTTGAAAGTCATTATCACATCAGCGACCATTGATGTGGAACGTTTCTCCAAGCATTTTAACAACGCCCCAATTTTAGAAGTATCAGGGCGAACCTATCCAGTGGAAGTGCGTTATCGTCCAATGTTAGACAATGATGAAGAAGATCAATTACAGGGCATTGCTAACGCGGTAGATGAGCTACAAGCCGAGGGCAGAGGCGATATTCTGATCTTTTTAAACGGCGAGCGAGAGATTCGGGATACGGCGGAAATGTTGCAAAAACAAGATCTTCGCCATACGGAAATCTTGCCCTTGTATGCACGCCTGTCCGCCCAAGAACAAAATAAAATTTTCCACCCGAGCGGACTTAATCGTATTGTATTGGCAACCAACGTGGCGGAAACGTCCTTGACCGTGCCAGGGATTAAATATGTGATCGATCCTGGTACGGCACGCATTTCTCGTTATAGCTACCGCACCAAAGTGCAACGCCTGCCTATTGAGCCGATTTCGCAAGCATCTGCTAATCAACGCAAAGGGCGTTGCGGTCGGGTGAGTGAAGGGATTTGTATTCGCCTGTATTCGGAAGAGGATTTCAACAACCGCCCTGAATTTACTGATCCTGAAATTTTACGCACCAATTTAGCCAGCGTGATTTTGCAAATGACGGCGTTGGGATTGGACGATATTGATGCCTTTCCTTTTGTGGATGTCCCCGATAAACGCCATATTCAAGACGGCATTAAATTGTTGGAAGAATTGCAATCCTTTGAATTTAAACAAACTAAATTTGGCGAAAAACGGGTTTTAACTCAACAAGGCAAACAGCTCGCTCTATTGCCTGTGGATCCCCGCCTTGCCAAAATGCTTTTGGCGGCGGTGGAACAAGGCTGTTTGCACGAATTAATGATTATCGTGTCCGCCCTGTCCATTCAAGATCCGAGAGAGCGACCGCAGGAAAAACAACAATCCGCAGACGATAAACATCGCCGTTTTGCCGACAAAAAATCCGATTTTATGGCGTGGCTGAACCTGTGGAATTATATTCAAACCAACCAAAAAGAGCTGACCAAAAACCAATTTCGCCGTTTATGTCAAAAGGATTTTCTCAATTATTTGCGGATTCGGGAATGGCAGGATATTTATCATCAAATCAGAACCCAAGTGCGAGAATTGGGCTTGCCGATCAATTCGGAAGCGGCAAAATATCCGCAAATTCACACCGCACTTTTGAGCGGTTTGCTGTCGCATATTGGTTTGAAAGATAATGAAAAAAGCCAATATTTAGGGGCAAGAAACGCGCATTTTGCGATTTTTCCTAATTCGGTATTGTTTAAAAAACAGCCGAAATGGGTAATGGCAGCAGAATTAGTGGAAACGTCTAAACTCTGGGGGCGAATGGTGGCGGAAATTGAGCCAGAATGGATCGAGCCGCTTGCCAAACATTTAACCAAAAGCAGTTATTCCGAACCCCGTTGGTCAAAATCCCGTGGGCAAGTGATTGCCGATGAAAAAGTGAGCCTGTATGGAGTGCCGATTGTGGCAAGTCGCCCTGTGAATTTTAGCCAAATTGAACCGCAAACCTGCCGTGCGATTTTTATTCAATCCGCACTGGTGGAGGGGGATTGGAATACTCGCCACAAGTTCTTTTTTGCCAACCAAAAATTAGTGCGTGAAGTGGAAGAGCTGGAGCATAAATCCCGCCGCCGTGATATTTTGGTGGACGACCGCACCTTATTTGAGTTTTACGATGAACGCATCGGGGCGGACGTGGTGTCGCAGAAACATTTTGATAGCTGGTGGAAAACTGCAAGCCAAAACGATCCTGATTTGCTCAATTTTGAAAAATCGTTCTTGATGAATGACGATGCACAAAAAGTGAGCCAACTGGATTTCCCGAATTTCTGGCAACAGGGCAATATTAAGCTCAAACTGACTTATCAATTTGAACCAGGGACGGACGCAGACGGCGTGACGGTGCATATTCCATTGCCGTTGCTCAATCAAATTGAAATGACAGGTTTTGACTGGCAAATCCCCGGTTTACGCCAAGAATTGATTATCGCTTTAATCAAAGCCTTACCGAAAACGCTCCGCCGCAATTTCGTGCCAGCCCCCAATTATGCCGATGCGTTTTTAGGGCGAGTAACCAATTTTGATAAGCCATTGACGGAAACCTTAAGCCACGAGTTTCGCCGAATGACAGGCGTAGCCGTTGAACCTGAGCAATGGAATTTTGAGCAAATTGCACCGCACTTAAAAATGACCTTCCGTGTGGTGGACGACAAAGGCAAAAAAATTGCCGAAAGTATGAATTTAGATCAGCTTAAATTTGATCTCAAAGATCGGGTGCAAGCTAGCATTTCCGCCGTGGCAGATGATGGCATTGAGCAATCAGGGATTCATATTTGGAATTTTGACCAACTTCCGCAATGTTATGAGCAGAAAAAACAAGGGTTTACGGTCAAAGCCTTTCCTGCTATTACGGACGAAAAAGATGCGGTGGGGATTAAATTATTTGAAACCGAATACGAGCAAAGCGTGGCAATGCAGCAGGGGTTACGCCGTTTAATTTTGCTCAACGTGCCATCACCGATCAAATATTTACACGAAAAATTACCCAACAAATCCAAACTGGGGCTATATTTCACCCCGTTCGGCAAAGTGCTGGAATTAATTGATGACTGTATCGCCTGCGGTGTGGACAAACTGATCGCCGATTTTGGCGGTTTCGTGTGGAACGAAACGGATTTTGATAAATTACGGGATTTCGTGCGAGAAAATCTCAACGACATCACCGTAGACATCGCTCAACAGGTAGAACGCTTGCTCACGCTCACCTTTGAAATCAACAAACGCCTAAAAGGCAAAATGGATTTCACCCAAGCCTTTGCCCTGTCTGACATTAAAGCCCAACTGAACGGATTGATTTATCAGGGTTTTGTGGAAAAAATAGGCTACGCCAGACTGCCAGATTTGCTCCGCTACATTCAAGCCATTGATAAACGCCTAGACAAACTCACCCAAGACACCAACCGAGACAGGACTGCAATGCTCCGAGTAGAACAATGCCAACAAGCCTACAATCAGCTGTTAGCAAAACTGCCAAAATCTAAACCGCACTCCGCAGAAGTGTTGGAAATTCGCTATATGATTGAAGAACTTAGAGTGAGTTTGTTTGCTCAACAGTTGGGGACGAAATACCCGATTTCGGATAAAAGGGTGTTGAATATTATTAATGAGATGTAGCAAGTTTGTTTATACACAAGAAGACGGAAAAATTTGTGTATGATAAAATAACGCACACAAGAAATGCAGAAAACTTGTGTGTGTTATGTTAATATACACAAAAAATCACAAAAACTTGTGTACGTTAGGATGCTATACACAAGAAGTGAGAAAGATGTGTGTATGTTATAGCGAGAGAGGTAAGAATGAATATGGAAAATAGCTATCAAATTCCCGATCTTTTTGCTTTAGGTGAGGTGGAAACCAAAGCGGTATTAAAAGCAACGAATCAGGCTCATCAGGCATTAGGTGAACTAAAAGGGCTGGTGCAAACGATCCCGAATCAGCATATTTTGTTGGGAACATTGCCATTACAAGAAGCGAAAGAAAGTTCTGAAATTGAGAATATTATCACCACACAAGATGATTTGTATCAAAGTAATTTTTCAACCCAACAATTTGCCACCGTTGCCGCTAAAGAAGTGCATCATTATGCACAAGCAATGCGATTGGGGTTTGATGCGATTAAATCTAATGGATTGATTAAATTGAATTTAATTAAAGATGTACAAGCTGTTTTAGAAGGGAATAATGCAGGTTTTCGCCAACAACAGGGAACTGGTTTAGTGAATCAACAGACGAAAAAAATCGTTTATATGCCACCGCAAACGTTAGGCTTGATTGAGCAATATATGGCAAATTTAGAGCGATTTATTAACGATTCCGAACAAATAGATTACGATCCTTTGGTAAAGATGGCATTAATTCATCATCAATTTGAGAGTATTCACCCGTTTTATGACGGCAATGGACGAACAGGGCGAATAATCAATATTCTGTATTTAATTCAACAAGGTTTATTAGATACACCAATTTTATATCTTTCCCGTTATATCAATCACAACAAAGGCGAATATTACCGCTTATTGCAAGCAGTGCGAGAGGATAAACAGTGGGAAAATTGGTTGGTGTTTATGCTCAATGGTATTGCGGAAACGGCAAAACAAACCGTTATATTAGTGACGAAAATCAAAGCATTAATGCAACAGCACAAGCAAAAGATTAGGGCAAATTTACCAAAAGTCTATAGCCACGAACTTATTAATAATTTATATAAACACCCTTATACCAAAATTGATTTTGTTGCCGAAGACTGCCAAATTCACCGCAACACGGCAGTGAAACGGTTAGATGAGCTGGTTCAGTTAGGTGTTTTGCAGAAAGTGAAAATTGGCAAAGAGAATTTTTATATCAATGTGGATTTGTATCATTTGTTAATGGAACAATAGGGTAAGTTGATCTTGTAAATTTCACTATATCTTTAAGAAAAATGCGGTGTTCTTTGAGCCAAAGGAATACATTCCTTTTTACTTACTCTTGACAGAGTAAGTAAACATCATTACATATTTATTTGTCTAGTGGCTGGGGACAAACCCCCCTATTTTGGATAAAATGGCGTTGTGAATGATTAACGAAATTTAGAGGAAAATATGTCCGAAAAAAGCCTAGACACTGCCTTGTTAGCCATTGAAGTATTATGCAATATTCCGAAAAGCAGAAAAATCGACAGTCAAGAATTACAACAAAAATTGGCAGATGCGGGTTATGTACGTGATAAACGCTCAATTCAACGCTTGCTTAAAGTGTTGGCAGAACATTTTGATATTGAAGTGGATGACCGTTCTAAACCCTATGGTTATTGCTGGAAGAAAAATTCCAATGGCTTAAATATTCCTAGCTTAAGTCCACAACAAGCCCTTGTGTTACGCCTTGCCGAAGAACAGCTTAAAACCTTGTTACCTGCCAATATTATGCGTTCAATGCAAGGTTTTTTTGAGCAAGCTCGTTCGCAACTGAATGGTGATAATAAAAAGCGAGAAAAACAATGGCTAAATAAAGTTGCCATTGCCCCCACCAGTCAACCGCTTTTGCCTGCCAAAGTGAACAGTAAAATTTTTGAAACCATTAGCACCGCACTATTTGAAAATCGCTATTTGATGGTGAATTATCAAGGGCAATACCGTTCTCATCAAGCCAAAATAATGCCGTTAGCTTTGGTGCAACAGGGGGCGAGTAGCTATTTAGTGGTGCGTTATCAAGATGATGACACGCCGAAACATCTTGCCTTGCACCGCATTAAATCTGCGGATTTTTCCACGATGTATTTTGAACGCCCGACCGATTTTGTGTTGAAAAATTATGTGAACGATGCCCATTTTGGCTTTGGCAACGGCAAACTGATTCAGCTGCGGTTTTCCGTGGCACAGTACGCTGGCTTTCATTTAACCGAAACGCCCTTGTCTGCGGATCAACAAATTTTAGAACAATCCGAACAGCATTATCGTTTTCAAGCTACGGTAGTGGACAGCGAAATGTTAGATTGGTGGCTGGCGAAATTTGGGAATGATATTTGGGATATTGAAAAAAATTGAAATTTAACCATTGATGCGACATAGTTTGTCGTGTAAATGGATAACATTCTCTTTGAAATCTCAAAGTGCGGTGAGAAAACAAAAAATTTTGTGATTTTTATATTGCACATTTTATTTTATATTTAGTTTATGGAGATATTTATGTTCAATTTGAATAAAAATATGAACCCTACTTTTTATACTTACAAAGTAGCTTATGATCATGGAACAGCACCTAATCCTGATCAATATTATTGCTCATTAGCGATTTGTAAGCCTGTTATTAGGCGAACTGCTAAAGTTGGAGATTTAATTGTTGGATTTGATACTAGAGAAAATAGCAATAGGATTGTGTATATTATGATTGTTGATGAAGTGATAAGTTGGCATGATTATATTATTCGATGTGAAACAGATCCACTTCTCAAGAATAAAATACCTTGTTATGAAAATGATTATAATGGAGATTGTATTTGGAAAGTTGAGTCGTTTGGTATTTCTCATCAGCCATTAAAATCTCGTTCTGGTCATGGTATTAATTGCTATCATACTGATGTAGAGAAAGGAAAAAATGTATTACTGGGTAAAAAATTCATGTATTTTGGTAACGGTGAAAATATTGATCTGAGAATTCCAGAAAAGTTTCATAGAATTATACCTAATAGAGGTCATAAATCGAAAGCTAATATTCCTTATTTAGAACCATTTATTGAATTTATAAATAAGGAATTAGAATTAAGAGGATTACAAGAATTTAAATTTTATGGTAATCCAAAATTACCACTTGAGCCTAAAAATTGGGAGTAAATTATGAAAGTGATTTTGTCAAGAAAAGGTGCAGATGGCGGAAATTGGAAATTTCCAAGTCCAATTTTACCAGATGGAAGAATGTTATCTTTCCCTATCTATTCTGAAAAAGATTCAGTTTGTCCAAATGATTTATATTTAGATGGTGTGGACATTAAAAAGTTGATATTGGATTTACATCCTAATTTAAGTAATGATGCACGAATAAGACATTTACATCTTGATCCTGATTTGAATCGAAATCCTAATAATAGACCAAAGGATTGGAGACCATCTTTAGGTCAAGTAAATGCTGCTCAAGGAATATTATCTAATCATAAGGTAAATACTAATGATGTGTTTTTATTCTTTGGTTGGTTTAAACACGTTGAAGAAGTAAAAGGGAAATGGAAATATTGTGGTAAAGATATTCATTCTTTATTTGGTTGGTTAGAAATCGAAAATGTATTGAATTTTACTGATAAGAATAAAGAAAATCTCATTCAACAGTATCATTTTTTAAAACAGCATCCACATTATAATAGCACTAATCTATCAACCAACACGGTATATATTTCTAAAGATAAATCAAATTATTCCAAATCTTCAGAATTTGGAGCGGGAGTTTTTCGTTTTTCTGAAAAATTACAACTTACAGCAGAGGGGAGATCAAAAAGCCAATGGCTTTTACCAAGGTGGTTTAAACCTGATAATTTAGATTATGCTTTAAGTTCCCATCATAATTCAAAACGTTGGATTGAGTACACTGCGAGTAATGATAAAGTTATATTACAGTCTGTATATCGTGGTCAAGAATTTGTCATGGATAGCCAATATTTCCCAGAATTAGAGGATTGGATTACAGAAATCATTCAAGAAGGTACTATGGAAAACTTGTGTATGTGATAAATATAAAATCTATATCACCTTTCTATGCGACACACTTTGTCGTCAAAAAGAATAAAATTACGTTGGAAATTCCAAAGTGCGGTGAAAAAACAAAAATTTTGCGATTTTTCACCGCACTTTCCCCCATTAAAGGAGAACATTATGCACCCTGTTATTGAATTTTACCTAGACCAACGTAAAAGCGAAATGAATTTTAGCTTTGAACAAATGTTAGCGATTGAGCCGTTAGCTATTGAATTAGGTTATTTCTGGATTCCGTGGTTTTTCCCAGTGTTGGAACGCTCTAAATGGAACAAAAAAATGCCTTTGCTTTCGTCCGATGAAATTGACTTTTTCAAACAAAATGAACAGATTCAACAGCGTTTTTTGCAAGCCTTTGATGCGATTATGGCGTATTTTGAAATACAGCGAAATGGCACGGAATTAACCATCACAGAAACCTTAACACAACGATCCTATTGGCTTAAAAATATTGGTCATCAACAGAAAAAAATCAGTCGTATTATTCGCAGTCTGAAATTATTAGGACAAGAACCGCTGGCTCGTAATTTACAACAGTTAGCGATTAAATTGGGACAAGAAAAAGGCTATTTATTGCCCGATACGTTAGAAATTTGGCAAGGTATTTTTGAAGACTGAAAAAATTTCTCAAAATTGACTTTTAAGATGAAATAAAAGCTGGTTAATCAATGTATGCTTGAATAGAGAAAAGGAACATTAAATGGCAGCTTATCCAATTACTTTTTGCCAACGTTCAAACTATAAATTTCCTTGTGAAGATGCGTTATTTAATGGCATTGATGTGTATCAATATAAAAATAAGAACGCAGAAACCATGTTGGTAGAAAAGCCACATCCGATTATTGCCGTGGCGGATGGGGTTTCTGCTACGCCCAATTCTCATAAAGCCAGTCGTTATTGGATGGAGCAGATTAAAAATTGTGATGTATTAAATAGTCAATGGGTAAGGAAAACGCATTTACAGTTTTGTGATGATTTTCCCTTTCAATGCGGTTCAGCGACCACATTAGTCGCCGCACAATTATTTGAAAATGGGCGAATTAAAATCGTGAATGTAGGCGATAGTCGGGTGTATAAAATTACGGAGCAAGGCGAGTTTATTCAATTAAGCTATGATCATACTGTGCTAAATTGGTATTTAAATGAGAATAAACATCTTGATCCCAGTGGCGAATATGCTGAGATGTATTATATGTTATCGGATTGTTTAATCGCAGATTTTGAAAGTGATGATTTTCAAATTTTTAGCCAAGATTATCAGCTTAAGCCGAATGAAAGTTTATTATTATGTTCCGATGGCTTGACGGATTTTATTGAAGCTAAACGCTTGACTGATATTTGGCGAAGTTATACCACCAATGAACAGCGTTTACGGGGGTATTGCCAAGAAGCAAAAAAAGTACATACCTTAAAATGGAGCGATGATTTTTCGGCAGTGGCGTGGACGTATAAAGCCTAGTTTCCTTTCAATCTAAAGGATTGTAATGATCCTTTTTCTTTTTATTACTTTTTTTTGCGACACAATTTGTCGTATCAATTCATAAAATTATCCTAAATCGACCTTTAATTTTCCCTTTAAGCTTATTTATAGCGAGAATGTTAATACTAAGGAGTTTATGATGGAAACAAAATATCAATTACAACGCAGTTCCCTTTCAATTTACAGCCAAAAAATTATTTTACGCTATTTGTTTGATTGCAATGCGTGGCGATTTTTTATTGAACGAAATACTTGGGCGGATAGTCATTTAGCCTATGCATTAGGTATTCCACCGAATGCAGCAATTCCATTTTTTGATACAAATGATGAACAGCAATATTCAGCTGAACGTTTATTAAAAGCACGTTTTGTGGAAATTCAGCAAGAATCTGATAATGAAGCTGAATGGAAAATGTTGGAGAAAAACATTGATTTTATTACATCGTTACTTAATCTTTCCGAAACTGAACAAGCTTTACTGCGTTTCTCTGTGCATTTGGAATTAGAAAAAGGGTTGGTTTCAGCATTGGATTTATCACGTCAAAATGATCTTAACTTAAATGATTGTTTGGAAATTATGAGCAGTGTATTACTTATTCCAAAAGGTAAATTAAGAAACGCTTTAAATAAAAAATCAAAGTTGTTTAGTTACGGAATTTTAACTCGCAACAATTATAGTAATGAAGTAAAAGATTTTATTCGTTGGAACGATATTGTCGATATTCACGATTTTGCGAATTTTGAAATTGATTACAAAATATTATTAGCACGCTGTTTAAGTGAAAGTGTTGAACCAAAATTAAATCTTGAACAGTTTGCACATATTAATGAATTTAAACAGCAACTTTTTGATTATTTAACACCAAGTTTGGCAAATAAAAAACGTGGTATCAATATTTTTATTCACGGCAAAGCAGGTGTGGGCAAAACGGAATTTGCGACTTTAGTCGCTAAACAACTTGCACTACCTTGCTATACCTTAACTGCGGAAGATAAAGATGGCGATATTATTGATGGAGAGGAACGTTTGAATAATTGTCGCTTAGCCCAACGTTTATTAGAAACAGCAGAGCAACAGGCTATGATTATTTTTGATGAGGTGGAAGATGTGTTTTATGGTGGTTTTTTTCAAAAATCCATTGCGCAATCTCACAAAGCTTGGGTAAATCAATTATTAGAAAATAATGCGGTGCCGATTATTTGGCTTTCGAATCAGATTCAAGGCATTGATCCTGCCTATTTACGCCGTTTTGATTTTATTTTTGAAATGCCGGATTTACCAATTAAGAATAAAGAAAAACTGATTTTAGAAAAAGTGGGGAATAAATTATCTGCCGATTATGTGCATCATTTTGCGGTGCAAGATGCCATTTCGCCAGCGTTGATTGATAAAGGCTTTACGATTATGAATCAGCTTGCAGCACATCAAGATAAAATTGATGGTAATGTAGCGATAAACTGGTTTAACCAAACCTTGCAAGCTCAAGGCTATAAAAAAATCGAACCGCTAAATCAAAGTGCGGTGCATTATTCTTTAGATTTTATTGCTTGTACGGACAATATTCATCAAATTAGCCAAGGTTTACAGCAACATAAACGGGGGCGAATTTGTTGCTATGGTCCAGCAGGGACGGGCAAAACGGCGTGGGCAAAATGGTTAGCGGAGCAAGCGGCGTTGCCCTTGTTGCAACTCAATGGGTCGGATTTACTCGATCCTTATGTGGGCGGAACGGAGCAGAAAATCGCCCGTGCATTTAACAAAGCCAAGGAAAATAATATGCTATTGGTGTTAGATGAAGTGGACAGTTTTTTATTTGACCGAAATGGGGCGGATCGCAGTTGGGAACGCTCAATGGTGAATGAAATACTCACCCAAATTGAAAAATTTGATGGCTTGTTGGTGGTGTCCACCAATTTAATGGACAGTCTTGATCCTGCCGTGCTACGCCGTTTTGATCTCAAATTGAAGTTTGATTATTTAAATCAAACGCAAGTTTGCGAATTGGCGAAATGTCAGGCGGAAAATCTCGGGATTGCCTTAAATGAACAAGATTTTATGCGATTAGCCGAGATTGATTATTTGACTGCTGGGGATTTTGCCGCCGTAGCTCGCCGTCATCAGTTTTCGCCTTTTGAAAATGGGGAAACTTGGGTGATGGCGTTGGCGAAAGAATGTGAATTAAAGCCCGTGGTGAAAGGTCAGGTAAAAATGGGGTTTTAGTCTTATTCATTTTGTGACATACATCAAGAAACTGAAATATTATCCTTTTGATTTGCCTCATTATGGCACATAATAGCAGTTGTTTTTTATAGACTAGAACAAAATAAGGAAAAACTATGGCTCAATTCAACGCTATCATAGCAATTCTAGGTATTATCGCCACGATTTATTTACTCATCAAAAAATACGAAACTCGCACCGTATTAATCGGGGTGGGGTTGGTAATGGCAATTATTACCTTAAAACCCATGGAAGCCTTAGATGCGTTTGCCAAATCCATGACATCAGGTGGCTTGATTATGGCGATCTGTTCAAGTATGGGGTTTGCTTATGTGATGAAATTTACTCAATGCGATAGCCATTTAGTGCATTTACTCACGAAACCTTTAAGCGGTTTAAAATTCTTTTTAATTCCGATTGCAACGATTATTACGTTCTTTATTAATATTGCCATTCCATCTGCCGCAGGTTGTGCAGCTGCTGTGGGGGCAACGTTAATTCCAGTGTTAAAAAGTGCAGGCGTACGACCAGCCACTGCTGGGGCAGCGATTTTGGCAGGGACATTCGGTTCAATGATGAGTCCTGGGTCTTCCCATACTGCAATGATCAGTGAAATGTCAGGATTAACGATTACTGAAGTCAACCTTTCCCACGCACCTTATACCATGATTGCTGGGGCGATTGGTGCTTTAGTGTTGACGATTTTAGCCATTGTGTTTAAAGATTACGGTGAACAACATCGTCAAGCCTATATTCAAGAAAATCAAGAAACAGAATCACATTTTGAGAAAGTTAATCCATTGTATGCCCTTGCTCCGTTAGTTCCTTTAGTCATTTTGGTTATTGGTGGTACATCATTACAACAGGTGTCTGGTTTAGAATGGACCAAAATGGGCGTGCCACAAGCGATGTTGATCGGAGCAATTTATGCCATTGTAGTGACACGTATTTCGCCAGTAAAAATCACCGAAGAATTTTTTAATGGTATGGGTAATTCTTATGCCAATGTGCTAGGTATTATCATTGCTGCCAGCGTATTTGTTTCTGGTTTAAAAGCCACTGGTGCAGTAGATTCCGCCATTGAATTTTTAAAACATTCCAATGAATTTGTGCGTTGGGGAGCGACTATTGGTCCATTCTTAATGGGTGTAGTAACAGGCTCAGGCGATGCTGCTGCGATTGCCTTTAATACCGCTGTGACACCGCACGCCGTGGAGCTAGGTTACACTCATGTTAATTTAGGTATGGCAGCCGCCATTGCTGGCGCGATTGGTCGAACTGCTTCACCAATAGCAGGCGTAACCATTGTTTGTGCGGGATTAGCAATGGTTAGCCCAGTGGAAATGGTGAAACGTACCGCCCCAAGTATGATTTTAGCGACCTTATTTTTAGCGTTGTTTATGTTGTAAATCTGAACCAAAATACACCGCACTTGCGTGATTTTAGCCAAAAGTGCGGTGTTTTTTTACTCTTTTTTCAGGTTATGGTTATTGAGCCATATTTTGCACAGATTTCAAAAAGCCTTTTGCCGTAGCATAAATATCCGTTTTACCTTGAGCCTTTAAAATCAGATCAGACATTTCACGAAATGCCCCTTTGCCACCACATAGGGTGAGTACATAATCGGCATTTTCTTTCACATAATCAGCTGAATCAGCGACCGCAAAAGATAAACCACAGACTGCAAAAGCGGGTAGATCTACGCTGTCATCTCCAATATAAGCGGTCTGTTCGGGGCTAACATTGGCTTGTCGCATTAATTCAAAGCAGGCGGTTTCTTTTTCTAATTTACCTAGAATAGACAATGTAATGCCAAGATCTGCCATACGCTTTTGTAAAATCGGAGAAGAACGTCCAGATAAGACGGCTACTTGAATCCCTTGTTCTATCAACATACGAATGCCTAAACCATCACGCACATGGAAACTTTTAATGGCTTCGCCGTTAGCATCATAATGTAATAATCCATCCGTGAGTACACCATCAATATCTGTGATCACTAATTTGATTTTTTGTAATTTATCTAGCATGTTTAACCCTGTTTTAACTTGAAAATTCCACTAAGCCAACGACTTCATTTTGATCATTAACAACCACCAAAGAGTGAATTTTTTTCTCTTTCATAAAGGTTTCAGCAGTTGTTAAGAATTCATCTTGATGAATAGTTTTCGGATTTCTGGTCATTAAATCTTGAGCGGTTTTACTTAGTGTGGCTACACCATTAGAGGTTAATGCACGGCGAATATCGCCATCCGTAATAATGCCTTGTAATCTATTATTATCCATGACCAAAGCAACCCCCATTCGACCTTCGTTCATAATTGTCAAACAATCGGTAAAGCTGGTAGAGAGTAGGGTAATCGGTAAGCGAGTTTGCATTTGATCTTTCACGCGGCAAAGTAAACGGCGACCTAACGAACCACCGGGATGGAACTTGGCAAAGTCTATTGGTTTAAAATCACGAGCATAGATTAATGCGACTGTTAGCGCATCCCCTAAAGCTAAAGTAACTAAAGCCGAAGTTGTTGGAGCAAGGTTATTCGGGCAAGCCTCACGTTCAATGGTAATGTCTAATACATAATCAGCGTGTTTGCCTAAGGTTGAATCTTTGTTACTGGTCAATGCAATGATTTTATTACCGAAATTCTTTAAACTTGGAATGAGTTTATTGACTTCGTCACTTTCACCGCTATAAGAAATAAGAATCACCACATCAAGGGGCTTTAACATACCTAAGTCACCATGAAAGGCTTCGGTTGGGTGTAAAAAAAAGCTTGGTGTACCTGTTGAGGCGAAACTGGCGACAATTTTTTGCCCAATAAGTCCAGATTTACCTACGCCGCTAATGGCAATACGACCTTTACATTTTAGAATTAATTCCACCACATCATTAAAGGTGTTATCAAGAGTTCGACTTAATTTATCTAACGCCTGCTCCGCCATACTAATGGTTTCACGAGCATAATGTAGATGATCCATTCGTTATATCCTCAAAAGTGCGGTGAAAAAAGACATCGTTTTTATCACCTGAAAGAATGTTTCCATTTTAACGCAAGTTTTAATTTCTCTCTAGGAAAAATTCCGTTATACTGCACCCTGAGTTGATCAGACAATCGCTGGTTTATTGAAGCCCTAAAGTGTTCGTAAGAACGATCTAGTGGGACAAATAGATGAGAGGAAAGTCCGAGCTACACAGGGCAGAGTGCTAGGTAACGCCTAGGGGGAGCGATCCCACGACCAGTGCAACAGAGAGCAGACCGCCCCTCACCTAGTAACTTAGGTGAGGGGTAAGGGTGAAAGGGTGCGGTAAGAGCGCACCGCGTAATTGGCAACAATTTACGGCAAGGTAAACTCCACTCGTAGCAAGATCAAATAGGAACTCAATGGGTTGCCCGCTCAGAGTTCGGGTAGGTTGCTTGAGCGTGCGTGCGAACGTACGCCTAGAGGAATGATTGTCCATGACAGAACTCGGCTTATCGATCAACTCAAGTTATTTTGGCAAAGCCCCCATTTTCCCTGTTGTTTTATTTGGGTTGGGGGTGATTGGGGGCATAATGTTTTTTATACTAAATTGTTTGAATTTTGCCCCCTTTCCCCCTTCGGGGACTTCCCCCCGCAAGCAGGGGGAAGAAAGGGAATATTTTGCTCCCTCTGTTTGTGAGGGATTTTGCTCCCCCAGCTTGCGGGGGGAGCTGTCCGAAGGACTGAGGGGGGCAAAATTACCCCGCTGTTTTCACCTTTATCAAACACACCGCCCCAATCGCAATCATCAAAAACGACACATAAAACACCGTACTATAATGCCAAAATTGAGCTAACCAACCTGCGATCGGACCAGCAACCACCCAGCTTAATTTAGCAGCATTGCTGAATAACGTGGTCGCAGCACCAGCCTGACGTGGCATTAAATCTTGAAAATACACCATACCTAGCGTAGCAATAATGCCTATAAATATGGCATTAAAAAATTGTAGCAAGACTAATTGCCACGTATTTTGGAAAACTAACAAGCCAAGATAAAATAACAATCCTGCACCAAGTGCGGTGAAAATTAAGGCTTTTTTACTGAAGTATTTGGTTAAATATCCCCCTAATAACATAATTGGGATTTCCAATCCTGCCGCCGTTCCCATTAACGTTCCTGCTAATTCTGCTGATAAGTGCAATTCATTAATTACATATAATGGCATATTAATTAAATACATACCGTTACAGTTAAAAATCATAAAGACGGTGACAAATAGATAAATAACACTTTTACGGTTATTAACAGGGGCTTGTAATAGAGTATTTTGCTCCGTTTTTTTATGAGGCACTTTCGGCAATAATGTAATGGCAATTATTCCACAAAATAAAAAGGCTAATGCTGCAATAGAATACATCCAATCAAAGCCCCAATTTAATGCAATGCTAAAGGAAAGTGGCGGTCCGACAATCCATGCGAGTGAAATTTGGGTTCGCATAATGGTGGAAAACATCACGGTTTCTTTGCCCGTGCTATCTGCATATTCACGAGCTAAGGCAAAAGATTGTGGATTGGCGGAGGATCCCAAACCGAGTAGGGTAGTGCCAAACAATACCAACCAAAGATAATCACGACTAAAAGCAAATACTAAACAACCGCCAATAGCCAATGTACAACAAAACAGCATTACTTTGCGGCGGTCGTCCATTTTATCCGAATATTTTGCCAGTATTTGGCTTAATCCAATCCCAATAATGGCATTGATGGCGTAAAAATAACCGACCATCGCAGGCGAAACTTGAATTTCTTGCGACAAAAACAGGCTCAATGTCGGCAATTGGAAAGAGGAAGCAATACCTGTCAAAAAGGCAATTAGCAAAAATGCAAATGCCACCAAATTGGCAGGTTTTTCAATGTGAGTGGTTGGGGTGAGCATAAAGATCTCTGAAAAAAGAAAAAGTGCAGTAGATTTTACCGCACTTGGGGGACTTTTATAAGATTATTTTACCGTTTTTGTTTCCACACCGCCAAACAAGACACTGCACCATTAAATCCTAAACAAATACCCGTGCTGATACCGATAAACAGGATAAAATGTTGATTATCCATTAATGGGTGTTGAATGGTTCTTACCACGGTTTCAAAGTAGCGAGAAAGGAAGATAAACAGATAGATGATTAAAGGAAGAACGCTGCCTTGTTGTTGCCATTTGTCTTGGGCGATTGGTGTGATGGTTTGCCATTGCTTGCTGAGTTGAACCAAAATTGCCCCAAGAATCAACCCACTAAGAAAGGCAAGGGTAGCAAGTTCATAATGGTGATTTCGACTGATATTGATGATAATTAAGGGAAAAAAGATAATGGGGGCAATAAATAATTGAAAGGTTCTAATTTGTCGTGGTCGAAGTTGGCGTAAGCCGAGTAAGGTGAGTATCACAAGAATGATCCACGCCCAAATTGGGGTATGTTTGATAATTTCCATCATAATTTTCCTTTTGTTGAATGGAAAATGGATAAATTATTTTATGCCTGTTTTTAGACGTAATGCAATATCTATTGGGATAAAAATTCTGACAAAATCCCCCGCACTTGCGTACGGGGTTAGTGGATAGTGACGATGCTCCGCATCTAAAGGAACAGCCCAGAGTGGCGTAACTATGTCTAACCCTGTACGCTAGTGCAGGGTAGTTGGAGTAGAGGGGAATAAATAGCAAAATCCCCCGTACTTGCGTACGGGGTTAGTGGATAGTGGCGATGCTCCGCATCTAAAGGAACAGCCACGGAGTGGCGTAACTATGCCTAACCCTGCACGCTAGTGCAGGGTCGTTGAAATAAAGGGGAATAAATAGCAAAATCCCCGTACTTGCGTACGGGGTTAATGATAGTGGCGATGCTCCGCATCTTATTTGGATAGCACTATTTGCCTAAATTATCAAAAAACTTCTTCACACTGTCAAAGAAACTGGAATGTTTTGGGCGTTGGGTTGTGTGTCCGTCTAGGCTTTCTTCTAATTTACGCAACAATTCTTTTTGTTCTTCATTGAGTGAAACAGGGGTTTCAATAATGATTTTGCAGATTAAATCGCCTGCGTAACCGCTTCGCATTGCTTTAATACCTTTGCCACGCATGCGGAACATTTTGCCTGTTTGGGTGCCTTCTGGGATTTTTAATTTCGCCCGACCTTCAAGAGTTGGGACTTCAATTTCACCACCCAATGCAGCTTGAGTAAAGCTAATTGGTACTTCACAATATAAATTGTTGCCGTCACGTTCAAAAATCGGGTGATCTTGTACATGAATAACCACATAAAGGTCGCCTGCTGGAGCTCCATGTTCACCTGCTGCCCCTTTACCTGCCAAGCGTAATTGATTGCCAGTGTCCACCCCAGCAGGGATTTTAACAGAAAGACTTTCAGTTTTATGTACCCGACCATCACCATGACATTTTTTACAAGGTTTTTCAATTTTCTTACCTGTACCATGACAATGTGGGCAAGCGGTTTCAGTCACAAAGAAACCTTGTTGACGGCGAACCCGACCTTGTCCGTGACAGGTTGGACAGGTTTCCACTTTAGAACCTTTTTCTGCACCCGTGCCATCACATTGCTCACAATGTACAAGAGTACGAATTTGAATATCTTTGGTGATACCTCGAACCGCTTCTTCAAGGGTAATCTCAATGTCGTAGCGTAAATCGTCACCACGTACTACACGTTGACGACTTGCACCACCGCCAAACATTTCGCTGAAAATATCTTCAAATCCACCGAAACCACCAAAGCCTCCGCCAAATCCGCCAGCACTGCCACCAAATCCACCTTGTTCAAAAGCAGCGTGACCGTATTGATCGTAGGCAGCCCGTTTTTCTTTGTCATTTAAGATTTCGTATGCTTCGTTAATTTCTTTAAATTTTTCTTCGCTGTCTTTATCGCCCTTGGTTCTATCAGGGTGATATTTCATCGCTAGGCGTTTATAGGCGCGTTTGATTTCTTTGTCATCCGCCCCTTTTTGAATACCTAGTACTTCGTAATAATCTCGTTTTGCCATAATTTTTTGCTCAGTTAATCAGTAAATTTAATTTTATGCACCCATTGGGCAATCACTGGTTGTAAAAACCAAATAGTTGGGAATGCGACACAGAAAGCGGTAAACCAGTTTTTACCCCAAATCAATAAAAAGTCAGGTGTAATACCGATATTCACGATGGTCATTCCAAGTGAAATAAAACAAGAATAAATAAATACCGACACCGTAACCATAATGGGGCGAAACCATCTTCGTTTAATTGCCATTTTAGTTCTCTTTGATTAATTGTGGATTTTTATATACTTCAATGTATTTATAATTTGATACATTTTTACTTAAACATTCGCTCTCGTAGGTGGCACCATTTATCTTTTGGCTAAGAATAAAACCATCTTTAATAAATTTATTAAATGTTAATTTAACTTCATCACCTTTATTAGAAGAATGAATATGATATATTTTTTCTTCTAGTTTTCGGAGTTCATTGCCTTTTTGGATATCTTCCCAAATACTTGTCGTAATCAGACGTTTGAAGTCTTTTTGTTTTAAATCATAAGTTAAGGTATCATCCGATAATTTCCATGTTCCTTCATTAATGCTGAGATATCTAAATGGAGAACTAAAATAATTATCTATATTTTTATTTGTAAGAACATTCAGGATATGATCTAAAATATAATTATCATCTTTTAATGATCCATCTGCATTTAAGGTCATGAAATCAACCGTACCAACATTGGCATGTTTATATTCTGTGGTACAAATCCATTCCCCCACTAATGCGTCTTTAGTTAATGGTTGGGCAGCGCTAGAGCAAGCAGTCAATAGTAATGTTGGAACTAATGCTAAATATAATTGTTTCATTGTTATTCCTTAATAAATACACCAAAAGGGCGTAAACCTACGCCCTTAATTAATGGATAATAAAGATTATTTATTATCTTTCACTTCTTCAAACTCCGCATCTACCACATCATCATTTGGTTTTCCGCCTTGAGCTTGTTGAGCGTCTGGTTGTGGTTGAGCGGCTTGCATTAATTTTTCAGATACTTGAATTAACGCTTGCAATTTCGCATCAATTTCCGCTTTATTTTCACCTTTGGCTGCGGTTTCAAGCTCGCCTAAGGCTTTTTCAATCGGAGCTTTGTCATCAGCAGAAAGTTTGTCGCCTACTTCGCTTAATTGTTTGCGAGTAGAGTGAACAATTGCATCTGCTTGATTGCGAGCTTGGACTAATTCTTCAAATTTACGGTCTGCTTCGGCGTTGGCTTCGGCATCACGTACCATTTGTTGAATTTCTTCATCACTTAAACCAGATGAGGCTTTGATAGTGATTTGTTGTTCTTTACCTGTTCCTTTATCTTTAGCAGAAACGTGGATAATACCGTCTGCGTCAATATCAAACGTCACTTCAATTTGTGGCATACCGCGTGGTGCTGGGTTAATGCCTTCAAGGTTGAATTGACCCAAAGATTTATTGGCTGACGCTTGTTTACGTTCACCTTGTAACACGTGGATGGTTACCGCACTTTGGTTATCTTCCGCCGTTGAGAACACTTGCGATTTTTTAGTTGGAATCGTAGTGTTTTTCTCAATTAAGGTAGTCATTACACCGCCCATGGTTTCGATACCTAATGATAATGGGGTAACGTCTAATAATAATACGTCAGTCACATTACCAGATAACACACCGCCTTGTACTGCAGCCCCCACTGCAACGGCTTCATCTGGGTTCACGTCTTTGCGTGGTTCTTTACCAAAGAATTCTGCTACTTTTTGTTGCACTAATGGCATACGAGTTTGACCGCCCACAAGAAGTACATCATCAATTTGTGAAATACTCAAGCCCGCATCATTTAACGCTACTTTTACAGGTTCAATGGAACGAGCCACTAAATCTTCTACTAATGCTTCTAATTTTGCACGAGTTAATTTAATGTTTAAGTGTTTTGGTCCAGTCGCATCAGCTGTGATATAAGGTAAATTCACGTCTGTTTGTTGAGCAGAAGAAAGTTCAATTTTGGCTTTTTCGCCTGCTTCTTTTAAACGTTGCATCGCTAATGGATCGTTGCGTAAATCAACACCTTGTTCTTTTTTGAACTCATCTACCAAGTAATTGATTACACGGTTATCAAAGTCTTCACCACCTAAGTGAGTATCACCATTGGTTGCTAATACTTCAAAGGTTTTTTCGCCACCGACTTCATCAATTTCGATGATAGACAAGTCGAATGTACCACCACCCAAGTCGTAAACCGCAATGGTTTGGTTGCCTTTGCCTTTGTCTAAGCCGTAAGCTAATGCGGCAGCGGTTGGTTCATTGATAATACGTTTAACATCAAGACCAGCGATACGACCTGCATCTTTAGTCGCTTGGCGTTGTGCATCGTTAAAGTACGCAGGCACAGTGATAACTGCTTCTGTTACCGTTTCGCCCAAGAAATCTTCGGCAGTTTTTTTCATTTTTTTCAACACTTCGGCTGAAATTTGTGGTGGTGCTAATTTATCGCCTTTCACATCTACCCACGCATCACCATTATCTGCTCTCACAATGCTGAACGGCATAATGTTCACATCACGTTGTACTTCTTGGTCTTCAAAACGGCGACCGATTAAACGTTTGATAGCGAATAAGGTATTTTTTGGATTGGTTACAGCTTGACGTTTTGCTGGTTGTCCCACTAAAGTTTCATTGTCATTAGTATAAGCAATAATTGACGGCGTTGTGCGATCACCTTCCGCATTCTCAATGACACGTGGTTTGTCGCCATCCATGATTGCTACACAAGAGTTAGTTGTACCTAAGTCAATACCGATAATTTTTCCCATAATTTGTTTTCTCCTAGTTTGAATTGGTTTTCGCAATGCCTTTAATTTATCTTGGCTTGCTTGCTTGTTACTTAAAATGTGGTTGGCTTTTGTTTTTTCAAGGGCAATTTTAAAAAATTTCTGGAATTTTAAAATCGTAGTACAAAATCACATTTTTTGTCGTATCGATAAAGTAAGGTTGATTTAATTGATTTCAAGAGAGCAATGAAAAAAATCCCTAAAATTCACCGCGGTTTATGCTAATATTAGCCTTATATTAACAATATAAAGTGGAGTTTTAGAATAATGAAAAAATCAACAATCGCAACGGGTGTTATTATTGCGTTAGGAGCAATTTGGACGGGAGGTGCTTGGTACACTGGGAAAATTATAGAACAACAGTATCAACAACAAATCAGTAAAATTTACCAAACTTGGCTACAAGAAAATCAGGTGTTGGGCGCCATTACACAAATTGAAGATGTACAAATTGAACGAGGTATTTTTAGCTCAGATTTTCATTATAAGATAAATATTAAATCAGATAATTTAACATTGGATTTACCTTTTGATGGGACTTTATATCATGGACCTTTGCCATTAAATCAAGTGGCTAAATTAAATATAATGCCTGCCATGTTTTCTCTTTCTGCGAAATTAGCCAATAATCAAGATTTGACTAAATTGCTTCAAACCAACAATAATGAAAGTCCGATTTCGCTTGTAGCAACCATGTCTTATAGCCAAAATATTCATGGTGAAGAAACCTTTATTCCTGCTCAATTAACCACTGATGATGTCCAAATAAATTGGGATAAAGGTGTGATTAAATTTGATCTCCCTTTACAAGGAATGGGGAACTATGATGTTGATTTTGATAAAATAAATGTCACATTAACGGGCGATGCCTTAAAAAAATTTGTTGCTGAAACAAGTGCTAATCAGCTTAAAAAAATGACGATTGAATTGGATAATTTAAAATCCAACTCAGATATTAAGTCAACAGAATTACCATTTCTTTACACTGGAAATTGGAAAGCCAGTGTAGATAATTTGCATTATACGTATAGTTACACAGATGTACCAACTGAGACCTTTGATTTAGCTAAATTAGAAATGAGTGTAGATGCTAAACAAGATAAAGATGTGATGAATTATGCTGTTGCACTAAAAACTGAGCCCAAATTGAATGAAAAATCTTTTGGCGAGTTTGAGTTTACTTTTAATGCTGATCATCTTTTAGCTAAAACTGTCAGTGCAATTTTAGCAACCGATCCTAATGATGATGCTGAGATGCAACGATTAAGTTTAGAACTCTTACAAAATCAACCGCACTTGCGAATTAATCCGTTAAATTTAACGAATAACGCTGGAAAAATAGTGGCAGATTTAGATGTGGAATTGTTAGAGAAGGATTTTTCAAAAGCCTTTAAAGGGAAAATTTTGAGCTTATTTAAGCAGTTAAGTTTAAATATTAATGTCGATAAATCTGCTATAACGGAATTATTATCCACACAGGAACAGGCTACAGGGCAAGATAAAACCACTGCTGATGCACAAGCCCAACAGCAAATGGAAATGTTGGTCGAACAAGGTAAGGCACAAGAAATTATCATCGAAAAAGATAATAAAGTTTCGTTAAACTTGAAGTTAGAAAAAGAGGGTATTAATTTTAACGGCAATATTATTCCAGAAGAATATATTGGAATGGCAATTCTGGGTATGATGATGCAAGGTGTTGAGCATTAATTTGCTTTTAGGTGAAAGTAAGTGCGGTGCAAAATGTTGAGATTTTGCACCGCACTTTTATGTTAATTTAACCATGTCTAAATAAACTTAAAGTTCCTTGTATAACCCAACCTACCGCAAGGGCATAAATTAATGTGCCTACCCCCACTGTACCACCTAACCAGTAGCCTAAAGCACAAGCAGTTACTTCCATTATGGTTCTTACTTTACCGATTTTCCAATGAAATTTATGGCATATTCCAACCATTAAACCATCTCTAGGACCAGCACCAAGATGACAGGTAAGATAAAATGCGGTGCCGATACCGAGTAACAGCATGCCAACTAAGAAATAACCTATTTGCCAAATTAAATTGGTCTGAACGGAGAGAGAAGCAACGGTTATGCCGAGTAGGATAGCGATGACCACCAGATTTAACAAAGTCCCTATACCTAATCGTACTTTCAAGGGAATCCAAAGTAGCATGACGATTCCACTGATAATAAAAGATGCCCAACCGACACTAAAACTTCCTTGCAATGCAATGCCTTGTGATAGCACTGTCCAAGGTGCTGAGCCAAGATTGGAAAGTAAAATCAATCCTTCCCCGATTCCCATAATAACAAGGGTAGGTAACAGGACAAATAAAGATTTGGTTTCAAGTGACCAAATGTGTTTTGCTGTCCAAATAGTGGAGGGTAAAGTTGTTGATTTTAGTTTCATGCAATATTTCCAAGTAGCTTGAATATATAATAATGAAAAAATATGCAGAAAAAAACAAAATTAAACATATAACTTATAGCAGAAAAGTATAAAAGGCGTTAGAATTAGCCAATTATCACTTTCGAGAGGAATTACACATGGAATCGTTAATCAGTCTTTTAGGTATTGTAGTATTACTAGGTATTGCATTCTTATTATCAAATAATCGTCGAGCGATTAACTTGAGAACTGTACTTGGTGCGTTATTAATTCAAATCGGTTTAGGGGCTTTAATTCTTTATGTGCCTGTTGGGCGAGATGCTTTGCTCTGGTTGTCTAATGGCGTACAAAAGGTGATTAGCTATGGTTTTGATGGTATTCAATTTGTATTTGGTGGGTTAGCCAGTGACAAAATTTTTGAAGTAATGGGAGGCGATGGATTTATTTTTGCAGTACGTGTCTTGCCATCAATTATTTTCTTCTCTGCGTTGATTTCTGTACTTTATTATATTGGTGTTATGCAATGGGTGATTAAAGTCATCGGTGGTGGTTTGCAAAAATTATTAGGTACCTCAAAAGCGGAATCTATGTCTGCGGCGGCAAATATTTTTGTGGGTCAAACGGAAGCCCCATTAATTGTTAGACCTTATATCAGCAAAATGACCAATTCTGAATTATTTGCCATTATGTGTGGTGGTTTAGCCTCTATTGCAGGTTCAGTATTAGCTGGTTATGCAGGTATGGGCGTACCATTACCATATTTAATCAGTGCTTCTTTTATGGCGGCTCCAGCAGGGTTATTATTTGCTAAAATTTTATATCCACAAACTGAGCAATTTGATGATGATATGTCACATGTCGTTTTAGAAAAACCTGCTAATGTTTTAGATGCTGCTGCATCTGGTGCATCATCTGGTATGCAATTAGCCTTAAATGTTGGAGCAATGTTAATAGCGTTTATTGCATTAATTGCTTTGATCAATGGTATTTTAGGTGGCATTGGTGGTTGGTTTGGTTATGCGGACTTATCACTTGGTATGATTTTTTCTTGGGTCTTTAAACCATTAGCTTGGGTAATCGGTGTGCCTTGGGAAGAAGCAGGCGTTGCAGGTCAAATGATCGGAACAAAATTAGCAATTAATGAATTTGTTGGTTATTCAGAATTTACTAAGTATTTAAGCCCTGAAAGTGCGATTCAATTAACCGATAAAACCAAAGCAATCATTACTTTCGCATTATGTGGTTTTGCCAACTTTGGGTCGATTGCTATTTTAATCGGTGGTCTTGGTGTTATGGCACCGAATCGCCGTGGTGATATTGCTCGTTTAGGAATTAAAGCCGTTATTGCAGGATCTTTAGCTAACTTAATGAGTGCAACTATTGCTGGTTTATTTATTGGCTTAAGTGGTGTTGCCTTGGCTTAAACTGCGGTATAATAGTTAGCATATTTATTTATACACCACAGCATTGGTCTGTGGTGTAGTTGTTTTTAATCCTAGATGTTTATTACGTAAATTTACGTAAGGGAAAGAAATTATGAAACGAGTGTTTATCATCATGCTAGATTCTTTAGGAATTGGTAGTGCAAGGGATTCGGATAAATTTGGTGATAAAGGCGCCAATACACTAGGGCATATTGCACAATATTGTGCGGAGAACCAAGCGAATAGTTCTGATTCCTTTATTCGACAAGGTTTGTTAAAAATGCCGAATTTAGAGAAATTAGGTTTAGGATTGGCAGCGGAAAAGTCTTGTGGTGAACTGCCGAAAGGTTTTCAATCCTCTCCCGAATTAATTGGTGGTTATGCCTTTGCTCAACAAATATCGTCAAGTAAAGATACCATTTCTGGTCACTGGGAAGTGGCTGGTGTGCCAGTCTTTTTTAAATGGAATGTCTTTCCACAACAAGAAAATAGCTTTCCACAAGAATTACTGAATCGTATTGTACAAAAAGCAGGATTAGTCGGTTATTTAGGTAATTGCCATGGGACAAGTGCAATGATCTTAGAAAAATTTGGTGAACAGCATATTAAAACGGGTTTTCCTATTTTTTATACCTCAGAAGAATCGGTTTTTCAAATTGCTTGCCATGAACAACATTATGGTTTAGAGAAATTATATAAACTTTGTCAGATTGTGCGTGAAGAATTAGAAAATGATAATATTGGACGTGTTATCGCTCGTCCCTTTATTGGCGAAAGAGTAGAAGAGTTTAAACGTACCAGTAATCGCCGTGATTTTACCTTGGAACCACCAACCAAAACAGTCTTACAGAAATTGATTGAGGAAAAGCAAGGATCTGTTGTTGCTGTCGGTAATGTAGCTGATATTTATGCTCATACAGGAATCAGTAAAAAAGTTAAAGCCTCAGGATTGGAAGAACTGTTTGATAAAACCTTGCAAGAAATACGAAGTGCGGGGGAAATGACCCTAGTTTTTGCCAACTTTGTTAATTTTGATGCCACTGTCGGTTATCATCGTGATGTTGTTGACTATGCGACAGGATTAGAATATTTTGATAGTCGTTTACCAGAATTACTGGAATTAGTGAATAATGAAGATTTGTTAATTCTGACCACTGATCATGGTTGTGATCCAACTTGGCAGAATTCGATTCATACTCGTGAACATATTCCTATTTTACTTTATGGTTCAAGTGTGCCTAAAGAATTTCTAGGTCAACGAGAAACCTTTGCAGATATTGCACAAACTATAACAAAATATTTTGATTTATCTCCGATGGATTACGGTAAATCCATACTTTAATTTACTATACATAAAAGGAAAAAATTATGACTCCACATATTAACGCACCTGAAGGTGCATTTGCTGATGTTGTATTAATGCCAGGTGATCCACTTCGAGCTAAATATATTGCTGAAACGTTTTTAGATAATGCTCAAGAAGTAACGAATGTTCGCAATATGCTTGGCTACACAGGGACTTACAAAGGTCGCCGTATTTCTGTTATGGGGCATGGCATGGGTATTCCGTCTTGCTCAATTTACAGTAAAGAATTAATTACTGAATATGGTGTGCAAAAGATTATTCGTGTTGGTTCTTGCGGGGCGGTGCGACAAGATGTAAAAGTTCGTGATGTCGTTATTGGTATTGGTGCTTGTACTGATAGCAAGGTCAATCGTATTCGTTTTAAGGATAATGATTTTGCCGCCATTGCTGATTTTGATATGGCTCAAGCAGCTGTTCAAGCCGCAAAAAATAAAGGTGTAAACGTACGGGTAGGAAATTTATTCTCAGTAGATTTATTTTATTCTCCTGATGTAGGAATGTTTGATGTCATGGAAAAATATGGCATTCTTGGGGTAGAAATGGAAGCCGCAGGGATTTATGCAGTAGCGGCAGAATATGGGGCTAAAGCCTTGAGTATTTGTACGGTTTCAGATCATCTTCGTACTGGCGAACAAACCAGCTCAGAAGAACGTCAATTAACTTTCAATGACATGATTGAAATTGCATTAGAAAGTGTGTTGATAGGTGATATAGCTCAATAATAAATGTAAGAAAGTGCGGTGTTTTTCACCGCACTTTTGTCTTCAATAAAGGTATCATTATGAAAACCAAACAACTTATTATTGCATTATCTACGGCATTATTTTCTAGTGGATTATTGGCACATAATATCCAACTTAACAGCAATTTGCCAGTAGTGAGTGTACAACAAGACGGTGAAATTAAAGTAAACGGCGACAATGTTCAATATCAAGAGTGGAATTCTGCTCAGTTAGCTGGCAAAGTACGTATTGTGCATCATTTCGCTGGTAGAACCGCAGCGAAAGAAAAAAATGAGGCATTAATTCAAGCAATTAAAAAAGCAGGATTTGATCGCAATAAATATCAAACTACTAGCATTATTAATGCAGATGATGCGGTTATTGGTACGGGGATCTTCGTAAAAAATAGTGCTGAAAAAGGTAAGAAAGAAAATCCACATAGCCAAGTAGTATTAGACCAACAAAGTGCGGTGAAAAACGCATGGCAATTAAGAGAAAAAGATAGTGCTGTTATTGTATTAGATAAAACTGGGAAAGTGCAGTTTGTGTCAGAGGGTAAATTATCTAATCAATATATTAACGAAGTCATTGATTTAGTCGGGAAGTTGATTAATCAGTAATATATAGCAAAGTGCAGTGAATTTTCACCGCACTTTTGTCTTTTTATTTTGTTTTGCTTGATTTATCTTCGGGTAAAATCAAATTCAATAGCAAGGCTAATAAGGATCCTACGGTAATCCCTGAACCAAAAATTTCTTTAAAGAAAGTTGGTAGTTTATCAAGTAATTCTGGACGGGTTGTTACAGCTAGACCACAACCAATCGAAATAGCAATAATTAAACCGTTGCGTTTGCTACGTTCAATGTTATCTAGCATTTGAATACCTGCCGCAATAATCATAGCAAACATCATTAATCCTGCACCACCTAATACAGGTAATGGAATGGATACGATCAATGCGCCAAAAACAGGGAATAATCCTGCTAAGACTAATAATCCACCGGTAAGAGCCACGACATAACGGCTGGCGACACCTGTCAGGGTAATCACTCCGATATTTTGTGAGAAAGAGGAAAATGGCGTAGTTGACATGATTGCAGCTAGAGCAGAACCTAAACCATCACAAAGTATGCCACCACGCAAGTGTTTCCCCGTGATTTCTGTTTGAGTAGCATTACCTAATGCAAGAAAGTTACCGTTACTTTCAACGATTGTTACTAAATATGCAATCGCCATGCCAATAATTCCAGTAATTGGGAAAGATAAGCCAAAATGTAAGGGTTGTGGTAAAGCAAAGGCTTGAGCTTCTTTAACCCCAGTAAAATCAATCCAGCCGAGTGCAAGACAAAGAACATAGCCAGTCATCATACCGATTACGATTGCAGCTGCAGAGAAAATTCCTGTCCCCCATTGTACTAATGCTACGACAATAACTAATACAAAGGTTGCCATCATCAGATTTTCAGGGGCAGCATAATTGGCATCCGTACGTTGACCACCTGCAAACCAGTCCACTGCGACAGAAATCAAACTTAAACCTATCATCATTACTACAGTGCCAGTGACCACTGGTGGGAATAATTTACGAATGTGTGGCATAAAGAAACTGCCAGCAATCATGACTAATGCTCCCACTAATGAGGAGCCAAGAATACCAGCAACACCATGTTCACTAAAACCTACCGCAAGTGCCGCTGACACAAAAGTAAAACTTGTTCCCATTACACTAGGTAAGCGAATACCGATCGGACCTAATCCACGGCACTGAATAATGGTAACAATGCCTGAAACTAACAGGGCAGCATTCACTAAAATAATGGTATCTGGGGTTGGTAATTTTAATACATTACCGATCACCAAAGGTACAGCTATAATTCCCCCCAAAGCGGCAAGTAAATGCTGTGCAGCTAATAATAAACTTAACCCAAAAGGTGGTTTATCTTCTACTGCGTAAAGTAGGTTATTATTCATAATGATTCCTTAACTAAAAAATAGGCACGCATTATACAGCAAACGTTTGCGTTTTGTTAGAAAAAAGTGCGGTGAAAAATATAAAAATTTTCACCGCACTTCGAGTTTTTTTATCTAAATAATACTCCGCATCTTGTCTATAAAGCTACGGAGTATTAAGGTTACTTCGGTATATTTTAGGTGAGGAAGCGTTCCGTTAGTACGGCGTTCCTTACCATTGATATCCTACGCTGGCTGCAGCACCAGTGTCGCCACGGGTATTGCTATTAACAGAGAATTTAATCCCGATTTTACCATTATCTGATAAACGAGAATAACCTACTGCTACTGCACCTTCGCCTTTATAAACACCAGCACCTGCAGCGACCATTGATTTACCTGGTAAGGTTACGTGATATAAGTTACCTGCAGCCATTGCTCCAGCAATACCAGCTCTAAGGTTTTTATCTACTTTATTAATGCTGCTGTTGATATGGTTAGCCATATTACGTACTTGGCTTACATTAACCGCATCATTATCCGCTTGACCAGCCGCTACATTAGTAATACGAGTAGGAGAAACACCATCATCACCAGTAACACTAATTGCATTACCATAATTATCGGTAGTTGTACCTATTTTCGCTGAATTACCTTTTGTTCCAACAGTCACGCTATCAAAGGTCGGAGTCATTGAAGTCGCAATGGCAATATTTTTACCATCTTGCGTAATTGCAATGTTATTACCCGCTTTCACGCTGACGGTATCGCCCATAGCTACTTTAGTTGTAGAGTTTCCAGTAACTGTACCTGTAGAACCATCAACCTTACTAGTTGTTACATTCCAACCCTTAGCAACCTCTTGTCCAAGGTTAGTTACGTTTTGGTTGGTTGCATACAACTGGCTACCATTTACAGCATCTTTGCTATCTGCAGAAATTGAACCATTTGCAACATTAGCCACTTGATGATTACCTGCATTGATACCACTATTTTTGCTGATAGTTACATCACCAACGGTTACTTTATCAAAGTCCACATCAGATGCTGTGGCGACCGTATAAACAGTTTGACCATTTTTACCAGTTGTAGTGCTGACATTCACGTTATTACCTGCTTCCACTTCTGTTTTCGCAGCTTTTACATTTTGTTCAACTTGATAAATCTGAGCACCGTTAATAGCATCGGTACTGGTTGCAGAAATATCGCCAGCTAATACACCAGTCAATTTCTTATTACCAGCATCAATACCTGCTTGTGTAACACTTGGACCGCCAGCAATAGTTAAACCATTATCGGTTACAGTCGTATTACCAACAGTTAAGCCATTATTATCAACGGTGGTGTTACCAATCTTCATTGAACCATTAGCACCTAAATCTACAGTGTTATTTAATGAAACATTGAGATTAGAACCATCGTGAGTTACATTGATATTTTTATCACCATTGAAAGTAACAGTACTATTTGGTGCAACATTAGTTGTTGTTGTGTTACCACTAGTATTAAAATTCCAACCAGCATTAGCTGTGGCATTGACTGCATTTAACTGACTCATATTGACTGCATCAGTATCTGCTACGCCTGCACCAACGTTACTAATCACATTACCGCCATTATCCAAACCGTTATCAGTTAAACTCACAGGGTTTTTACCAGCAACATTTGATGTAATAGTAAAGCCATTACCATCAAGAACCGATTGGCTATTGCCTGAGATAAAGGTGGCGTTTGTTAATTCTCGTAACTCTTTCGCCATTTTGATGACTAACGCATTATCTACCACATCAACCCGTAAGTTTTGATCAGTTACATTGGCTGTTTGCGATAAATTACCTTTAATGGTTAGGGTTTCATTGAGTTTTTTACCTACGGTAACGTTAGTATCATCACCAGTGAAGAATAAACCATCATTTAAGGTTGCAACTTCTTCTGGCATACCATCTGATTTGGTATAAGTAATACGAGTTTTGCTGTCGCCATTCAGACCATCATTACCAGCAAGACCTTTTGCACCATCGGTAACAGTGATAGAAGCACTTGTACCATCTTTGCCAATGATACCAATAGTACCGTTGGTACCGTCTAAGCCGATTGAACCAGGTAATCCATCAGAACCGATAGACACTGTGGCATTTTCTGCATCAAGGGTAATTGTATCATCGCCGTCTTTATCTTTGACATTAACTATGCCTGCAACACCGTCTTTGCTACCGATAGTTACATTATTACCTAAGCCAATTTCTAAGCCATCTGAAGCTGTATTAGCTGTAACCGTAATACCATCTTTGCCATTTAGAGCAATAGTTTTACCGAGATCTTGTGTAACTTTATCACCTTTATCATCGGTTAAACCAAAACCACCACCAGCTGATGCGTTAGTAACATTATTAATGACCGTTTGAAGATCACCAATATTGGCTACATTTTTCAATGTGTCGCCAGAAGCATCTTTAAGCACTGTACCACCTAAACCGCTTGATACATTTGTGATTTGTTTATTACCCGCTTGAATACCATTGTTAGTAACACTTGGACCATTAGTAATGGTCAATCCTGTAGAATTTAACAGCGTATCACCCATGGTTACACTACCATCACTGGTTAAGTTTAGATCTTTCGCCAATTTCACCATTAATGTGTTGTTGGTATTATCAGATACCACACCTAAGTTATTATCACTTAGTTTGGACTCATCCGTTATACCGCCTTTCACATTAGTTTGTTCACCTAATTTACGAGTGAAGTTTGTACCTATATCACCACCATACACCGTACCTTTATTAATCGTAGCTGTATTGTTAGCAATATTCTGGGTATTGTTTGTCACATTTTGGTTAGTAGCGAACAACTGTGAACCATTGACTGCTTCAGTTGAAGTGGCATTAAGTGTACCGTTAGTTACACCTGAAATAGTTCCATTATTGTTAATAGTTGTGCTATTAACTTTTAATGAACCGTCAGTACCTAAATTGACATCTTTATTTAAGGATACAGTCAAATCTGAACCGTTATGAGTTACATTGATATTGCTATCGCCTTTAAAGGTTACAGTACTATTCGGTGTAACATTAGAAGCGGTTGCATTACCACTAGTATTAAAATTCCAACCTGCGTTAGCTGTGGCATTAACAGCATCTAATTGGTTTTTATTTACTGCGTCTGTACCATTAGTACCGTTGGCGACATGAGTAATTGTCTGATTACCATTATCCAAACCGCTGGTAGTTAGGTTTACAGTACTCGTACCATTAGTTACGGTTAAACCCTCTTTAGTCAACGTAACAAGACCATCGGTTGTCTTGGTTGTATCACCTAAAGTCACGTTAGTGAAAGTTACATTATCAGCAGTAGCAATCGTAATATTATTCGTTGCTTGAGTAAGATTAACATTTTTGCCCGCAATGAATGAAATGGTTTCACCCATATTGATTTGTTCAGTGCTATTGCCAGATACAGCACCGCCATTGGCTGAAGTGGTTAAATTCCATCCTTTAGCAATTTCGGCGGTATTATTGGACACATTACTAGATACATTGCTAATATTTTGGTTAGTTGCATATAACTGTGAACCATTTACTGCATCTTTAGAATTTGCATCTACTGCACCGTCAGTTACGTTAGTAATTTTCGTATTAGCGGCATCAATACCTGATTTAGTTATGCTCGGACCGTTGTTAATGGTTAAACCATTATCATTAATTGATGTATCACCAAATGTTGCACTAGTTAAGCCAGTTAAGTTTTTGGCTAAATTAAAGGTAACATTGTCATTTGAACTATCTTTGCTAATAACGATATTATTATCGGTATTATTTAAGCTCACCGTTTCATTTGGTGTTACTGTTGATTCGTTGGTACCATTTGCTTGTAATTTCCAACCAGCGTTAGCAGTGGTCGTTACCGCATCTAACTGAGCTTTATTTACAGCATCTGTATCATTTACCCCAGCAGCTACGTTAGTAATGGTTTTATTACCGTTATCCAAACCGTTCTCAGTTAAACTTATGGTATCTGTACCATTAGTAATGGTTACACCGTCTTTATTGATTACAGTTTTATCCGTATCGCTACCAAATGTTGCACTGGTTAAATTGGTTAATTCTTTCGCCAATTTCACCATTAATGTGTTGTTGGTATTATCAGATACCACACCTAAGTTATTATCACTTAGTTTGGATTCTTCCGTTATACCGCCTTTCACATTAGTTTGTTCCCCTAATTGACGAGTGAAACTTGTACCTGTATCACCGCCATATACCGTACCTTTAGCGATTTCATTAGCATTGTTGGTCACATTTTGGTTAGTAGCAAACAACTGTGAACCATTGACTGCTTCAGTTGAAGTGGCATTAAGTGTACCGTTGGTTACACCTGAAATTGTTCCGTTACTATTAATAGTTGTGCTATTAACCTTTAATGAACCGCTAGTGCCTAAATCTACAGTATTATTCAATGAAACATTGAGAGTAGAACCATTGTGAGTGACATTGATATTGCTATCGCCATTAAAAGTGACAGTATTATTTGGTGCAACATTAGTTTTTGTTACGTTACCACTAGTATTAAAATTCCAACCTGCGTTAGCTGTGGCATTGACCGCTTTTAACTGATCAAAGTTAACTGCATCTGTACCATTTGTACCGTTGGCGACATGAGTAATCGTATTATTACCGTTATCCAAACCGTTCACTGTTAGACTTGTCGTATTTGTACCATTGGTTACAGTGATTCCATCTCCTGTTACAGTCGAATTATTAGTCGAATTAGTAAATACAGCAGAGGTTAGATTAGTTAAGTTAGATAATAAATCTAAACTAATTACACCGTTATCCATTTTAACTTTAATATTACCAGCCGCAGTTGCTGCATTAGCATCTGCACCACCATTAATGGTAATGGTGTCACCCAATTTACGATTAAATTCAGTGCTGGTATCTGTAGTATTGAAAGTCAATCCCTTACTTACAGTGGTATTTAAGTTAGTTACATTTTGGTTAGTCGCATATAATTGTGAACCATTTACCGCATCTTTAGAAGTTGCATTTACTGCACCGTCAGTTACGTTAGTAATTTTCGTATTCGCAGCATCAATACCTGATTTAGTGACATTCGGACCGTCTTTAATGGTTAAGCCATCATTATTAATTGATGTATCACCAAATGTTGCACTAGTTAAGCCAGTTAAGTCTTTGGCTAAATTGAAAGTAACATTGTCGTCCGTAGTTTCTTTACTAATAACAATATTCTTATCGGTATTATTTAAACTCACGGTATCATTTGGTGCTACTGTTGATTCGTTGGTACCATTTGCTTGTAATTTCCAACCAGCGTTAGCTGTGGTAGTTACTGCATCTAACTGAGCTTTATTTACAGCATCTGTATCATTTACCCCAGCAGCTACGTTAGTAATAGTTTTATTACCGTTATCCAAACCGTTCTCAGTTAAACTTATGGTGTCTGTACCATTAGTAATGGTTACACCGTCTTTATTGATTACAGTTTTATCAGTAGTATCATTACCAAATGTTGCACTGGTTAAATTGGTTAATTCTTTCGCCAATTTCACCATTAATGTGTTGGTACCATCGGATACCACGCCTAAGTTATTATCAGTTAAAGCTGTTGTATCGGATATACCACCTTTCACATTCGCTTGTTCCCCTAATTTAAGGGTAAATGCGTTACCAATATCGCCACCATACATCGTACCTTTATTAATCGTAGCTGTATTGTTAGCAATATTTTGGGTATTGTTTGCCACATTTTGGTTAGTAGCAAACAACTGTGACCCATTTACGGCTTCAGTTGAAGTGGTAGAAAGAGTGCCGTTGGTTACACCAGAAATCGTTCCGTTACTATTAATAGTTGTGCTATTAACCTTTAATGAACCGCTAGTACCTAAATCTACCGTGTTATTTAATGAAACATTAAGAGTAGAACCATTGTGAGTTACATTAACATTTTTATCGCCATTAAAAGTGACGGTACTACTTGGTGCTACATTAGAAGTAGTTACATTACCACTGGTATTAAAGTTCCAACCAGCGTGAGCTGTAGCATTAACAGCATCTAATTGGTTTTTATTTACTGCATCTGTACCATTAGTACCATTAGCAACATGAGTAATCGTCTGATTACCATTATCTAATCCTTTCTCGGTTAAGCTAACAGTCGTTGTGCCGTTGGTAATGTTTAATCCATTATCATTGATTGTGCTATTACCCACAGTCACAGATCCAGCATTGGTTAAATTTAATGTATTATTTAAATTAACTTGGATTTTACCATTAGCTACAGAGGTATTAATATTATCGTTACCACCAATCACCTCAACTTTTTCGCCTAATGCTTTAGTGATCTCTTGACCATCTTGGGCTTTTAAACCAAAACCTTTGGCAATTTCAGTGGCATTTTTGGTAATATTTTGCGTATTATTTGCAATATCGCCCGTATTTTTAGTAATGTTATTGGTGTTGTTAGTAATGTTATTAGTATTGTTGGTAATATTATTGGCATTATTAGTAATATTTTGAGCATTATTACTAATATTTTGCGTATTGTTTGTTACGGTATCTTTAAAAGATTGAGCAATATCTACCGTGATATTTTGACCATTTACCGTGGTATTAACATAATTTGGCGTACCTACAATATTAAAATGCGTACTGGTATTATTAATAGTTGCATTCGTACCTTTATCAGCACCTACAGTAAAACTTTGTAAAGCTGAATCCGCTTTACTTAATGATGCGTTTACTTCGTCAGCTAATTTAAAGCTCACTTTGCCATTTTCTGCCGTGGTTACGATTTGTTGCTCGGTACCTGCAAAGGTTACTGTGTCGGTCAATTTATTTGAACCACTGGTACTATTGTCACCAGCATAGTTTAACTTAACATTATCCACATAATCTTTATTGGCAGCATCAGTCCCAGCGATTGGTGTGGCAACATTGGTTATATTCTTATTACCTGCATTTACCCCTGATTTAGTGATACTTGGACCAGCAGTAATAGTTAAACCATCACTATTAATCAATGTTCCACCAAATGTTGCGGAAGTAAATGTCGGTGTCATGGAAGTTGCAATAGAGATCTTTTTGTCACTTTGCGTAATATTGATATTTTGACCCGCATCAATAGTAACAGTATCTCCCATCTGAACATTTTTTGAATCATTACCTGAAACGCTACCACCAGTGGATTGCGAAGTTGTTATATTCCAACCTTTATTTACAGTCGCATTGGCAGCGTTTGCAGTCGTATTAGCTGCATTTGCGGTAGTATTTGCTGTATTCGCAGTATTATTCGCTGTATTCGCAGTATTATTCGCTGTATTCGCAGTGGTATTCACCGCATCTAACTGACCTTTATTCACTGCATCTGTAGCATTTACTCCATCCGCTACGTTAGTAATGGTTTTACTACCTGCATTTATCCCTGATTTGGTTATACTTGGACCACCAACAATAGTTAAACCGTCATTCTGAATTAAAGTATCCCCAAATTTTGCAGAAGTAAATGTTGGTGTCATTGAGGTTGCAATAGAGATCTTTTGACCATTTTGGGTAATATTGATGTTTTGACCTGCATCAATCGTGACATTCTCACCCATTTGAACATTTTCATCGGTGGTATTTGTTGCAGAACCATCTGATGCAGAAGTTGTAATATTCCAACCTTTATTTACGGTGGCATTGGCTATATTTGCCGTAGTGTTTGCTGCATTTGCGGTAGTGTTCGCAGTATTCGCAGTGCCATTCGCTGTATTTGCGGTAGTGTTCGCAGTATTCGCAGTGCCATTCGCTGTATTTGCGGTAGTATTTGCCGTATTTGCGGTAGTGTTCGCAGTATTCGCAGTACCATTAGCGGTATTCGCAGTAGTATTTGCTGCATTAGCCGTAGTATTAACCACTTCTAACTGACCTTTATTTACTGCATCGGAATTATTTACCCCATTAGCTAAGTTAGTAATGGTTTTATTACCCGCATTTATCCCTGATGTGGTAACACTCGGACCATTGGTAATAGTTAGCCCATCACTATTAATTGTTGTTCCACCAAATGTTGCAGAGGTAAATGTTGGTGTCATTGAAGTTGCAATAGAGATCTTTTGACCAGCTTGGGTAATATTGATGTTTTGACCTGCATCAATAGTAACTGTTTCACCCATTTGAACATTTTTATTTTCAGTGCCTGAAACGCTACCACCAGTTGATGCAGAAGTTGTAATATTCCAACCTTTATTTACAGTCGCATTGGCAGCGTTGGCAGTTGTATTTGCTGCATTTGCAGTAGTGTTCGCCGTATTTGCAGTGGTGTTGGCTGTATTCGCAGTACCATTAGCTGTATTTGCAGTAGTATTCGCTGCATTAGCCGTAGTATTAACCACTTCTAACTGACCTTTATTTACTGCATCGGAATTATTTACCCCATTAGCTAAGTTAGTAATGGTTTTATTACCTGCATTTATCCCTGATGTGGTAACACTCGGACCATTGGTAATAGTTAGCCCATCACTATTAATTGTTGTTCCACCAAATGTTGCAGAGGTAAATGTTGGTGTCATTGAGGTTGCAATAGAGATATTTTGACCATTTTGGGTAATATTGATATTTTGACCTGCATCAATCGTAACAGTTTCACCCATTTGAACATTTTCATTTGTAGTACTCGTTGCAGAACCTTTGGATTGAGAAGTTGTAATATTCCAACCTTTGTTTACGGTGGCATTGGCTATATTTGCCGTAGTGTTTGCTGCATTTGCGGTAGTATTCGCTGTATTTGCGGTAGTGTTCGCAGTATTCGCAGTGCCATTCGCTGTATTTGCGGTAGTATTTGCCGTATTTGCGGTAGTGTTCGCCGTATTCGCAGTAGTATTCGCTGCATTAGCCGTAGTATTAACCACTTCTAACTGACCTTTATTTACTGCATCGGAATTATTTACCCCATTAGCTAAGTTAGTAATGGTTTTATTACTAGCATTTATCCCTGATGTGGTGATACTCGGACCATTGGTAATAGTTAACCCATCACTATTAATTGTTGTTCCACCAAATGTTGCAGAGGTAAATGTTGGTGTCATTGAGGTTGCAATAGAGATCTTTTGACCACTTTGGGTAATATTGATGTTTTGACCTGCATCAATCGTGACATTCTCACCCATTTGAACATTTTCATCGGTGGTATTTGTTGCAGAACCATCTGATGCAGAAGTTGTAATATTCCAACCTTTATTTACGGTGGCATTGGCTATATTTGCCGTAGTGTTTGCTGCATTTGCGGTAGTATTCGCTGTATTTGCGGTAGTATTTGCTGTATTGGCAGTTTTATTTGCTACATTTGCAGTGTTATTTGCTGTATTCGCAGTGCCATTAGCGTTATTTGCAGTGGTGTTCGCTGTGTTTGCAGTAGTATTTGCCACATTTGCAGTACCATTGGCGGTATTTGCAGTGGTATTCGCCATGTTTGCGGTCGTATTCGCAGTATTCGCAGTACCATTCGCTGTATTTGCGGTAGTATTCGCTAGATTTGCAGTAGTATTTGCTTTATTCGCAGTAGCATTCGCAGCGTGTGCAGTGGTATTTGCGGTTACGATGGTATCTTTTGTAGTTTGGTTTAAATCGATTGCATAAGAAATGTTATAACCAGTAACTTTTTCCGTTACATTTACATAAGTAGAGCCTGCTGTTGCCGTAGTATTATAGGCATTAACGGTATAAGTCGTTCCTGTTGTTGTACTACTTGAAGCAACATTTGTATTAGCCCCTGCCACAACAGTCGGTATTTTTTTGCTTAACGTATCAGCGACTACATATAACTGAGAACCATTGATCGCATCTGTGGAAGTCGCAGAGATTTCACCTGCTGCCACATTTTTGATTTGACGCTCATTTCCAGATGATCCAACACTCACATACCCTTTGGCTTGACTACCAACACCAGCAAAAGTGCTATAGGTTATCGTATTAATAGTTGCTGAATTAGTCGAGTTTACAGTTTCAGTGCCACTTGAACCATTACCTAAAATTACTGAATTTGGGTCCATTGCAGAACTGACATTATTACCCACTACGAAAGTATTATCTGCACCAGCTTTAATTGTATTGCTATTACCCAACGAGTAAGAGTTGTTCGCATTAACCGTTGTCGAACCACCAATCGCACCAGACATTTTACCTGTAACATTATCACCAGTACCAATAGCAATAGAGTCATTTGCTGAGGCTTTTGTATCTAAACCAATAGCCGTGGCATTAGTACCATCAGTTTGAGCTAATGAACCAATTGCGGTAGAATTTTCACCAAATGAATTTGCTTTATAACCAATAGCGGTAGAATGGGTATCACGAGCTCGAGCAAATGCACCAACAGCAGTTGCCTCGATGGCGGTAGTTGAAGTACTAGAATTAGGTATTTCTGCACCATTATCACCCGCAGTAGCATATACCCCAATCGCAGTAGAACCATTACTTAATGCTTGACCATGTACCCCGACTACAACTGAACCTACTCCTGATGATACTGGAGTACGGTAGTTAGAATAGCTATTAGTATCATCTTTAGGCATATAACCAATAGCTAGACCGAGAGTATTATAGCTATAAGGATCAATAATTGACGGATTGTTCTTGTTGTAACCAGTATCATCACCACCAATCACAATAGACCCAAAACCTGTTGCAGCGGCATTATTACCAATAGCACTCGATTGTGTTCCAAGAGCTAGTGCCTTATCACCTAAGGCAACTGATTGATTTCCATTGGCGACTGAAAACGCACCAATAGCGACAGCACCTTGGCTACGATCTCCCTTATCGGTTATATTTGCGGTTGCATTTGCACCGATAGCAATACTACCTGGTCCAATGGCTGTTGAAGCATTACCAATAGCTATACTATCTGCCCCTTTAGTGGTTGAACCATTATTGGTTGCATTATTAGATGATGAAGTTGCACCAATCGCAATACTTGTCGCCGATGCAGTTTGAATCGTAGAAAATAGCGGAATTGCCACCGCACTTAATTGAAAACAAATACTCAATAACGAAGACAATTTACTTTGTTGATTGACAACAGAAGATTTTGCTTTGCCTTGGCTTGAGGCAAGTTCAGAAACAACCACAAAAGACTGTGTTACTTTGCTCCAGATAACTTTATAAATTTTGTTCATATTGAACCTTACATATTGGTGTTGATAAAACTCATTCAGATTATATAGATAGATAATATCTCCATAATATTCGCTATCTATATAATCTAAACCGATTTCAATCTTCTATTTTCCTCTTTATGTTAAAGGTATTTTTGCTAGAAGATCGGGTAACTTTATGTTGTGTATGTAATTTAGGATTGGCGAATTTTAATACTAAGTTGTATAATAGTCAAGTCAAGTCAAGTCAAGTCAAGTCAAATAGGGCTTTAGCCTTATTTTGCATCTTTTAATAACCGCTGATATTCTTTAGATTGATTTAATAAAATTTTGGCTGCCATTTTTAAATTATTAATGTCGTCAGTTGGTAAGTAAAAACTGGTCGGCAAATTTAACATCCGTTGGCGAAACTCCGCTTGGCTATCAGGTAAATCACGTAAATTCAAGCTAATAAAATAGATACCAGCTTTATCACCTTTTATCTTGGCTAATTCTTCATTACGAGCATCGACCACCGCACGGAAACGGTTTAAACTGGTTTGTGAAGTTTGATCAATCGGCACATCAATAACCGCAGTGGCCTGATCGGAAAAACTAGGTATTTCAGCGGTTTTATCAATTTCAGTGCTAATTTGGTTTTGAGCATTGACGCTAATGATAATAATCCGTTTGATATTACTGCTTTGTAATCGTTTACGAATGGCACTTTCAGGTGCGACTTCTTGAGTTTCTAATAAACTCTTAATCCCTAAATTATCGGTCAACCCACCGTCTAATAAATGAATATAAGGACGTTCTTGGCTGTTGGCATATTGCTGTAACTGGCGAATATATTGCTGACGTGATTCATTTTGCAAACTGTTAGGATCTGCATCTAAACTATCTTGTAACTCTTTAGACAGCTTATATTGACAATTACCACCATTATTATTCAAGGTAAGTGGTGAAAAGACTAAAGGCACCGCACTTGATGCCGCCACGGCTCGAGCAAGGGGCAATTTGGATAAATCAAGACACATAGTATCAAACTGTTCTTGGGTAAAATCTAGTCTGCGACCGATAGACATATCGGTCGCACTAATCACCGCAAAAGGTCCGTTACGTTTTGTGGCTAAATCGCCAAAGGTTTTATTACCAAATAAGGTAATTTCAAACTGTTCTTGCAACAAATCACCACGCCCAAATTCAGGGGATAACAATCTCGGCATATTGGCAAAAGAAAGCGTTTGATTGACCATTAATTTTTGGAAATTTTGTTTTAAGAATTTTTTCTCAAAATTCGGAATCGTTTCCTTGCCATACAATGAATAATAAATAGCAAGTATTGATCCACCCGAAACACCATAGACCATATCCACATTATCAATTAAATTAGTTGGTTTTCCGTCTAAAGTAATTGGATGATTATTTAACTCTTCTAAAACACCATAACCAAAAGCCGCGGCGCGAGTGCCACCACCAGAGAACATAATAGCGACAATGGTTTGATCATTAAATTTCTCTTGCATGACTTGTTGAAGACGATAACCCTTTAATGGATCCACCTTATCAATAGTCGCAAGGGGTTGATATTGCACCGCATTACAAGCGGTTAAAAATAAAGTTGCACCAATCAGAGCCAATTTATGCAGTGATTTCATTAGATTATTTTCCTTTTCTTTTCGTTAAAAAAACAAACTTTCCGAAGTATATCAGAAAGTTTGTTTTTTATAATGTTTTATCAAGGGAGCTTAAACAATCGCTTCAATGCCTTTTTGTTGCACTAAAGTTAATAATTTTAAGGCAGCCCCTTTCGGCGTTCTAGTACCACGTTCCCAAGCCGCAACGATATTTTTGCTGACATTTAAATGATGAGCGAATGCGGTTTGGGAAAAGCCTTCTTTTTCTCGGATTTTCATGATCTCATTGCTAGAAAGTGTTTGAGGTTGTTCTGCTACAAGACAACGCTCATCAAATTCTTTCATCACTTTTTCATCAACCAAGCCATGTTCATATAGATCCGCAATATGTTCGTGGATTTGTTGATCTATTATGTTATTGTATTTCATCGTTCTTTCCCTTATTGGTAAAAATCTCAATCAAACTTTTCTGTTTGATATGCAGTTCTACAATCTCATGCTCTTCCTTGTACATTTTAGCCATTTTCTTTAAGTTGTCTAAAGTTTCTTGGGAGATATTCTCAAGATCATTTTTCTCAAAAATAGACACAAAAAAGCAATTTCCCCGAATTTTGTAGAATATCAATGATCGATACCCCGAGGATTTCCCTTGTCCTTGTTTAGCAATGCGTTGTTTAATCACATTGCCACCAAGATTGGCATCAATCAAGCCTTTTTCTGCCCGAATAACGGCATCGATCAATAAACTGTCGTCAATTCTGTTTTTATCTGCAAAAGCAGCAAAGGATTTGGTTTTAAATAGTCGCATAAATTATCTGTCATCTTTCTCGTGAGTGCAATAGGATTTTCACGATAAAAGAACCGTATCATTTTGCCTACAATAGATTGTGGATTTTGGAATGGGGATCACAAAATTAGCAGTTACATTGTTTCTCAGCAGCATTAATATGGTTTTTATAACTTTTTTATATAACTAACAGCAAAAGATTATTTCTTTTCTATACCGCCTTTCTTATATGATCTAGTCAGATTTATTTTTCTATTAACCTAACCGAATTTTATCCTGTGGGGGGGCTAGCTATGAGCAATGAACAAAAACCAAAACTTTCCGATAACGAACGTTTAAAAGACCAAAGTGACTATTTACACGGTACAATTTCCAATGATTTAGGTGAACAAATTACTGGCGGTTTTAAGGGGGATAACTTCCAACTGATCCGCTTTCACGGTATGTATGAACAGGACGACCGTGATATTCGTGCCGAACGTTTAGAACAAAAACTTGAGCCGAATAAAAATGTGATGTTACGTTGCCGTTTACCAGGGGGGATTATTTCACCGAAACAATGGCTTGGTATCGACCAGTTCGCCACGGAACATACCAGTTATGGTTCGATTCGGATTACCAACCGTCAAACTTTCCAATATCATGGTGTGCTGAAAACGAATATCAAACCTATGCACCAGTGGTTACATCAATTAGGCTTAGATTCTATTGCCACAGCGGCGGACGTAAACCGTAATGTACTTTGTACTTCCAATCCTGTGGAAAGCAAATTACACGCCGAAGCCTATCGATGGGCGACTAAAATCAGTGAGCATTTATTACCTAAAACCACAGCTTATGCGGATATTTGGCTAGATGGTGAAAAAGTATTAAGCACCGAAACCCAACCTAAAGTGCCAGTAGTTGAAAAAGCCAATAGTGGTGATAAAACCGAGCCAGTATTAGGTAAAAATTATTTACCGCGTAAATTTAAAACCGCGGTGGTTATTCCTCCCCATAATGATGTGGATTTACATGCGAATGATATGAATTTTGTGGCGATTGGTGAAAATGGCAAATTGATTGGCTTTAATGTATTAGTGGGTGGTGGTTTGTCGATGGAACATGGCAATACCAAAACTTATCCGAATACTGCCTATGAATTTGGTTTTGTCGGCTTAGACAAAGTGCTGGATTGTGCAGCTTCTATTGTGTCAGTACAACGAGATTGGGGGAATCGGGCGGATCGTAAAAATGCACGTACTCGTTATACCTTACAAAATCATGGGGTAGAGAATTTTATTCATGAAGTGGAAAATCGCATGGAAAGTAAATTCGAGCCGATTAAACCCTATGAATTTACTTCACGTGGCGACCGTATCGGTTGGGTGCAAGGGGAAGATAAAAAGTGGCATTTGACTTTGTTTATTGAGAATGGTCGTTTGCTGGATTATCCTGATCGTCCGTTAAAAACGGGCGTGCGTGAAATTGCTAAAATTCATAAAGGGGATTTCCGTTTAACCGCTAACCAAAATTTGATTGTGGCAAATGTATCTGCTCGAGATAAAGCGAAAATTGAACAAATTGCCCGTGAGCATAAACTGATCGATGAAAGAACGACTAAACAACGTGAAAATAGTATGGCTTGTGTATCCTTGCCAACTTGTCCATTAGCCATGGCAGAAGCAGAACGTTTTTTACCGCCATTTACCGATAAAATTGATGTACTGTTTGCCAAACATGGTTTGAGTGATGAGCATATTGTGTTACGAGTAACAGGCTGTCCAAATGGTTGTGGACGAGCAATGTTGGCGGAAATCGGTTTAGTCGGCAAAGCTATCGGACGTTATAACTTACATGTTGGCGGTAATTTACAAGGTACCAGAATCCCCCGTTTATTTAAGGAAAATATCACCGAAGATGAAATTCTAACCATTATTGACGGTTGGTTAGCGGATTGGGTGCAAAATCGTCAAGCAAAAGAAGGTTTTGGTGATTTCGCCATTCGGACGGGAATTGTGAAACCTGTGGTAAATGCACCAGTAGATTTCTGGGACGCCAGTAAAGTTGTTACATTGCAAGCAGCATAAAAGGGGACTACGATGAATTATTTTCCATTTTTTGCTGAACTGAAAAATCGTCCTGTGTTAGTTGTCGGGGGCGGCTCGGTAGCATTACGTAAAATTGAAGCGTTATTAAAAGCTAACGCCAGTATCAAAGTGGTGGCAGAACGGCTAAATAGTGCGGTGCAAAATCTGAAAGATTTAGGCAAAATTGAGCATATTGCCAGCCATTTTGCCGAAGAACAGCTTGATCGCGTGTATTTAGTCATCGCCGCTACCGATGATGTAGGATTGAATAAACGTATTTTTAATGCGGCGGAACAACGTTGTCGTTTAGTCAATGTGGTGGACGAACAGGAACATTGTAACTTTATTTTTCCGTCTATTATTGACCGTAGTCCAGTGCAAATTGCTATTTCCAGTGGTGGAACGGCACCTGTATTAATTCGTTTATTACGAGAAAAATTAGAAGCCTTATTACCGAAAAATATTGGTGCCATGGCAACCATTGCCCAACGTTTTCGTTCGCAAGTGAAACAACGTTTTCCACATATCACCCAACGTCGCCGTTTTTGGGAACAACTGTTCCAATCGGCAGATTTCCAACGTTTAACCGATAATCAGCAAATTCAGCCAGCAGAAACCTTGTTGCAACAATCATTAAGCCGTGAATTAACTCGGGTAGGTGAAGTGTCTTTAGTGGGAGCTGGACCAGGGGACAGTGGCTTATTAACTTTAAAAGGATTACAACGTATTCAACAGGCAGATATTGTGCTTTATGATGCCTTGGTATCAGAACAAGTGCTAGATTTAGTTCGCCGTGATGCGGAAAAAATTTCGGTGGGGAAACGTGCGGGCAGCCACAGTGTGCAACAGGAAGAAACCAATCGCTTATTAGTGAAATATGCCAAACAAGGCAAGCGTGTCGTGCGTTTAAAAGGTGGCGATCCTTTTGTGTTTGGTCGTGGTGGGGAAGAATTAGAAGTGTTAAAAGCGGAAAATATTCCGTTTGAAGTCGTGCCAGGGATTACTGCGGCATTAGGTGCAACTGCTTATGCAGGGATTCCATTAACCCACCGTAATTACGCCCAAACCACCATGTTTATTACGGGACATACCAAACCTGATGGCAAAAATCTGACGTGGCAAACCTTGGCACAAGGTAATCAAACCCTTGCAGTCTATATGGGAACCATTAAAGCGGCGGATTTGGCAGAAAATCTGCAAATTCATGGGCGTTCGCCTGATACGCCAGTAGCCGTCATTAGTCACGGCACCTTACCAACACAACAGATCTTTGCAGGAAAATTAGCAGACTTAGCGAAACTGGCAGAAAATGCACCCTCACCTGCCTTAATTGTGATTGGTGAAACGGTCGCATTACAACCAGAATTGGCTTGGTTTGGTCAGCAAGCCCAGCAATTTGTCGGCTCTGCAACCGCTTTTAAATTAGATGATATTGTGGCATTACCGCCTGAAAAATTGGCAGCATAACGAATAAGAGATGTATTATGAATATTATTCCTAACGAAATCATTCAACAATTACAAAATTTATCACCAACACAATTCGCTTGGTTATCAGGTTATTGTTGGGCAAAAACTGAAAATAATAACGTGGCAACCACCGCCGTAGAAAATATAACGGCAGCCATTGCACCAACGGTCAAACCTTTATCGATTAGCGTATTATCCGCTTCACAAACAGGTAATACTCGCAAAATTGCGAATCTATTGGTGGAACGGTTACAAGCTCAAAATTTATCGGTAAAACAGATTAATATTGGCGATTATAAAACCAAAAATTTAGCCGAAGAAGATGTCGTATTGTTGCTCACTTCTACCCAAGGTGAGGGCGAACCACCAGAAGAAGCGGTGAGTTTACATAAATTCCTGTTTGGCAAAAAAGCCCCTAAATTAGACAGCGTCAGATTTGCTGTGCTGGGGTTAGGTGATAGCAGTTACGAACATTTCTGTGGTGCCGCTGTGGAGTTTGATCAGCGTTTGGCGGAATTAGGGGCAAGTCGTTTGTTAGATCGTCAAGACTGCGATTTGGACTATCAAGCCACCGCAGAAGGCTGGATTGATCGTATTGTGCCAGTTTTGCTTCAATTAAATCAAACATCGCAGAGTAGTAGCACCACTGCTGTGCCAAGTGTCACAGCAAGTGCAACGCCGACATCTGTTTATAATAAAGAAAATCCATTTCCAGCTACTCTAGTCACCCGACAAAAAATTACAGGCAGAAATTCAGATAAAGATGTTCGCCATATTGAATTTGATTTAAGTGGTTCTGGCTTAAGCTACCAAGCGGGTGATGCTTTAGGGGTGTGGGCAAATAATGATCCTGCCTTAGTTGATGAAATTCTGACCGCGTTAGCTTTAACAGGTGATGAAACCGTGGTTATCAAACAGCAAAATAAAGCCTTACGCCAAGCCTTAATTGAAGATTTAGAAATCACCCAAAATACACCGCAGTTTGTAAAAGGTTATGCGGAATTTGCTCAACTGCCAGAAAGTGCGGTGCAAAATCCACAAGTTTTTGCAAGCCAACACCCGATTGTGCATTTGCTTAATCATTTTCCTGCAAAATTAACCGCTGAACAATTTGTGGCGTTATTGCGACCACTCACGCCACGTCTTTATTCCATTGCTTCCAGTCAAGCGGAAGTGGGCGATGAAGTGCATTTAACTGTGGGCGTAGTGCGTTATCAAGATGAAGATCACGAGCGGCAAGGTTGTGCTTCCCATTATCTGGCGGAACGTGCCGAAGAAGATGGAGCAGTCGGGATTTTCGTGGAGCAGAATAATAATTTTAGATTGCCAGAAAATAGTGAAACCCCGATTATTATGATTGGTGCGGGTACGGGCATTGCACCGTTCCGAGCCTTTGTACAACAGCGTGCAGCCGATGAAGCCACGGGGAAAAACTGGTTAATCTTTGGTAATCCGCATTTTAGTGAAGATTTCTTATATCAAACCGAATGGCAAACCTTTGCTAAAGACGGTTATTTACATAAATACAGCTTTGCTTGGTCAAGAGATCAAGACGAGAAAATTTATGTACAAGATAAAATTCGTGAAAATGCTGCGGATATTTGGCAATGGTTGCAAAATGGCTCACATATTTATGTGTGCGGTGATGCCAATAAAATGGCAAAAGATGTGGAAAAAGCCTTGCTTGATGTGATTGCCGCACAAGGCAAATTAAGTGTTGAAGATGCAGATGAATATTTAGATGAATTGCGTCAAGCAAAACGCTATCAGCGAGATGTTTATTAATAGGAGCATAATGATGACTGATAAACAAAATGCCTTACGTTGGTTTAGAAAAGAAGATGGCTGGGCGATTATTATTAGCCTTGGTTTTTTATTCGTTGCAAGCCTTTTCTATTTAATTGGTTTAAATAGTATTTTACCTTACTTTGCAGTTTCTGTGCCATCGTGGGTAAATATGGAACAATTAGTAGATAAACTTCCAGCTAAAATTCCAGCTTTCTTGCTATTATATTTTTTACTTGCAGGCAGTTTAACATTAGGTGCCAAGCAATTAGGTTATAATAGTAAAACCTTTTTAAAGGGATTTAGTTTATTGTATGTTTTGGCGGTGTTAATTTTAATTATTAGTGCCAATAAAACATTAAAATCATGGCAATTAGAAAGTCCTTTAGTGGCATTGTTTATTGGTTTGATGTTAGGTAATTTTTTAAAATTACCGCAATGGTTTCAAGAAGCATTACGCACAGAATATTATGTCAAAACAGGTATTATCCTAATGGGGGCAACCTTACCATTTACGATTATTCTCAAAGCAGGTGGTGCCGCTATTGGACAAGCCTTAATTGTTTCCTTTGTTACATTTGGCAGCATTTATTGGGCAGCGGTAAAATTGGGTTTAGATAGACGTTTTGCCGCCTGTTTAGGTGCTGGTGGATCAATTTGTGGGGTATCTGGAGCGATTGCCATTGGGGGAGCTTGTCGAGCTAAACAGGAACATGTTTCAGTATCCATTTCTCTGGTTGTGGTTTGGGCGGTGGCAATGATCTTTATTTTACCTGTTTTATGTAATGCACTTGGTTTGCCTGCGGGTGTTGCTGGTGCGTGGATTGGTACATCGGAATTTGCTGATGCCGCTGGTTTCGCCGCAGCAGAAGCGATTGGACACGAAGCTGCCACACAGGCATTCACCTTAATGAAAGTGATCGGGCGTGATATGTTTGTGGGGGTATGGGCATTTTTAGTGGCAATTTTGTCTGTTACCGTCTGGGAACGAAAAACATCTTCTGAAAGTGAGCGAGTAGATGCCGCTGAAATTTGGCGTCGTTTTCCGAAATTTATTATCGGCTTTTTTGTTGCTTCTCTATTAACCACGCTATTCATTTCGGTTTTACCCGATGCACAATCCACAGGTTATAGTAAAGAAGTATTATCAACCTTAAAAAATCTGCGTGGTTGGTTCTTTACTTTGACATTCTTGAGTATCGGCTTAACCACCCGTTTTCGTGATTTAGCCGCAGTTGGAATAAAACCAATTTTAGCCTTTAGTTTTGGGGTGGCAATCAATTTACCATTGGGATATTGGTTATCTAATCATGTTTTTGTTTCTTTCTGGACAAGTCTATAAGGAACTAGATATGAGTATGGTTAATTTCAAAACGAGTATTAAAAGCAGCTTACCATTTCAACACATTAGAAATCAGGCATTATTACAATTTTTGCAAAGTAACAATTATGCTATTGCATATAATGCTGATAAGTGGCAGGCTTGTAGCTATAGTATTGAAGCTGAACAAGCAAAACAACAACTTCGCCAGCAAGGTTTTTTGGATAATGAATTTCAGATTTCCTTAGAATATCAACGAAGTTGGGGGTTTTTATAACAAACCAAAATGAAGCGTACTTTAATGTATGGTTTAACATGAAAGTGCGGTGTTTTTTAGAGAAATTTAGATAAACCTAATTATTGTAATCCCAGTTAGCAACAATACTAACCCAATAATAATCCCCTGAATTTTTCAGGGGACTTTTAACAAGACAAGGATTATTTAATCGGATCTAAACCTAATACTTTACGCCCATTAATACTGGCAATATTGACCATTTCTTCTAAATTTGGGAAACGACAACCTGCGGCTAACAAGCTAAGTTCTTGCCACATATCCCCCTCACACAATGGCACCATATAATCACAAATATTATCGGTGCCAATGGCGACCGTGATACCCTCAGGGATCATTTCATCAGCGGGCGTTAAGGCATTATGGAATGGCATCAATTCTTCTTTGCGGTTACTATCAATCCATGCCATCGGACAAGCGATCATCATCATTTGAGCTTCACGCATTTTTTTATACAAATTGTAGCGGTAAGTTTTGGAGTGGGCGCCAATCGAAATCCCATGAATGGCGACGACACGTCCTTGCATACCATGCTCAATGGTTTTATCACAAAGTTGCTCGGTTTCTTTTTCTTTTGGGGTATTAAATTGATCCACGTGAACATGACACATAATCCCTAAAGATTTGGCTTTATCAAGTAAAATATCCATGGCTTCTAAACCACGACCATAATCTAATTCATCACGATAGGGCAAGCCACCGATCATATCCACCATGTCTGAACCAATATCAAACCATTTTCTTGCGGTTGGCTCAATCACCCCTTTTAAGGTTTGGTTGGCAAATTTCAACACAATGTCGCTTTTATACACTTCTCGAGCTTTATGTGCCGCAATAATCGCACGATCTTCACAGACGGGATCAATATCCACGAATGTACCAAACGCCGTTACCCCTTGCGAAATCATTAGCTCAATGGCTTGACTAAAACGAGCATAATAATGTTCTACGGTGGATGTCCGTTTAACTTCATCCACCAGATCCCATTTTTGTTGTAAATTACAGCTGTGGTAAATACTGATTTTTTCAGGTGTCATGGTAAAGGCACGGTCAGCATGAGCATGAGAGTTTACCCAACCGCCTTTTTTGATAATTTCATCTCTAATGTAGGTTTTAAAACTACGAACGTGATTTTTCATAAATATTCCATAATGGTAGAAGTGAATAGTGCGGATAGGGGAGCAAGTTGTTAACATTCTCGCTAATAAAAGAATGCTTATTAATAGAAAATACACATACGCTCAATGAACATTCATTGATAAATTGAGTGGGAATGTTATAAAAAATTCGCTGATTTTTCATTAATAACATTGCTGTCTAGTCCGAGTTGATACTAGGCATGCAGTATAAAACTTTATGATCGAAAAGGCTAGTGTTAATCAGAAAATTACTTGAAAAAACACCGCAGTTTTTGGATTTTTTCTTTAAACTGCGGTGTTTTTTTATTGATTTTTAACGCAAAAATGCGGGAATCTTACTTTCATATTCCGCAATTTTGTCTTCGTGTTGCAAGGTTAAACCGATATTATCTAAGCCATTTAATAAGCAATGACGGCGAAATTCGTCTAGTTCAAAATGATAGACTTTATCGCCCGTGGTCACAGTCATTGCTTCCAGATCAATTTGAATTTCTTTGCCTGTATTCGCCCATACCCATTGAAAAATTTCTTCTACTTCTTGTTCGCTTAAACGTACTGGTAGCATGTGATTGTTTAAGCTGTTGTTATAGAAAATATCTGCAAAGCTAGGGGCGATCATCGCTTTAAAACCATAATCTGCTAATGCCCATGGGGCGTGTTCACGCGAAGATCCACAACCTAAATTTTTACGAGCAAGTAGAATGGTTGCACCTTGATATTGTGGATAGTTCAACACAAATTCGGGATTGGGTTGTGTTCCCTCAACATCAAGATAACGCCATTCGTGGAATAAGTGTTTACCAAATCCGACCCGTGTAATGGCTTGTAAAAATTGTTTTGGAATAATCGCATCGGTATCCACATTCGCCACATCAAGAGGAACCACTAAGCCTGAAAGTTGTTTAAATCCTGCCATTTTTTGCTCCTTAATTTAATGCTACATCACGAATATCGACAAATTTACCAAACACCGCCGCCGCCGCAGCCATCGCTGGGCTAACTAAGTGAGTACGACCGTTTCGACCTTGACGACCTTCAAAGTTACGGTTAGATGTGGAGGCACAACGTTCCCATTCACCTAAACGGTCATCGTTCATACCTAAACACATGGAACAACCAGGGTTACGCCATTCTGCACCAGCTTCAATAAAGATTTTATCTAATCCCTCTTTTTCCGCCTGTTCTTTTACTAATCCCGAACCTGGCACTACGAGTACACGTTTGACGTTATCGGCTTTTTTACGTCCTTTCATTACGGCGGCGGCTTCACGCAAATCTTCAATCCGAGAGTTCGTGCAAGAACCGATAAAGACTTGATCCACTTCCACTTTAGTTAAATCTGTATTGGGTTCTAACCCGATATAAGCTAAGGCTTTTTCAGCAGAAGCACGAGCCACGGGATCTTGCATATCTTTTGGATTTGGCACGGGCTGATTAATGCCAATGACTTGCCCTGGGTTGGTTCCCCAAGTCACTTGTGGAGCAATATCCTTGGCTTCTAATGTTACCACCGCATCAAATTCGGCATCATCATCAGTTTTTAAGGTTTTCCAATAAGCTAAAGCATCGTCCCAATCTTTACCTTTCGGTGCGTGTTGGCGATCTTTTAAATAGGCAAAGGTGGTTTCATCTGGTGCAACAAGTCCTGCTTTGGCACCTAATTCAATAGCCATGTTGCATACTGTCATACGCCCCTCCATGGAAAGATCACGAATGGCCTCACCACAGAATTCGACTACATAACCTGTTCCGCCTGCCATGGTGGTTTTGCCGATAATGGCTAACACGATGTCTTTGGCGGTAATGCCAGCATTGACTTTGCCACGCACTTCAATTTTCATACTTTTGGCACGTGCTTGTTTTAGGGTTTGGGTGGCAAGCACGTGTTCTACTTCGGAGGTACCGATCCCAAATGCTAATGCTCCAAATGCCCCATGTGTGGCAGTATGCGAATCACCGCAAACAATGGTCATACCCGGTAAAGTTAAACCTTGTTCAGGTCCCATAACGTGAACAATACCTTGTTGTTTGGTGTTCATATCAAACAATTCAATACCTGTTGCTTTACAGTTTTTTTCTAATTCAAGTACTTGAATTTTGGCTTGACCTTCAAGTTTATTCACATCACGTACTTGGGTAGAAATACTGTGATCCATGGTGCCAAAGGTTTTATTGACTTGGCGAACTTGACGATGTGCCACACGTAAGCCGTCAAAGGCTTGCGGACTGGTTACTTCATGGATCAAATGGCGGTTAATATACAGAATCGGCGTTTCACCGTCTGCTTCATACACCACATGGCTGTCGAATAATTTTTGGTAGAGTGTTTTTCCCATTTTTATTTCTCGTTAGGTTTTGTTAATTCGTTGGGTTGTATTTTTTTAAATGGCGTTAGCAATCAACGTTCCCATTTCACTAGTAGAAACAGGTTGGCTATTATCGGCTAAATCAGCCGTTCTATGTCCAGATGCTAACACTTTTTTCACCGCACTTTCAATGGCTGTGGCGGCTTCGTTTTGGTTAAAACTATGACGTAACATCATAGCTGCCGATAAAATCTGAGCAATCGGGTTGGCGATGCCTTTGCCTGCAATATCAGGGGCAGAACCACCAGCAGGTTCGTATAAACCAAAGCCTTGTTCATTTAGGCTGGCGGATGGCAACATTCCCATTGAACCTGTGATCATGGCACATTCATCAGAAATAATATCGCCAAAAATATTGGAGCAGAGTAGCACATCAAAGAAAGACGGCTGTTTAATCAACTGCATGGTGGCGTTATCAATATAAATATGATCCAATTTGACTTCTGGATATTGTTTTGCTACTTCATTCACCGTTTCACGCCATAAAATTGAGCTGATTAACACATTGGCTTTATCCACTGATGTTACGTGTTTGCTACGCTTCATTGCAGTTTCAAAGGCGACTTTGGCAATACGTTCAATTTCATATTTATAATACACTTCAGTATCAAAGGCTCTAGTTTGTGAACCCTCGCCCTCACGCCCTTTGGGTTGACCGAAATAAATACCGCCAGTTAATTCACGCACTGTTACCATATCAAAGCCTGTTTCGGCAATATCCGCACGCAATGGACAGAATTTTTCTAAGCCTTTGTACAGCGTGGCAGGGCGTAAATTACTGAATAATTTAAAATGTTTACGTAACGGCAATAAGGCACCACGTTCAGGCTGTTGATCTGGCGGTAAGTTTTCCCATTTTGGACCACCCACTGAACCAAATAAAATCGCATCGGCTGACTCACAGCCTTGTAAGGTATTTTCAGGCAATGGACAACCTTGTTTATCAATGGCAATACCGCCTACGTTGAAATGGTGGTAATTTAATGTAAAACCGTATTTTTGTTGTACCACATCTAACACTTTAATGGCTTCTGCCATAATTTCAGGACCGATGCCGTCGCCTGATAAAACTGCTACGTTGTATGTTGACATTTTGTTTTCCTATTTTTAATTAATGTATTCATTGATAAAGCCCCCTCAGGGCTTCGCCCAGCTCCCCCCGCAAGAAAGGGGAGCAAAATAATGCTTGAACTCGAAGATTGTAATCTTGTTCGCTCCCCCTGCTTGCGGGGGGAGCTGTCCGCCGGACTGAGGGGGGCAAAACCCACCAAACTAATGTTTCAAATTCTTGGTCAAATTCGCCACTTTTTGCGAACGATAAATAGCATTAATCGCATGAATTAACGCCAGTGCGGAAGATTCCACAATATCCGTGGCAAGACCGACCCCATGGAAACGGCGACCTTCATATTCCACTACAATATCCACTTGACCAAGTGCTTCTGCTCCCTCGCCTTTGGCGGTTAAATTATAATGGGACATTTTCAAATCCATACCCACAATTTGCATAATCGCATTATACACCGCATCCACAGGACCATTACCGCCATTAGAAACTTGATTAATACGATAACCGTCTAACGCCACTTGTACAAAGGCTGAAGCAGGCAAACCACTTAATGTTTGTGAAGTGATCACGTCTAAAGTTAAACGATCTTCATCGCCTTGTTGCATATCAATAAATGCCAACGCCTCTAAATCGTAATCAAACACCTGACCTTTCTTATCCGCCAATTTCAAGAACGCTTCATATAATTTATCCAAATCGTAATCTGCTTCAGTATAACCCATATCCGCCATGTGACCTTTCACCGCCGCACGACCAGAACGAGCAGTCAAATTCAATTTTTCTTTTTTCAAACCGATACTTTCAGGCGACATAATTTCGTAAGTATTTTTATTTTTCAACATACCGTCTTGGTGAATACCCGATGAATGAGCAAAAGCATTATCGCCCACAATGGCTTTATTCGGTTGAATTGGCATATTACAAAGTTGGCTCACCATTTGGCTGACACGGTGAATTTCTTGGGTATTAATACGGGTATCTAAGCCGTTAAACATATCCTGACGAGTTTTAATCGCCATCACCACTTCTTCAAGTGCGGTATTGCCTGCCCGTTCACCAATACCATTAATGGTACATTCAATTTGTCTTGCCCCATTTAACACCGCAGTTAACGAGTTGGCGGTTGCCATACCCAAATCGTTATGGCAATGCACGGAGATAATCGCTTTGTCAATGTTTGGCACACGGTTTAACACATCTGCCATAATGCCACCATATTGGGTTGGTAAGCAAAAACCTACTGTATCAGGAATATTGACTGTGGTCGCTCCAGCGGAAATGGCAGCTTCCACAATGCGACAGATGTTGTCAATCCCTGTACGTCCCGCATCTTCACAAGAAAATTCTACATCATCGGTATAATTTCTCGCACGTTTTACTGCTGCCACAGCCATACCTACCACATCATCAAAAGAACGTTTTAATTTGGCTTCTACGTGTAATGCTGAACTGGCAATAAAGGTATGAATCCGATAAGCATCAGCCACTTTCAAGGCTTCATAAGCCGCATCAATATCTTTATCTACAGCACGAGATAAGGCACAAACACGGCTGTTTTTAATATTTTCCGCAATCGTACGTACTGACAGAAAATCGCCCTCTGATGAAACAGGAAATCCGACTTCCATGACATCCACCCCTAATCGTTCTAAGGCAAGAGCAATTTGTAATTTTTCTTTTACGGTAAGACTTGCTTTTAATGCCTGTTCGCCATCTCGCAAGGTGGTATCAAAAATAATAATGTTGTTTGCTGCCATAATGTCATCCTTTTTCTTCGTTAGGGTTTTACTTTGAAAGTGCGGTGTATTTTTTATGTTTTTTTAATAAAAAACCCCGAACTTTTTATCAAAGTGCGGGGTTGTAAATTCGTGTTTTATGCTATTTTTCTATCGTCCACAACTTAACCGCACAAAGAATGTGATAATCGTAAGTTGAGTAGCAGAGCGTGAAAGGTAAACATAAAATTCCTAAAATTGATTAAATTAGGCTCTTATATTACGGATTTAGAAAATTCTGTCAAAGGTTTTTTAGTAAAAAATATCAAAAAATAGAATGGTATAAAAATATTTTTTATATAAAAATCTATGAATATTTCGAAATTTAGTATTTAACACTATTTGGATTTCTTTTAAGGTGGGTTTATTTTGAAAATGTTTAAAATTTAGAGAAGGATTTTTATAAAAATCAGCCTGTTGAATAATTAATGCGGTGGCGAATATTATTCAACAGGCTGTACGGACTATTTCACTTCCCTAAACATAATCTCCCCAGGAATGACCAAACCTTGCCAATATAACTCGCTCGCCACTTTTTCGGCTAATTGTAGATAAGCGTGCTTAATTTCAGGGTTAGATTCTGCAATTACGGTTGGTATGCCTTTATCTAAATCTTCTCTTAAACAAATATGTAAGGGTAACTGACCTAGCACTTGTACATGATATTTTTCCGCAATTTTTTCTGCCCCACCTGTACCGAAAATCGCTTCGTGATGGCCGCAGTTTGAGCAGATGTGCATTGACATATTTTCTATAATTCCTAACACTGGCACAGAAACTTTATTAAACATGGCAATACCCTTAATCGCATCAAGTAAAGCAATGTCCTGTGGTGTAGTGACGACAACCGCCCCTGTCACAGGAATTTGCTGTGATAATGTGAGCTGAATATCCCCCGTTCCTGGTGGCATATCAATCACTAAATAATCTAACTCATTCCATAGGGTTTCATTTAACAGTTGATTTAATGCACTGCTTGCCATCGGACCACGCCAAACGGTGGCGTTGTCAGCATTCATTAAATAGCCAATGGAATTGCTTTGTAAACCGTGAGTGATAATCGGATTGATATGTTTATTATCTGGCGATGTTGGGCGTTGGTTGGCTGCACCAAGCATGTGAGGGATAGATGGACCATAAATATCGGCATCTAAAATACCAACTTTAGCCCCTTGAGCTTGTAATGCTAAAGCTAAATTGACAGCAGTGGTGGATTTTCCTACACCGCCTTTTCCTGAAGTAATTGCAATAATATTTTTTACGCCTTTTACCGCTGGGTGATTATTGGCACGTTTCAAAGTGGCGATTTGATAATTTAATTGCCATTTCATTTGTTGGGCTTCTGCGATTGTCAATAAATCATGGGTAACAGTCGTTTTTAACTGCTCAAATGCAGTATTCCAAGCAAAGGGCATTTGAATTTCGATGCGTAACACGCCTTGCATTTTTTCGATTTTTTTCACCGCACTTAGGGCGATTAAGTTTTTTTGTAATGTAGGGTGAGTAAAATTTTTAAAAACCGAAATGAATTTTGCTTGTTGTTCATCGGTAAAATTATTGGAAAATTGGGTTGTCATTATCTTTCCTAAAATCAAGTAGAGTAAATACCCGACTATTTAACCACGATATTAGAATGATGTTAAGCATAGATTATGTTTTAGCTAGAAAAAACAAGCCAAATCAGGTAAAATCACGCCAATTTTGTATTTCACGGCAAGCCAATTTGGGCTTGCTTATTATTTAAAGGTCTTTTTATGTCAAACCAATTTTCCCCCAAAAAACGTCAAATCCTTGTTACGTGTGCTTTACCTTACGCTAACGGTCCGATTCATTTAGGACACATGTTGGAACATATTCAAGCGGATATTTGGGTACGTTTTCAACGTATGCGAGGTAATGAAATTTATTTTGTTTGTGCTGATGATGCTCATGGCACGCCAATTATGCTGAAAGCGGATCAAATGGGGATCACGCCTGAGCAACTGATTGCTGATGTGCATAAAGCCCATTATGCGGATTTCAGTGGCTTTAATATTAGTTTCGATAATTATCATTCTACGCATAGCGAAGAAAACCGTGAATTTTCCGAGATGATTTATCATCGTTTAAAACAAAACGGTTTTATTAAAAATCGTACCATTTCGCAATTATTTGACCCTGAAAAATCCATGTTTTTGCCCGATCGTTTCGTGAAAGGCACTTGTCCGAAATGTAAGGCACCCGATCAATATGGTGATAATTGCGAAGTTTGTTCTGCCACTTATAGCCCAACGGAATTAATTAATCCACGTTCTACCATATCAGGTGCTACCCCTGTATTGAAAGAAAGTGAACACTTTTTCTTTGATTTGCCGAGCTTTGAAAAAATGTTGCAAGAATGGAATCGTTCGGGTGCGTTGCAAGCGGAAGTGGCAAATAAAATGCAAGAATGGTTTGATGCGGGTTTGCAACAATGGGATATTTCTCGTGATGCACCTTATTTTGGCTTTAAAATTCCGAATACGGAAAATAAATATTTTTATGTTTGGTTAGATGCCCCGATTGGTTATATGGCATCGTTTAAAAATCTGTGTGAACGTGAACAGATTGATTTTGATCGCTTTTGGAAAAAAGACAGCCAAACTGAACTGTATCATTTTATTGGCAAAGATATTATGTATTTCCACAGCTTATTCTGGCCTGCTATGCTAGAGGGGGCTGATTTACGTAAACCGAGTAATATTTTTGTGCATGGTTATGTGACGGTGAATGGCGAAAAAATGTCAAAATCCCGTGGTACATTTATTCAAGCTGCAACCTATTTGAAACACTTAGATCCTGAATGTTTACGTTATTATTATGCTGCCAAATTGAGTAATCGAATTGATGATTTAGATTTAAATTTAGAAGATTTTGTACAACGGGTAAATGCAGATTTAGTCAATAAATTAGTCAATTTAGCGTCACGTAATGCTGGCTTTATTCAAAAACGTTTTAATGGAAAATTAGCAGAAAAATTAGAAGATCAAAGCCTATTTGACGAATTTACTCAACAATCGGAGCAAATTGCGACATTGTATGAAAACCGTGAATATGGCAAAGCGATCCGTGCAGTTATGGCATTAGCGGATAAAGCCAATAAATACGTGGACGACAAAGCACCTTGGGTAATTGCCAAACAAGAAGGGCGTGATGCAGAATTGCATTCCGTTTGTTCCATGGGGATTGAATTATTCCGTGTATTAATGGGTTATTTAAAACCTGTGTTACCGAAATTAGCCGAGCGTGCGGAGCAGTTCTTACAAACTGAATTAACATGGGAGAATTTAAGTCAGCCATTATTAGCTCATCAAATTTCTCCGTTTAAAGCCTTATTTAACCGTTTAGAGATGAAACAAATTGATGCAATGATCGAAGCATCAAAAGCGGAAAATGCCGCGGTAAATACCGCAAAAACAGTGGAAAAAAACACCGCAGTTTCTACTGGCAATGCTACCGAAAATAGCGAATTTGAACCTGTAGAAGCTGAAATCAGTATTGATGATTTTGCCAAAATTGATTTACGAGTGGCAACCGTGTTACATTGTGAAGCCGTACCTGAAAGCAATAAATTATTGAAATTTCAATTAGATTTAGGTTTTGAACAACGTCAAGTATTATCAGGTATTAAAGCTGCTTACAATAATCCAGCAGAATTAATCGGTCGCCAAGTGATTATGGTTGCCAACCTAGCACCTCGCAAAATGAAATTTGGTGTCTCGCAAGGCATGATTTTATCGGCAGGTGCTGGAGGAGCAGATTTATTCTTGCTTGATGTGGATAATGGAGCGAAAGCAGGGGATCGGGTTAAATAATATCCAATTAAATTAGTGTGCTAATGTGCTAAAAGAGTGGTGTTTTATTCATCTATGATTTTGCGAGTAAGATCACATTTTTAGTGATTTCTGAAAAAAACTAACAGAAAAAACTTGAAAAGTTTGGATAAACAACATACCTTGTTTGTAAGTAACACAAAAGGATTTATTCATCAATAATAATAAAGAGGTGACAACTATGACACTTAATATTGCAAGTAAACAAATGGACATTACTCCCGCAATTCGGGCTCATATTGAGGATAGATTAGCGAAATTGGAAAAATGGCAAACTCAGCTAATTAATCCTCACTTTGTATTAAGCAAACTACCGCAGGGATTTGGGGTCGAAGCGACGATTGGTACACCAAATGGTAATTTGTTTGCAAGTGCAGAATCTGATGATATGTACAAAGCGATTAACGATGTTGAAGATAAATTAGCAAGACAATTAAATAAACTTCAACATAAAGGCGAGGCTCGCCGAGCGGATGAACGCTTGAAAGATTCCTTTCAATAATTAATTTTTTATTTAAGGCTGATTTTGATAATGTGATTGAAATCAGCCTTTTTGATTTTATAACTTTCAGTAATAGCGAATAGTGTATTTTTGTGATCTGTATTCCAAAAAGTGCGGTGAAAATTCGCATTATTTTTTAAATTAGCATAGATTAATGGGGTGGAAATCGGTAGAATATCGCCCTTTTATACAAACAGTCGTAAGTGTAATAACGTGACACAAGGGTAACTATGTTAGAAATAACCTCAAACAAAATCAATTTAATGAATTTAACTCGTCCGCAAATGCGAGAATTTTTCAAAGAAATTGGTGAAAAGCCATTCCGAGCCGATCAATTAGTCAAATGGATTTATCATTTTGGCGAAGATAATTTCGACAATATGACCAATCTTAATAAACAGTTACGAGAAAAATTAAAATCGGTTGCTGAAATTAAAGCACCTGAAGTTGCCGTAGAACAACGTTCATCCGATGGCACGATTAAATGGGCGATGCAAGTCGGCGATCAGCAAGTGGAAACTGTGTATATTCCTGAAGCAGATCGAGCAACTTTGTGTGTGTCTTCGCAAGTGGGTTGTGCCTTGGCTTGTACGTTCTGTTCTACCGCTCAACAAGGTTTTAATCGCAATTTAAATGTGGCAGAAATTATCGGGCAAGTATGGCGAGCGTCTAAAATTATTGGTAATTTTGGTGTAACAGGGGTGCGACCAATTACCAACGTGGTGATGATGGGAATGGGTGAGCCATTGTTAAATGTCGCCAATGTGGTGCCTGCCATGGAAATTATGTTAGATGATTTTGCTTATGGTTTATCTAAACGCCGAGTTACCCTTTCTACCTCTGGGGTAGTACCAGCACTAGATAAATTAAGCGAGATGATTGATGTGGCGTTGGCGATTTCTCTGCACGCCCCTAATGATGAACTACGTGATGTGTTGGTACCGATTAATAAAAAATACAATATCAAAATGTTAATGGATAGCGTGCATCGTTATTTAAATGTGTCCAATGCCAATCACGGTAAAGTGACGATTGAATATGTGTTGTTAAATCAGGTCAATGATGGGGTAGAACACGCTCATCAGTTGGCGGAAGTATTGAAAAATACACCCTGCAAAATTAATTTAATTCCGTGGAATCCGTTCCCTGAAGCACCTTATGCGAAAAGCTCCAACACTCGTATTGACCGTTTCCAAAAGACCTTAATGGAATATGGTTTTACGGTAATTGTACGCAAAACCCGTGGTGATGATATTGATGCAGCATGCGGACAGTTGGCAGGTGATGTGATCGACCGCACCAAACGTACAGCCGTTAATGCCATGAAAAAACAATTTGGTCAAGGCATTCAGATTAAAACTCATTAAACCGCATTAAGCCAGAATGTGCGGTTCAAATAGGGGAAAAATTTATGAAATTTATACCGCACTTTATACTTATTCTTTTTTTAACTGCTTGCGTTTCGCAAAATGCTGAAATAGATTTTGATCAAAAGCCAGCCGCCAAAGCTCGAGTAGAACTCGCACTGGGTTATTTATCCCAGCAAGATTGGGAACAAGCTAAACAAAATCTGGATAAAGCCTTGAGTTATGCCCCTGATTACTATTTGGTTCATTCCGCCTTTGCTTATTTTTACCAACAACAAGGCAATATTACACAAGCCCGTGAATCTTATTTGAAAGCCATTAAACTAGATGATAAACAAGGCGATGTGCATAATAATTATGGTACATTTCTTTGTTCGCAATGGGAGTTCCAAGCTGCTTATCAGCAATTTGATTTAGCAGTGGCAAGCCCGAATTATTATCGTCAAGCAGATAGTTATGAAAATAAAGCCTTGTGTGCTTTATCGGAAAATAATCAGGCGGTTTATCAACAAAGTAAAATAGCGTTAGAAAAAGCAGATCCTGAAAGGGCGAAGAAATTAAGATAACTATTCTTCACCCTAACATTATCGAGAAACAATATCCTGATTATTGCGTAAATCAATATCTGTATTTGTCGCTTGTCCAACATCAGTTAAAACTGCGGTAGAATTTCCTTGATTTTTTGCATTACCATACAAGGCTTTACGGTAAGTTTCTACCCACATGGTAGTTGCACCACAAACTGCAACAGGAATGACGACTAAGTTCACCACAGGAACTAACATGCACAAGCTGATTAATCCGCCAAAGGTTAGACTTTGCCAACGGTTATCTTTGAGTTTAACTCGCATGGTATGGAATGAAATTTTGTGGTTATCAAACGGATAGTCACAATATTGAATTGCCATCATCCATGCGGTAAAAGCAAAAGCTAACACGGGTATTACAGATTGCCCTAGCATAGGTATAAAACCGAGTAAAAACAAAACGATATAAATCGGTAAACTATATACCAGTTTTTGCCATTCTCGAGCTAACATACGTGGAATATCTTTAATAAAATCCATGATAGTCATATCTGCTAGGCTCTCTCCAGTCAGCATTTTTTCGACTTTTTCTGCTAGTAAACCGTTAAAAGGGGCGGCAATAAAGCCTGATAGCATGGTAAATGAAAAGTAAAAAACGATAACTATCATCACTAATGACATGATAAACATCACGGAACTGAGCCAATCTAACCATGCTGGCAGAAAGCCCATTACCCATTCAATTATATGGTTGATTTGGCTGATAAATAACCAACTTAGTCCCACCATTAATACCACATTGAGTAAGATTGGCATCACGACAAAACGGCGTAGTCCTTTTTGCGTAATTAAATGCCAGCCCATAACAAAGTAATGAAACCCTGACTTGATTTCTTTTTCTTCAATCATTATTTTTCCTAGTTGGATAACTTTAGTATAAAACGGTGAATAGAATACAAAGTGCGGTCAAAAAATGCAAATTTCAAGATCCATAATGTGAATAAATATGGTAAGCTAACAAATATTTCTGGTCGTTTGAAATAGGACATATTGCAATGGATCTCAATACAATTTTAATTATTTTAGGTATTCTCGCATTAATCGGTTTAGTCGCTCATGGTATCTGGTCTAATCGCCGTGAAAAATCGCAATATTTTAATAATGCGAATAGCTTTAATCGTAGTCAGCATATTCAACGGAAACCAGAACAGTCCCCGACTGATTATGCTCAAGTACCCGTTACGCCAATTCAGCAACGCCAACCGATAGCAAGTCAGCCAGTGGAAAATACGCAAATGAATATTCCACAACCTGAGCCGATTCAAACGGATATTCCAGTCACAGCACCAGTGCAAGCGAATGCAGTGGAGCAGATCAAAATTACTTTACCTGAATCTGGAGCTACTCAACCAGAATCAGAGCAAGTCTATTATGAATATCGACCAGAACCAAAGCAGCCTAAAGAGAATATGGCAGAATATACTTTAGCCGATGCGGTAGATTATGCAGGGACGGAAGCTCAAGTCGATATGTCATCGCCCGAATTGCGAGTACAGTTACAACAAGCAAGTTCACCGATTTCTGAACCTAAATTACAACAGCCGATTGAAAATAAAACCGAAAACGAACAAACAGGACAAGAACCAGTTACACAGGCATCGCAGCCAACAGATTTTATTTTGTTATATGTGGTGGCACCAGAAAATCGTCAATTTTTAGGGCTTTCTATTGCTCAATCGTTGGATAATTTAGGGTTTATTTTAGGCAAAGATAATTTGTATCATCGCCATGTTGATACGGTGGCAAGTCCAGTGATGTTTAGTGTAGCCAATATTGAACAACCCGGTACATTTAACCCTTATGCCATGAATGAATTTTCTACACTGGGTCTTGCCCTATTTATGCAAGTACCGTCACAGGTTGGAAATGACAAAGCCAATCTAAAAATGATGATTCAAGCCGCAAAAAATTTAGCTGAAGAATTAAATGGTTTTGTGTTGACCGATCAACAAGCTATTTTTGATGACAAGCAAGAACAAGATTATTTAGATCGCGTGTAGCGAAAATTGTCTATTGAAAACCGCACTGTTGAGCGTTCAAAGTGCGGTTTATTTTGTTAATAATTTTAGAAAAGAAAAATAAAATGACGGATATAGCCAAACAAATTAATCAGTTGCGTGAAACATTGCGTTATCACGAATATCAATATCACGTGCTTGATGAACCGAAAATTCCAGACAGCGAATATGATCGTTTATTTCATCAATTAAAAACCTTAGAACAACAATATCCCGAATTCATCACCGCCAATTCGCCAACCCAGCGTGTCGGGGCAAAACCATTATCGGGGTTTAGCCAAATTACCCATGAAATTCCCATGTTATCCCTAGATAATGCGTTTTCCGATGAAGAATTTTATGCTTTTGTAAAACGTATTCAAGATCGTTTGGTGTTATTGCCAGAAACGCTTGAATTTTGTTGTGAACCAAAATTAGACGGTTTAGCAGTGAGTATTTTGTATGTCAATGGTGCCCTTACCCAAGCGGCAACAAGGGGCGATGGCAGCACGGGAGAAGATATTACTGCCAATATTCGTACTATTCGCAATATTCCGTTACAATTATTAACTGACTATCCGCCTACTCGTTTAGAAGTGCGTGGTGAAGTGTTTATGCCACAAGCGGGCTTTGAAAAATTAAATGAATTAGCCTTAGCCAAAGGGGAGAAAACCTTTGCTAATCCACGTAATGCTGCTGCTGGCTCGTTGCGTCAACTCGATCCGAAAATTACTAGCCAACGTCCATTAATGCTGAATGCTTATAGTATTGGGATTGCCGAAGGGGTGGATTTACCCGAAACCCATTATGGACGTTTGCAATGGCTTAAATCTATTGGTATTCCAGTGAATGCGGAGATTCAGCTTTGTGATGGGGTAGAAAATGTGTTGAATTTCTACCACACTATTCAACAAAAACGTCCAACTTTAGGTTATGATATTGATGGTACAGTGTTAAAAATTAACGATATTGCGTTACAGCAGGAACTTGGCTTTATTTCTAAAGCACCACGTTGGGCGATTGCGTATAAATTTCCTGCACAGGAAGAAATGACGATACTAAAAGATGTGGAATTTCAGGTAGGACGAACAGGTGCAATTACGCCTGTGGCAAAATTGCAACCTGTTTTCGTGGCTGGCGTAACGGTGAGTAATGCGACCTTGCATAATGGCGATGAAATTGCACGTCTTGATATTGCCATTGGTGATACCGTGATTATCCGCCGTGCAGGTGATGTGATTCCACAGATTATTGGTGTGGTACATGATCGCCGTCCAGCCAATGCAGAATCGATTATTTTTCCAACACAATGCCCAGTATGTGGTTCGCAAGTGGTGCGAATTGAGGGCGAAGCAGTCGCTCGTTGTACTGGTGGATTATTTTGTGATGCACAACGTAAGGAATCTTTGAAACATTTTGTTTCTCGCAAAGCCATGGATATTGACGGCGTGGGAGCAAAGCTGATTGAGCAGTTAGTGGATCGAGAGTTTATTCATACGCCAGCAGATTTATTTAAATTGGATCTTTTCACCTTAATGCGATTAGAACGTATGGGACAAAAATCCGCTCAAAATGCGTTGGATAGCCTAGAAAAAGCCAAGTCAACCACCTTGGCACGCTTTATTTTTGCCCTAGGTATTCGGGACGTGGGCGAAGCCACCGCATTGAATTTAGCCAAATATTTCAAAAATCTCACCGCACTTCAACAAGCAGATTTAGAACAATTACAAGCCGTACCAGATGTGGGCATCGTTGTGGCAAATCGGATTTATGTGTTTTGGCGTGAACAACATAACTTGGACGTAGTGAATGATTTAATCGCACAAGGTGTCCATTGGGACGATGTGGAAGAAAAAGACATTGGTGAAAATCCGTTAAACGGTAAAACCGTGGTATTAACGGGAACCTTAACTCAAATGGGACGCAATGATGCCAAAGCGTTATTACAATCTTTCGGGGCGAAAGTGAGCGGTAGTGTATCAGCAAAAACCGATATTGTGATTGCAGGCGATTCAGCAGGATCAAAACTAACCAAAGCCCAACAATTAGGTGTTCAAATTTGGGACGAACAGTGGTTTTTGGATTTTGTTCAACAATATAAATAGGATATGTTATGGAATTATTTGAAGCAATTTTAATCATTTTATTGTTGATTATAATCAGTGCGGTGATTTCTTCGGCAGAAATTTCTCTTGCTGGGGCGAGAAAAGTGAAGTTACAAGTGCTTGCCAATGAGGGTGATTTAAGAGCCATGCAAGTATTACAACTGCAAGAAAAACCGGGGCGTTTTATTACTGTCGTGCAAATTGGCTTAAATATGGTGGCAATTTTAGGCGGTATGGTCGGGGAGAGTTCTCTTAATCCTTATTTTGTGAAAGTCCTTAGCCTATATACACAGGCTGAATGGGTCGAAAGCGTTTCTTCTTGGATTGCATTTAGTGTAGTGACCATCGCTTTTATTTTAGTCGCAGATCTGATACCCAAACGGCTTGCCATGAGTTATCCAGAACAAATTGCCATGAAAACCGTTGGGGTGATGCGAGTTTGTATTTTTATTTTTAAACCTCTCGTCTTGATTTTTGATGCCTTAGCGAATGCCATTTTTCGTTTGTTACGAATTTCTACCGTGCGTGAAGATAATATGACTTCTGAAGATATTGTGGCTTTAGTGGAAGCGGGAGCTGAATCAGGGGTGTTAAAAGCACAGGAGCAATATTTAATTGAGAATATTTTCGATATGCAAGCTCGCACGGTAACATCAACCATGACAACCCGTGAAAATATTGTTTTTTTAGACCGCAGTTTTAATCAAAAAGAGGTATTAAATACCCTCAGCCAAAATGCTCATTCCAAATTACTGATTTGTGATGGTGGATTAGATAAAATTTTAGGCTATGTGGAATCGCATACTTTGCTGACGTTGTATTTAACCGATCATCAAGTTTCTTTAACAGATCCCAAATTATTACGTAAACCCTTGTTTGTACCTGATACATTGTCCCTGTATGAAGTGTTAGAATTGTTTAAATCAATGGGCGAAGATTTTGCAATTATTGTTAATGAATATGCGTTAGTGGTTGGGATTGTTACCTTAAATGATGTGATGAGCATTGTTATGGGAGAATTAGTTTCTAGCGAAGAAGAACAAATCGTACAGCGAGATGAACATTCTTGGTTAATTGATGGCATTACGCCGTTAGAAGATGTGATGCGAGCATTGGATATAGCATCATTTCCCGCAGATGAAAATTACGAAACGATTGGTGGGTTTATGATGTATATGTTGCGGAAAATTCCGAAGAAAACGGATTCTGTATTATATGACAAATATAAATTTGAAATTATCGATACGGAAAACTTTAAAATCGATCAGTTGTTAGTGTCATTGCGTAAGGATTTGCAAGAGAGTTCTGCTACGAATTAGCGATGAAAGGCACTGGATTAAGTGCCTTGTTTTTTAATTTTCCAACATCAATTCTTTCAAATACTGATAAATTTCTCGATACGCTTTCGGCGGTTTATTTTGTTCTTTTTCTTTTTGAGCGGAACGGATAAGATTGCGTAAATGTTGACGATCAGCATCGGGGTGTTGGTCAAAGAATTGTGCCAGTTCATCATCACCTTTTTCTACTAAATCATCACGTAAATGTTCTATTTTATGCAGCATGGCTTGCTGTTGATTATGTTTATTCTCGATTTTATCTAAGGCTTCCTGAATAGGATCTATGTCCATTGAGCGTAATAATTTGCCGATAAATTGTAATTGACGGCGTTTAGCTTCCTTGACTGAACGGCGAGCCAAATGAATAGCGTCTAACAAGGTTTCATCAATCGGTACTTTGGCTAAATTTGCTGGGGTTAATTCCACTAATTTTGAGCCTAATTTTTTTAAATCTTCCGCATCACGTTTAATTTCACTTTTGCTGACCCAGATAATTTCTTCTTGCTCATCTGTCCAATCTAATTCTGGCTTTTTGCCCCGTTTTTTCATTTCCTATCCTTTCTTATTGATATTTTGCTACATTGTAGCAAATAAGCTAAAATGCGACAAATTTATAAATAATAAGGAAAAGAGCAGCATGCCAGAAAAAAATACGGAAAATTCCACCGCACTTTTAAAACAGCAAGAACAAGAATTACGTGCGGCGGTGAGTTATGCGGTCGAGTTGGCTCAAAAAGCAGGGGCAACAGCGGAAGTGGCGGTGACCAAAGTCAGTGGGCTTTCGGTTTCTACTCGGTTGCAGGAAGTCGAAAACGTAGAATTTAATAATGACGGAGCCTTGGGCATTTCGGTGTATTTAGGGCAACAAAAAGGTAACGCATCCACATCGGATTTAAGCCAGCCAGCCATTAAAGCGGCTGTTGATGCGGCATTAGCGATAGCCAAATATACTTCTCCCGATGATTGTGCGGGTTTAGCCGATAAAGCCTTAATGGCATTTAATGCACCTGATTTAGATTTATATCACCCCACTGACATTGATGTAGATCGGGCAGTGGAATTAGCCTTACAAGCGGAAACCGCCGCTTTGCAATATGATCGGCGGATTGTCAACAGTAATGGTGCGGCTTTTAATTCCCATACGGGAGTTCGCGTGTATGGGAATAGCCATGGTATGTTGCAAAGTCATTTATCGAGCCGTTATTCGTTGTCTTGCTCAGTATTGGGTGGTGTTGATGATTTATTAGAAAGTGATTACGAATACACGATTTCTCGTAAAGCGAATGAGTTAGCTGCACCTGAATGGGTAGGGCAAAATTCAGCGAAGAAAGCCATTGCTCGTTTACGACCGCAAAAAATTGCAACCCAAACGGCACCTGTGATTTTTCTTAATGATGTCGCAACAGGGTTAATTGGGCATTTAGCGACTGCTATTAGTGGTGGCAGTCTATATCGCAAAAACAGCTTTTTGTTAGATAAACTTGGACAAAAAGTTTTGCCTGATTGGTTTCAAATTAGCGAACGTCCGCATTTGTTAAGTGGTTTAGCTTCTACACCGTTTGATAGCGAGGGCGTGAGAACGCAAGATTTGGAGATTATTCAAGACGGTATTTTGCAAACTTATTTATTAACCAGTTACAGCGGTAAAAAATTAGCTATGCAAAGCACGGGACATGCAGGCGGTATTCATAATTGGTTGGTTAAACCAAATTCTCAAGGAAATTTAACCGCACTTTTAAACCAAATGGGAACAGGCTTGTTAGTGACTGATTTAATGGGGCAGAGTGTGAATATGGTAACGGGGGATTATTCTCGTGGTGCATCGGGCTTTTGGGTGGAAAATGGTGAAATTCAATATCCCGTTTCAGAAATCACCATTGCGGGCAATTTAAAACAGATGTTTGAGCATTTGATGGCGGTGGGTGATGACATTGAAACCCGTTCCAATATTCAAACTGGCTCAATTTTATTGGAAGAAATGAAAATTTCTGGAAATTAATTAAAAATGATAATAATTCTTATTGACAGAGATTATTTTATATATTAATATACACACATCTGTTAAGACATAGGTAGCTAAACAGGTAGAGTAGAAAGTAAATTCGTTAGGGTTTAAGACCGAAGTGTTGTCACTTCGGTCTTTTTTTATCCCTGCACTAGCGTACAGGGTTAAGCATGGTAACGATGCTCTGCATCTGAAAGAAAAAGCCACGGAGTGGCGTAACGAAGTGTGTATGTTATTTATCCCTGTACTGGCGTACAGGGTTAAGCATGGTAACGATGCTCCGCATCTGAAAGGAAAAGCCACGGAGTGGCGTGACCATACGTAGCCTAGTACGCAAGTGCTAGGCTCTTTTCCGTCTTTTTTATTTTGTATTTTTCCTTATTATGATATAGTCGTTTCCATATTTTTATACAGAGAAACCGTTATGAAAAAACATCATGTTGAAGTCCTGATTTCAGAGCAAGATGTGCTTGCTAAAATTGATCAGCTCGGTGCGGAAATTACCGCTTTTTATCAACAAAAGAAAGTGGATAAATTGATTGTAGTCGGTTTATTACGTGGCTCATTTATGTTTATGGCAGATTTAGTACGTAAAATTGACTTACCGCTCGAAGTAGAATTTATGACCACATCAAGTTATGGTATCGGCATGAGTACCAATCATGATGTAAAAATTACCCAAGATTTAAATGGTGATATTAAGGGCGAACACGTGTTAATTGTGGAAGATATTATTGATTCAGGTTACACGCTCGAAAAAGTCCGCAAAATCCTAGAACTCCGCGATCCAGCCAGTCTTGCCATTTGCACCTTATTAGATAAACCATCACGCCGTGAAGTCGACGTGCCAGTAGAATGGGTGGGATTTGCCATTCCGAATGAGTTTGTTATCGGTTATGGTATTGACTATGCTCAACGTTATCGTAATTTAAGTTTTATCGGTAAAGTGATATTAGAAGAATAAGCCAGCTAAAGTGCGGTGTATTTTTTGTTAAATTTAAATAATCATAAAAAGAAAGGAAAACAGATGAGTAAATTATTCCCAACAGCAACTTTACGTACTAAAGCCCCTTATCGTTTTGATATTGTCGGCAGTTTTTTACGTTCTGATGAAATTAAGCAAGCTCGCCAACAATGTAGTTGTGGTGATATTTCTTGTGCGGAGTTAGCTAAAGTTGAAGATAAAGAAATTGCTAAATTAGTGGAACATCAAAAAAGTGTGGGATTACATGCAGTAACAGACGGCGAATTTCGCCGTACGTTTTGGCATTTAGATTTTTTAGCGGGTTTAGACGGTGTGGAAGAAGTTGATGCTGAAAAATTTTCGGTACAATTTAAACATGATAATGTTCGCCCGAAAACCTTAAAAATTGTGGATAAAGTCGATTTTTCTGAAAGCCACCCGTTTGTCGAACATTTCCGTTCTGTTAATCAAATTGCTAACGGTCAAGAAGTGAAATTTACCATTCCATCACCGTCAATGCTGCATTTAATCACCAATGTACGTGCGACCGATTATGTGGCAATTCCACGTTATGAAAACAACAACCAACTTTTATTAGACGATATTGCTAACGCTTATATTAAAGCGATGCAGATTTTCTACAAATTAGGTTGTCGTAATTTACAATTAGATGACACGAGCTGGGGCGAATTTTGTGCGGAAGATAAACGAGCCGCCTATAAACAGCGTGGTTTTGATTTAGACCAAATTGCCAAAGATTATGTCTATATGATAAATAAAATTGTGGATGCTAAACCTGCTGATGATATTGCAATTACCATGCACATTTGTCGTGGCAATTTCCGTTCCACTTGGTTCTCGGCTGGTGGTTATGAACCTGTCGCAGAAACCTTGTTTGGTACTTGCCGTGTAGATGGTTTCTTCCTTGAGTATGATAGCGATCGTGCGGGAGATTTCAAACCATTACGCTTTATCAAAGATCAACAAGTGGTGTTAGGGTTAATTACGTCTAAAGACGGTACACTTGAAAATCGTGATGATATTATTGCTCGCATCAAAGAAGCCACTCAATATGTGGACATCAATCAACTATGTTTAAGTCCGCAATGTGGTTTTGCATCAACGGAAGAAGGTAATATTCTGACCGAACAGCAACAATGGGCGAAGTTAGAATTTATTCGTGATATTGTGCAAGAAGTTTGGGGCGAGTAGTTAGGTAGGGAAAATATATGCTCGAAAAAATAGAACGCTTAATTGATGAAATTAATAAGGTACATTTAGCTTTTTCACAAGACTATTTTGAAACAGGGAAAATTCAAAAGGTGAATTTAAAACATACACTTGCGAAAGTGCCTGTAGAGCATATATTAGCCTATCGTTTAAATCTGCACGAAGCCATTAATGATTATTTGTATCGTGCTGATTTAACGGATATTTCCTATTTTTATCGTGTCAAAACATCGGAATCTATTTTACATAAAATTGAACGGTTTCAACAACGTAGCGAAGGCTTTCCAGTAAATAGTATTATGAATGATATTTTTGGAGCAAGAATGATTGTCAGTACGGAAGATATTACCCAAGTCATGAATAAATTAGATGAATGGAAAGAAAAATATGGATTAAAAAACTGGTACTTACGAGATAAAGATGAGTATGTGGGGATTCATATTTATTTCAAAAATTCGAGTAATTTTTATTATCCATGGGAACTGCAGATTTGGGATCGTAAAGATGCGGAACGTAATATTCAAAGCCATCGTAAATATAAACGAAATTTTGTGAATTTTTAAGGATAAATTATGCAAGTTTTACTTTCACATCAAGCCCCTGATGAAGTTTGGGGCAAAAAAGCGTTTTTAACTTTTCAGCAAAATCAAGCCATTGTTCATTTTTCTGAAAATTTTGACCGCACTTTAATCCAAAAAGCCGCACGTAAGCTGCGTGGACAAGGTATTAAGCAAGCGGAATTAATCGGCGAAAATTGGAATGCAGATAGTTGTTGGGCATTTTATCAAGGGTTTTATACAGCTAAACAAGATTTTGAGATAGATTTTCCTGAGTTAGATGAAACGGAAAATGAAAAATTACTTGAGCTAATTGAAAGTGGTGATTTTGTTCGTGAAATCATTAATTTACCATCAGATGTATTAACTCCAGAAGTGTTGGTAAATCGTGCGGTACAATTCATTCAACAACAAGCTGAAGATTGGCAAGATGGTGAATTAAATTATCAAATTATCAAAGGGCAAGATTTACAAGCGAAAGGCTATCATGGCATCTGGACAGTAGGAAAAGGCTCTGCCAACGCACCTGTTATGCTCCAATTAGACTTTAATCCAACGGGCGATAAGAATGCACCAGTTTTAGCCTGTTTAGTAGGCAAAGGCATTACCTTTGATACGGGGGGGTATAGCTTAAAACCAAGCAACAGTATGGAAAGCATGAAAGCCGATATGGGCGGTGCTGCTTTATTAACGGGAGCATTGGGGTTGGCGATTGCTCAAGGCTTAAATGCTCGGGTTAAATTATATTTATGCTGTGCTGAAAACATGATTAGCAGTAATGCGTTTAAACTTAATGATATTATTACCTATAAAAATGGTGTAACAGTGGAAGTGCTAAATACCGATGCGGAAGGGCGTTTAGTGTTAGCCGATGGGCTAATTGAAGCAGATGCACAAAATCCACAATTTATTATTGATGCAGCAACGCTGACTGGTGCAGCGAAAGTCGCTGTAGGCAATGACTATCATTCTGTGCTTTCAATGGACGATCAATTAGTGGCGGATTTATTACAATCGGCTCAACAAGCACAAGAACCATTTTGGCGTTTACCTTTTGCAGAATTACATCGTAGCCAAATTTCTTCTGCTTTTGCGGATATTGCCAATTCGGGTTCGTTAGCTGTGAGTGCAGGAGCCAGCACGGCGACAGCATTTTTATCTCATTTTGTTGAAAATTATCAACAACATTGGTTACACCTAGATTGTTCTGCAACTTATCGCAAATCTAGTAGTGATCTTTGGGCAACTGGTGCAACAGGCATCGGTGTACAAACTTTAGCAAATTTATTGTTAACCAGAGCAAAATAGGGAGTATAAAATGGGATTGGAACGTACGTTATCAATTATTAAACCAGATGCAGTAGAGCGTAATTTAATCGGTAAGATTTTGAGTCGCTTTGAAGATGCAGGTTTTCAAGTGGTAGCAACTAAAATGTTACACTTAACTCAGCCACAAGCGGAGGGATTTTACGCAGAACATCAAGGCAAACCTTTTTTTGCTGGATTAGTGGAATATATGATTTCAGCTCCAGTGGTCGTTTCTGTTTTAGAAAAGCAAAATGCCATTCAAGATTACCGCACTTTAATTGGGGCAACCAACCCTGAAATGCAGGCAGAGGGAACAATTCGCCGTGATTTTGCCGAAAGTAAAACTCGCAATTCAGTGCATGGTTCGGATAGTCCAGAAAGTGCTGCCAGAGAAATTGCGTATTTCTTTGTTGAATCGGAGATTTGTGAACGTTAGCAGTTAGATTTGTTGGGCGTAGTAGATAAAAGTTACATACTAGGAGTGGTTTAAAGCCAATTAATATAAGGCTTTAAACCATTTTTTAGTTATCCATATACAACAAATTGACTTTTAATTTATAATGTTTCTTTTCTAAAACCGTAAACAACGGTATCATAACCGATTAATTATATTAATTTATTTTATAGGTATCAAAACGTGAATATTCAAACTCTTTTATCCGACAAAATTCAACACGCAATGATTCTGGCTGGGGCTGAAAATAATCCAGAGCCAGCCGTACGCCAATCGGGTAAACCACAGTTCGGTGATTATCAAGCGAATGGTATTATGGGAGTAGCAAAAAAATTAGGTTTAAATCCCCGTGAATTTGCACAAAAAGTATTAGAACGGGTGGAATTAAATGGTATTGCAGAAAAATTAGAAATTGCAGGTCCGGGATTTATTAATATTTTCTTAGCCAAAGAATGGTTAGCCGATAACGTAGAAAAAGCATTAAGTGCGGTGAATTTTGGGATAAAAACAAACAATCCACAAACTGTTGTGCTGGATTATTCTTCTCCAAATGTAGCCAAAGAAATGCACGTTGGACATTTACGTTCAACTATTATTGGTGATGCAGTAGCTCGAGCCTTAGAATTTATGGGTAACAAAGTGATTCGGGCTAATCACGTTGGTGACTGGGGTACTCAATTTGGTATGTTGATTGCTTACCTAGAAAAAATGGAAAATGAACAGGCGAGTGAAATGGAATTAAGCGATTTAGAGGCTTTTTATCGTGCCGCCAAAGAGAATTATGATAGTGATGAAGTGTTTGCAGAAAAAGCACGTCAATATGTGGTGAAATTGCAAAGTGGTGATCGTTATTGCTTAACCATGTGGAAAAAATTGGTGGATATGACGATGTCGCAAAACCAATTAAATTATAATCGCTTAAATGTTACCTTGAGCGAACAAGATGTCATGGGGGAGAGCTTATATAATCCAATGTTGCCAGAAATTGTTGCGGATTTAAAAGCTCAAGGACTTGCCGTAGAAGATGATGGTGCTTTGGTCGTTTACTTGGACGAATTTAAAAACAAAGATGGTGAGCCAATGGGCGTTATCGTGCAGAAAAAAGATGGCGGTTTTCTTTATACCACAACGGACATAGCTGCGGCTAAATATCGTTATGAAACCTTGCAAGCAGATCGTGCTTTAGTATTCACCGATACTCGCCAAAGTCAACATTTACAACAGGCTTGGTTAATTACTCGCAAAGCAGGTTATGTACCAGATAGTTTTAGTCTTGAACATGAAAATTTCGGTATGATGTTAGGCAAAGATGGCAAGCCATTTAAAACACGTTCAGGCGGAACAGTAAAATTAGCCGATTTATTAGATGAAGCCGTTGAACGTGCGAGTAAATTAATTAACGAAAAATCCACCGCACTTTCAGAGCAAGAAAAAGCCGCAGTAATTGAAGCGGTAGCGATTGGTTCGGTGAAATATGCTGATTTATCGAAAAACCGCACTACAGACTATGTCTTTGATTGGGATAATATGCTCAGTTTTGAAGGAAACACGGCACCGTATATGCAATATGCTTATACGCGTATTCGTTCTATTTTTAATAAAACGGATACAGATTCCACCGCACTTGCTAATGCTCATATTGTTTTAACGGAAGATAAAGAACGAGCGTTGGCGATAAAATTATTACAATTTGAAGAAGCCGTACAAATTGTGACTAAAGATGGCACACCACATATTCTGTGTGCTTATTTATATGAATTAGCTGGCATATTCTCTAGTTTCTACGAACATTGCCCAATTTTAAATGCACCACAAGAGATTAAACTCAGCCGTTTAAAACTAGCTCAATTAACTGAACGTATTTTAAAACAAGGGTTAGATTTGCTAGGTATTAAAACCGTGGAAAAAATGTAATTAATCTAGGCGAAATCTTTGGTTTCGCTTTTTTTAAACAAAGGAGAAATACGATGAAAAAATCATTAATTACTTTACTTATTGCATCAACTTTGCTTCTTTCTGCTTGTGAAGATAAGGAAATGCAAACAAAATTGCAGACTGCAGAACAAACGATTAGTCAACTCAATGCTGATTTAGAGAAATCACAGTCTGAATTAAAGGCGATTCAACAGGGGGCAAATAAATATCAAACGGAAATTCCGACATTAAATGTTAAACCCGTAACATTGTTTGAAAAAAAACAAGAATTTAAACGCGATCCTAAAACAACCAAAGAAGAATACGATATTGATATTACGGATAGCTATATAGATTATCATCTAAGTACAGTAGAAACGGGTTATGCTTGGTTAGACGATTTGCTATACAATGAAATGATTGGTCAACCTGAATTAGAAGATAAACAAAAATTACAAGAAATTAATGCCATTTCATCAGCGAAACAGCGTTTATTGAAATTATTTGATAGTTATTATCAAGAGGGTTTAACTTCCAGTCAATCTTTCGAAAGTTTTGGTAATGAATTATCACTCAGCATGAATTATGCAGGACAACGACAAAATATATTAACATTCTATCAAACTACTTATATTTTCAGTGGTGGTGCACATGGTAATGGCTGGACGCATTATATTAATATTGATAGCAACAAAAAATCTATTATTAGTTTAGATGATTTAGTTGCCAAACAAAATCAAGATAAACTTAAAGAATTATTATGGGGAAGTTATGCCGAACATAATCAAACAGCTGATGAAAGTTCATTTTACACCAATAAACAAGATTTCTATGTTTCAACAGAATTCTATTTTACCCCTGAGGGCGTGAGCTTTGTTTATCCCCCTTATGCCATAGGACCTTTTGTCGAAGGTGAGATTACCTTAAAAGTGTATTGGCAACAACTTGAAGAGATCGCCAATAAAGCCTATTTATGGTAAAAATTAAGTAAAAAAACACCGCACTTGGTTTCAGATCATTAGCCCAACTTTTGGGGGGCAGATCACAGAGAAAAGTGCGGTGTAAATTTAATTAGAATTTATAACTCAAATTCCCCGTAATACGGCGTTCTGCACCGTAATAGCAGTAAGTATCGCAACCTGCCACATAACGGCGATTACCCACGTTATCTACGTTCACCTGAGCATTCCAGTTTTTGGTAATGTCATAACGTGCCATTAAATCTACCACGGTGGCTGATGGTACACGGGCGTGAGAGTAAAGCGAATAGTTTTTCGCTGTCACGCTATGACCGATATAACGAATACCTGCCCCAACCGTTAAACCATTTAAAACTCCATTATCAAAGCTGTAGGTTGTTTTTGCGGCGATAACATTGGTTGGAATCAATGGTTGACGTGTTTTTTCGCCAGTGGTTTGAGATTTGGATTCAGATTTGGTGTAGGTATAAGCTAAAGTCGCCGCCCAGTTTTTCGTGAGATTGACATCGGCTTGCAGCTCAAATCCTTTACGGTAAATGGGATCAGCACTGCTTACCGTTGCCCCAATACCGTTGCTAATTAATGCACCTGTATCTTTCGCACGGAAACCTGCCAAAGAAATTGAACCATCTAACCATTCTGGTAAATATTTCAAGCCTAATTCATATTGGCGAGTAATATTCGGATCGTAAAGGCTTTGATTGCCACTTAATCCCACTGGCAAATTGAATGATTCGCTGTAACTGAAATATGGATTTAACCCGAACGGTGCTTCATACATAAATGATGCGTTGTATGAAGTATGGTTATTTTTCACCGTTTGCTCACTGGTATATTCATCTTGTTTAGCACGGTCATGACGTACACCAAAGCCTAAAATATAATGTTCTGCAAAACGAGCAGTATCTTGCAAATAGAAACCTAATTGACGAGATTTAATTTGTACGTGCGGTGCAGCACTCACATCTTGAGCTTGATTCCAACCTGTTGACGGGGCAAATACATTGGTTGCAGTTGTGCCACCGAATAAAGTGTAAAGTGCATCGACTTTGTTGTGACGATAGTCTGTTCCTACCACTAAGGTATTTTTTAACCAGCTATTATCATAATTCCACGTCACATAGTTGTTGGTGGAATGGGAAAGAGCTTTACCGTCATTGAATACCACGCCACGAGCTAACGCATAACCCACTGCACTTGGTGCAAGTGGTGCCCAGTTCGCATCATAAGCAGATGGATAAGCGTAAGATCCACGGTGAAAATTATCAATATGGCGATAGGCATAGCTTGAATTAAAGTTCAAACCGTTGCCAAAGTCGTGGCTAAATTCATAACCCACGCTGTATTGGCGATTGGTTTCCGTATCATTAACAGGATCGCCTAAGTTGGTATTACGGTTGATATAGCCGTTTGGTGACGGCACTAAGGTTCCCTCTTGTGGTAAGAAGTTGGAGCTCGGCACACCGTGATCACGCTGATAGCTAGTTAATAAGGTAAAACGGGTTTTGTCGCTAATATCCCACGTCAAGGTTGGGGCGATATAAAGCGTGCCATTTTCCGTCCCCTCCCAATCGCCCTCACGATTTAAGTAGCTTGCCACCACACGATAACGCAGACTTTCATCATCGCTGATTTTACCTGTGTAATCCGCACCAAAGCCGTATTGGTTATGGCTACCTAAGGTGGTTTTAAATTCGCCGTGACCGATATTTTCTTTGTGAGCTCGTTTGGTCACATAGTTGATTAAACCACCAGCATTAGCGGCACCAAAGGTTTGGGAATCTGCCCCTTTAGTGATTTCAATGGCTTCTAAACCGAAGCTGTCCACATAAGGGGTGAAAAAGCCGTAACTAAAGGTTGGCAAGCCGTTGACCGCTTGCGACACTTCCGCCCCACGCACTCTAAACCAGTTGGTATTGGTGTCGTTACCAAATACTTGGTTGGCGAAGCCTGCTTGATAGCGAGCGATTTCATCGACTTTGTCCACATTTTGGCTGTCAAGTTGTTCACGAGTCACCGCCACAGCCGATTTTGCTTGGTGGAATGGCACTTCGCCCATACGGAACATTGAGCCGTCTGTGACCACATCAATTTGATCCAGTTGATCGGTTTTTTGATCCGCCGCTATGGCAGTACCTGCCATACCAATTAGTACTAATTGGGCAGCTGCTGAATAAACAAAAGTTTTTTTCATTTTACTTTCCTTTCCTTTTTAAGGGTTGATTAAATTACATTTTACGCATCATCACTAAGAAATAACTGCCACCCAGTAGGGTTGCTACTAGACCTGCAGGAATTTCATAAGGGAATAGAATTTGACGACCGAGCCAATCGGCAACAATCATCACCGTTGCCCCCAATAACACCGCACCACTTAGTTGAGCTTTGGGTTTGTGCCAACCGAAGAAGTGAGCCAGATGAGGAGCGAGCAAGCCCACGAAACTCAGCGTTCCAATGAGCAAGGTTGAGGCGGCGATTAATACCGCAGAAAATAGCATTAAAATCCACCGCACTTTGGCTAAATTTAAGCCTAGGGCTTGAGCGGTCGGGTCTTGCAACGCCAGCAAAGATAGCCAGCGGTGCAAAGGTAAACTGAATAAAAATAACACCAACGCCAACAATAGCGAGCCAATGGCTAAGGCGGGCGTAGCTTGATAGGTGGATCCTGATGTCCAGGCTAATAATTGTTGCCATTTGTAATCGCCCGATGCCAGCACTAAACGTTGTACCGCATCAAACAAGGCGGCAATGCTAATGCCTGTTAATAGCACTTTTTCGGGCAATAATTGGTGGCGTAAATTTAGCCCAATAATCAAGCTCAATACCAACAATGCCCCGATCACGCCAGCCAGCCAAAATTGCCCTTGGGTTGGGGCAGCAACGAAAAAGATCACCAGTAAAATACCAAACGCCGTTCCCGAGGTAATGCCCAATAATTCAGGGCTTGCCATTGGGTTATGGCTTAAACGTTGTAATAAGGTGCCAGCCACAGCGAGCATAATGCCAGCGGAAATAGCGACCACTACGCGTGGATAACGCAAGGATAAAAGTGCCGTATTCCATTGCCAACCTTGTGAAGATTTGCCAAAGAGTAACGCCACAAAAATGGCGAATAACATCAAGCTCAACAGCAAAACCGCGGTGAATTTTGTGGCAGTTTTATGGCGAGCGATAGCATCCTGTTCCCCTTGCAAACGTCCGTTATGTTTCATATTAAACATTAACCACAGCAATAACGGCGTGCCGAGTAAAGCAGTGAAAGCCCCTGTTGGCAGTTGGGTATGCCAATAATAGTCAATCAGTTGCAAAATGAGATCGGTGATTAACAGCAACATCGCCGCTAAATAAGCAGAAAGCACTAAGCGAGAACGCAAATTGGTCAGAGCAAATTGTCGTACGAGGCTTGAGGCTGCCAAGCCAATAAACCCTAACATACCCACACGGCTGACTACGATTGCCACTAAAAAGGCGGAAATCACTACGCCTGCAAAACGAATCAGATTGACAGGTACGCCCAAACTTTTCGCATTGCTGTCGTTTAAGGTCAGAATTTGCAACGGGCGGAGTAATAACGCCGTGCAGACGATGGCTAACCCTAATTGCCACAGCAACTGCAAGCTATCATACCAACTTTCTTGCACTAAGGATCCTGCTCCCCACAACAATAAACCACGGCTTTCTTCGGGGTAAAATAACATTAACACAGCGGAAAATGAGCCTAAATACAGGTTGACCACAAGCCCTGCCAAAATCATTAATAAGGGGGATAAGGTTTGTCGCCACGCCAACAAGAAAACCAACGCCAAGGCGGATAATGCCCCAATCAGAGCGATAAGCACCGATCCGAGCGAAAGAAACTGCGGTGCAAAAATGGCGAGAATAAATAAGGCAAATTGCGATCCTGAGCTAACCGCAAGGGTATTATCCGATGCCAGTGGATTGTTAATCACTTGCTGTAACAAGGTGCTGGCTAAACCCAATGCCGCCCCAGCTAAGATTGCCATTGCCAATCGGGGCAAGGTGTAGTTGCTATAAAGCAGCGTAGCAAATTCGTCCGAGCCGTTTAATTGCAATAGGGAGAGCCAACTGAGCAATAAAAGTGCGGTGAAACAAAGGGCGATATTCAGTTTTTTTACCATGATTCACCGCCTTGTTTTAATCCTTGGGCTAAACGTTCGGCAAAAATACGAGCCGATGGCAATGCACCAAATGTCCAAGTGGCAGGCAAAATTAACGGATCTTTTGACAAGTTCAACTGTTGCCATAACGAATTATATTGCAACGCATTTTCTACATTCGCAGGGTGGGGCTTCACCACAATTAATCGGGTGTTGGCAGGCAATTTGGCGAGTTCGGTAATCGCCAAATTTTCCGATCCCCATAGACCGCCAGTCTGTTGCCAAGCATTGCTAAATCCCAATTTTTCAATCACCGCACCAAATAAGCTACGGTGACCATAAAAACGTAAATGGCGAGCGTCAATAAATTGCACAATCGCTAATGGGCGTTGTTGATAGGATTCAAGCTCGGTTTTAAGCTGTTCAAAATAGGCAAAAGTTTGTTCAATCAATTTTTCGGCGTTTTCCGATTGCGAAATTAACGCACCGATTTGTCGGGTGGCATATTGCATATTTTGCCAAATATCGCCGTCTTGATAAAAATTGACTAAATGGGTGGGGGCGAGCGGTTGCAAGGTTGAGCTTAAATTGGCAAAGAAATTGCTGTTAATAAACATATCCACCTTGATTTGCGACAGCATTTCTTTATTTGGTTGCATCCGCAGACCAAGATCAAGGGTGTTGGCAGGTAGTTTTGGCTCACCGACCCAACGTTGATAACTCGGTTTATCGCCAATCGCCACGGGCGGATTATCCAAGGCGATCAGGGTTTCTGCTACCGTCCAATCTAAGGTGGCAACAGGTATTTGAGCCAAAACCTTTAGGCTCAATAAGGAAATAAACAGGCTTTTTAATAAGATTTTTAGCATCGCATTTCGCCTTAATAAAAAACCACTGGGGCTTGCGTATTAGGGTGAGCGATAACATTTAATTGCAAACCATAAATTTGTTGTAAAGAATCAGGGGTAATGAGTTGTTCAGGCGTGCCTTGAGCCAACAGTTTGCCTGAATGTAAGGCGATCAATTCATCACAAAATGCCGCCGCTAAATTCACATCGTGGATCACGATCACCACGCCTAAGCCCAACTCTCGACTGAGTTTTTTGATGAGTTTCATCACTTCCACTTGATGGGCAATATCTAACGCTGCCAAGGGTTCATCAAGCAATAAAAAACGGCTTTGTTGAGCCAACAACATCGCCAGCCAAATGCGAGAACGTTCGCCACCCGATAGCACATCAATTTGTTGATCGGCAAATTTCTCCGTATGGGTTAAAACTAAGGCATTTTGCACCGCAGTTTGATCTTGCTGTGGATTGCTTTTCAATAAACCGTTCCACGCATAACGTCCGAGAGCGATTAATTCTCTGGCGGTGAGTTGGGTATTGGTGGGCAAATGTTGTGGCAAATACGCCACTTCACGGGCAAATTCACGACTGCCCCAATGTTCAATAGCTTGATTATTAAGCAGAATTTGCCCCGATGAAGATTTTTGCTGGCGAGCCATTAATTTGATTAAGGTGGATTTACCCGACCCATTGTGTCCAATTAAGCCATATACTTTGCCTAGTTCAAATTGTAAGGAAATAGGGGAAAGCAGTTGACGAATACCTGTCGCCGTGGGAATTGAAAATGAGGCTTGATTTAATTGAAACACAAAAATCCTAAAATTAACACCTGAATAAAGATTGAGCATTTTAATCAGGTTTTGTTTAAAATGCAAACGATTTCTATTAAAGATAATTGTTCTATATTTTAATGTTTTTTTCCGTTAGAATACGTTTCCAAGTAAGGTTTTAGCGATAAAAATCAGCAATTTCTCATATTTTTTAGGCATTTTTCTGTGACAATTTTAGTTCTAGGCATTAATCACAAAACCGCAACAGTGGGATTACGTGAGAAAGTAGCGTTTTCGCAAGAAAAACGTCAGCTTGCCTTGCGACAAATTCAGCAGTTAGAGCTGGCTCAAAGTGCGGTGATTTTATCTACTTGTAATCGAACTGAAATTTATCTACATAATAAGCAATTATCGCCTGATGAAACGCAAGATTTTCTCGATCAAGTGGTAGGCTGGTTTGCTCAATTTCATCAACTGGATTTAACTGAATTGCAAGCCTGCATTTATTTGCATCAAGATAAAAATGCGGTAAAGCATTTAATGGCAGTGGCTTGTGGTTTAGATTCCTTGATTTTAGGTGAACCACAAATTTTAGGACAAGTAAAACAAGCCTATCAATTCAGCGAAGAATATTATTTAACCCAACAAAATACGGTTTTCACCAGTGAATTTTCTCGTCTATTCCAAAAAACTTTTGCAGTGGCAAAACGAGTGCGAAGCGAAACCAATATCGGCGAAAGTGCAGTGTCGGTGGCGTATGCGGCTTGTAGTTTAGCACGGCAGATTTTTGAACAGTTAAAATCCTTGACCGTGTTGCTGGTGGGAGCGGGGGAAACCATTGAATTGGTCTGTCGCCATTTGTTACGTCATGGGGTAAAAAAAATCATTATTTCTAACCGCACTTTATCTCGTGCAGAAGCCTTGATTTCTCGTCTGGAGCAAGGTGAGCAGGTTAAAATTATATCGTTGGAACAGTTACAGGACGGCTTAAATCAAGCGGATATTGTGATTTCTTCCACAGGATCGGAGCATATTCTGATTAACCAAGACATGGTAAAAGTGGCACAAAAACAACGGCGTAATGCTCCAATGTTGCTGGTGGATATTGCGGTTCCTCGAGATGTAGAAGAAAGCGTTGGTGAGCTTGATAGCATTTATCATTATACGGTCGATGATTTGCAAAATATTATTCAGCATAATAAGGATCAACGTGAAAAAGCCGCTGCACAGGCAAATCAAATTATTGAGCAAGAATGTATGGATTTCTTTGAATGGTTGAAAGTGCATCAATTTTCTAATTTAATTCGTCATTATCGCGAAAATGCTGAACAAGCTCGTCAGAATCTATTAGAAAAAGCCTTGAACGCTTTGCAACAAGGCGAACAAGCTGAGTTAGTATTGCAAGAATTGAGTTATAAATTAATGAATAAGTTGATTCATTCACCAACCCAAGCCATGACAGGTATGGTCAAGGCAGGAAATGCTAAAGGATTGCGGAGTTTTTCGCAGGCGTTGGGCGTGGAAAGCGAAGAATAAAAAATTATCAACAAAATACAACCCTTTGCTTTTTTTGTTAGGAAACTGCGGTATAATTTACCGCAGTTTTTATTTTTTATAATGCAAGGGCAACAGAATGGCAGAATTAAGTTTAAAAAAAATTTATTCAGGTAAAGTACGCGATCTTTATGAGATTGATGACAAACGTATGTTAATGGTGGCAACGGATCGTCTGTCAGCATTTGATGTTATTCTTGATGATCCTATTCCACGCAAAGGCGAAATTCTCACGCAGATCTCTAATTTCTGGTTTAATAAATTATCACACATTATGCCAAACCATTTTACAGGCGATACGGTGTATGATGTGTTACCCAAAGCCGAAGCGGATTTAATTAAAGATCGTGCTGTGGTATGTAAACGTTTAACCCCAATTAAAATTGAAAGTATTGTGCGTGGCTATTTGACAGGATCGGGCTTGAAAGATTATAAACAAACAGGCACGATTTGTGGTTTAGCACTGCCAAAAGGTTTGGTGGAAGCGAGTAAATTGCCTGAGCCGATTTTTACACCGTCTAGCAAAGAAGAAGTAGGCGATCACGATATTAATATTAGCTATGCAGAGTGTGAACGTCAGATTGGGGCGGAATTAGCGGCTCAAGTACGTGATGCAGCGATTGCCTTGTATAAAGAAGCGGCGGCTTATGCGTTGACCAAAGGGATTATTATTTGTGACACCAAATTTGAATTTGGCTTAGATGAGAATGGTACTTTGACCTTGATGGACGAAGTATTAACCCCAGATTCCAGCCGTTTTTGGTCTGTTGATACGTATCAAGAAGGCACTAATCCACCGTCATTTGATAAGCAATTTGTGCGGGATTGGTTAGAACAAAGTGGTTGGAATAAACAACCGCCAGCCCCGAAAGTGCCAGCGGACGTGATTGAGAAAACCGTGGCGAAATATCAAGAAGCATTGGATTTATTAACCAAATAGAATGAGGTAAGGGCAGATACAATATGCCCTTTACAAAAGACGAAGGAATATCATGAGGTCGGTAGCAATTATTGGTTTAGGCTGGTTTGGTTTGCCTTTAGCGAGAGATCTACGTAATCTGGGTTGGGAAGTTAAAGGCAGTAAACGTACGCCAGAGGGGGTAGAAGAAATGCGTTTATGGCGTTTGGAAGCCTACCAATTACAATTAGATCCCGAGATTAATGCCGATCCTGATGATTTGAACGCTTTACTTTCAGTGGATAGCCTAGTTATTAATATTCCACCCAGTGATTATTTTTTTGATGCAGAAAGTTATATGCAAGGTATTGAGAATCTTGTGAATGAAGCATTACTTTGCGGTATTAATCATATTGTTTTTATCAGTTCTACCTCTATTTTGCCACTGCAAACAGGGCAATTTGATGAAAGTTGCCAGCCACCTCAATCACCCTTATATGAAATAGAACAAATGCTTTTTACCCTACAGGATATTGATGTAGATATTGTACGTTTTGGGGGATTAATTGGTGAAGATCGCCATCCTGTTTATTCTATGAGTGGGAAAAACTTTGAGCAAGGTAATAGCCCCGTGAATTTAGTTCATTTAGAGGACTGTTCTCGAGCTGTACAAAGTTTATTGGAAACGCCAAGTGGTCATCGACTTTATCATTTAGTTGCTCCGCAACACCCAACCAGAAAACAATATTATCAATTTGTGGCAGAAAAACTTGGTATAAATCCACCGCACTTTGTTTGTAGTGAGTCGGATGCTCAACGGATTATTGTGGCAGATAAAATCTGTCAGGAATTGGATTTTGTATATCAATATCCCGATCCTTATACTATGTTAGGGCAATCGCAATAGAACTTTTTCTATTTTGCATAGTCTTAATGATGAGTTTGTTAATTTATTAAGGAGTATGAGATGAAAAACATCGCAAAATTCGTTATCATTGTCTTTATTGCAGGTTCGCTTGCCGCATGCAGTAATATGACAAGAACCCAAAAAAACACTGCTATCGGTGCAGCTGTTGGTGGGGTAGCTGGTAATGTTATTGGCAACTCAACTGGTGCAACCCTTGGGGGGGCAGCCTTAGGTGGCTTAATTGGTAGCCAAGTGAATAAATAATGATTTAGAAAGATCCGCAGATGCGGATCTTTTTTTATGTGAGAAAGATTTCTTGTCATGATTATTATAGTTGAAAAATCTAATGATTTAATCAATAATAATCAGTCGAATTAAAACCTTAAAAATAGGAACAACCATGTCAAACACAATTTTACAAAATCTTCCCCTTGGTCAAAAAGTGGGTATTGCCTTTTCAGGCGGTTTAGATACTAGTGCAGCTTTATTATGGATGCGTCAAAAAGGTGCAGTACCTTATGCTTATACCGCAAATTTAGGTCAACCTGATGAAGATGATTACAATGCGATCCCTAAAAAAGCAATGGAATATGGTGCAGAGATTGCACGTTTAATTGACTGTCGTAGCCAATTAGCACACGAGGGTATTGCTGCAATTCAAGCGGGGGCATTCCATGTTTCAACGGGCGGTATTACGTATTTTAATACCACACCATTAGGTCGAGCGGTAACTGGTACCATGCTTGTGTCGGCGATGAAAGAAGATAATGTCAATATTTGGGGAGATGGTTCAACCTTTAAAGGTAATGATATTGAACGTTTTTACCGTTATGGTTTGTTGACTAATCCAAATCTAAAAATTTATAAACCTTGGCTAGATGATCAATTTATTCACGAATTGGGTGGTCGTCATGAAATGTCAGAATTTTTAATTGCCAATGGGTTTAACTACAAAATGTCAGTAGAAAAAGCCTATTCAACGGATTCTAATATGCTTGGTGCAACACATGAAGCAAAAGATTTAGAATTTTTAAGCCGTGGTATTCGTATTGTTAATCCAATTATGGGTGTACCATTCTGGCGTGAAGATGTAGAAGTCAAAGCTGAAGAAGTTACCGTGCGTTTTGAAGAAGGCGTGCCAGTGGCATTAAATGGTAAAACATTTAGTAATGTGGTAGAACTCTTTTTAGAAGCAAATCGTATTGGTGGTCGTCACGGTTTAGGTATGTCAGACCAAATTGAAAACCGTATTATTGAAGCAAAATCTCGTGGTATTTATGAAGCACCAGGAATGGCATTATTCCATATTGCTTATGAACGTTTGGTAACTTCTATTCATAATGAAGACACTATTGAACAATATCGTATTAACGGTTTACGTTTAGGACGTTTATTATATCAAGGTCGCTGGTTTGATCCACAAGCCTTAATGTTACGTGAAACAGCTCAACGTTGGGTTGCTAAAGCTGTGACAGGTGAAGTGGTATTAGAATTACGCCGTGGTAATGATTACTCAATCTTAAATACGTCATCACCAAATATGACTTATCACCCAGAACGTTTAAGTATGGAAAAAGTGGAAAATGCACCATTTAACCCAGTAGATCGTATTGGTCAATTAACCATGCGTAATTTAGATATTTTAGATACAAGAGATAAGTTAGGTATTTATGCAAATACGGGTTTATTGTCTGTAACTAAAGAAGTGGCTTTACCACAGTTAAAAGATAAATAAAAAAATAGAGTCGATCAAAAGGTTGGTTTTAATTATGTTAATAATTACAATCAACCTTTTTTATTGATATAAAGTGAGAAATATTTTGACCTTATGACCATTACTTTAAGAGAGAGTATTGACGGATTTTTGTCGCCAAGGAGCAATCCAAATCAAGCAAAGCATACCTGGAATGGCAAGGAAGAAACAGAGCCAAAAATAATCATAGTAACCTAACCAATTAATTAAGGTACCAGCTTGTGTATTGAGAGTTGCTCTTGGCAACGCTGATAAACTGGTGAATAAGGCAAGTTGTGTTGCTGTATAAAGCGGATTGGTTTCTCTCGCCATAAATGCAACAAAAGCAGATGTTCCTAACCCAATACCGATGTATTCTGCAGCAATAACTAAGCTAAGAGCGAATAGCTCATAAGTGCCAATTTGTTCAAAGGGACCTTGTTTAGCGAGCCATGCAAAACCCAGAATCGTAATGATCTGCACTACACCAAATAACCATAATGCTTTATTAATCCCAATTTTTAGCATAACAATGCCACCAATAATACTTGCGATCACCATAGGCCAAAGCGAAGCATTTTTTGCTACAAGACCGATTTGGCTATTGCTGAAACCCATATCTAAATAGAACGGTGAAATCAGAGCTGTTGCCATACTATCACCGAGTTTATAGAGAAAAATAAACGCTAAAATAGCCAATGCTGACCAAATTCCTTTACGATTAAAAAATTCTTTAAACGGTTCAATCACATTATCTTTTAAAGTGCGGTGCGAATTTAACTCAATTTTGGGTTCACGGCTAATAAATAAGGTCATAAAAATACCAGGTAACATAAACAGAGCAGTAATGATAAAGACAGTTTGCCATGGGAGATAATCGGATAAAATTAAGGAAAGTGATCCTGGTACTAAACCTGCAATTCGATAAGCATTGACGTGAATGGAATTGCCTAGCCCTAATTCTTCATCCGATAAAATTTCTCGGCGGTAAGCATCAAGCACAACATCTTGATTGGCGGAGAAAAAGGAACACAGTGTTGCCAAACCAGCAATTAAAGTTAATCCTTGATTGGTATGTGGGGAAATAAAACCAAATAAAGCCATTGAGATTAATAACAGAATTTGTGAAACCAAAATCCAACCACGACGACGACCAAGAAAAGGCATTGAATAACGGTCAAGCAAAGGCGACCATAAAAATTTCCATGTAAAAGGGAGAGTAACCGCGGTGAAATAACCAAGGGTTTTTAAATCCACCTGTTCGGAGCGTAGCCAAATCGGTAATAAGGAAATTAGAATATAAAAAGGCAACCCCGAGCTGAAACCTGTAAAAATACAGATCAGCATATTGCGACTAAAAATTTGTGAGAGAACGGAAGATTTATTTGGCATAGTTAAAATATAATGAAATTCGAATGGAAAAGTGCGGTGTTTTTTACCGCACTTTTATGATTAATTAGTCTTTATAGCCTTGCGGATTATTTTTCTGCCAATTCCACGTATCTCGCATCATGGCATTCAAATCACGTTCTGATTTCCAGCCTAATTCTTTTAAAGCACGGCTTGCATCAGCGTAATTTTCAGCAATATCACCCGCACGGCGAGGTGCAAATTTATATGGAACAACGATATTATTCGCTTGTTCAAAGGCTTTCACCATATCTAATACAGAATAACCTACGCCAGTACCTAAATTATAAATATGTAATCCACCATCATTTTCATGACGAGCTAAGGCTTTAACGTGTCCAATGGCAAGGTCAACAACGTGAATATAATCACGTACACCGGTGCCATCAGGTGTATTGTAATCATTACCAAAAATAGATAATTCTTTTAATTTACCCACAGCCACTTGAGCAATATAAGGCATTAAATTATTTGGAATACCATTCGGATCTTCACCGATTAAACCACTTTCATGCGCTCCAACAGGGTTAAAATAACGCAAGAGCGTAATGCTAAATTTCGGTTCCGCTTTAGCAATATCGGTTAGCATTTGTTCTACCATTAATTTTGATGTGCCATAAGGGTTAGTTGTACCACCTACTTTACAATCTTCCGTCACAGGAATAACGTCAGGATCGCCATAAACCGTAGAAGATGAGCTAAATACAAAATTCCACACGCCTGCTTTACGCATTTGTTCAATTAAATTTAATGAACCCACCACGTTATTGCGATAATACTCAATAGGTTTCTGTACACTTTCACCGACAGCTTTTAAACCAGCAAAATGGATCACTGATTCAATGTTATTTTCAGCAAAGATTTGTTGTAATAATGCACTATCTAAAATATCACCTTGGTAAAATTTGGCTTGTTTACCTGTAATTTGAGCAACCCGTTCAAGGGATTTTTCCGAAGAATTGCACAGATTGTCTAATACAACTACTTCTTTGTTGGCATTGAATAATTCAACGACAGTATGTGAGCCGATATAACCCGCTCCACCAGTGACTAAAATTGCCATAATATTTTCCTTCTGTTGATGTGCTGTAGATAGTATAAATCCGTTATCTTGTTTGATAAAGTAATAATCGAATTATTGAGGTTTATTGCCAGCAAATTGTTTCATCAGTTGGTGTAATTGTTTGCATTGTAATTGAAATGCACGGCAATGAGTACACAGTATTACATGCGTTTTCACACCTATTTTCTCATTAAAATTAAGCTCTCGCTCTTGAGCATCAGAAATAAGTTTAGTAATTTGTAAACATTTCATTTTTCATTCCTAATTTAATTTGGTCGCTAAACAATGTTGTAACTGTAATCTCGCTCGATACAGTAAGATATGTAGGTTTCCACTGGTGATATTTACTTCGTGGCAAATTTCATCAGCAGAAAAATCTAAATATTCTCGCATCATAAAAACACGGCTTTGTTTAGCTGGTAAATGAGTTAAACAGGTTTCAAATAATAGCCAGAATTCATCTGAATAAACTGCGTTTTCTTGCCAGCTTTCAGGATAATATTCTGTTTTCCAATGACCATTTTGATCGAAAAATTGGTTATTTTCTTCATCATCATCCACAAGGTCACTTTCAAGTACAAAACGATCTTTTTGACGTAAATAATCAATAATTTTATTTTTCAGAATAGCAAAAATCCATGTTTTCAATGCGGATTGACGTTGAAAACTATCAATATTTTTCACCGCACTTAATAAGGCTTCTTGCACCATATCTTCTGCAATGGTCATATCTCGCAGTTGAAGTAGTGCAAATTTCAACATTTGCTCTCTTATTTCAGCGAGTTGTTCTGATTGTATTAACGATGGTGTAGCTTGCAAATTAATGTTCCCTCGTTTTAAAAAATGTCACATCAGGATAACGTTCTTGAGCTAAATTCAGATTTACCATGGTTGGGGCAATATAGGTTAAATTATCGCCACCGTCTAAGGCTAAATTTTGCTCATTTTTGCGTTTAAATTCTTCAAATTTTTTCACATCAGCACATTCCACCCAACGAGCCGTTGCCACATTCACATTTTCGTAAATGGCCTCCACGTTATATTCGGATTTCAACCGAGAAACCACCACATCAAACTGTAACACACCCACTGCACCAACAATTAAATCGTTGTTTATTAACGGACGAAACACTTGCACCGCTCCTTCTTCGGAAAGTTGTACCAAGCCTTTGAGTAATTGCTTTTGTTTAAGCGGATCTTTCAAACGAATACGGCGGAATAATTCAGGGGCGAAGTTCGGAATCCCTGTAAATTTCAGATCTTCCCCTTGGGTAAAGGTATCACCAATTTGAATGGTGCCGTGGTTATGCAAGCCGATAATGTCGCCTGCGTAGGCTTCTTCAGCGTGGGTTCGATCCCCTGCCATAAAAGTCAAGGCATCGGAAATCACTACATCTTTACCGATACGCACGTGGCGAAGTTTCATGCCTTTTTCATACTTACCCGATACCACTCGCATAAACGCCACGCGGTCACGGTGTTTTGGATCCATATTGGCTTGAATTTTGAACACAAAACCGCTGAATTTTTCCTCCGCACTTTCCACCAAGCGAGTGTCCGCTTGACGTGGCTGCGGTGCTGGCGACCATTGAGTTAGCCCATCTAAGAAATGATCCACACCGAAATTACCTAATGCCGTCCCAAAATAAACAGGCGTGAGTTCGCCATTAATAAACAAATCGTGATCAAATTCATTAGATGCACCTTGCACCAGTTCCAGTTCATCACGCAACTGCTGAGCCAAATCTTCGCCCACGGTTTGATCCAATTCAGGGTTATTTAAACCCTTGATAATGCGAACTTCTTGAATGGTATGCCCTTGCCCTGTTTGGTATAAATAGGTTTCATCTTTATATAAATGATACACCCCTTTAAACAGCTTGCCGCAACCGATAGGCCAAGTAATCGGTGCACAATGGATTTTCAACACATTTTCCACTTCGTCCAACAATTCCATTGGATCGCGAATATCACGGTCGAGTTTGTTCATAAAGGTGATAATCGGTGTATCACGCAAACGGGTCACTTCCATTAACTTGATTGTCCGTTCTTCCACCCCTTTTGAGCTATCAATTACCATTAAACAGCTATCCACCGCGGTTAAAGTGCGGTAGGTATCTTCCGAGAAATCTTCGTGTCCCGGGGTGTCGAGCAAATTCACCAAACAATCGTTGTACGGAAATTGCATTACAGAAGTGGTAATCGAAATTCCCCGTTGCTTTTCCATTTCCATCCAGTCGGATTTGGCGTGAGCCTGCGAGCCTTTGCCTTTCACTGAACCTGCGGTTTGAATCGCATTTCCATAGAGTAACACTTTTTCCGTAATGGTGGTTTTCCCCGCATCGGGGTGAGAAATAATCGCAAAAGTGCGGCGTTTGTTTACTTGTTGTAGATAGGTCATTTTTGTTTCATGTAAATAGAATAAAATTAATTACTTATTGTCGTTGATTTTGGTTGTGGGTGCAAGTAATTAAAATAGTTAGAAACAAAGAAGGGATTTGGTATGTTTGAAGAACAAAAAGTTTTAAATAAAAAATACAAGTTATTTCCGTATCAATACGGAAAATTTCGCTATGTACATTTTTCCTGAAGTGATTATGATGATAATTGTCAATCAATTCATCGGGAGAATGTTATGTTAGCAAAAAATTTCTTATGGGGTGGGGCGGTTGCTGCTCATCAATTAGAAGGTGGTTGGAAAGAGGGTAATAAAGGATTAAGTGTTGCTGATGTTATGACCGCAGGAGCAAATGGAGTAGAACGAGAGATCACGGATGGCGTGGTAGCTGGTAAATATTATCCAAATCATGAAGCTATCGATTTTTACCATCGTTATAAAGAAGATATTGCTTTATTTGCGGAAATGGGGTTTAAATGTTTTCGTACATCTATTGCTTGGACACGCATTTTTCCACAAGGTGATGAGAGTCAGCCCAACGAAGCAGGCTTGCAATTTTATGATGATTTATTTGATGAATGCTTAAAATATGGTATTGAGCCAGTAGTTACCCTTTCACATTTTGAGATACCTTATCATTTAGTAACTCAATATGGTGGTTTTCGTAATCGTCAATTAATTGAATTTTTTGAACGTTTTGCTCGAGCTTGTTTTGAGCGTTTCCATTCAAAAGTCAAATATTGGATGACCTTTAATGAAATTAATAATCAAGCCAATTTTAATCGTGATTTTACTACTTTCACTAATTCGGGATTAGTATTCAAAGACGGTGATGATCGAGAAGCTATTATGTATCAAGCCGCCCATTATGAATTAGTGGCAAGTAGTCGTGCGGTAAAAATTGCTCATGAAATTAATCCTGATTTAAAAGTGGGTTGTATGATTCAATTTAGCCCAATTTATCCTGAAACCTGTAAACCAGAAGACGTACTGTTTTCGCAAAAAGCGATGCAAAAGCGGTTTTATTTTGCCGATGTGCATGTACGTGGAAAATATCCAGCCTATATTTTAAATTATTGGCAACGCAAAAATATTTATATTGATTTTACTGAGCAAGATCAAGTCGATCTATTAGCGGGTACAGTGGATTATATTGGCTTTAGTTATTATATGTCTTTTGCCACTCGTTATCATAAGGAAAATACTTATTTTGATTTTGACGAAAGTGCTGATTTGGTTACTAACCAATTTGTACCACGTTCAGAATGGGGATGGCAAATTGATCCTATAGGCTTACGTTATTCTTTAAATTATTTAACCGATATGTATCGTCTTCCGTTATTTATTGTGGAAAATGGCTTTGGTGCTATTGATGAAATCAGTGATGATGGCATGGTACATGATGATTATCGCATTGATTATTTAAAAGCTCATATTCAAACCATGAAACAAGCAGTGGAACAAGACGGTGTAGATTTAATGGGTTATACCCCTTGGGGCTGTATTGATTTAGTTTCGGCGGGAACTGGTGAAATGAAAAAACGCTATGGGTTTATTTATGTAGATAAGGATAATCAAGGTAAAGGCAGCCTTGAACGTTCTCGTAAAAAATCGTTTTATTGGTATCAACAAGTTATTCAAAGCAATGGTGAACATTTATAAGGAAAATAGACTATGAAAAAAGCATTAATTATTTGTGCCGCAGGCATGTCTTCATCTTTAATGGCGAAGAAAACCACAGATTTTTTTAAATCCAAAGGACATGATATTGAAATCGATGCTGTTTCAGCGACTGAGGGGCAAAAAGCGATTGAATCTGGCAGTTTTGATTTGTATTTAATTAGCCCACAAACCAAAATGTATTTAGCAAAATTTACTGAATTGGGAAAAAAAGCTGGAAAACCTGTGGAAAGTATTCCACCACAAGCCTATGTGCCTATTCCAATGGGCATTGAAAAATTAGCTAATTTAGTGTTAGAAAAAATCTAACCTATAAGGTCAGAGTATGTTTAATAAAAAAGAAATTGCTATTTTACAATATTTATTTGAACATCAAGATAGTTTTGTTACCAGCAATCAACTTGCAAGTCATCTAAACTACTCTGACCGTACTATTCGTAGCTATATTAAGAACATTACAATAGATTTACCTAAATATGGTGCGGAACTTGTTGCCAAACAAGGATTAGGTTATCAATTAGTGATTAAAAATCTAAGTGAATTTCAACTGCAGTTGAATTTGAAAAAACAAAATAAAAGAATTGAAAGTAAACAAGATAGACAGAAGTATATTTTGAATAAATTATTCTTTAGTCAACCTTATCTTTTATTTGATGACCTTGAACAAGAATTATTTGTTAGCCGTTCCACTCTTTCTGCAGATTTCAAAGAGATTAGTGATCTGATTAAACCCTATCATTTAACTATTACCAGTAAAGCCAATCAGGGCGTAAGTATAGTAGGGCATGAGCAGGATTATCGTGCATTTATCATGGATTACTTTTTTAAGAAAGATTTTGGTAATGCGATTAATCGTTATATTGGCAATACGATTTTTATAGATGAAATACGTTTTGAGAACCTTCTACAAATCATTATTGAAGAATGTAGAAAAGGAAAACTATATTTAGCGGATTTTATATTACAAAATTTAGCTTTGCATATTTTACTTGCCATTAATCGTATAAAAACAGGGCATAAACTTAATATAAACATTCAGCCTGATGAGCTTGATGATTATTTTATAGAACGCATGGTGGCAGAAAATATTATTGATCGTATAAGAGCTGAAAATAACATTCAATTTCCTCGCTCAGAAATTGATTACATTGCTTTACATTTACTTGCCAAGGGAAAGCGATTAGAAAATAAACTCTCTCAAATAGAACAGAAAACCGCAGAAATTAAACAGATTATTATAAAAATTGAACAAGCCTTACATATTCAAATTGTAGATGATGAAGTATTAATCAATGCTATTTCACAGCATCTACAATTATTGATTACCAGATTAAAAAATAATATTACTGTAGAAAATCCACTTTGTCAGGAAATTATGCAGAATTATCAAGATATTTTTCAATTAGTATGTAAATATTTTGATGAATTTTCTGATTTTCAGGGTATTAACGTTTCTAATGATGAATATTCTTATTTAGCGTTACATATTTTGGCTGCCATTGAACGTTATCAGAATAAGAAAAAATTAAAAGTTCTAGTGGTTTGTACTACAGGTTATAGTTCTGCACAATTTATTAAGAACCGCTTGGAATATGAATTTAATGATAGCTTAATTATTAAAGATGTAGTGAGTTATTATGAACTTAATGATCAGATTTTAGCAGATATTGATTTTATTGTGTCTTCTATAGATTTATCTAATTTAGTGTTTAAAGTGCCAGTGGTACATTCTAGTATTTTTCTGAAAAATGATGAATTTGATCAGATCAGAAATATGATTAAACAAATTAAAAGTAAAGATCTTGTACAAACTAGTAAATTTATCCCAATAGAAGAAATTGAGAAGCTAGAAATTATACAAAATAAACAACTCTTATTATCTAACTTTTTTAATGAGAATTATTTTATACGGTTTAATAATTCTGCCAGTAAAGAAGAAGTGATTGAAACCTTAGTGCAGCATTGTGCATACAATGAAACCGAAAAATATCCACGTAGAATGCTAGAACAAATAAAGCAAAGGGAAAGATTAAGTTCCGTGGTATTTAGTCAATATATTGCTGTGCCACACCCAATTAAACCTGTGGGAGAACAAAGTAAAGTGGCAGTAGGGATTATTCCACAAACATTAGTTTGGGATAAACTGCATCAACAAATTCAATTAGTATTTTTAATTTCACCATCTCAATATGGCAATGCGGAATTAAAACAGATCACTTCGGCGATTGTAAAGTTAACCGAAGACGAGTATTTACAACAGCAATTAATTCAGTGTCAAGATTTTAATCAGTTTATTCAATTATTTTCATTATTAATTTAGGAGTTTGGTATGGAAGATGAAAACGAATTACAGGTAGTGGCTTTTGAAATTATTGTACATAGTGGCGATGCCAGAAATCTAATTCATCAAGCATTAGATCTAATGAAAGGCGGAGAATTTGTACAAGCTCGACAACAATTAGATGAAGCCAACCAGAATTTATTAGAAGCACATAAATCACAAACTAATTTATTGAAAGATTATGCTTGTGGCAAAGTGATTCCGATGGAAATTATTATGGTGCATGCGCAAGATCATCTAATGTCCACAATGTTATTACATGAATTGGCATTGGAATTTTTGGTACTACATCAGAAAATGGCAAATAAGGAATAACTTATGGTAACACCGCATAAACAACAAATGATTTTACGTTCCTTGTATTTTAATCGCTTTTTATTTGTGCGTTATACAACAGCATTTTTGTTTTTCTCAACTTTAGTTTGGTGCTGTGCTATGTTTTTATCTCAAGCTACTTTTCTATTTGTACCGTTGCTAATATTAAGCTTGCTTGGAATAGCCAGTTTTGAACAAGTTAAAATGTATTATAAACATAACACAGCGGCACCATTAACTAGCAGGATTTTTCAATTCCTACTAGTGGGTTATAGTTTACTCATGTTGATTTGTTTAACACCTTATGAAAAACAGTTATTTCCTTTTGTCCAAAACCATCAAACTCGTATTTTAGAGGGGTATTTTGGTGTAGTAATAATATTAACGCTATTGGTGTTAAAAAAATTAAACACAATCCGTGCAAATAAAGATACACATTATCAACGCATAATGGCTTATGAACAACAACTTAACTTAGAAGGAAATTCCCTATGAACGGCATATTTCAACTGTTAGAAAAATATTTAATGGGACCTATGGCAAAAATAGCCGCCTTTAAATCAGTACGAGCGATTATGGCAGCAGGGATCGCTAGTATTACGTTTACTATTGTTGGCTCATTTTTCCTTGTCTTTAATGTACTTCCTGAAACCTTTACGTTTCTGCGAGATTTCTTCGATGAAACGTTCTTTAGAATAAGTGATCTTTATATTTTAGTTTATAAATCAACGATGGGGCTATTGGCTCTATATTTTGTGATTGTGATTGGCTATGAATATACCAAAATTCATGAACAGGAAGATGAGATCAACGTTTCACCGTTAAATGGTGCCTTACTTGCTTTATTTGCTTTCTTTTTATGTATTCCAGAACTTTTTTATGCAGATGGTCGGATTCAGTTATTTTCCGATGCCACCACCATTAATGGTTGGGTAATTGGTGGCAGTGGACCTGATCGTATGGGAACGGTAGGGATTTTTACGGCAATTATTATGTCTTTGTTAACGGTGAAAATTTACTGTTTTTGCGTGAAACGTAATTGGGTAATTAAGATGCCAGAAGCTGTACCTGAAGGTGTTGCTCGCTCATTCACGGCATTAATTCCAGCCTTTGCGGTAGCAGTAGTGGTATTAGTGATTAACGGTGGCTTTATCGCATTTGGTACAGATATTTTTAAAGTGATTGCCATTCCATTTGCTTTTGTTACCGACATCGCTAACAGTTGGCTAGGGTTGATGGTGATTTTCTTCTTAATTCATGCCTTATGGATTGTGGGGATTCATGGAGCCAATATTATTAGTTCCTTTTTAGTGCCAATTGTATTAAGTAATTTGCAAGCTAATGCAAACGGAGCGAATATTCCTTTTGCAGGTGAATTTTACAATAGTTTTGTATTTCTTGGTGGATCTGGTGGTACATTGGGACTAACTTTATTTATAGCCTTTCTTGCTCGTTCACAACAATTACGGATTTTAGGCAAAGCGTCTATTGCACCAGGCATATTTAATATTAATGAGCCAATTATCTTTGGCTTACCAATCGTATATAACCCATATTTAGCTATACCATTTTTCCTTTCGCCAATGGTGACTGCGTCTATGGCATATTGGTCAATTAAATTACATTGGGTGAATCCAATAATTGCTAATGTACCTTGGCCATCTCCAGCTGGTATTGGTGCATTTATTGGTACAGCAGGTGATTGGCGTGCCGCAGCATTGGCATTATCTTGTGTTTTAGTATCTTGGTTAATTTATCTGCCGTTTGTTAAGGTGTATGACAATAAATTAGCAACAGAAGAACAGGCAGCAGAACAAGTTAGTCAGTAAACGTCATAAAAAAATACCGCACTTTTTTAACGATTTTTGATAAAAGTGCGGTATAAAATAACAACATTTTTTTATCTTTTCTCAATCATGACTTTTATATCTTCTGGCATCGCATAATAAGGGGCAGAAGTAATAAATAAGTCAATACCTAATTTAGCAAAATCCGCAACATTATTTTTATTTACCCCACCTGCTACGGATAACATCACATTAGATTTGAGTTGTTGCTTAAGCTCTAAAGCAGCTTTGACATCATCTGAACTAAATTTATCTAATTGAATAATATTAGGATTCGCCAATAACATGGCTTGACACTGGGCTAAATTATCCGCTTCAAGGGTGATTTTATTTTCAGGGGCTTGTTGGCGTAATGTTGCCACAATATCAATGTAATTCTCTGGTTCGTCCAATAAATTACGGTGATTGGTAAAGACTAAAAGGGTTTCACTGAGTCCTTGACGGTGAATATGTCCACCGCCAGCTAGCACGGCAGCAGTGGCTAATTTTCTGGTGTTAGGGATGCTTTTTCGCGTACAAGCCACCACGGCATTAGGGTTTATCGCTTTGGCATTTTGCACCATTTCTGCGGTATATTGTGCCACACCACAACTCCACTCTAATACCAGTTGTACTACTTTCCATGCTTGATGAAGTTGATCGGCTTGGGCTTCTGCTTGAATAAGTAGCGTTCCCGCTGTTACTTCATCGCCATCTTGAACAAAGGCATTAGCTTGAATATGCAATTTGGTTAATAAACGTAATGCGACATTAATACCCGCTACCACACCTGCTTTTTTACGTGTAAATGACATACGAGCAGGTTTTTTTCCAATATCTAAGCAATGTGTGGTTAAATCACCACGATAAATATCTTCAAGTAAAAAATTATCGAGTTCTGGTTCAGAAAAATAGATCATAGCGTTTCCTTGAGTGTTCCATGGTGGATAGAGATAGCACGTTCCGCCAGATAGTCGGCTTCTTTCGGTTCGTGCGTGACCATTAAAATGGTGAGTGAAAATTGCGTTTTTATTTGTTTAATGATTTGCCACATTTGGGTACGAGTATCCCAATCAAGAGAAGAAAAAGGTTCATCGAGTAACAATAATTTAGGATAACTGATTAATACTCTCGCCAGTGCGACCCGTTGTTGTTCGCCCCCCGAGATTTGATGCGGATAACGATCAATTAAATGTTCAATACCCAACTGTTGCAACAAATCTATTTGTTCTGTCAAGGAAATGTGTGTACCCTGTGCTAAGGCTAAATTTTCATTGACCGTTCTATGTGGAAACAAATAAAGCCGTTGATTTAAATAACGACATTGACGTTGCCAAGGGGGAAGTCGGTTAATATTTTGTCTAGCCAAAATGATGTTACCTTGATACTCAAGATAGCCTGCGATAGCATTAAGCAAGGTTGTTTTACCACTGCCTGATTTACCTAAGATAGCGACACATTCATTGGGTTGAATATGTAAGTTTAGTCGGTTTAAAATACCGACAGTTAAATCTTGAATGTTTAACATTGACTATTGCCGATTGAGATTGCGTAATAAGAGTAATAACAAGGCGGAAATCACTAAAAGCCATAATGATGCACCAATGGCAATTTCAAAATCACCACTGGCGATATTTAAATAGATTGCCATTGGCAAGGTTTCCGTTTTAAAGCGAGTAGCACCTGCTAACATTAAGGTTGCACCGAATTCCCCAATCGCTCTTGCCCAAGCTAAGATTGTACCGCTTAATAAGGGTTTCCAACACATAGGCAATTCCACTTTGATTAAAGATTGCCAAGGGGTGAGTCCAAGATTATAAGCGGTTAAGCGGTAGCCTATATCAAAATTGGCAAATGCCCCCCTTGCACTACGTAATAAAATGGAACTTGCAATATAGGTTTGAGCAATAATGATCCCCACTGGGCTAAATACCCAATCGCTGACGATGGGGAACCAAGTTGCCACAATACCTTGACGATTAAATAATAACAGTAGGCTTAATCCTGCCACTAATGGGGGTAAAACCATAGGGAGATCGAGTAGGGTATCGATCACTTTTTGCCAAGGTAAGGTTTTTTGGCTCATCACCCAAGCACTCGGAATAGCAATGATCATTGCCAACAAAAGTGAAATGATTGAACTACTCAGCGACATTCCCAAGGCAAAATAGAGTTCTTTATCCGTTAGAATTTCAATGAGAAAATGCTGATTGAGCTTACTGGTTAAGGATAAAATCGCCCCAACCACGATACATAACAATAATGCCAATGGGATAAGGGCGAAATATAAACTCAAACTATTGGGCGATCGGTAAGAAACCTTCATCAGTGAAGTATTTCACTCCTTCAGCAGATTTGAATAAGTCTAATAATTGTTTAGCTTCTTTTGGGTGCTGACTGGTTTTTAAGGTAGCGATGGTCACTTTTTCTTCAGGCGTACCTTTTGGATTGTCCAAAATCACTAATTTATCTTTTTCTTTCCACGCACCTGAACGCCCAACGACAGCAGCATCAACATCACCGTTGAGCAAATAAAGCATTAATTGTTTTACTGTTCCCGCTTTTACTACCACTTTTTCATTTAACGCTTTTTCATAACCAGAAAGTGCCAATATTTTTTCTGCACCTTTACCTAATGCCATCGCTTTGCTATCACCAATACCAATACGTAAATTACTTTCTGCGAGAGCTTTCAAGGAATCAATGCCATCGGCTTTGTCTTTACGTACTGCCATGACGGGGATATGTAAGACTAATGGTGCTGATTCAATCACGTCACCTGTTTGTTGTAATTTTTCTACATAGTCGGCAGAACCGAGTAAATACAAATCACCTTGTTGGGTGGTTTGATAACGAGCTAATAACTGACCTGATCCTGCATATTCGACAGTGACTTTATTGTTGGTTTGTGTTTCAAATTGTTTAATAATTTTTTCTACTGGTGATTTTAAACCAGCCCCAGCATACAGGTGTAATTCAGCTGCAGATACTGTGGCAGTAAAACCAAGTGTTAATGCTAAGAGAGATAAAGAGACTTTCATGAGATTTTCCTTAATTTTATGAATAGAATAGCGTTATATATATCATTCTACAAAGAATTAGAGAAAACTTCAAAAGGTTTTCATTAGTTAAAAATTGAGTAAAAAAACACCGCACTTTAATCTGATTACTCAAAGTGCGGTGGAAAATAACTTAATTTTTCATTATTGTGTCGCTTGAATTGCTGTTAATGCGATGGTGTACACAATATCATCAACCAATGCACCACGAGATAAGTCGTTCACTGGTTTACGCATACCTTGTAACATTGGACCAATAGATACTAAATCCGCAGAGCGTTGCACTGCTTTGTATGTCGTATTACCTGTATTCAAATCAGGGAAGATGAATACCGTTGCTTTACCTGCTACAGGGGAATTTGGTGCTTTGGATTTTGCCACATCTTCCATAACAGCGGCATCATATTGTAATGGACCGTCAATGATTAAATCAGGGCGTTTTTCTTTGGCAATGCGAGTGGCTTCTTTCACTTTTTCAACATCTGCACCTGAACCTGATGTACCCGTTGAGTAAGAGATCATTGCCACTTTCGGTTCAATACCAAAGGCTTTGGCTGAATCAGCGGATTGAATGGCGATTTCCGCTAATTGTTCCGCATTTGGATCTGGGTTCACCGCACAGTCACCATAAACTAACACTTGATCTGGTAGCAACATAAAGAAGATCGAAGATACAATAGAGCTACCTGGGGCAGTTTTGATGATTTGCATTGGTGGACGAATGGTATTCGCTGTGGTATGCACGGCACCAGATACTAAACCATCTACTTCGTTAGCTTCTAACATCATGGTTCCTAACACAACATTATCTTCTAACTGCTCGCGAGCTGAGGTTTCTGTCATGCCTTTGGCTTTACGTAATTCCACTAAACGAGCCACATAGTTTTCTCGTACTGAGGTTGGGTCAATTACCGTGATGCCTTTACCCAATGTTACACCTTGTGCTTCAGCTACACGTTGAACATCTGCTGGGTTAGCTAATAAGATACATTCTGCAATACCACGTTCTGCACAAAGCACTGCAGCTTTAATGGTACGAGGTTCATCACCTTCGGGTAACACAATGCGTTTTTTCGCCACACGAGCTAATTCGGTTAATTGGAAACGGAACGCTGGTGGTGATAAACGACGAATTCGTGAGGAACCCTCCGCAATTTGATTAATAAAATCAGTATCAAATTGTTGACTGGTGTATTGTTTAATATTTTCAATTCGTTCTTTATCGTCAACGGGGACTTCTAAATTGAAACTTTGTAGATTTAATGCGGTTTGCCAAGTACTTCCTTCAATACGGAAAACTGGTAATCCTGTGGTTTCAAAGGCACGTTGGCATAATTTAGTAATTTGGCTATCAATTTTGTAACCACCGGTTAATAAAATACCGCCTAATTCAATGCCGTTAGTTGCCGCTAAAGCCGCAGCAGTTAATACATCAGGTCTATCGGCGGAAGTGACCAATAAACTTCCTGTGCGGAAATGTTCTACCATATTTTGTAATGCTCTTGCACAGAAAGTAATACCACGAATACGGCGAGTCGTAATTTCCCCCTCGTTGAGAATAGCAGCACCGAGATGTTTGACCAAGTCGATAACACGGGTGGCGATTAATTCTGCTGACCAAGGAATACAAGCTAATACTTTAATTGGACTGGTGGCGAATAAGCGATACACTTCGCCAGCTTGGTTGTGGCTATGTTGGTATGAATCAAAAATCTCCGTTAAATCAGGACGGGTGCGACCACTGTCATCAACAGGAGCATTGAATTTGTTAATGACGACCCCAAGTAGGTTAGGGTTAGATTTTCCACCAAAAGATGCTGCCGCTGCTTCAACACGTTCTTTTAATTGATTCGGTGTATCTGTCGCAGGTGCAGCCACTAAAATAATTTCTGCATCTAAGGCTTGAGCAATTTCATAGTTAATTCTGTCGGCATAAGAATTTTTTCTAGTCGGAATTAACCCTTCTACAATAACGATTTCATTGTTTTTGCTTAATTGTTGGTGCTGTTCAACAATTTTTTCTAAAAGTACATCTGTTTGATTCTGACCAATTAAATTTTCGGCAATGCTTAACATAAAAGGTTCAGCGGTTTCGATACTTGTACTGGTACGTACAATAGAAGTTGTGCGATCTAATTTGTCTTCACCACTGCTAGGTTGCGAAATAGGCTTGATAAAACCAATTTTGGTACCTTTTTGTTCAAGCGCTTGAATTAAACCCAGACTAACACTAGTTAAACCAACTCCGCTACTGATTGGGATAAGAATAATAGTTCGTGACATAATATTTCCTAATTTGAGAGAATGTTGAGTGAAAAAGCAAACTGCCGATAATTATCGGCAGTTGTTTATTTAATTATTTTATGCAAAGACGAGCTGTATCTCGTGCGATGACTAATTCTTCATTGGTTGGGATTACCATAGCGATTGGCGTATTATCTTTAGTGATAATACCGTCTTTACCAAAACGAGCCGCTAAGTTTTTCTCAATGTCTATGTTATAACCAAATAATTTTAAGTGATTTAAGGTGATTTCACGGACGTGAGCAGAATTTTCCCCGATACCGCCAGTAAACACGATAGCGTCTAAACGTTCACCAATCACTGCCATGTATGAACCAATGTATTTGGCTAAACGGTAGCAATAGACATCTAATGCACGTTTGGCAGGTTCTTCTTTCTCATAGTTATCTTCGGCATAACGGCAATCGCTAGTCACTTCAGTTAAACCTAATAAACCTGATTTTTTCACTAAGGTTTCTTCCACTTGATCCATTGACATACCTAAGTTTCTGTATAGATAGAACACGATTGCTGGGTCAATATCACCAGAACGTGTACCCATAACCAAACCTTCTAATGGGGTTAAGCCCATTGAGGTATCAATACATTCACCATGACGAACAGCAGACACAGAACCACCATTACCTAAATGGCAAGTGATAACATTCACTTTATCTTCGGCAACACCTAAACGTTTTGCTGCTTCACGGCTAACAAAATAATGGCTAGTACCATGAGCACCATAACGGCGAATACCATGTTCTTTGTAAAGTGAGTATGGCAATGCGTATAAGTAGGCTTCTTCTGGCATGGTGGTATGGAATGCAGTGTCAAATACCACGACATTTTTGTCTTTTAAATGTGGGAAAATTTTGAACGCTTCTTTTATACCGATTAAGTGGGCAGGGTTGTGTAACGGTGCAAATTGAATGGCATCTTCAATACCTTTCACCACTTCATCTGTGACGATAACTGATGAAGTAAATTTCTCACCACCATGAACAATGCGGTGACCAATCGCTACAATGCTGTCTTTTAATTCTTGGGTTAATACATTTTCAACAATAAATTTCAATGCTTCGCTGTGAGCCGCACCCGCACCTAAATCTGCGTTGCCTTTCTCTCCGTGAATTTTCCATTTAATACGAGCTTCTGGAAGATAAAATGCTTCGGCTAAACCTGATAATTTTTCGTCACCAGAAACAGGATCTAAGATAGCAAATTTTAAAGATGAGCTACCACAGTTTAAGATAAGAACTAATTTTGACATAAATTAACCTATATTAAGGGTTGAAGTTAGAAGGTATTCAGCAAACACTGAATAGACGTTTTAAAAGTTATGATGTGCTATAGAATACACTTTTTTGGCGATAAAATAAATTATTAAGCGTAGAAAAAAGTAATCTTTATCAAAAAAAGTTGAAAGTTTAAACATTTTTTATAAAGTGCGGTGTAAATTTCCTTTTTTTTATTGGATAAAAGGGAGTATTCTAGTCTAATATTTTTATTTCTTAATAGAGCGAAAACATGACCACGATAAATTTAAACTTACAAGATCTTTCTTGCCAACATTGCGTAAAAAACGTGAAACAAACCTTAGAAAAAATCTCGGGGGTAGAACGTGCTGAGGTGAGTTTAACGCAAGCGACAGTAATCGGAGAAGTATCTGCTCAAACCTTAATTGATGCAATTGTTGATGTGGGGTATCAAGCCCAACTTGCTGACCCAAAATAGATCTACCAACACAACAAAATCCTCAGCCTGATCCTGTGGTGGTAGAAAGTCGTCATGATCAGGCAAAAATCGCCCAAAATGCACCGCAGTTTACTTTGTTATTGGACGGATTAAGCTGTGTGGCTTGTGTCGCAAAAGTGCAAAAAGCCTTATTAAATGTGACAGGGGTGAGTTCTACTCAAGTCAATTTAGCAGACAATACAGCTTTAGTGACAGGGTTTGTTGATCCGCAAGATTTAGTGCAGGCTGTGCTTGATATTGGTTATGGGGCAGAATTAGTTGAAGATGAAAACCAGCGTCGCGTCAAACAGCAAGCCCAACAGCAACAGGAAATTCAACAACGCCGTTGGCAAGCCACGGTGGCGTTAGTGGTCGGTTTTGGTTTATTCTTTTGGGGAATCTTTGGCGGTCAAATGCAAGTGACAGCCGATAATCAACTAAATTGGATGGCGGTTGGCTTGCTGGTATTGGCAGTGATCTGGTTTACGGGTCAGCATTTCTATCAACGAGCTTGGCTTAACTTACGTAATAAATCCACGACTATGGATACCTTAGTAGCATTAGGAACGGGGACGGCATGGCTTTATTCTTTTATGGTAGTTCTATTTCCCGATTTTTTCCCTGAAAATGCTCGTCATCTTTATTTTGAAAGCAGTGCCATGATTATTGGCTTGATTAATATCGGAAAAATACTTGAACTTAAAGCCAAACAGCAATCATCACAAGCCCTTGAACGATTATTCGATCTTACCCCCCAAACCGCCAAAGTCGTGACAGAAAATGGTGAAACAGAATTGCCGTTAAGCCGAGTTCAAGTTGGCATGCGACTACGTTTACAAACGGGCGATCGGGTTTGTGTTGATGGAGTTGTGACACAAGGTCATGGCTGGGTGGATGAAAGTATGCTAACGGGAGAGCCGATCCCCATTCAAAAAGAAAAAGGTGACAGGGTGAGTGCTGGAACATTAGTAACAGATGGTACGTTGCTTTTTCAAGCAGAACAAATTGGCAATCACACCCGATTGGCGAATATCATCAAATTAGTGCGACAAGCTCAAAGTAGCAAACCAGAAATTGGGCAATTAGCCGATAAAATTGCGAGTGTATTTATTCCTGCCGTAATAATGATTGCATTCATTTCTGCATTGGTTTGGTATGTGGTCACGCAACAGATTTCTTATGCTTTCGTCATATTAACCACCGTGTTAATTATTGCTTGCCCTTGTGCTTTAGGGTTGGCAACACCGATGTCAATTATTGCAGGCATTGGACGAGCGGCAGAATTAGGCGTGTTAGTTCGTGATGCAGATGCCTTGCAAAAAGCGGCGAGTGCAGACACGATTGTGTTTGATAAAACGGGTACTTTGACACAAGGTGAGCCAACGGTGACAGCAGTTTATACCTTTGGTGGTGTTGAACAAAAAAGTGCGGTGCAATTTGCGGCAAGTTTAGAGCAGGGAGCGAATCATCCCTTAGCCAAAGCCTTATTAGCTTACGCCCAAAATATCACATTAATTGAACCCAGCCAATTTAGCACGTTAAAAGGACTTGGAGTTAGTGGTGTCATTCATGGCAAAAAATTGTGGTTAGGCAATCGCACTTTATTACAGCAACAGAATATAAATACAGATATTGCAGAAGCCGATTTTTTGACAGAAAGCGAAAAAGGGGCAACGGTGATCTTTTTGGCGGAGCAAAATCAACTTGTCGCCATGTTTGCAATTCGAGATCCATTGCGAGATGACACAATCACTGCTGTACAACGGTTACAGCAACAGGGTTATCATTTAGTGATGTTGACAGGTGATCAACAAAAAACGGCACAAGCGATTGCCGATGAAATTGGTATTGAACAGGTTATTGCGGGCGTATTGCCAGAAGATAAAGCACAAGTTATTCAGCAATTACAGGCTCAAGGACGTAAAGTCGTGATGGTGGGGGACGGTATTAATGATGCTCCAGCGTTGGCTCAAGCGGACGTGAGTATGGCAATGGCAAGTGGCTCGGATATTGCGATTGAAACCGCCGAACTGACGTTAATGCGACATAGTATTAACAGTGTAGCAGATGGGGTACAGCTGGCTAAAGCGACATTAAGTAATATGAAACAAAATTTATTTTTTGCTTTTGTCTATAACTGCTTGGGTATTCCTCTTGCAGCAGGGGTATTTTATCCGTTATTAGGAATATTGCTGAATCCTATGATAGGCGGGGCTGCTATGGCTTGTTCGTCCATTACTGTGGTGACAAATGCGAATAGATTATTAAGATTTATACCCAAAAATTGATATTAATCAATAAATAAGTCGATTAGGCTTTTTATTCATAAGGTTTTTTTGTATGATAGCTCCGTCAAGAGAAATGCTTGATAATTCATAAAGTTCCTAAATAAATATAACTATATAATAGCTAAACTACTTTCCTACCACCCAAAATATGGGTGGTTTTTTTTTGTTTATAGGGTAGCGATCAGCAACTGAATAAAAAAGATCAGCGAAATCGCCATTTCGGCTAAACCCACCTGTTTGGTGGAGAGCTTTTTAGTTGGCAATATAATCGCTCTGGTTAATGGAATAACAAATGCCAGTGCTAATGAAAATTGTTGAAAAGGCATAAAAATCATCACGCATACTGTATGGTAAAGAATAGAAACAATTAAATAATAAGGATTTTTCCGCTCACGTAAGACTGATTTGACATAGAGTGTCACGCCGATAAAAAATAAGCTAGGTAAAGCAGCGACCCACCAAATCCGTTGATCAAATTGGTTTTCCGCAAAATAATAGGCTGCCATTCCTGCAATCGCAAAAATAATAATCGCATTAAGATCATTTAATAAAGCACGTTCATCTTTTTGTTTTACAAAATAGATACTGACAAAACTTAAGGGAATAAACAATATGGCAAAATATAAAATTTTCCAGTTATACCAAAGTGCTGGAATGACAAAAATGAAACAAGCACTAGCGTAAATCATTGTCCATTTTCTATACAATGCTAAATTTCTTCCTTTAAATAAATTGAGAAAAGGATAGGTCATTAAATATAACGAAAACCAAGCGAGTAGTAGAAAAAAATGTTGCCAAATAGGGTGAGAAAGCAACATTCCGTATAAAAATGGCATTAATGCCATCACAATAGCCCCGTATTGGTTAGAGATTAATAATTTCATAAGTAAAGTCATTAGATGAGAATGGTTAAAATTTTAATTTATTTTTAGCCAAATTGGTATAAACTTTTCGGGGTAATTTAAAGGAGATAACCATGACAATTCAACGCTTTCATCAAGCAACACGATATTCAGAAATAGCAGTACATAACGGCGTAGCTTATTTAGCAGGACAAATACCAGAAAATACACCTAACCAACCTGTTTACCAACAGACCAAAGATGTATTGGATTTAATTGATAAATTACTGGCAGAAGTCAACTCGGATAAAAGCCAAATTTTAATGGCACAAATTTTTTTAGCGGATATGCAAGATTATGCAGAAATGAACCGTGCTTGGGATGAATGGGTGGCTAACAATAACGCACCGCCTCGAGCTTGTGTAGAAGCTAAATTAGCAGATCACAGTTGGAAAGTGGAAATTGTAGTAACGGCGGCAACGCATTAATATAGATGAGAAAAACAGGTAATGAGAGTGATAAAGATATCATTACCTGTTTTTATTTTCAGTTGAAAGCAGAATAAAATGCTTGCCTTTTAGGCAAAAATGCGTATTATAGCCGTCTATACTTCTAAATGAAAAATTAAGGAATATTATGTCAAGCTATTTATTTACCTCTGAAAGTGTATCAGAGGGACACCCTGATAAAATCGCCGATCAAATTTCAGATGCGGTGTTAGACGAAATTTTAAAACAAGATCCCAAAGCTCGTGTAGCCTGTGAAACCTATGTAAAAACAGGTATGGCATTAGTCGGTGGAGAAATTACCACCTCCGCTTGGGTAGATATTGAAAACTTAACGCGTCAAGTGATTTGCGAAATTGGTTATGAACATTCGGATATGGGATTTGACGGAAAATCCTGTGCGGTATTAAATGCTATTGGTAAACAATCTTCTGATATTAATCAAGGAGTTGACCGTGCTAATCCATTAGATCAAGGTGCTGGCGACCAAGGTATTATGTTTGGTTATGCCACTAACGAAACCGATGTATTGATGCCTGCTGCGATTACTTACGCTCACCGCTTAATGGAACGTCAAGCACAGGTGCGTAAAAATGGCACATTAGATTGGTTACGTCCAGATGCGAAAAGCCAAGTTACCCTGAAATATGATAATAACAAAATTATCGGTGTCGATGCCGTAGTGCTTTCCACGCAACATAGTGACGCAGTGAGCCAAGCCGATTTAATTGACGGCGTGATGGAAGAAATTATTAAGCCGATCTTGCCAGCAGAATGGTTAAATAAAGACACTAAATATTTCATTAACCCAACAGGACGCTTTGTTATTGGCGGTCCAATGGGCGACTGTGGTTTAACAGGACGTAAAATTATCGTGGATACCTACGGCGGTGCTGCACGTCACGGTGGCGGTGCCTTTTCAGGCAAGGATCCGTCAAAAGTCGATCGTTCAGCCGCTTATGCCGCACGTTATGTAGCAAAAAATATCGTGGCAGCAGGTTTGGCAGATCGTTGTGAAATCCAACTGTCTTATGCGATTGGCGTAGCGGATCCCACTTCGATTATGGTGGAAACCTTTGGCACAGGCAAAGTGAGCAATGAATTGTTAGTTAATCTTGTGCGTGAATTTTTTGATTTACGCCCTTATGGCTTAATTAAAATGCTCAATTTAATCCAACCGATTTATCGTCAAACTGCCGCTTACGGACACTTCGGACGTGAGCAATTTCCGTGGGAAAAAATTGATCGAGCGGAAGAATTGAGAAAGGCGGCTGGGTTGTAGTTATTTTCTTGATAAGAAAATGGGCTAATTAGCCCATTTTAGTTATATAATTTTCCTATATTTTTTCAAAAGAAGACTTACCATGAAAAAACAAAACCTTGTCATTCTCGGCTCAACAGGCTCAATCGGTACTAGTACGCTTTCTGTCATCGAACATAATCCCGAACAATATCAGGCATTTGCCTTAGTAGGTGGACGTAATGTGGATTTAATGGTTCAACAATGCGTGAAATTTCAACCGCAGTTTGCAGCTTTAGATGATGATCGTGCGGCGAAAAAATTAACAGAAAAATTAACCGCACTTGGTAGTCAAACGCAAGTATTAAGCGGACAAAAAGCCATTTGTGAATTGGCAGCTCACCCTGATGCGGATCAAGTGATGGCAGCGATTGTGGGGGCTGCGGGGCTTTTGCCAACGCTTTCCGCTGTACAAGCCAGTAAAAAAGTGTTGTTAGCCAATAAAGAAAGTTTGGTCACTTGCGGACAGATTTTTATTGACGCGGTGAAAAAATCACAGGCTCGATTATTGCCCGTGGATAGTGAGCATAATGCCATTTTCCAATCTTTACCGCCCGAAGCACAGCAAAAAATTGGTTTTTGTCCGTTGCAAGAATTGGGGATTAGTAAAATTGTGCTGACGGGATCGGGTGGACCTTTCCGTTATACGGATTTAAGTGAGTTTGATGGCATTACGCCAGCACAAGCGGTGGCACACCCGAACTGGTCTATGGGTAAAAAGATCTCGGTGGATAGTGCCACCATGATGAACAAAGGGCTGGAATATATTGAAGCTCGTTGGTTATTTAATGCCAGTGCCGATGAAATGGAGGTCATTATTCACCCGCAATCCATTATTCATTCCATGGTGCGTTATATTGACGGATCAGTGATTGCTCAAATGGGGAATCCTGATATGCGTACGCCGATTGCAGAAACCATGGCGTATCCAAATCGTATTGTTTCAGGTGTTGCGCCGTTGGATTTTTATCAGCTGAATGGCTTAACCTTTTTAGCCCCCGATTTTAATCGTTATCCTAATTTGAAATTAGCCATTGATGCTTTTGCAGCAGGGCAATATGCTACTACAGCGATGAATGCGGCGAATGAAATTGCCGTGGAGGCTTTTCTAAATGGACAAATTAAATTCACCGATATTGCTCGAGTGAATCATCAGGTAGTCGAAAAAATTCAACCGCAGAAAATCACGGAAATTGACGATGTATTAGCGGTGGATCGGGTGGCTCGGGAATTAGCCATAATTGCTGTGATAAAAATGGCATAATAATTCTAAATATGTTATATTCGCACCCAAATTTTCAATTCAAAATTGCGGTTAAATGAAAGAATTAGATCTAAATAATATTCCTAAGCACGTTGCTATTATTATGGACGGTAATGGGCGTTGGGCGAAGCAGCAAGGAAAGATGAGAATCTTTGGACATACTAACGGGGTAAAAGCAGTACGCCGTACAGTGTCGTATGCTCGTCAGATAGGTGTGCAATCCTTGACTATGTATGCGTTTAGCAGCGAAAATTGGAATCGTCCAGAGCAAGAAGTATCAGCATTAATGACTTTATTTATGCAAGCCTTGGATTCCGAACTAAAAGAATTGCATAAAAATAATATTAAATTGAATATTATTGGTGACACCGCAAAATTCAGTGAAAAATTACAACAAAAAATCATTTATGCAGAAAAATTAACCGAAAATAATACCGCACTTTGCTTAAATATTGCGGCAAATTATGGTGGTCGCTGGGATATTGTGCAAGCTACACAGCAGTTAGCAAGTCAAGTGCAAGCTGGGAAGTTGGCAGTAGAACAGATCAATGAAGAACTCTTTCAGCAAAATCTAGTCACAGAAAAACAATCCCCCGTAGATTTGTTAATTAGGACGAGTGGTGAACAACGCATCAGTAATTTTTTACTCTGGCAAATTGCTTATGCGGAGTTATTTTTTTCGCCTGTACTGTGGCCTGATTTTGGTGAACAAGAATTTAATAATGCTATTTGGACCTATCAACAACGTGAACGCCGTTTTGGTGGTGCTTAAAGAAGGAAAGGAACTTGCTTAAACAACGTATTTTATCGGCAATAGTGATGATTGCCATTGTCTGTGCTGCATTATTTTTATTTTCTCCATTCTATTTTACACTAGCATTGGGCGTTATCGTCACCGCTGGGGTATGGGAATGGACACAATTTCCACGTTTAAAAATCGTATGGCGTTTTGTCGCAACGTCAATTTCTTTGGCTGTTTTATTTGTTTGGATTTTTAGTCAAGCGAACTACTTAAATGCTGGGCGAGTGTTTGCGGATTATGCCGAACCTTTGTTGCTTGTTTCTGTTATTTGGTGGTTTGTCGCTTTGGGCTTGGTCGTAACTTATCCAAAATCCGCTAAGATTTGGGGCAATTCTTTAATTTTACACATTATTTTTGCCTGTGTGACTCTTGTTCCTTTCTTAATTGCGGTGGCAGCGTTACGTTTAGAAAATTATAATATGGATAGCCTGCATGGTATTCAATTATTGCTTTATGTGTTTATCTTGGTTTGGGCGGCGGATAGTGGTGCTTACTTTGCAGGGCGTAAGTTTGGTAAACACAAATTAGCACCGAAAGTTTCCCCTGGAAAAACTTGGCAAGGCGTGATCGGTGGGTTGATTACCTCAGCAGTACTGTCAGAATTATTTATTTATTGTGTGGGTGATAACTTCTTTTTTCATGGGAATACTCTCAGTTTAACCGTGCTTTCTATTGCAACAGTGGCGGTTTCTGTATTAGGCGATTTAACGGAAAGTATGTTCAAACGTCAAAGTGGTATTAAAGATAGTAGCAATTTAATTCCTGGACATGGCGGGATTTTAGATCGAATTGATAGTTTAACCGCAGCCACTCCATTTTTTGCGTATTTCTACTTTTTTTGGCTATAAGGTGAGATGATGTCGTTTTTGTGGTCATTGGTTTCTTTTATTATTGTTATTAGCGTGCTGGTGTTCGTTCATGAATTTGGACATTTCTGGGCGGCAAGAAAGTGCGGTATAAAAGTCCATCGTTTTTCCATTGGCTTTGGCAAAGTGCTATGGTCAAGAAAAGATAAGCAAGGTACCGAATTTGCGGTGTCACTGATTCCATTGGGTGGCTATGTAAAAATGTTGGACGAACGCAATGAAGAAGTACCAGAACATTTAAAATCTCAATCCTTTAATAGTAAAACCGTTGTTCAACGTATGTTTGTGATTGTGGCAGGACCAATAGCGAATTTTATTTTTGCTATTCTGGCATATTGGGTGGTTTTTATGGTCGGGATTCCGAGTGTAAAACCAGTGATTGATAGTGTTAAACCAGACAGTATTACTGCACAGGCACAAATTGCTCCCAATAGTCAAATTCTTGCGGTGGACGGTACAGAAGCTCTTGATTGGGAAACTATTAATATGTTGCTGGCGACTAAATTAGGTAATCAGCAAGTGACGTTAACAGTTACCCCTTTTGGTGAAAATCGCCCACAAGAAAAAATCTTAAATATTCAACATTGGACATTTGATCCTGATAAACAAAGTGCTTTTGGGGCATTAGGTATTCAGCCTGTTGGCAATAAAGTAGAAATGAAAATTGCTAAAATCATGGAAAATTCACCAGCAGAAAGGGCTGGGTTATTAGTCGGTGATGAAATTTATGCAAAAAATGGTGAGGAATTAGTTTGGCGAGATTTTGCCAAACAGATTCAACAAGGGAAACCAGTAAGTTTACAAGTTCATAGAGAAGGTCGGATATTAGATTTGACTTTAATTCCTGAATGGCAAGATAAACGCTATATGGTGGGAATTGCCCCAACGGTTCAACCACTGAATGAGAAGTATCGTACAGAATTAAAATATGATATGCTTGACGCTCTATGGAAAGGTGTTGAGAAAACAGCACAACTTTCTTGGTTGACGGTAAAAGTAATTGGTAAGTTATTGACTGGAGATTTATCCCTGAATAATTTAAGTGGTCCAATTTCTATTGCACAGGGTGCGGGAATTTCTTCGCAAATCGGCTTGGTTTATTATCTAGGTTTTATGGCATTAATTAGTGTCAACTTGGGTATGATGAATTTATTTCCGTTACCAGTATTAGATGGCGGACATTTACTCTTTTTGGTGGCGGAAGGAATTAGAGGCAAACCTGTTTCAGACAAGGTGCAAAATGTGTGTTATCGCATTGGGGCAACCTTGTTATTAATGTTAACTGGATTTGCTTTATTTAATGATTTTTTACGTTTATAGAACGTTTTAAAATTTTTGCAGTCTGTATAGATTGTTCGGATTAATATCCCATTGGTAAATGAACATTTAAAATTCCTATTTATTTAGGCTTGGGAATTTTATCACTGTTACTTTAATTTAATAAGGTCATTGTAAAATGAAAAAACTTTTAATAGCTAGTTTATTATTCGGTTCAACGGGTGTTTATGCTGCTCCTTTTGTAGTACAAGATATTCGAGTTGAAGGTGTACAATCAGGTTCAGAAATGAATGTGTTAGCTGGTTTGCCTGTGCAAATTGGCAAGCGTGCAACAGACAATGATATTGCAAACGTGGTGAAAACCCTTTATTCACGTGGTTATGATAATGTTAAGGCTGATAGAGAAGGGGATACTTTAATTATTTCTGTTACACAACAGCCGATTATTACCGAAGTGACTTTTGATGGTAACAGTTCTATTCCAAATGACGCATTAAAATCAAATTTAGAATCTAATGGATTTAAATCTGGTGAAGTATTAAATCGTGAAAAATTAGAAGGCTTTCGTCAAAGTTTAGTGGAACACTATGCTAGTACTGGTCGTTATAATGCTAAAGTAGAAACGATAGTAAATAGTTTGCCAAACAATCGTGCGGAAGTGAAATTACAAATTAAAGAAAATGATGTTGCTTTATTAAAAGAAATCACTTTTGAAGGTAATAATAATGTTTCTAGTAGCAAATTGCGGGAACAAATGGAATTACAACCTGATGCGTGGTGGAAATTATTTGGTAATAAATTTGCAGCTGATCAATTTAGTAAAGATTTAAATGCTATCCAAGATTATTATGGTGAAAATGGTTACGCTAAAGCACAAGTGACGGATACAGATGTTCAATTAAGTGATGATAAAAACGAAGCTCGGGTTAAAGTCGTGATAAATGAAGGTGATATTTACACGGTGAGCAATGCGAGAATTATCGGTGATGTAGGTGGAATGCAAGAGGAATTGGCTCCGCTATTAAAAGATATTCATTTAAACCAAGAATTTCAGCGTAGTGAAGTGAAAAACGTAGAAAGCAATATTAAAGCTAAATTAGCTGAACAGGGCTATGCTAATGCTCAGGTGAATATCCATCCTGAATTTGATGAAGCTAATAAAAGTGTTGCATTAACTTATATTGTGGAAGCTGGTCGTCGTTATTCTGTTCGTCAAATTCGTTTTGAAGGAAATACAGTGACGGCGGATAGAACATTACGTCAAGAAATGCGTCAACAAGAGGGGACTTGGTTATCTTCTCAATTAGTTGAATTGGGTAAATTACGTTTAGATCGTACGGGTTTCTTTGAAACTGTGGAACAACGTACTGAAAATGTAAAAGGTACCAATGATGAATTAGATGTTATCTATACTGTGAAAGAGCGTAATACAGGTAGTATCAACTTTGGTATTGGTTATGGTACCGAAAGTGGATTTAGCTATCAAGCCAGTGTAAAACAAGATAACTTCTTAGGTATGGGTTCTTCTATTAGTTTGGGTGGTCGTAAAGATGACTATACGACTAGTGTGAGTCTAGGTTATACCGAACCGTACTTTACTAAAGATGGTGTAAGTCTTGGTGGTAATGTCTATTATGAAAAATACGATAACTCAGATGATGATACGGCAGCAAGTTATGCTCGTACCACTTATGGAGTAGATTTAACCTTAGGTTTCCCTGTGAATGAAAATAACTCCTACTATTTAGGTGTGGGTTATGCTTATAACAAACTTAAAAATGTAGTACCAGAATATTCTCGTCAGAAATATATAGATTCAATGGGATACAGCGGTACATCATTTAAATCTCAAGATTTTACTTTTAAAGCTGGTTGGAATTATAATAATTTAGACCGCGGTTATTTCCCAACAAAAGGGGTAAAAGCTAGTTTAGGTGGTTCGGTCACTATTCTAGGATCAGATAATAAGTTCTACACATTAAGTGCTGATGCTCAGGGTTTTTATCCATTAGATCGTAACCATACTTGGGTCATCTCAGCCAAAGCTGGAGCTTCGTATGCTAATGGTTTTGGTGGAAAAACCTTACCATTCTATCGTAACTTTGCGGCGGGTGGTATTGGTTCGTTACGTGGTTTCGCTTCTGGAGCAATAGGACCAAATGCGATTTATATAAGAACAGACGCAAGTGGAAATCTTACATATTATCCAGATGATGATATTATCGGCGGTAATGCCATGGTGTTGTCTAGTGTTGAATTGATCGTTCCAACGCCATTTGTCGCAGATAAAAATCAAAATTCAGTGCGTACTTCAGTGTTCTTTGACGCGGCAAGTGTATGGAATACGAAATGGAATGCTACAGATAAAGCAAAATTCTCAAGTTTACCTGATTATAGCGATCCGAGCCGTATTCGCTCATCTGCAGGGATAGCATTTCAATGGCAATCTCCGATTGGACCGTTGGTTTTCTCTTATGCTAAACCGATTAAAAAATATGATAATGACGATATTGAACAATTCCAATTTAGTATTGGTGGTACATTCTAACTTATTTAGATTGAACTAATGTTTATTCATAACGTCTAATTAATACTCGTGCTAAATATTATTGTTTGGTATGTACATAAAAAACAAATAAAAGGAAATTTATACAAATGAAAAAAATCGTAAAAGCAACCGCACTTTCTTTAGCCTTGGCTTTCGCATCAGCAACAGCTATTGCAGCTGAAAATATTGCATTTATTAATGCAGCTTATTTGTTTGAACATCACCCAGATCGTGAGGCGATTGCGAAAAAATTAGATTCTGGTTTTAAAAAACAAACTGATGAACTTACTGAGAGTAAAAAATCAATTGATAACAAAATTGCATTATTACAAAAAGAAGCTAAAAATTTACGTAGTGCAGACATCAAAAAACGTGAAGATGAAATCAATAAATTGATGAAAGAACACGATGCTAAAGTACAAAAATATCAACAAGAAGCACAAAAATTGGAAAATGCAGAACGTGCTAAATTATTAGAGTCAATTCAAGAAGCGACTAATAATATCGCAAAAGAAAAAGGTTATACCTATGTTCTTGATGCAAATTCCATTGTATTTGCTGTAGATGGTAAAGATATTAGCGATGATGTGTTAAAAGCGATTGGTGGTAAAGTCCCAACAGAAGAACCAAAAGCAGAAGACAAAGACGCTAAAAAACCAGCAGCTAAATAATCTTTAAAAAGGTTAATTATTTATGCGTTCTTATACATTAAAAGAATTAGCAGAACATATCGGCGGTGCCATGCGTGGCAACGCCGATGTTTTTGTTACAGCAATCGCTCCTTTAGATAAAGCCACTAAAGAACACCTGACTTTTATTTCTAATGTGAAATATCGTCCTTATTTATCACTTTCACAAGCAGGAATTTTGGTCGTATCAGAATCGGATGTCGAATTTTGTGCTGATACAGCTAACTTAATTATCGTCAAAAATCCTTATGTGGCTTATGCTTTGTTAGCTCAATATATGGATAGTACACCGAAAGCTGCTACGGATATTGCACTAAGTGCGGTCATTGCTAGCACCGTTTTACTGGGTAAAAATGTCAGTGTTGGTGCCAATGCAGTGATTGAAGATGGTGCGGTGATTGGTGATAATGCAGTGATCGGAGCAGGTTGTTTTATTGGTAAGCGAGTACAAATTGGGGCAAATACGCAGCTTTGGGCTAATGTGAGTATCTATCACAATGTTCAAATTGGTGAACATTGCTTGATTCAAGCTGGGGCGGTGATTGGTGCTGATGGCTTTGGTTATGCCAATGAGCGTGGTCGCTGGATTAAAATTCCACAAACTGGAACTGTGGTCATTGGTAATCATGTTGAAATTGGGGCATGCACTTGTATTGACCGTGGAGCATTAGATAATACTGTGATTGAAGATAACGTGATTATTGATAATCTGTGCCAAATTGCTCACAATGTACATATCGGTACGGGTACAGCCGTAGCGGGTGGAGTCATTATGGCGGGCAGCCTAAAAGTGGGGCGTTATTGCCAAATTGGTGGTGCCAGTGTAATTAATGGTCACATGGAAATTTGTGATCAAGCCATTGTAACAGGTATGGGAATGGTCATGCGACCAATTACTGAACCAGGCATTTATTCTTCAGGTATTCCGTTGCAACCAAACAAAGAATGGCGTAAAACAGCGGCTTTAACCATGGATATTGATAAGATGAATAAGCGTCTTAAAGCCTTGGAAAAGAAACTGGCGGATTGATTTTTACTAACATAAAGTCAGCATAATAATATCCTATATTCATTTCTAGCCACAGCGTGGCGTTTCTATGCCTAACCCCGCATATCAAGTGCGGGGAAAATCTACTCAGCGGATCTCAGTTTTCTTACTGTTTTGCTACAATCTATTTTCTAAATAATGTATAATTAATTCAGATATATTAGAAATTAAACTAGATTAAAGGTAATTATTGTGACAACAGAAACAAGAACATCTCGTGTTATTGAAGTAAAAGAAATTATGGCATTGTTGCCTCATCGTTATCCATTCCTATTGGTTGATCGTGTTTTAGATTTTGAAGAAGGTGTATGGCTAAAAGCGATTAAGAATATTAGTGTTAATGAACCTTGTTTCACAGGTCATTTCCCACAAGAACCTATTTTACCAGGGGTGTTAATTCTGGAAGCTCTTGCTCAATCTATGGGGATTCTTGCTTTTAAAACGCACGAATTACAAGGTGGAGAACTATTTTATTTTACTGGGATTGACGATGCCCGTTTTAGACGACCAGTGTTACCTGGAGATCAATTAGAATTATATGTTGAAGTGATCAAAGAACGTCGTGGTGTTACATCTTTTACTGGTGTGGCGAAAGTAGATGGTGAAGTGGCTTGTGAAGCTAAACTAATGTGTGCTAGACGTTAATAATTAAGCATAAGGAGCATGTATGATCCATTCAAGTGCGAAGATTCATCCTTCTAGCATTATTGAAGAAGGGGCAAGAATTGGAGAAAATGTTGTTATTGGTCCATTTTGTGTAATCGGTTCACAGGTCGAAATTGGTAAAGGTACGGTTATACATTCACATGTTGTGGTTAATGGCATAACCACTATTGGTGAAGATAACCAAATTTTCCACGGAGCAACCATTGGTGAAGTCAACCAAGATTTAAAATACAACAATGAACCGACAAAAACGATTATTGGCAATCGTAACCGTATTCGCGAAAATGTGACTATCCATCGTGGCACCGTCCAAGGTGGTGGTGTGACTCGAGTGGGTGATGATAACTTATTTATGATTAATGCTCATATTGCACACGACTGTCAAATTAGAAACCGTTGTATTCTAGCCAACAATGCAACCCTTGCAGGGCATGTTGAATTAGACGATTTTGTGATTGTTGGTGGAATGTCGGCAATTCATCAATTCGTTATTGTTGGAGCTCATGTGATGTTAGGTGGTGGTTCAATGGTGAGCCAAGATGTTCCGCCTTATGTGATGGCACAAGGCAATCATGCTCGACCATTTGGGGTCAACATCGAAGGGCTGAAACGTCGTGGTTTTGAGAAACCAACTTTACATGCTATTCGTAACGTCTATAAGTTAATTTACCGAAGTGATAGAACCCTTGAGGAAGTCATGCCAGAAATTGAACATTATGCTAAGACAGAATCAGCAATTAGTTTCTTCTTAGAATTTTTCAAACGTTCCACTCGCGGAATTATTCGTTAAGAAAAAGTTGATTAATTTACACCGCATTTTTGAAAAGTGCGGTGATTTTTTATAAAGGATAGTCTAGTGGAAAATCAAATAGAAAATCTCGCTTTAGCTACGCCAACCATCGCTATCGTGGCTGGTGAAGTATCTGGTGATATTCTTGGGGCGGGTTTAATTCGAGCTTTAAGAAGTCATTATACACAAGCTAAATTTATTGGAATTGCTGGCAAAAATATGCTGGCTGAAGGTTGTGAAAGCCTGATTGATATGGAAGAAATTTCGGTTATGGGCTTGGCAGAAATTTTAAAGCATCTGCCTAGATTATTAAAAATCCGCAACAATACCGTACAAACCCTGTTAGCCCAAAAGCCAGATATTTTTATTGGCATCGATTCTCCAGAGTTTAATTTATATATAGAAGAAAAACTAAAAAATCAGGGCATTAAAACTATCCATTATGTGAGTCCATCGGTTTGGGCGTGGCGACAAAAACGCATTTACAAAATTGCTCGAGCAACTGATTTAGTACTTGCCTTTCTACCTTTTGAAAAAGCCTTTTATGATCGCTTTAATGTGCCTTGCCGTTTTATTGGGCATACCATGGCGGATGCGATTCCTTTAAAGCCAAACCGTACCGAAGTATGTCAAATTCTTAATCTTGATCCAACGCAACAGTATCTGGCGATTTTAGTCGGAAGTCGTGGTTCAGAAGTTGAATTTCTCACCGAACCTTTTCTAAAAACAGCAGTATTGTTAAGACAGCAATATCCTAATTTGCAATTTTTAGTGCCTTTAGTAAGTGAAAAACGCCATGATCAATTTGAACGAATTAAGGCTCAAGTTGCACCTGAACTTGATGTGATTATCTTGGATGGTAAAGCTCGCCAAGCCATGATGATCGCACAAGCGACTTTACTTGCATCAGGTACAGCTGCATTAGAATGTATGCTGTGCAAATCACCTATGGTAGTAGGTTATCGAATGAAACCACTCACTTATTTTTTAGCCAAACGCTTAGTGAAAACACCGTATATTTCCTTGCCTAATCTGTTAGCGAATGAAATGTTGGTGCCAGAAATGATACAAGAGGATTGTACCCCTGAAAAATTAGCAGAAAAATTATCGGTTTATTTAGACCAAACCGAAAGTGCGGTGCAAAATCGTCAAGTTTTAATTCAGCGTTTTACTGAACTACATCAATTTATTCAATGTGATGCCGATAGCCAAGCAGCACAAGCTGTGGTTGATTTACTCGAGGGAAAATAATCATGTCAGATTTTGAATATCCGCAAGGATTTGCATTCATTGCTGGTGTAGATGAAGTGGGGCGTGGACCTCTGGTGGGGGCTGTTGTTACTGCTGCGGTGATTTTAGATCCTCATCATCCTATTAAGGGCTTGGCTGATAGTAAAAAACTGAGTGAGAAAAAACGTGTATTATTAGCTGAAGAAATTAAACAAAAAGCATTAGCTTGGTCGCTAGGTCGTGCAGAACCTGAAGAAATTGACGAAATGAATATTTTGCATGCTACAATGCTTGCTATGCAACGAGCGGTAAAATCACTGAAAATTCAACCGCACTTTGTGTTGGTGGATGGTAATCGAATTCCAGATTTGCCTATGCCTGCTCAAGCGGTGGTAAAAGGCGATAGTAAAGTTGCTGAAATCAGTGCAGCGTCTATTTTAGCCAAAGTAGCCCGTGATCAAGAAATGTTAGAATTAGATCAACAATTTCCACAATATGAATTTGCCAAACATAAAGGCTATCCAACCAAAGTGCATTTAGAAAAATTGGCAGAATTTGGCGTGTTACCGCAACACCGTCGTAGTTTTGCTCCTGTACGTAAAATTCTCATGAATAATATACCTTAATTTAAGGAAAAAAATGACCGCAGTTAATCAGAAAATCTTAAAAATTGGTTTAGTTTCAGTGTCAGATCGTGCTTCACAAGGTGTCTATCAAGATCAGGGCATTCCCGAGTTAACCGCTTGGTTAGAAACCGCATTAGCGGATCCTTTTTTAGTGGAAACTCGTTTAATTCCTGATGAACAGGACAAAATTGAACAGACCTTAATTGAATTGGTGGATCAGCAACAATGTCATTTAGTGTTAACCACAGGCGGAACTGGACCAGCTAAACGAGATGTGACACCCGATGCCACATTAGCCATTGCCGATCGTGAAATGCCAGGCTTTGGTGAGCAAATGCGTCAAGTAAGTTTGCATTTCGTGCCGACAGCAATTCTTTCTCGCCAAGTGGGGGTCATTCGTAAAAATAGTTTAATTTTAAATTTACCTGGGCAGCCGAAAGCAATTAAAGAAACCTTAGAGGGGGTGAAAGATGAAAGTGGCAACGTATTAGTAAAAGGTATTTTTGCCGCAGTACCTTATTGTTTACAACTGATCGATGGTATTTATATTGATACTAACCCAAAAATAATTGAAAGTTTTCGCCCGAAATCTGCTAGAAAATAGGAGTTAAATATGAAAAAAATTGAGGCAATTATTAAACCCTTTAAATTAGACGATGTACGTGAATCCTTATCTGATATTGGTATTACGGGAATGACCGTTACCGAAGTACGAGGTTTTGGTCGCCAAAAAGGGCATACGGAATTATACCGTGGTGCAGAGTATGCGGTGGATTTTTTACCTAAAGTTAAATTAGAAATTGTGATACCTGATGACGTGGTTGATCAATGTATTGATGCCATTGTAGATACAGCACAAACTGGCAAAATTGGTGATGGTAAAATCTTTGTGTATGACGTAGCTCGGGTAATTCGGATTCGAACGGGTGAAGAAAATGAAGAAGCGATTTAGTCGCTAAATAATAGGGAAGCAAATGGAGAGCAAAAATATCATTCTAATCAATCAAGAGTTGATTAATGAAAAAATTTATCACATTCGTGGGCAAAAAGTGATGCTTGATTTTGAACTTGCGGAATTGTATGGCTATGAAACTAAAAGATTTAATGAGCAGGTCAAGCGAAATCTTGAAAAGTTTGATGCAGAAGATTTCATGTTTCAATTAGCTGATGATGAATGGAAAATCTGTTTGAGGTCGCAAAATGCGACCTCAAGTTGGGGTGGAATGAGGTATTTGCCTTATGCTTTCACTGAACAGGGCATCTATATGTTGATGACCGTACTCAAAGGTGATTTGGCAGTACAGCAAAGTAAGGCATTGATTCGTACTTTTAAACAAATGAAAGATTACATTGTTGAAAATCAAGGCTTAATTGGACAGCGTGAATTTTTACAACTTTCTATGCAAACCACAGAAAATACGAAAGAAATTAGAGAGTTAAAATTATCATTGAGAACAGTGGAAAATAAGGTAGCTCAGGTTGTCGATAGTTTAACGGATGTGGTGAAGAAATCAGATTTATCCCCTTTTATTTTTGATTTTAGTCAACCACAGGTGAAATTAGAGTATTTACTCCTAAATGGTCAGCCCATTGAAGCCAATATTGCTTATTCAGATATTTATGCGTCAGCCAATGAACGTATTTATATTGTAGATAATTATATTGGTGTGAAAACTTTGATTTTGTTAAAGAATATTCGCAAGGGTGTAGAAGTGACAATTTTTAGTGATAATGTAGGGAAAGGGCTACATAATGTTGAATATCAAGATTTTTGCCGAGAATATCCAAATATCAGTATTCAATTTAAGAAAACAGGCAACATAGTTCACGATAGATATATTATGATTGATTGGAATACAGATAGTGCCAAAGTTTATCATTGTGGAGCCTCTTCTAAAGATGCTGGTGAAAGAATTACTAGTATTTCAGAAGTGATGGATAGACAGGTTTATACTGGCATGATCGGTAAACTATTTGCGAATCCAGATCTTATTTTAAAATAAAACTGCGGTGAATTTTATGATAAAAAACAATCCATTAAATCAATTTATTTTTGTTAGTGCAGCGTTGGTGATTATTCTGGCTGGGATAAAAGTATCTTCGGTAATTGTCGTTCCTTTCTTGCTCTCTCTATTTATAGCGATAATTTGTTCACCGATAATTAAGTTTATGACAAATAGAAAAGTCCCGCACTGGTTAGCTATTACGTTACTTTTATTGTTAATCTTGCTAGTATTTTTCTTTTTGTTAGGGTTGATTAATGGTTCAGCACAAGAATTTACCAAATCAATTCCACAATATCGAGCATTAATGATGGAGCGAATTAATGATTTGCAAGTGTTAGCACACAAATGGAAAATCCCTTTTTCTGTGCAACCAGATGCCATTGTAAAACATTTCGATCCCAGTATGGTGATGAATTTCGCAAGCAGTTTATTAATGAATTTCTCTAATGTGGTATCAAATGTGTTTGTTTTAATTTTAGTGGTAATTTTTATGTTGTTAGAAGCACCTACTGCGAAACATAAATTTGCCATTGTATTTAACAATCAGGACGGCGAAGAAGATCATTTAGAACGTGTATTAGAAAGTATTATTGGCTATCTTGGCGTGAAAAGTATGATGAGCGTGCTGACAGGAGTGGCAATATGGGTATTGCTTACGATTACTGGAGTGCAATATGCTATTTTATGGGCAACCTTGAGTTTTTTGTTTAATTATATTCCAAATATCGGTTCTATTATTGCAGCAGTGCCGATTATTTTACAAGCATTCTTATTGAACGGATTTACTACAGGGTTTGTGGTGACTATTAGTGTGATTGTTATTAATGTTTCAATTGGTAATGTGCTTGAACCTAAAATAATGGGGAAAAAATTAGGACTTTCAACCTTGGTGGTATTTCTTTCTCTTTTATTTTGGGGTTGGTTATTGGGAACCGTGGGTATGTTGCTTTCAGTGCCATTAACCATGGCATTGAAAATTGCATTGGAATCAAGTCCAACAACAGAACGTTATGCAATTTTATTAAGTGATCGTTTACCGAATAAATCGGACCTAGCTTAATTATTTAATGCTATTTAGTTATAAAATAGAACAAATAGGTATTTTTTCATTATTAAATATTATGTTACAAATAGCATCAACAACAAAAACAATTCTTTTAAGGAGAAAATAATGACTATTTTTGCGGATAATTCTTATTCTATTGGCAACACGCCATTAGTCCGTTTAAACCATTTTGGTAATGGTAATATCGTGGTAAAAGTAGAGGGGCGTAACCCAAGTTTTAGCGTAAAATGCCGTATTGGTGCGAATATGGTGTGGCAAGCGGAAAAAGATGGTGTGTTAACTAAAGATAAAGAAATTGTTGATGCAACCAGTGGTAATACTGGCATTGCCTTAGCCTATGTGGCAGCAGCACGTGGTTATAAAATCACCTTAACTATGCCAGAAACCATGAGTACAGAACGTAAACGTTTATTACGTGGTCTTGGCGTTAATTTAGTTTTAACCGAGGGTGCAAAAGGTATGAAAGGTGCGATCGCCAAAGCTGAAGAAATCGTAGCAAGCGATCCAAATCGTTATATCATGTTAAAGCAATTTGAAAATCCAGCTAATCCAGCGATTCACCAACAAACTACAGGTCCTGAAATTTGGAGCGCTACTGAGGGAAAAGTTGATGTGATTGTGGCAGGTGTAGGTACTGGTGGTACGATTACAGGGATTAGTCGCTATATTAAATTAGATCAAGGTAAGGCTATTACTTCTGTCGCTGTTGAACCAGCCGAAAGTCCAGTCATTACTCAAACCTTAAATGGCGAAGAGGTAAAACCAGGTCCACATAAGATTCAAGGCATTGGTGCAGGTTTTATCCCGAAAAACTTAGATCTTGATTTAGTTGATCGCGTAGAGTGTGTGGATAGTGAAACCGCGATTGCTACCGCTCGCCGTTTAATGGCAGAAGAAGGTATTTTAGCGGGTATTTCTTCAGGTGCTGCAGTGGCAGCAGCAGAGCGTATTGCAAAATTACCTGAATTTGTAGATAAGCTAATTGTAGTTATTTTACCATCTGCTTCTGAGCGTTATTTAAGCACTGCTTTATTTGAAGGTGTAGAAGCATAGTTCCAAATCCCCTAAATAAAAATAATATAAAAGTAGATAGTGTTGACCAACTCGTAGAGTTGGTCTTTTTTTATGTATTATTTAAGTAATATTCTACTTTTTTAACACAGTACAAATCTTATGTCAGAATATTATTGGCAATAAAAAAGACTGTTTCAAACAGTCTTTTTTATCAACTTGGTGCGATCGGAGGGACTTGAACCCTCACGCCGTGAAGCACTACCCCCTCAAGATAGCGTGTCTACCAATTCCACCACGATCGCATATTAAATGAGGTTAATTTTTAGTTTTGAGGAATATCTGCGTTTTTATTTTCTACTGGAGCAACAGGTTTTTGTTGTTCTAACTGTTGAGCTGCTTGTGATAAATCATCAAATTTACCTTCTTGTACTTTGCCATGGTGAGAATTTAAGTTACCAAGCACAATGCTTGAAGCAAAGAAAATAATGGCTAAAACAGCCGTTGTACGAGATAAAAAGTTGCTTGACCCAGCAGAACCGAATACTGTACCTGATGCTCCGCCACCAAATGATGCTCCAGCATCTGCACCTTTTCCTTGTTGAATAAGGATAAAGCCGATCATTACTACGGACACGATAAGGTAAATAAATAATAATGCGTTATACATTGTGAAATCTTCTCTGCTGTAAGGTTATAATCTGAAAAACGTTTGGATATTACCGAATATTCAGTGTTTAATCAAGGAATTTTTGTTTGCTTGATGAAAATCTAGTCGGAAATCACCGCACTTTTGCTTTTATCATTACCTTTGGTTTTTCCTTTATTAAATTTGGGTTGGGCTAGTGAAACGGTGGTTAATTTGCGTAATGCCGAGAAATTAACGTAATGTACCAAATCGGGTAACATTTGGGTTAGCTGCCACATAAAGTGTTGATAATTTGTTTCTTTTTTGCTTATACCAGTTAATTGTGATTCCCATTGAGCTGTCATATCAGGTTGTGTGGCAATATCGGGTAGTGCTTGAATTAAAATTCGTCCCGTTTCTGTACTATGAATATTTTTGCCTTTTTTTACTAAGAAGCCACGTTTAAACAATAATTCGATAATACCTGCTCGAGTTGCTTCTGTGCCTAGTCCATCGGTTTCTCTGAGGATTTTTTTTAATTCTTTATCTTGCACAAAACGTGCAATTCCTGTCATGGCTGAAAGCAACGTCGCATCAGTAAAGGGTTTTGGAGGTTGCGTTTTTTTACTGACAATTTCACCCTGATGACAAAAAAGAATTTGTCCTTTTTTCACTACTGGCAATGGTGGAGCGACTTGTTCTTCTTCATCTTCTTTGCCAATTAATTCTTTCCAGCCTGCAATTTGTAAATTACGTGCTTGAGCAATAAAGGTACCGCCAGCAATAATTAAGGTAATTTTACTTTTACGATATTCTGCATCAGGGCAAAATTGCATTAAATATTGACGAGCAATAAGTTGATAAATCTGTTGTTCTCTTAGATTTAAGCTAACAGGACGATTTTTTGCCGTTGGAATAATAGCGTGGTGAGCTTCTACTTTTTTATCATTCCAACAACGATTTTTTTGCTCTAAATTTACCGTACTGGGTAAATTCTGGTAATCTGAACAATGGGTCGCAATGGCTTGTATGACTTTGGTTCGATCGGCAAAATGCTCGTTGGGTAAATAACGACAATCGGAGCGTGGATAGGTAATAATTTTGTGCTTCTCATATAAATCTTGACAGGTATCTAGCACTTCCTGAGCGGATATGCCAAAGCATTTGGCTCCATCAATTTGCAAAGCTGAAAGGGAATAGGGTAGAGGTGCAGTTTCTTTTTCACGTTTATCTTCATAAGCAGTGACTTCCGCTGGTTGCTGATAAATACGTTTCACCACATTTTCGGCTAATCCTTTGGACAGTACACGACCATCATCATCTTGATAATCTTCACAAGCCTTGCTTGGTTGCCAAAGTGCGGTGAAATTAGGCTCAGTTTTTTCATCGTGAGCAATATGAGCCAGTACTTCAAAAAAATCCTTGGGTTGGAAATGTTCAATTTCTAAATCACGGCGAACGATTAATCCTAATACTGGTGTTTGTACTCGTCCTACGGAAAGTACGCCATTATAACCTGCTTGCCGTCCACGAATGGTATAAGCTCGGGTCATATTGATCCCGTATAACCAATCGGCTCTTGCTCTTGCTAAAGCTGAAGTGGCAAGTGGTATAAAATCACGATTAGGTTGCAATTTTTTTACTGCTTTTTCTACCGCACTTGGGTTTAAATCACTAATTAAACAACGTTGAATTTGTTCTACCTTTTCTATAGGTAAATGAGCATAATTGAAAACTTCATCAACCAATAATTGCCCTTCTCGATCTGGGTCGCCTGCGTTAATTAAAATATCTGCTTGATGAATCAGTTTTTCGACAATTTTTAATTGCTTCGCAACCTCTTTACGAGGTACTAATTGCCATTTTTCAGGGACAATCGGTAAATGTTCTAAACGCCATTGTTTATAGTCAGGATTGTAACTATCAGGTTCAGCTTGCTCTAATAAATGTCCTACACACCATGTAACGTAGTCATTCTCACCACAACGAATAAAACCCTCACCACGTTGATGTGGCTTAGGTAAAATATCCGCAATAGCTCGGGCAAGGCTGGGTTTTTCCGCTACAAATAATCGCATAAGGTTGTATAAAAATAGAAAATAGGATTTTCTGAGAGAAAACCCTATTTATCAGGTTTAATTAAAAGACTCTTTTAAATGGTTTAACGATCACTTCGGCATACACATCTGCTTGTACATAAGGATCTTCATTTGCCCATTGTTTTGCTTGCTCAAAAGATTTAAATTTTGCAATAACCGTTGAACCAGTCATGCCTTTAGCTTCTAAATTTGGGTGTGGTCCGGCAGTTAGTAGTCGATCTTCAGCTTTTAATTGTTCAAGACGAGCCAAATGATCAGGTCGAGCGGCTAAACGTTTTTCTAGTGTGTTAGGTTTGTCTTGGGCAAAAATAACATAGTATTCCATATAAAACTCCTGTTTATTGTTATTAAATTAAAGCAAGTGCTTGCTCTAATTCGGGGTTATCTTCTTTTGGTATGGCTCTAGGTTTTCCCTCTTTATCAATAGCAACATAAGTAAATAGGGCTTCGGTGACACAATAACGATCACGTAAACCTTGATAAACTTTTTTAATCCAAACTTCGACTTTCACCTGCATAGAAGTTCGACCTACTTTGACTAATTGACCATAGCAACAAACGACATCACCCACTGATATTGGGCGTAAAAAGCTCATTTTATCAACACAAACCGTCACTACACGACCTTTGGCAATTTCTTTGGCTAAAATTGCACCTCCCATATCCATTTGTGACATAATCCAGCCACCAAAAATATCTCCGTTTGCATTGGTGTCAGACGGCATGGCAAGGGTGCGTAATAATAATGTGCCTTTGGATTGGCGATTTTCAATTTGTTCAGTTTTTTCGGTTATAATAGTACAGCTCATAAATCACTCCTTGTCTTTCGGTAGATAACGATAAATATAAATGCCAGTGCCGATAGTGGCAACAAATGTCATAGCTAAAATGCCAAAAGCTTTAAATTCGACCCAAATTTCTTCTGAAAAACATTGGCTAATATAAATATTGACTAACATGCAAAGGATAAAAAATATTGCCCAAGCTAGATTGAGATTATGCCAGACTGTGTTGGGTAATTCGATTTCTTTACCTAATAATTTTTGAATGAGAGGGGTTTTAAACACAAATTGTCCAACCAATAAGATGAATGCAAATAACCCATAAACAATCGTGACTTTCCATTGTAGATATTTGATTTCATTAAAATAAGCAGTGAGTAAACCAAAAATAACCACTGCACATCCCATGACAATTTGTTGTTTTTCTATTTTGCCATATTTCCATTTTAAAATAATCATCTGCAAAATAGTGGCAATGACGAGGGTAACTGAGGCTTCTCGCACCCCTGCTAGTTTATAGACGACAAAGAATAAAATTAAGGGGATAAGTTCTAAAATCTGTTTCATATTATTCCTGTTGATATACGGTATAAAAGCGATAGGTAAACACTATAGAAAAAACGTTGATGAATGACATAATCACTAATGCAACGATAGTTAATAGCATATTTTGTGCTAGCATTGCCAGTTGCAAACCAAGTAATGAGAAAAATAAATAGCTAATGGTGCAATAGAAAAAGAGTACTGCTGTACGTCCTTTGGCAGAAATTAAGGTATTTTGCACCGCACTTTTTATAGATTCATTGGTCAGTAAATAACGAACTGGCGATAAACAAAGGCGAATCAAAATGAAAATACCTGAAATCATTAAAAAAAGACTGATGAATGATATTGATGATTGGCTTAACACACCAGCAATAGTACCTATAGCACCGATAAAAAAAGGGAGAAAACAAAGTACAGTGAGTAAAATGATGCCGAGTAAGCGCTTAAAGGTAATGCCAGCGGTTTTTGTTAAGCCTTGATATTGACGTTGACTAATCTGATGTACTGTCATGGTTCCCCAGTACACAATAAATAGCGTAGCTAAACCTTTGGCTAAGGTAAACCATAAATAGCTTAAATCACCGCTTTGTTGCAGTAATATATTCATTTGCTGTTCTTCGCTAAGTGCTTCTATATTTTCCACGACAGGAAAGAGGACTTGCTGTAGCAGTCCAAATCCAGCAGAAGCAAGGACAAAAATAGTGACAAATGAGAAAGCAAATTTTCGTTCATTTTGTAAAAAATGCCAACTGTCTTTAAACAGTTGAGTAAAATTAATAGGCATTATCTTTCCTTTTAGTACATCACAAATTCTATGCGTGATTATACCGATTTTATGAATAAATGTATAAAAAAGTTCGGAATTGATTTTTATTAAAATAGTTTGAGGTTAAGCATGGTAACGATACTTTACATCTTGAGTTATGTTGAAAGCTACAGGGTAGCGATATTTATGTTTTAACCTCGTACGTAAGCACGGGGGGATTTAAGCTATCCTTAACTTGCTAAATCCAACATTTCCTGAGCATTTGCTAATGCCGTATCGGTAATTTTGCTACCACCGAGTAATTTTGCTAAGGCTTTTACTCGCTGTTGAGCAGAAAGTGCGGTCATTTTTGTTTCTGTTTTTTCGCCCACCGTGAATTTTTCTACCACAAAATGATGATTACCATAACTGGCAACTTGTGGTAAGTGAGTTACGCATAATACCTGACATTTTGTGCCTAAACGGCGTAGTAATTTCCCAACTACGCTGGCAGTTGCACCGCTAATTCCTACATCAATTTCATCAAAAATCAAAGTCGGAATCGCACTTTTATCAGATGTGAGTACCTGAATAGCTAAAGCAATGCGAGATAATTCTCCACCTGATGCAGTTTTTGCCAAAGATTGAGCGGATTGCCCTAAATTACTTTGTAAATTAAATTGAATACTATCGGCACCATTTATACCTACTTTACTGTAGTCTGTGGATAATTTAATAAAAAATTGAGCATTTTCCATAGCTAATTGTTTAATGGATTTAGTCACCTGATCGGCTAATTTGGCTGCCCCAGTTTCACGACTTTGATGTAGTGCCATTGCGGTAGCCTGCATTTGGTTAAATGCTAGTTTTTCTTGTTTAATTAATTCATCTTCACTTTCCGAATAATTGATTAATTGCTCAAGTTCTGCCTTTAAACTGCGGTGAAAATTGACTAAATTTTCTGGCGAAATATAATGCTTTTTCGCCAAATGAATAGCCTGACTCATGCGTTGTTCAATTTCTTCTAATAAATAAGGATCTTGTTCAATATCAGAAGATAGGCGTTGCACTTCACTACTAGCTTCTTGTACCTGAATTAACGCATCTTGTAACATAGTTTGAATATCGGCATAACGTGGATCGAGATCGGCTAATTCATCTACGTATTGTGTGGCTCGGTAGAGTAGGCTATCGGCACTGACAGTATCGTTTTCGCTTAAAATACCTTGTAAAGATTGCGAAAGTGAGGTTAATTCTTCACTGCTAGAAAGTCGTTTATGATCGTCTTCTAATTGTTCAAATTCATCTTCTTGTAGATTAAATTCATCTAATTCATCTACTTGATATTGTAATAATTGCTTTCTGGCTTCGTTTTCTGCACATTTTTGTTTAAACTCTGCCACTTGCTGTTGTAGAGATTTCCATTGTTGATAATCAGTTTTCATTTGAGTGAGCAAATGAGCGTGTGAACAAAATGTATCTAAGGTGTGTAACTGAAATTCGGGTTTTAATAATAATTGTGAGGCGTGTTGACCATTAATATGAATTAAATGTTCTCCCAGTTCTTTTAATTGGGCAACAGAAACAGGTGTACTGTTAATAAAGGCTTTGGAACGTCCTTCTTGATTAATAATTCGGCGTAAAATACAGTTTTCAGGATTATCTTGATCTTCTAATTCTTGCTGTTTTAACCAGTTTGAAGCTGGACTTTGAGGGGCAATTTGAAAAGTTGCACAAACATCAGCTCGCTCTTGTCCTTCTCGTAACATGGAAAGCTCAGTACGTTGTCCTAAACAAATACCTAAAGCATCTATGGCAATAGACTTACCCGCACCAGTTTCCCCAGTGATAACAGACATCCCTTGAGCTAATTCAATATCTAAATGACGAACAATAGCAAAATTATTAATGGTGAGTTGAGTAAGCATAAAAAAATCTCCTTTACTGTATGGAATATAGTATAAAACATAACAAATATACAGTAAAGGATTTTTTTACAGTTTTTAGAAGAGTTTTTTAAGCCAGCCTAGTTTTGAGCTTAATACATTGTAATAATTATAATTATGTAAATGAAGTAAACGCAAATTATAAGGGCTTCTTTGTACTGTAACAATATCATCACTGGTCAAACTTAAAGCTAATTGGCTGTCACAGCTTACTTCTAATTGTGGGGCAGTGTAATCTGCGAAACGGAGTGAGATTTTACTGTCACCATCAATAACTAAAGGGCGTGATGATAGAGTATGAGGATACATAGGAACCAAAGTAATCGCATTTAAATTTGGTGTTAAAATCGGACCTCCCGCAGAAAGAGAATAGGCAGTTGAACCAGTTGGTGTCGCAATAATCAAGCCATCTGAACGTTGTGAAAAGGCAAATTTATCATCAATATAGACATGAAAGTCAATCATGTGGGCAATTTGGGCAGGGTGGATCACGGCTTCGTTAATCGCATTACCAGTAGTGAGAACTGCACCATTATGTTCAATATTAACATCTAGTAAGAAACGTTCTTCGACAAAAAATTCACCGTCTAAGCAAGCCTGTAATTGGGCATAAGCATTTTTCGGGTCAATATCGGTTAAAAAGCCTAAATTACCACGGTTAATCCCGATTAAAAGAATATCATATTTGGATAAAATTCTAGCTCGCCCTAGCATATTACCATCCCCTCCGATCACAATGGCGAGTTGGGCTTGTTTGCCGATTTGTTCAAGTGAGGCAATTTGCTCTGGAGGAAGTTCTAAGGCATGACCGATTTCATTTTCCACTAATATGGTATAGCCTTTTTCTTGTAGCCATAAAAAAATATTTTTGTGCATTTGCAAGGTCATATCATTTCGTGGACGACCGACTAGAGCAATGGTTTTAAAAGATTTATGTAGCGGATTTATATTATTGTTGATGAGTTCCATGATTAGTCACAACTTGAATTTGAAAAAAACGCCTTTATATTACATTGAAAATGGCATTGGAGCAAAGTGTAAAGATTAACATTTAATGATTCCTTTGCTACAATGCTTAATCATTCATTAAGATTTTATACTATTTTATGGAGTAAAAATAATGGCAGAACAAGAAAAACAGCAAGCAGAAGAAGTGGTAACAGAAGAAACACAGGAACAAATGGAGCAAGTTGAATCAACAGAAAATGTTGATGACACCACAGCAAATGAAGAAATAGATGCTCTAGAAGAAGCTATTTTACGTGTGCAAGAACTAGAACAGCAACTGGTGGAAGCTAGTCAAAAAGAGCAAGAAAGCCTATTGCGAGCTAGAGCAGAAATGGAAAATGTCCGCCGCCGTGCCGAACAAGATGTGGAAAAAGCCCATAAATTTGCCTTAGAAAAATTCTCAAAAGAGATTTTGAATACCATTGACAACCTTGAGCGAGCATTAACTACCCCTGCAAATAAAGAAGATGAATGTGTTAAGGGCTTATTTGACGGTGTAGAATTAACTTTAAAAGATTTATTAGCGACCGTAGCTCGTTTTGGTATTGAACCAGTGGGAGTAGTTGGGGAAACCTTTAATCCAGAACTGCATCAAGCTATTTCAATGCAACCGACCGAAGGGTTTGCAACCAATCAAATTACCGTGGTGTTACAGAAAGGGTATTTGTTGAATAGTCGGGTGATTCGTCCTGCTATGGTTATGGTGGCAGCGTAGTCTTTACTTTTCGATCGTATTTCGCCGATGGCGACCATACTTTTCTTTGCTCGTGCAAAGAAAAGTAGGCAAAAGAAAACACGCCCCGACTTCACCGCTTTTCTTCGCTTATTTGGTATTTTCTTAACGCTAAATTTTGAACTCGCTTCGCTCAGACATGCAAAATTTAGCTAAAAATACCAAAACGCTCAGGCGGTTCAGACGGGGGATTACACAACACTCAATACCCAACAATTATGAATCTGCTTATTCCGTTCAAAATCTAACGGCAAGGTTTTGTTTGAAATTTCCACCGCACTTAGTCCCAGTTCCGCTAAACTCTCAAAATCCATTTTAAAGCCACGTTTATTGTTGGAAAAAACAATGGTGCCATTTGGGCGTAAAATCCGTTTAAGATTTTGCATTAATTTAATATGATCGCGTTGTACGTCCCAACTGTCTTCCATGCGTTTTGAATTTGAAAATGTCGGTGGATCCACAAAAATCAAATCAAATTGCCGATCGCATTTTTCTAGCCATTGTAAACAATCTGCCTGAATTAAATGGTGCTGTTTAGCATCTAAATCATTTAAAATTAAGTTCTGTTCTGCCCAGTTTAAATAGGTGTTTGACATATCCACGGTGGTGGTTGATTTGGCACCACCTAATGCAGCATGAATAGTCGCAGAGCCTGTATAAGCAAATAAATTTAAGAAATCTTTGCCTTTTGCCATTTCGCCTAGCATTTTACGCGTTAAACGGTGATCCAAAAATAATCCTGTATCCAAATAATCGGTCAGATTTACCCACAATTTTGCACCGTATTCTTCCACATAAAAATACTCGCCTTTGTTGGCTAATTTCTCATATTGATTTTTGCCTTTTTGTTTTTGGCGAACTTTTAGAATCAATTTATTGGTTTCAATACCAGTGACTGCAAGGGTTGCCGTTACTGCATCAAGTAAACGTTGGCGAGATTTATTTTCATCAATATTTTTTGGTGGAGCGTATTCTTGCACCACAATGTGATCCGCATAACGATCTATGGCGAGATTATAATCGGGTAAATCTGCATCATATAAGCGATAGGCTTGTAATCCCTGTTGATTCGCCCATTTTTCAATTTTTTTGATATTTTTTTGTAGGCGATTGGCAAAATCAATAGCCACATTATTGTTGGCTGAAAATGCTAAATTTTGCACCGCACTTTGTTCGGTATTTTGTTCTGATTCAGTTAAACTGCGGTCAGAAATTTGATAATTTTTTTGTACACAATCTAATGGACCATTTTTTGCCTTAAATTGACGATGTGAACGCAAACGTAGGCAATCTAATAAACTTGGTTCTGAACTAAAAATAGAGGCATTCCAACCGCCAAATTGTTGTTTTAAGCGTTGTCCGAATACAGAATACAAGGCGATTAATGCAGGTGTAGTGCCTAGACGTTCGCCATAAGGGGGATTACAGATGACCGTACCCTTTTCACCATTTTCGATCGGATTTCTTAACGCTGCTATATCGGATTGTTTAAATTGAATTAGATGTGCTACGCCAGCCTGTTGAGCGTTGTGCTGTGCTTTTTGAATAACGCGGTGATCTAAATCAAAGCCATAAAAATGCGGGTGGGGATTTTTGTTAAATTCTGTTTCAGCTAATTCAACGGCTTCTGTTTTCACCTTTTCCCATGCGGACGGATTATGCCCTTTCCAAAAATCAAAACCCCAGTGCATACGGTGCAACTGCGGTGCAATTTTAGCTTCCATTTGAGCCGCTTCAATTAACAAAGTGCCTGAACCACACATCGGATCCACCAAGGGTGTTCCCACTTTCCAGCCTGAACGTAATACGATTGCGGCGGCTAAGGTTTCACGTAATGGAGCAACACCAGTTTCCTCTCGATAGCCACGTAAATGTAAGGCATCACCGCTTAAATCGAGCGAAAGAATAAAATTCTCACGATTTAAATAGGCATGAATCCGAATATCAGGGTTGTCTTTATCCACATCAGGACGACTCCGACCTTGTCGCTCAAAATAATCCACAATACCGTCTTTAACTCGCATTGCACCGAATTGTGTGTGGCGAATTTCTTGGTTTGTGCCGTTAAAATCCACTAAAAATCGGGATCTTTCATCAAAATGTGATAGCCAGTCTTGCGATAATACGGTGGAATAGAGATCTAAATCACTGTAAATCTTACTTTGTGCCAATGGCAATAACACCCGAGAGGCGAGCCGCGACCACAATAGTACCTTGTACTGGGTTTCATCGTCCGCGATAAAATGCACACCACCTTGTGCCACTTGACATTCAGTTGCACCAAGATCGGTGAGTTCGACTTTCAGCAATTCTTCAAAACCACGTCCAGTAGTGGCGAAAAGTTTTTTCATGGATATTCTCTAAATAGGTTGGAAATCTTGTGTGAAATTATAACATTAAACCGTTATTCAATTTACTACTTTTGTGATCTTGATTCCAAAATCAATATTTTTCCATTTAAGCGTGAATTCGTAAATTATACAATAATGGCAAGTTGAAAAAGACTATATTATAGTATATATTAATATCATCTAATGCCTGAACTGAAGGATAAATATATTATGCAAACTGCTAAACTTTTTATGAATGGGCAAAGTCAAGCCGTTCGCTTGCCAGCACAGTTTCGTTTTCCTGGCGTGGAAGTTTATATCCGTAAAGATGAACGGACAGGTGATGTTATTTTATCTAAACGACCACCATCTTGGGATAATTTCCTGAAAGCCAGCCTTGATGCTAGAAATGCTGGAGAAGTGCTTAATTTAGGAGAGCGTTCAATGATAGGAAGCATTGAACGGGATCCTTTTGATGATTGGCAAGAATAGGGGATAAAATGCAACGTTATTTATTAGATACCAACACGGTGAGCTATATAATTAAAGGAAATATTACTGCTTTAGTTCATTTACAAAGCGTACCGATGGCATCACTTTGTATTTCGTCCATTACCTGTGCTGAACTGCAATATGGTTTAGCGAAACGCCCTAATGCACATAAACTTCGCTTGGCGGTGAATGAATTTCTTGTTCGAGTTGAAGTGTTACCTTTTCACCAACAAACAGCACTATCTTATGCTGATTTATGTTCTCGTAGTGAATTATCTGGTAAAAATTTGAGTCAATTAGATATGTTGATTGCGAGTCATGCTTATAGTATTAGTGCGGTTTTAGTGACGAGCGATAATGCTTTTCAGCAAATTCAAGGGTTAGTTGTGGAAGATTGGACTAGATAAAAATCTAGGGGAAAGTTACTCTCCCCTAGATAATAAGCCACTATTTCAAACAACTCGCATAACTGTCAGCCGTAAATTGTAGAAATTGGGTATAGGAATTTTTGCCTAATTTAATATTTTCACCCATAGGATCTAAACGTCCCACTTTAACCCCCGTGCTTTTCGCTAACGTATTAATTACTTTTGGGGTAAATTGCGGTTCAGCAAATAAGCAATTTACTTTGTGTTCTTCAATTTCTTCTTTGATTTCCGCAATAGTTTTTGCACCTGGTGCAACTAATGGGTTAATCGTAAATGCTCCCGTTTGGTTTAAACCATAAGCATGGTTAAAATAGCCGTAAGCATCATGGAAAACATAGAAACCCTTATCTTTAAATGCACTGAGCTGTTTGGTGATTTGGCTGCTGCTTTCTTGTAAAGTGCGGTTGAAATTTGCTAAGTTTTCTTCAATTAATGCTTTTTTGGCAGGGAATTGTTCAGTTAATTTTTGGGCTACTTGATTTGCCACTAATTGACTAATTTGTGGTGAATACCATACGTGCCAGTTGACAGTTAAACCATTTTCATCTACTTCGTGGTGATGCCCTTCGTGTTCATGCTCATGATCTGCATGATCATGGTCGTGATCATCATCGTCACCACCATCGTCATGATGATGGTGATGAGCGGATTTTTCTAATAAAGCAGTGACTCCGTCAATTTCAGCAATGGTAACTAATTTTTTCTGATCTGCTTGAGCGATGCTTTTGCTTAAAAAGCTATCTACGTCTTTGCCAATCCATAATACTAAATCTGCGGATTTAATTTTTTGCACATCTGTTGGTTTTAAGTTGTAATCGTGTGGTGAGGCACCCGCGGGTACAATAATTTGAGTATCAAGTACACCATTGGCAATAGAAGATGCAATAAAACCTAAGGGTTTGACTGAAGTCACAATATCCGCTTGTGCGGCAAATGCAGTAGCTAATATAGCACTGGCAATAGCTGTTTTAGTTAATTTAGACATTATTTTTTCCTTACTTGAAATGTAAAAAGTGCGGATAGATTACGCCTATTTTTTTAAAAAAGCCATCTTTTTTTTTATAAAAAAATAAGTTCTTTGAAGAAAATAATTATGATTTGAGTAATTTATCAATTACTCGAGCTACAGCAAAAAAACCGAAAGTAGCTGTTACCATAGTAGCAGCACCAAAGCCATTAGCACAATTCATGCTAGCAGAAACATCACAGTTTTCATTCATTTGTGGAAAAATGAGTGGCTGGCTGGAGAAAACGGCATCAATTCCAAATTTTCGTTTTGGATTTTGGCTAAAATGATAATCTTTACGTAAGTTTGAACGGACTTTGGAGAGTAATGGATCTTGGATAGTTTTACTTAAATCGGTAATTTGGATTTGTGTCGGATCGGTTTGTCCACCCGCTCCACCTATGGTTATCATCTTGATTTTATTACGCTTACAATAGGCAATTAAGGCTGATTTGGTTTTTACACTATCAATCGCATCAATGACATAATCATAGTTAGGAGTGATATAGTCGGCTAAATTTTCATTGGAAAGAAAGTCATCAATAATATGTACTTTACATTCTGGATTGATTAATTTAATACGTTCAGCCATGACTTCGGTTTTGAGCTTGCCAATATTACCAGTCAACGCATGAATTTGACGGTTGATATTGGTCACACAAATATCGTCCATATCAATCATAGTAATGTTGCCAATTCCAGAACGAGCAAGGGCTTCAACTGCCCAAGAACCGACTCCACCGATACCGATGACACAAATATGAGCTTGGCTCAAGCGAGTTAAAGCCGTAGGCGTGTATAATCGTCCGATTCCACCAAAACGTTGCTCGAAGTTATCAATTCTTTTGGTCATATTCGCTTAAACGTTGGATTAGCGTAATACCCAAACGCGTCCGTAATGTTTAGTTAATCCAGAAAGGTGTCCCGCTTGATCGCCGATTCCCCGATATAAATCAAAGTGCTGACCTTTAACAGCACCACCTACATCTAACGCTACCATTAAATGTAAATGATGTTGACCAGTCCAGTTGCCGTTATTGTCAATTTGTGGCACTTCCATTAATAATACGGTGCCTGATGGCACGATTTGACGATCGGATGCGACAGATGCCATAGGTACTAATGGTACACCAGCAGAACCTTTCACTTGACCAGTTGGGTCATTTTTAAAGAATACATAAGAGGAATTGCGTTCTAATAAGCCTTGTAAACGTGATGGATTACGTAGTCCCCAGTCACGAATAGCCTGAATCGACATTTTTTCTTTTGGAATTTCGCCGTCTTCAACTAATAAACGCCCTACTGCTGTGTATGGAAAACCATTTTGACCTGCATAAGCAAAATAGTTTAAGCGACCATCCCCAAAGTCCACATAACCACTGCCTTGTACACCAAGTAAGAAGTTATCTAACATAGAGTCACTATAAGCTAATTCTAAGCCCTTGCCAGCTAATGCTCCAGCATAAATTTGGGAGCGACTAAAGCGTTTTTGGCTAGGCATAGCATAAATAGGTTGATTATATTTACCTTGTGGAGAACGGCGAGCATGAATAACAGGCGAGTAATAACCTGTCATCAACACATTTTGAAAGTTGTCAGTACCAGCCATGACTTGTGGGTGAATGCCATAATTAGCCAGTTCGGATACGTTGGCTCCAGCTAATACCCATTGTTGAATTTTACTATAATTATTAGCGAAAGTATTGGTAATACGGCTTGAATAATTGCGAACATTAGATAATTGACTTAAAAAGTCGCCTTGATTAATTACACTACCATTATTGTCAATTCGAGATACGCTGGTAAATATCTCTGGAGTATATTGACGTCCAGAATATTTGGCACCGAATTTTTTCATATCAGTGTTGTCAATATTAGCTTTTATTTTAGGTGCTTGAACCTCGTTTGAAGAGCAAGCAACAAGTAATGCTGATGCAAGTAATGCTAGCATTTTATGTTTGATACGCTTTGAAATCATTTTAATAAAAACCCTAGATTGAATTAACCCGAAAAGGCAATATCCTATCAAAATTTAACCAGTATCCCTAGTCTTTTTTATACTTTTTGTTGGTTTTTACAACAAATAAACGAATTTCAGGGATTTTTACTTGCATTCAGTATTTTTCAGTGTATATTACACCACTTCAGACGCGGGGTGGAGCAGCTTGGTAGCTCGTCGGGCTCATAACCCGAAGGTCGTTGGTTCAAATCCAGCCCCCGCAACCAAATTCAAAAAAAGCGTTAATCACAAGGTTAACGCTTTTTTACTTTTTATCTTAGGCGAAACATTTTAAGGTTTTGGTTAATCGCTCAATCCCTTGTAAAAGATCTTGTTCACTGATATTTAATGCAGGTGCAAAACGTAACACATTCGGTCCAGCCACTAAAATCATTAAGCCGTTTTCTGCCGCCACTTTGACGAAATCACTTGCTTTGCCTTGGTATTTTTCAACTAATTCTGCACCAATTAATAACCCTTCGCCTCTAATTTCCTTAAATAAATGAAATTGTTCGTTTAATTTAGCTAATTCGGCTTTAAATAGTGCAGAAGTGCGGTTAACTTGAGCCAAGAATTTATCATTAGCAATGGTATCAATCACTTTTTCGGCGACAGCACAAGCCAATGGATTTCCCCCAAACGTAGTACCATGTACCCCAGGGGAAAAACTTTTGGCAATCTCTGTGGTGGTCAGCATGGCACTAATTGGAAAGCCATTACCTAAGGCTTTGGCAGTGGTGAGAATATCAGGGATTACACCATATTTTTGATACGCATACAGATAGCCAGTACGCCCCACGCCTGTTTGTACTTCGTCAAAAATCAACAAGGCGTTATTTTCATCACAAAGTTGACGTAAGCCTTGTAAAAATTCTGTGGTGGCAGGAATAATCCCACTTTCACCTTGAATGGGCTCAACAATCACCGCACAGCAACGATCATCAATCACCGCTTTTACGCTGGCTAAATCATTAAATTTAACATGAATAATATCTGCTGGTTTTGGACCAAAGCCATCAGAATATTTCGGTTGTCCTGCAACGCTGACGGTAAACAGCGTACGACCGTGGAAACTTTGTTTAAAGGAGATAATGGTTGATTTTTGATAACCGTAGTTATCCACTGCATAACGGCGAGCTAATTTTAATGCCGCCTCATTGGCTTCTGCACCAGAATTAGCGAACATGACACGCTCTGAAAAAGTATGTTGCACCAGTTTACTGGCAAGAGCAAGCGTAGGTTCGCTGGTAAACCAGTTACTTGAATGCCATAATTTTTCGCTTTGGGCTTTGAGTACCTCCACAATTTCATCAGGGCAGTGACCGAGTGAATTAACGGCAATGCCACTGGTGAAGTCAATATATTCCTTGCCGTCTTGATCCCAGACGTGGCTTCCTTTTCCTTTGATGGGGATAAAGTTAGCGGGGGTGTAGTTTTGGATCATGACTTGATCGAATGTTTGTCTGTTGTATTGGGGCATTTTGATCTTCCTTTATTTTTTAGATAGGATAAAAGGATTTGATTTTTTATGCAATAGTTTTGAATAAAAATTCAGTTTTTTAATTGGAATCGGTTTCGCCGATGGCGACTTACTTTTTCTTTGCTTGTGCAAAGAAAAAGTAAGCAAAAAGAAAGCACACCCCAACTTTGCCTTGTTTCCTGAAAATAATTAAATTTGCTTAACGGAAAAGTTGTCAACTCGCTTCGCTCAAACAGCACAACTTTTCCTACAAATTTAATCCTTTTCAGGCGGCAAACATGGGGACCCCATTGGTGGTGGAATGAAGTGCTGTGGAAAATTTGAGAATACCTAGTACTGGCGTACTAGGTTAGGTATGGTAACGTTACTCCGTAGCTTAAAAAATATCTATTTTTTCACCGCACTTTTGTTATGCTCGATCAAAACTTGGGGTCCCGTCTGAACCGCCTGAGCGTTTTGGTATTTTTAGCTAAATTTTGTATGTCTGAGCGTAGCGAGTTCAAAATTTAGCGTTAAGAAAATACCAAATAAGCTCAGAAAAGTGGTGAAGTCGGGGTGTGCTTTTCTTTGCCTACTTTCTTTTGCATAAGCAAAAGAAAGTATGGTCGCCATCGGCGAAACCCGATCTAGCCATAAACAAAAAGGTTAAGGACAAATTAAATAAAAATCTAATTTGTTCCCCCAACCGTTATCTTCTCAATCTTACAAGCTGGTTGCCCCACCCCCACTGGTACACTTTGTCCGTCCTTGCCACACACACCAATGCCGTGATCGATTTCTAAATTATCCGCCACCATAGAAACCTGTTGCATGACTTCAATCCCATTACCAATCATCGTTGCCCCTTTAATTGGCTTAGTGATTTTGCCTTTTTCAATTAAATAGGCTTCTGACATGGAGAAAGTAAATTTACCCGACGTAATATCCACCTGACCGCCACCAAAGTGCGGTGCAAAAATACCCTGATCGACACTGGCGATCAAATCATCAAATTTACTTGAACCTGCCAACATATAGGTATTTGTCATACGTGGCATTGGCAAATGTGCATAGCTTTCACGGCGACCGTTGCCAGTCGGGGCAACACCCATTAAACGGGCATTCATTTTGTCTTGCATATAGCCTTGCAAAATACCGTCTTTAATCAATACATTACATTGACTTGGAACACCCTCATCGTCCATGGTTATGGAGCCACGGCGATTTTGTAACGTGCCGTCATCTACAATAGTACATAAAGGGGAAGTGACTAACTCACCAATTTTGCCTGTAAATAATGAACTTTCTTTACGGTTGAAGTCCCCCTCTAAACCATGACCGACGGCTTCATGTAATAGCACACCGGGCCAACCCGCCCCCAAAATGACAGGCATTAAACCAGACGGAGCAGATACTGCATTCACATTGACTAAGGCTTGGCGAACGGCTTCTTTAGCAAAATAAACGGCTCTCTGTTCACCTAAATAGGATTCAAAAAACCAGTCTAAGCCCACTCTAGCACCCACACCAGCACTACCACGTTCACGTTTACCGTCTTTTTCCACCATAACGGAAATGGACAAGCGAATTAATGGGCGAATATCGGCTGCCAAGGTGCCATCAGTGGCAACTACTAACATTTCTTCATAAAGTGCGGTGAGATTTGCCGTGACTTTAGTCACATAAGGGCTTTCTGCTCGGGCAGTGCGATCCACCAAATGCAATAATTCAATTTTCTGTTCTTTGCTTAAGGTATTTAAAGGGTTAATAGCAGCATAACGAGCAATAGCGTTCACTTCATTAAAACGTAATGGTTTGATAATATTGCCATGATTAGGTAGTGCAATACCTTTTACCGCATTCGCACACTGCTGTAAATTGGCTAAATTAATCTGGTCAGAATAGGCAAACCCAGTTTTTTCACCACTTACTGCACGTACGCCCACACCACGATCAATATGAAAACCGCCCTCTTTGATAATGCTATCTTCTAATACCCAACTTTCATCTTGGCTAAGTTGGAAATAGAGATCGGCATAGTCGATTTGGCGGTGCGACATGATGTCGAAGATGTTTTGGAGGTCAGGTAGGGATAGGTTGCTTTGGGTGAGTAGGGATTGTTGGACTTGTCTTAGCATAATTGTTTTTGGTTTTTGATTAAAAGTGCGGTGGATTTTAGCATAGTTTTGGGATTTTGTATAAATCGGATTTCGCCCGATGGGCGACCATACTTTCTTTTGCTTGTGCAAAAGAAAGTAGGCAAAGAAAAGCACACCCCCGACTTCACCGCTTTTCTTCGCTTATTTGGTATTTTCTTAACGCTAAATTTTGAACTCGCTACGCTCAGACAGGCAAAATTTAGCTAAAAATACCAAAACGCTCAGACGGGACCCCAAGTTTTGATCGAGTTTAAGTAAAAGTGCGGTGAAAAAAATAAATATTTTTTTAAGCTACGGAGTAGCGTCACCATGCTTAACCTAGTACGCCAGTGCTAGGTATTTTTCCACCCTACTTTATTCTACCACTAATGGGGTCCCCATGTTTGCCGCCTGAAAAGGATTAAATTTGTAGGAAAAGTTGTGCTGTTTGAGCGAAGCGAGTTGACAACTTTTCCGTTAAGCAAATTTAATCATTTTCAGGAAACAAGGCAAAGTTGGGGTGTGTTTCTTTGTTACTTTCTTTGCACAAGCAAAGAAAGTAAAAACAAATCACATTACAACAACATCAAATTGCTCCTGCGTATAAAACACCTCAGGACGCACTTGAACCTGCTTGCCAATAAACATCTCCACTTCCGCCAACAACCCATGGCTTTCTTCCTTAATCAAATAATCCGCCACCGCTGGAGAAGCATAAATAGTAAATTGTTCACTGGAAAATAAATGATGTACCCGAATCACTTCACGCATAATTTCATAACACACGGTTTCCACGGTTTTAGTATGTCCCCGACCTTGGCAAACTGTACAATCGTCACACAAAATATGCTCTAAACTTTCACGTGTACGCTTGCGGGTCATTTCCACTAAACCCAGTTGGGTAAAGCCATTGACGTTAGTTTTCACAGGATCTTTACTTAACGCTTCCTGTAAGGATTGTAAGACACGTTGACGATGATCTTCGGTTTGCATATCGATAAAATCAATAATAATGATACCGCCTAAATTACGTAATTGTAACTGTTGTGCAATGGCTTGAGTGGCTTCAATATTGGTGTTAAAAATGGTTTCTTCCAAATTGCGATGACCGACAAATGCCCCTGTATTAATATCAATCGTAGTCATGGCTTCGGTTTGCTCAATAATTAAATAGCCGCCAGATTTTAAATTAACCCGTTTATTTAATGCGATATTAATAGCACTTTCCACCCCATATACATCAAATAGTGGCTGATCACCAGAATATAATACTAATTTATCGGTGAGTTCAGGCATAAATTCTTCGGTAAATTCTTTTACTTCCGCAAAGCAGAGTTTAGAATCAATACGGATTTTTTCAATGCCTTGCCCAATGAAATCACGTAATACCCGTTGGGTTAGGGCTAATTCACCATAGATTTTTGTTTTCGTTTTATATTTAGCTCGGCGTTCCATGACTTTTCGCCAAACACGTTTTAAAAAATCCGCATCTTGTTTTAATTCTTCTTCACTCACCCCTTCCGCTGCGGTACGCACAATATAACCGCCAAGTTCATCACAATAGGGTTCGGCAAGGGCTTTTAATCTCGCTCTTTCTTCTTCGCTTTCAATACGTTGTGATACGCCCACATGGCTATTTTCTGGCATAAAGACTAAATAGCGAGAGGGGAGCGTAATATCGGTTGTCAATCTTGCCCCTTTGGTGCTGATCGGGTCTTTGACGACTTGTACCACAATATCTTGTCCCTCGTGAACTAATTGAGCAATATCTTTCACCACAAATTGCTTTTGTTCATCTTCATCCACACATTCGGTATGTGAAACAATATCGGAGGCGTGTAGGAAAGCGGCTTTTTCTAAACCAATATCCACAAAAGCGGATTGCATACCAGGTAAAACACGTGTTACACGACCTTTATAAATATTCCCGACAATACCACGTTTGGCTTGGCGTTCAATATGTACTTCTTTTAAAATCCCCGAGTCCATCAAGGCAATTCTGGTTTCGTTAGGGGTAATATTGACTAATAATTCAACGGAATTCATTTGAGTTCCACGTTCCTAAATTTAAAAAATAGTGGTTTAGGATAGCGAAAAGTAAAATAGAAATACAAGTACAAATCAGGTAAAATGTGACCTTTCTCAAATTTATGTGAATTTTATGATTGATTTTCGTCCTTTTTATCAACAAATTGCGACCACTAATTTATCGGCGTGGTTGGAAACATTGCCCTTGCAACTCAAACAATGGGAAAAACAAACTCATGGTGATTATGCTAAATGGGCAAAAATTGTAGATTTTTTACCGCACTTAACGGCTGATCAGATTGATTTAAAAACTGCGGTGAAATCGGTGCGAGATTTGCCATTATCAGACGGTGAACAACAGCGTTTGGTTTATCATCTTAAACAGCTTATGCCGTGGCGAAAAGGTCCTTATCATCTGTATGGCGTACATATTGATTGTGAATGGCGGTCAGATTTTAAATGGGATCGGGTATTACCGCATTTAGCCCCATTGCAAGATCGTACCATTTTAGATGTCGGCTGTGGCAGTGGTTATCACATGTGGCGAATGGTTGGCGAGGGGGCTAAAATGGTGGTCGGTATTGATCCGACAGAATTATTTTTATGCCAATTTGAGGCTGTTCGTAAACTGCTCAATCATGACCGCCGAGCGAATTTAATTCCTTTAGGCATTGAACAAATGCAACCGTTGGGTGTGTTTGATACGGTGTTTTCAATGGGCGTGTTATATCATCGTAAATCACCGTTAGATCACCTAAGCCAGCTGAAAGATCAGCTTCGCAAAGGGGGCGAGTTAGTGCTAGAAACCTTGGTGATTGATGGTGATGTGAATACAGTACTGGTGCCAGCAGATCGTTATGCCAAAATGAAAAATGTGTATTTTATCCCCTCTGTTGCCTGTTTGATTAACTGGTTACAAAAAGTCGGTTTTCGTCATGTGCGTTGTGTGGATGAAGCCGTGACCAGCTTAGATGAACAGCGTAAAACAGATTGGTTAGACAATGAAAGCCTGATTGATTTTTTAGATCCAGAAGATCACAGTAAAACTATTGAGGGCTACCCCGCACCGAAAAGGGCAGTGATTATTGCCAACAAATAAAATGGAATTAAGGTGCGAATAGCGATTTAATCACTCTAATTTGAAAGAGAAAATTTCTATATTAAAACAGTTAGTTAAAGGGAATTTTTTCAGTTATCTAGTATAGCCCCTTGATTTTTGTTGATAAAATCATCAAACTGGTAATGGAGCAGATCGGTTGTTGCTCTTGATGTCATGAATAACCTTAACCATCAAGGAGTTGTTATGAAAATCAAATTTACTTTATTATCTTTAGCGGCTGTGTTGAGTCTGTTCGCTACAACAGCATTTCCCAAACCAGAAATAACGCTACGCTTAGGGCTGGAGCCCTCAATAGACAGCCCGCAGGGAGTCGGTGCAAAAGAAATGGCAAAAGTCGCCGATGAGTTATCAAAGGGACAGATTGCCATTGAGCTGTATCCCGACCAACAGTTGGGAACAGGACCGCAAATGATAGAAATGGTCAAAAAAGGCGAACTGGATATTTTCCAGGGCGGAGCTGGGTTGTATTCATCAATGGAACCCCGCCTGAATGTGTTTGATATTCCGTATCTGTTTGATTCAGTCGAACAGGCTTATAAAGTCTTGGACAGTGATTTCGGGAAAGAAATGCTGGCGACACTCGAGCCTTACAATTTGAAAGGGTTGTCTTTCTGGGAAAACGGTATCCGTTCTGTGACCAGTAATGTTAAGCCGATTACCAAACCAGAAGATTTGGCAGGTCTAAAAATCCGCGTCATGCCGGCAAACCCCGTCCATGTCGATTTATGGAAAGGCGTAGGAGCAGAACCCGAACCGCTGCCTTACGGAGAAATTTACGGCAAATTGAAAAGCGGTGAGTTAGAAGCACAGGAACATCCGATTGCACCGATTTATACGGGCAAGTTCTATGAAGTGCAAAAATATCTTTCTTTAACCCAACATATGTATGGACCACTGATTCAGGTAATGAATTTGGAAAAATTTAATGCAATGCCGAAAGAAACGCAGGATATTCTGTTGAAAGCATCTTATGCGGGAGCAGTGAAAATGCGTCAGTTTTCCAATGAAAATGCAGCAAAATTCATTCAGGATATGAAACAGAAAGGCATGAAAATCAATGAGGTGGACACTGGACTGTTCCGCGAGAAAATGCGTCCTCTGGTGGAAAAACCTTATATAGAGAAAAACGGCGATGCGTGGCTGAAGAAGATCAATGCTTCAATTGAAGCCGATCGCAAGAAATAAACAATTTGCCACAGCCTTGTGTCTGGTGATACAAGGCTGTTTTTTTAATCTCTCAATACCTTTTCATATACCAAGATTTTTATCCTTTCAAAATAATTATGGCATACGTCATAAAAAACGGACATCAGGTTAAGGGAGTGGATATTATCTTTCTCTCGTAACATCCGTTAAAAATGAAACATTAACGTGTCCTAGTTTATGGTGTGCATTAACCCCAAATGGGAAATTTTTCAGCCATCTAGTACAGCCCCTTTATTATTTCACTTGATTAATCAAAAACTGAGTTAAAAGCCCAACAGGTCGTCCAGTCGCCCCTTTATTCGCCCCTTGTAACCAAGCTGTGCCAGCAATATCTAAATGTGCCCAAGGGTATTTGGTCGCAAAATTGGATAAAAACGCCCCCGCTGTAATGGCACCCCCAAAACGTCCGCCAATATTGGCTAAATCGGCAAAATTCGATTTAAGCTGCTCTTGATATTCTTCGCTTAACGGTAAACGCCATGCTTTATCTTGGCTTTGTTGTGAGGCTTGCAATAATTGGGCAGAAAGATCATCATCGCTCGAAACTAAACCACTGTTATGCTGACCTAATGCAATCATACAAGCCCCAGTTAAGGTGGCAATATCAATCACACATTCAGGATCAAAATGTTCAACGTAAGTCAATGTATCACACAATACTAAACGTCCCTCTGCATCAGTATTTAGCACTTCTACAGTTAATCCATTCATGGTGGTTAGAATATCACCGGGACGATAAGCATTGCCGTCAGGTAGGTTTTCACAACCTGCTAACACGCCAATCACATTGAGAGGTAATTGCAATTCAACTAAAGCGTTCATCACACCCAAGACACTCGCTGCACCGCACATATCGTATTTCATTTCGTCCATCTCAGCGGCTGGCTTAAGCGAAATACCGCCCGCATCAAAGGTTAATCCTTTTCCCACTAACACGATAGGTTTTGCATTGGGATTAGGGTGATTTTTATAGTCTAAAATACTCAGTTTAGCTTCATTGTGTGAACCACGCGAAACGGCTAAATAAGCGTTCATACCTAATTTCGCCATCTCTTTTTCATCTAACACGGTGGTGGTTAAAAGTGCGGTGTGTTTTTCAAGATTTTTTGCTTGTTCACTTAAATAGCTTGGTGTACACACATTCGGTGGGCAATTTGCCACATCTTTGGCTATTTTTACTCCTAAGGCAATGGCTTTCGCATGCTGAATAGCTTGTTCTGCTTGTGGCACATCAGTATGGAAAATAATTTCGCTTAATTTGTGTTGAACGTCGCTTTTCTTGCTTTTAAATTGATCGAAAATATAATCTTCAGTGGCAAAGGTTTCGAGGGCAAAACGAATATTCCAGTATAAATCACGATCTTTAATTTTTACATCGGTTAAGCCATTAACCAAGGTTTTGGTGGCGGTTTGTTTGACGAATTGCATCGCTTTTTGTGCAATCTGTTTAAATTCACGTTCGCTGATTTCACCTTGTTTGCCAGCTCCTACCAAAATTAAACGCTGCCCATTTTGGCGTAATAAACTGATTTGCCCGATTTTTCCTGAAATTTCACCGCACTTGATAAGCGAGCTAATTTCCCCTGTCTTATCAAATTGTTTGGCAGTATTTGACAGTTCGCCTTGTTCAAAAATAGCTAATAAAATGGCATCTGTACTGGAAAGTGCAGTGGTATTTGCTGAATATTTCATGTTGTTTCCTACTGTTTTTATGATTAAAAATACGCTATTATAACTGACTAGCTTTTAAGCCGACAGAGTGCGGTTTAAATTAACCAAATTTTTGTAAATTGCAAGTAAAATCTTGTAACGGAACACTTGCAATATTAGAACAGGCATAACGTGATTTTAAATAGATATTTAATAAAAGAAGTTTTCAAAAGCCAAGTGGCGATTTTGTTTATTTTACTTCTGATTTTCTTTTGTCAGCAATTAGTGAGAGTATTAGGCTCTGCTGCGAATGGTAAAGTGCCAGCAGATTTAGTGGTTTCTTTACTCGGGTTGGGTATGCCGACTATGGCACAGTTAATGTTACCCTTGTCGTTGTTTATTGCTATTTTATTAACCCTAGGACGACTCTATGCGGAAAGTGAAATTACCGTGATGCGTGCCTGTGGTGTAGGTTCTCGTTTATTAATTAAAGTGGTTTTATTGTTATCTATATTTACCGCTGGATTAGCTGCTTATAACGCCTTATGGTTGTCCCCTTGGGCGATTAAGAAACAAACAGAAATTGTGGAAGATGCTAAAGTAAATCCTCGTATGGCTGCTTTAAATTCAGGACAATTTATGTCTTCTGATAATGGTGATTTTGTATTATTTATCAATGAGATTAGTAATAATAAAATTCATGATGTGTATATTTTCCAAATGAAACCAAAGAAAAATTTTAAACCTTCGGTGGTGACTGCGGAAGTGGGTGAATTAACCTCTTTGCCAAATGGTGATCAGCTGTTAAGTTTGGAAAAAAGCCAACGTGTAGAGGGGACTGCTGTGTTACCTGATTTTAGAGTAACTAATTTTGATCAATACCACGCTTATTTAGGTCACAAAATCGCTGACTCAAAAGAATCTGATGAAGCAGCAGTATTAAATTTTAATGACTTACTCAACGTTAAATCTAGTGCTGCGAAAGCAGAATTACATTGGCGAATCACCTTGGTCTTAGCCGTACCATTAATGGCATTATTGGCAGTGCCATTAAGCCGTGTAAATCCGCGTCAAGGCAGATTTGCCAAAATTTTACCCGCACTTTTATTGTATTTAATCTATTTCTTAGCACAAAGTTCATTGAAATCAGCGGGAGGTGCTGGGAAATTAGATGCAGGTTTATGGATGCCATTAGTGAATGTCATTTTTCTGCTGTTAGGCATTGTGTTAAATAGTTGGGAAAGTGCTTTTATGTACAAAATTCGTAATATGCTAAACAAACCAAAGGTGGCATAGAAAAGTGATGATGAATACCTTAGAACGTTATATTGGTAAAAGTATTTTAGGCACAATTTTTGCGACTTTGCTCACCTTAGTGGGTTTATCTGCCATTATTAAATTTGTTGAACAATTTCGTAGCGTAGGAAAAGGTTCGTACGACAGTCTGCAAGCTATTTTATACACAGTGTTGACGATACCGAAAGATATTGAAACCTTTTTCCCTATGGCGGCTTTGCTTGGTGCATTAATTGCCTTGGGTAATTTAGCTAGTCGCAGTGAATTGGTGGTAATGCAATCAGCTGGTTTTTCTCGTTTAAAAATCGGTTTTGCTGTGATGAAAACCGCACTACCATTGGTTGTGTTAACTATGATTATTGGCGAGTGGGGGATTCCACAAACTGAACAATATGCACGAGATATGCGTGCCAAAGCAATTTCTGGTGGTTCTATGCTATCAGTAAAAAATGGTGTGTGGGCGAAAGACGGTAATGATTTTATTTTTGTTGGACGTATTAGCGAAGAAGCCAAATTAAATGATATTTATATTTATCATTTTAATGAAAATCATAAACTTGAACAGATGACTCATGCCAATCAGGGCGTTTATCAAGATGGTGAGTGGGTATTACAAAATATCAATACATCTACCATGGCGGAAGAACAGATCATTACCCAAAATAAACTTAATGATAAATGGAAAACTAATTTAACACCTGATAAGCTGGGTATTGTTTCTTTAAAACCTACATCACTATCAATTTCTGGTTTATCGGATTATATTAGTTTCTTAAAACAAACAGGACAAGACAGCAAGAAATTTGAATTAACTTTCTGGCGGAAATTATTTCAGCCAATTTCCGTTGGTGTGATGATGATGTTGGCGTTATCCTTTATTTTTGGACCATTGCGTAGTGTGACAGCAGGGGCAAGAATTGTGGCAGGGATTTGCTTTGGTTTCTTATTTTATGTGGTGAATGAGATTTTTGGTCCATTAAGTTTAGTTTATAGCGTTCCGCCATTGGTAGGGGCGTTAATGCCAAGTATCATGTTTTTGATTATTACTTGGTGGTTATTGAGTCGTAAGAGAGATTAATTACTAAATTATTATATACAAGGTCGCTTACCAAAACCGCATATAGAGTAGCTCACTAAATTTCTGATTGATTTTGTTTTTCTTGAAGTGCAGCCGAAATCGACTGCACTTTTCTATTTTCAATAACTAATGATTTTGTTATTTAATTACTCCGCAAGCCATTCTTGCTCCGCCACCGCCCAATGGTGCTGGGTGGTCTGAATGATTATCACTGCCTACGTGAATCATTAATGAATGACCTTTGATTTCGGCTAGAGTTTTGATGCGTGGAGCCAATACAGGATTATTGGCGTTCCCTTCCATATCGGTATATAGTGCGGGCAAATCACCTAGATGTGCTTCATCAGACCATGGAAAACCATGATTTTTTGTGTGATGTGGATCCCAGTGACCACCTGCCCCTAAACCAGCGGTTAATTTACCGTCTTTCTCTTTCGGTGCACAACTAGGGTTTTCGTGAATATGGAAACCGTGTAAACCAGCGGTCAGACCTTTTAATTCTGGAGTAAACACTAAACCGTATTTGGATTCTGTCACATAGACATGTCCAAGAGGTTTATTTCCATTTACTGGATCGAGTAATTCCATTTCTATGGTTAATGCGTTTTTATCTTTAACCTGATGCCCAGACTCATGATCGTGAGAATGTGCTGCTATTGGTAAAATAAAAGTCGCTAAACTTAAAGCTAATAATGTTTTCTTCATAACTTACCTCAAATGAATAATTATTTAGTGTAAAGTAATAGAAAACGACAATGAAATCCATATCATTTTCTTCGTCCAATAATATACAAACCAAGTTAATTATGCAAATCTAAATAATTTTTAATGGAAAATGAGTAGAAAATGGCAAATTATGCTCTTGATACATAATCCCCAGTCGCCACCCATTTATAAGTCGTCAATGCTTCTAACCCCATTGGACCTCGAGCATGTAATTTTTGTGTGCTTACGGCGACTTCTGCCCCTAAACCAAATTGACCACCGTCAGTAAATCTGGTACTGGCATTAATGTACACTGCTGCCGCATCGACCTGTGCTACAAAGTGTTGAGCCAGTTTTTGTGATTCAGTCAAAATAGCTTCGGAATGTTGGCTACCATATTCACGAATATGATTAATGGCTTGTTCAATATCTTTCACGATCACCACGTTTAAATCTTTGGATAACCATTCTTGGCGTAATTCTTGATCTTGCACAGCCACCACGTCTGCTCCTGCTTGTTGTAAAATAGAAAGTGCGGTGGAATCAGCGTGAAATTTTACCTGTTTAGCTTTTAAATGTGCTGCCAATTTAGGTAAAAATTGGCTAGCAATGCTTTCTTGTACTAACAAGGTTTCTAATGTATTACAGGTGCTAGGACGTTGAGTTTTGGCATTATCAATCACAGAAAGTGCTTTATTTTGATCCGCACTTTGTTCTACAAAGGTATGACAAACACCAATCCCACCTACTATCACAGGAATGGTGGAGTGTTGTTTACAAAGCTCGTGCAAACCCGCACCACCACGAGGGATAATCATATCCACATAACGATCGAGTTTGAGTAATTGCATCACTAAATCACGATTGGGATCCGTAATAGCTTGTACCGCAGTTTTGGGTAAACCTGCTTGTTCAAGGGCAGATTGTACCACTTCTACCAGCACTTTATTAGAATGTTGGGTTTCTTTCCCGCCACGTAAAATGACTGCATTCCCCGTTTTTAAACACAGGCTTGCCACATCAATCGTCACGTTAGGACGAGCCTCATAAATGGTACCAATCACGCCGAGTGGAACACGCACTCGTTCTAGTTTTAAACCACTATCCAATATGCCACCATCAATTAATTGTCCCACTGGATCGGTGAGCGAAATCACATGACGCACATCATTAGCAATGCCTGTTAAGCGTTCTGGTGTGAGCAATAAACGGTCAATAATAGCCTCACTTAAGCCCGCTTTTTTCGCATTGTCAATATCCTGTACATTGGCTTGTAGAATGCGATTTTGTTGCTGTTCTAACTGATCGGCAATCAAGGATAAGGCATGGTTTTTTTGTGGTTGAGAAAGTTGAGAAAGGATAAAAGAGGCTTGTTTGGCGGCTTTACCCATGGCAATTAAATCGGTCATTATGTTGTCCTGTTAATTTGTGCTTTGAATTTGTTGCCAAAGTTGGCGTTTCGCTTTGGAATCTTGTTTTAATGTGGTTAAATCTGGGCTTTGCCATAAGTGAGATGATTGTTCACATAATGGCAAAGTGCGGTCTATTTTTTCACGATTTTGACTGAGTAACCAATAAGTTACCTGTTGCGTTAGATTGAGATGATAGATCTGATCAAAATCAATAAATAGGCAGTCATTTGGTTTGATTTGATAACTTCGTAACACATCTTGTATAAAATCGACATCAGCTGATAGCGGTGTTTCTGAAATAATAATCAAACGGATATGTTCAGCTACTTGAATATATACCGCCCCTTTTAACGTGTCGGGACGGCGTAATTTCCATTGGGTAATACCCATTTGTTGTAACAGAAGATCTCGGCGGTTCAAAATTGTATCCACAAAAATAAAAAATTAGCTTTATTGTAAATAGGTTTTAGAGTTTCGTAAATAGATTGCGTATAATAGCGAAAATTTTATATAGGATCATTACTATGCTTAGTCTTGAAAGCCAAGTTTTACAACGTCATCTCGCTTTTTTTGAACATAAATCTGTTTTATTTGCTGGGGGAGTCAATGATGATTTTCCAATGCAAATTCGTTCGCAAGGAAAATCTGTCAAGATTTGGTCTTGTTATTTTGATTATGTGAACCGCTTAAAAGACAAAAGTGCGGTACATTTTGGCGAAATTTTTCAGGATCAAGCGGATTTGATAGTTTTTTATTGGACCAAGAATAAGCAAGAAGTGCAATTTCAGTTAATGCAATTATTAGCCCATTCGCCACTCAATCAAGAAATCTTGATTATTGGTGAAAATCGTTGTGGTGTGCGTTCGGTAGAAAAAATCCTCGCACCTTTTGGCGATATTGGCAAGATTGATAGTGCAAGACGTTGTGGACTTTATCATTTTTGTTTGCAAAAAGCACCGCAGTTTGATGTCGGGAGTTATTGGAAAACTTATCAAAATGCAAAATTAGGTGAGCTAAAAATTCAAAGTTTACCAGGGGTGTTTAGTGCGAATGAGCTGGATATGGGAACAGATTTGTTACTTTCAACTTTGAATCAGAAAATTTCGGGCGAAGTGATGGATTTAGGTTGTGGGGCTGGTGTTATTGGTGCTTTTATCAAACAACATAATCCGCAAATTAATTTAGTCATGAGTGATATTCACGCGATGGCGATTGCTTCGGCTAAACGGACGTTAGATGAAAATGGCTTGGCTGGTGAAGTGATGGCGAGTGATGTATTTTCTCATATTCAAGGTAAATTTGATTTGATTATTTCTAACCCTCCATTTCATGATGGCATTGATACGGCATATCAGGCGGTAACAACCTTAATTGAACAAGCAAAACAACATTTAAAAGCAGGTGGAGAATTGAGAATTGTAGCAAATGCGTTTTTGCCGTATGCGGATTTATTGGATCGGTATTTTGGTCGGCATCAGGTGTTGGCGAAGACGGGGAAGTTTAAGGTGTATTCGGTGAGTTTGTGATGGTTTAGCCCCGTACTCTCGTACGGGGTTAAGCATGGTTACGCTACGCCGTAGCTTTTTTATACTAAGATGCGGAGCATCGTCATTTGCTTAGCCCTGTACGCTAGTGCAGGGCGGAACACATTTATTCTTTCCTCAACAAAAACACCCCATGCTCACTCAAATGCACAAATGCACTTTCCGCATTCGGGTCAAAATCTTCAGGATTACAATTCACCAACAAATCCTTACCTCCCCAATCTGCTACAATTTCCCAATGATTACCCATATACACCGCAGTTTTAATCTGGCATTGTTGACTGGCTTCGCCTTGGTGTTTTAAGCGGATAGCTTCAGGACGTACACCCACCAAACAACTACCATCGGGCAAACCAAATTGAGCAGCGTTTGGCAAATGGAATTGATAGCCGTTAATCGTTACTTGATTTTGTGATACTGAACCGTCAAAAATACTGCTTTCGCCCATAAAGTTGGCTAAAAATAGCGAATTAGGACGTAAATACAGCTCTTTGGCTGGGGCTTTTTGCATAATTTTGCCTTTGTGCATTACGATCACTTCGTCTGACACTGCAAAGGCTTCGGTTTGATCGTGGGTGACATAAAGGGACGTAATGCCTAAACTTTGTTGTAATTCACGGATTTTTTCCCGCATAGAACGGCGTAAATTGGCATCTAAGTTACTTAACGGCTCATCAAATAACAACACTTTGGGCTTTAATACTAAGGCACGTGCCAAGGCAACACGTTGTTGTTGACCGCCTGAAATTTGATCTACAAAGCGATCTTCAAAACCTGCCAAGTCCACCAATTCCAAGGCTTCTTTGACTCGTTGTTTACGTTCTTCACCGCTTACGCCCTGCATCCGCAAGCCATAACCCACGTTATCACCGATAGACATATGCGGAAATAACGCATAGGATTGAAACACAATACAAATATCCCGATTTTGGATGGACGATTTTGTCACATCTTCGCCATCAATAAAAATTTGCCCAGAAGTCGGGTTTTCTAATCCTGCCACTAACCGCAACACGGTAGTTTTACCGCAACCAGATGGACCAAGTAATGTCACCATTGTGCCACGTTTAATGGTTAAATCTAAATTATCAATGACAACCGCTTTGCCAAAGGCTTTAGTGATATTTTTTAATACTAAGAAATCTTGACTCATAATTTTACAACCTTTATTAATTCATTTTTTTCGCTTTGGAACGAGAAATGCGAGTGTCGCCCACGATCCAGTCAAAGAATAAGATAATCGCCATCATCACCACGATTAAAATAGAACCATAAGCAATGGCAATGCCGTATTCGCCGTCTTCGACACGGTTTAAAATATAGGCGGTTGCTACTCGGGTGTCGGCGGTGACTAAGAAAATAATCGCACTCACGGTAGTCATTGCTCGCACGAAACTAGTGACCAGAGCGGACAATAATGCTGGTTTAAGTAATGGGAATACAATATACCAAATGGTTTTAAACGAACTACCTTTTAAAGACAGAGACGCTTCATCAAGGGATTTATCCAACTGTCCTAAACCTGCAATAGCGGCACGCATCCCAATCGGCAAGTCACGCATTACCATTGAAATAATCACGATAATGCTGGTGCCAGTGATATACATTGGAGCATCGTTAAAGGCTAAAATATAAGACACCCCTGCCACCGTCCCTGGCACGGCAAAGCAAAGCATGGTGAGAAATTCCAATGTTTTTTTGCCTTGGAAATCTTTTCGCACCACGATATAGGCAATCAACAAGCCGAAAAGGGCGGTGAGCGGAGCAGCAATACCTGCGTAGAACATCGTATTGAGTAGAGATGGCCACGCCCCATCGCTTAATCCTTGACCGAATAATAACGCATAGTTTCTGGTGGTTAAGGTGTAATCCACGCCCCAGTTGACGGTGAAACTGCCGTAGAAAATACTGCCGTATAATGCCAAATTAAACACAATCCAAAAGGCTAACATGGTAATAATTGTCCATTTCAAGCCTTGTGGCAAATCTTGCACATCGCCACGATAGGATTTGCCCGACACCGTCACATAGGAACGGTTGCCGATCCAAATATATTGCACCACGAAAATCAGCAAGGAAAAAATCAGCAACATTGAACCCAGCGTACTTGCCGAAGCATAATCCAACTGTGAACCTGCAATATAGAAATAAATTTGGGTCGCAATCACATCAAAGCTACCACCTAGCACTAACGGATTACTAAAATCCGCCAAGGATTGAATAAATACAATCAAAAATGAGTTCGCCAAGGCAGGGCGGAGCAGTGGGAAAATGATATTGTAGAACGTTTGATAGCGGTTGGCTCGTAGAGTGTAGGACGCTTCTTCAATAGACGGGTGAATAGATTTCAATGCACCATCTAAAATCATAAAGGAAATTGGGGCGAACGCCAAAATCTGTGCAATGGCAATACCGTTAAAACCATATAACCAGTTATGATTAGTAAAGCCTAGATAGTCGTTTAAAAATTCAGTCACATAGCCTGAACGTCCAAGCATTAAGGTTACCCCAAGACCAACTACAAATGGCGGTGTAACAATCGGTAAAATTGAGAAAATTTTACCAATAAATGCTGTGCGTTTGGCAATTCGGGTGGTGTAAAGTGCAAATGCTAATCCAAAGATAGTAGAAACTATCCCAACAAAGCCTGATAATAATAGGGAATTGCCAATTACTCGCACAATATAATTTTGGCTTAAAATGCGTAATACTTGTTGTGGTGCAAAAGTATCGCCGTCATAAAACATTGATACGAAAATCGCCACTGTGGGATACACAATGAAGAAGAAAATTAATAAGATGATAGCCAAAATTGAACCAATAATAAATTTATCCCCTTGCATGATTTTCAATTTTGCTAAAGCAAAAGTAGCAATAGCGGAAAGCGTACAAATGAGAATAAGCACAGAGTAGCCCATGGATATTTTGTAAATCATTGCACTGATGAACAAAAATAAAAAGTTAAAAGCAACTAAAGCTAATTCTGTTTTGGCTTGCTTTTCTGTTGGTAAATTTAGTTTTGGAATAATTAAAAAGCCAACTAATGGCAAAAACCATAAAATAGTTAAATTAAATGATGACCAACCCATGGCATCATAAAATTCATCATCGGTACTTTCAAGTAAGCCATAATCTAAGGCTTGAGATGGCAGTAGCAAAAAAGCAATAAAAGCTAACAACAGCCAAAAATTAGCTGTTTGGGTAAAAGGAATTTTTGCGGAATTCATACAACCTCGCAATTAGAATGGAAAAATTTTTGTTTTTTAACCGCACTTTAATCCCCGATTTTAATAAAAAGTGCGGTTCTTTTTTAAGAAGATTTTTTATTTCGCTAATTTAACCTCTTGCACCCATTTTTCAATTAGGCGTTTGCGTTCAGCACTATCACCATATTTCTCAAAATCATAATTGATTAGGTTTAACTTGGTTGGATCAAATGCTGTTGGAGATTGTTCAGCAGTAGTATTAGTGAGAGTTTGGTGAGAATTACCTTTACGCCAAGCGGTTTCTTGTCCTTCTTTGGAAAGCACAAAATCGACAAATAATTTTGCATTGTCAATATTTCTTGAACCTTTGATAATACTTAAACCGCCCAATTCATAGCCAGTACCTTCACAAGGCACAATCAATTCCACTGGAGCCCCTGCTTGTTTTTGCACGGCGTAATCATGTAAGAAACCGATACCAATGGTTGCTTCACCACGAGCAGCACTGTTAGACGGGGTGATACCTGATTTGGTGTATTGGGAAATATTTGGGTGTAATTGTTTGAAATAATCAAATGCACCTTGTTCACCCCAAAGTTGCACAAAGGTCGCAATGGCGGTGTAAGCGGTGCCAGAACTTTGTGGATCGGCGATTTGAATTTCACCTTTTAAACGTGGATCGGTTAAATCTTTCCAGCATTTTGGCACCTCGGTAATACCCAATTTTTTTAAACGCTCAGTATTTACGCCATAGCCCAAAATTCCCATATAAATAGCAGATACATAATGCCCTTTAATTTTGGCAGGATCTTGGAATCTCTCAACTACCTCTTTGATATGTTCAGATTGATAAGGTTCTAATAACCCCATTTCAGCCGCTTGAGCTTGTGGATCGAATGTACCGCCGTACCATACATCGGCTTGTGGATTATTTTTTTCCGCTTCTACTTTCGCAAAAGTTGAACCTGAACCGTTACGAATAAAAGCCGTTTTGACATCATATTTTTTACCAAACGCCTGTGTTTCTGCTTCGCACATTTCGTTAGTCGCACTACAATAAACCACCAAACGACCTTTGGCGAGAGCTTGAGTAGATAGCATTAAACCTGCACCTAAAAGTGCGGTGGAAATAGCAAAAGAAATTTTATTGAATTTCATAGGATACCCCATTTTGTTGAATTAAATGTTAAAATACTCTCATATAATAACGATTTTAACGATTTGATTCTGTGAGATAAATCACAAAAATGAAAATTGAAAGAAATAATGTTCCTTGTAAAAATAATACTTTTCCCATTTTGGGAAGTGGGTTATAATGACTCAAAATTAAATAAAGGGTGAGTTTATGGATATTCTCGGTAAAGAACGATTAGAAGATTACGCACAACTTCATCCTAATGCTCGATCTTCTATTGAAGATTGGATTTTAGCCATGGAAACCAGTACTTTTAATACACCACAGGAGATGAAAAACCGCTTTTCAAGCGTGGATATTTTACCTAAAAATCATTGTATTTTTAACATAAATGGCAATCATCATCGATTATTTGTGAAAGTGGTTTATGTGGCGAACAGTCTAATCGTAAAATGGATTGGTACTCATGCAGAATATGATAAAAAAGATTTTAACAAACTCTCAAAAGGAGAATAATCATGTGGACTGTGATTAAAAATAGAACGCAATATAATGAGGCAATGGAGCGTATCTCCGCACTGGCGGAGATGGATTTAACTCAAGGTACGCCTGAATTTGCGGAATTCGAATTACTTTCCTTGTTAATCAAACATTACGAATCGGAAAAATATCCAACAGTAAAAACTGATCCCGTGAGAGCCATTAAGTTTGTGATGGAACAAAATCAGTTAACCCCGAAAGATATGACGTTGTATTTAGGTTCACTTTCTCGTGTATCTGAAATTTTAAATTACAAAAGAAAGCTTACACTGGATATGATCAGAAAACTCAATCAAGGATTACATATTCCCCTTGATCTGCTGGTAGATGATTATTCCATAGAGAAATCGCCAGCACTTAAATCAACACTTGATATGCCTTTGACATCGGCATTGGCATAGAATAAACCATTTATTAGCGAGAACAGGATATGTCTAAAAATTTAAGCTGTATCATTATCGCCATTGCGGGAGCCTCCGCATCAGGTAAAAGTCTAATTGCTTCCACGGTTCATCGTGAGTTATGTGAAGAATTAGGCTGTGAGGATATTGGCATTATTGCCGAAGATAGTTATTACAAAGATCAAAGTCATTTGGATTTTGAAACCCGTATAAAAACCAATTATGATCATCCAAATTCTATGGATAGAGAATTATTAGTTAGCCACTTAAAAGCCTTAAAATCAGGTCAATCTGTCGATATTCCTGTTTATAGTTATGTGGAGCATACTCGCACCGATAAAGTCACCCATTTCACCCCGAAAAAAATCGTGATTTTAGAAGGGATTTTATTGCTTACTGATGAAAATGTACGTAAGGAATTAGCCATGTCGGTGTTTATCGATACGCCATTAGATATTTGTTTTATTCGCCGTTTACAGCGTGATATGGTGGAACGTGGGCGGTCGATGGAGTCGGTGATTGAGCAATATCGTGCCACAGTTAGACCGATGTTTTTACAATTTATTGAGCCGTCTAAACAATATGCTGATGTCGTGATTCCGCGTGGTGGTAAGAATCGTATAGCTATTAATATGTTAAAGGCTCAAATTTTAAATTTATTAGGTAAATAGGGGCGTGCAAAAAATGAGATTATGTGATACCGATATTGAAAAATATTTAGATGAAGGCATTATTTCCCTAACGCCTCGACCTGATAATAGCAAAATTAACGGGGCAACCATTGATGTGCGGTTGGGCAATTCTTTCCGTGTATTTCGTGAACACAGTGCGCCTTTTATTGATGTCAGCGGTCCAAAGGAAGCCGTGGCGGCACAATTAGATTTAGTGATGAGCGATGAAATTATTATCGGCAATAATGAAGCCTTTTATTTGCACCCAGGTGTGCTTGCGTTAGCCACGACTTTAGAGAGTGTGAAATTGCCTGCTAATGTGATTGGCTGGCTTGATGGGCGTTCTTCTTTGGCGCGTTTAGGCTTAATGGTACATGTTACCGCACATCGTATTGATCCTGGTTGGGAAGGCAAAATTGTGTTGGAATTTTATAATTCGGGCAAATTACCGTTGGCGTTGCGTCCGAATATGATTATCGGGGCGTTGAGTTTTGAAATTTTGAGCGGTAATGCGGCTCGTCCTTACACTAGCCGTGAAGATGCTAAATATAAACACCAACAAAGTGCGGTGGCGAGCCGAATTAATCAGGATAAATAATCAATGCTAAAAAAAATAAGTGCGGTGCTTTTTATTGTTATTTTTGCATTTATCGCCTTTCTTTATGTACAGAAAGGTAAAATAGAGCAAAAATTCACCGCACTTTTGGCAGAAAATGCGGTGAAAACCAGCAAAATTGAATTTCGTCTTTTCCCGCCTGTAATGGTGGAATTAAACGATGTACATTATGTTTTTGCTGAAAATAAACGACTTGTCGCTCAATCCTTGCGTGCTGAATTAAACTTGTGGTATTTGTTACAAGGGGAAATGAATTTACAATCTTTCCATCTAACTCAAGGGCAAGTGTTCTATACAGATTCAACGATTCCTGATTTAACTGAGCTACAAGTGGATCTCCGTCCTGATTTTCCCCTTTCTTTACAGGATTTATCCGTTTGGTTGAAATCTTTTCATTCCAATCATGTAACATTACCTAGGGTAAATATAGATTTATCGGCGGAAACGGCACAAAATGACCAAATTAAACTTAAATCACAATTTGCCGTTGCTTTGAATAAAATTCAGTTTGCAGCATTAGATAGCCAGCTCGTATTAAGCAATAAACGCTTGTTTAACCAAAACAAATTGGCGTTACAAGCCGAGCAAGGTTTCTTGATTTTTACTCCGAATCATTATATTGCCACCTTTGTTCACCCTGTATTTAATCAGATTAAATTAGACGAAATCCAAGCAGAAGTCGATGCTCAAACGGATTTATCGGTATCAGTGCAAGTTTCTCAACAGGCACAAAATACGGCATTGTCATTAAATTTAAACCAACAGCAAGATAGCTATGTTTGGACGGTAACAGGCACGCAATTACCCCTAGAAAGTTGGCTAACAGCCTTTAATATTGCTGAATTAGTCAGCGGCAATGCCAATGTAGAAATGCGGTTATTTTCCGATGAGATAATGCCAAAACAGGGCGATGTTGAGATAGATGTTACAGACGGCAAAGTGAAAGGCTTGAATGTGTTGCAATTAATCAGTCAATATACCCCGATTAATTTTGATGAAACGGCTAAAAATATGGATACCAATTTTGATGTGGCTCAAGCTAAATTTCACTGGCAACCTACTTTTATTCAGGTTGATGAAGCGAAGTTACAACACCGCTATTTTATTTTACAAAGCCAAGGTATGGTGGATTTAACCCAAAATCGCTGTGATTTCCGTGCTAATATTGCGGTGAATGACCAGCGTTATCAAGCGTTAGCCTTGCCTGTGCGATTCTTTGGCAGTTGTCAATCACCTGAATATAAAGTGGAAATCAACCGCAGTTTTCGCGATCAGTTAAAGAATTTTATTAAAGAGAAATTAAAATAATGTTAGATGCGAAAAAAATAGACCGCGTAGCTTCTTTGCGTGTGGTAGCCATGGCATTTGCCGCTTTTGTGTTTAATACCACCGAATTTGTACCAGTCGCACTGCTATCGGACATTGCCAACAGTTTTGCCATGGACGTAGCAGAAACGGGGTTGATGATTACGGTTTATGCTTGGATTGTATCCTTGGCATCTTTGCCGTTAATGTTGGCAACAGCGAAATTAGAACGTCGTGGTTTATTGCTTAAAGTCTTTATTTTATTTGTGTCAAGCCATCTATTATCGGTATTGGCATGGAATTATTGGGTACTATTATTGGCTCGTATGGGCATTGCTTTTGCTCATGCGATTTTCTGGTCAATTTCGGTGGCAATGGCAATGCGAGTCGCACCAAAAGGCAAGCAAACACAAGCCTTAGGCATGATCGCCATGGGATCTGCCATGGCAATGGTATTAGGCTTACCAATAGGGCGAATTATTGGTCAATGGTTAGGTTGGCGAGCGACTTTTGCGGTGCTTGGTGTGGTGGCGTTTGCGATCATGCTGATTCTAGCAAATTTGTTACCACGTTTACCGAGTCGCAATGCTGGTTCATTGTCGAGTTTACCATTATTGGCAAAACGTCCGTTATTAATCGCTACCTATATTGTGGTGATGTTGATTGTTACCGCCCATTTTACCGCTTATAGTTATATTGAACCTTTTGTGATGAATATTAGCCAGTTAAGTGAAAATACAGCCACCCTGATTTTGCTGGTTTTTGGCGTAGCAGGATTTACCGCCAGCTTCTTATTCAGCCGCCTTTATCGCTTTTTCCCAACGGGTTTTGTGATTGTGGCACTCGCCATTATCACCGGCTCATTGTTCACCTTTTACCTTGTGAGCGATCATGTCACCTTGCTGTTCGTGCAAATCTTCATCTGGGGCATCGGTATCTCCGCCATGACTTTGGGCTTACAAATGCGAGTATTGCAGTTAGCCCCCGATGCCACTGATGTTGCTACCTCCATTTTCTCTGGCATTTATAATATTGGGATTGGTGCAGGGGCATTAGTGGGTAATCAAGTCATGCAACACTGGGGTTTAGCGAATATTGGGTTTGTAGGATCGGCTGTTGGTGGAGGGGCTGTTTTAGTTTTTGTGTTGAGTTGGTTGAAATATCGTCAGCGTTAAATTTATAATGTAAACCTTACGTTAAAATATAAAAAGTTTCAATTATACTTGAAACTTTTTATGGTAATTATTCTAAATGAATTGATTGATTTTCTGCCATAGTGGTAAAATTTTTATCAACAAACTTCGCTATAATTTTTCCCTGCATTTTGTTAGAATAAATGCCAATATTATCGCCCGATTTAAGAGACTGGAATGCTAAAATTTACGAATTTTTCTCAATTGCTTACTGCCCTAAACTTCGCCAAAAATGGCAACATTTATACTAAAACCTTTGCCAACGGTGTGCAACTGCAAGCGGATTTTGACAAAAAAGAACTGATTTATCCTGATGACTTAATCATCAACCAACGCCAAACCTGCAACTTCTCCGACCCTGAAAATTTTGTCGTGTTTGAATGCGTCCATCGTTTATTGGAAAAAGGCTATCAACTACGCCATATTGAATTAGAAAAACAGTGGTCATTGGGTCATACGCAAAAAAGTGGGCGTGCGGATATTACTGTGTATGCCGATGACGACAAGCGTATCCTGATGATTATAGAGTGCAAAACCTTTGGACATGAATACAATAATGCCTTAAAAATTCTGCAAAATGACGGCGGTCAATTATTCAGCTATTGGCAACAGGATAAAAGCGTAAAATGGCTGAGCTTGTACGCGTCTGATATTAGCGAAAACGGCGAAATTATTTACAAAAACGATATTATCAACTGCCAAGATGATGCCAACCTGTTAAGCGTGGCAAAAAATGATGACAGCATTTTACTTTATGCCAACGCCCATAATGCCCCCAAACTACACCAAGTTTGGAGCAAAACTTATTTACAACAATTACACCAAGGTTTGATTTTTGGCGAAGACAGCACGGCGTACAACATCGGCATTGCCCCCTTACGCAAAAAAGACCTGCAAGAGTTTAATCCTGACGACAAAATCATCAATCAGTTTGAAGAAATCTTACGCCACAATGCCGTGTCCGATAAAGAAAACGCCTTTAACCGCTTGATTGCCCTATTTATTACCAAACTAGTGGACGAAAGCAATAAGGACGACAATACAGAGATAGATTTTCAATATAAAGTAGGGCAAGACACCTACGAAACCTTGCAAGACCGCCTGCAACAGCTTTATGTGCAAGGAATGCAAGAATTTATGGGCGAAGAAATTTATTACACGCCTTTAAACTATGCCGAACGCTTATTTGAACAATATCAAGGCAAAAATCGCAAAGAAGCAATTAACGACCTAAAAGAAACCATTCGCAAATTAAAATTTTACAGCAACAGCGATTTTGCATTTAAAGATGTGCATAATGAAGAATTATTTTTGCAAAACGGTAAAATTTTAGTGGAAATGGTGCAACTGTTTGAAAAATATAAAATTGTCTATGGGGCAAAACACCAGTTTTTGGGCGATTTGTTTGAGCAATTATTGAACAAAGGCTTTAAACAAAACGAAGGGCAATTTTTCACGCCACAGCCGATTACTCGTTTTATTTGGGACAGTTTGCCATTACACAAAATCATCGCAAAAAATAATCAAGCCTACCCCAAAGTGATTGATTATGCTTGCGGTTCAGGGCATTTTTTGACCGAAGCGGTAGAAGCCATTAACGCTGCCAAGCCCAAAGAAAAAGAAAGCAACGACTGGGCAAGAGATGCCATTTTCGGCATAGAAAAAGATTACCGTTTGGCACGTGTGTCCAAGGTGTCTATGTTTATGAATGGGGCTGGCGAAAGCAATATTATTTTTGGTGATGGTTTGGATAATGGCAAAGGCATTGCTAACGAACAATTTGATATTTTGGTGGCTAATCCGCCTTATTCGGTGCAAGCCTTTAAAGGGCATTTAAAACTCAAAAACAACGACTTGCAATTATTGGACAGCATCAGCAATAACGGTGGCGAGATTGAAGTGTTGTTTTGTGAACGCATTGGGCAGTTGTTAAAATCTGGCGGTGTCGGTGCGGTGATTTTGAAGCAAACAGTTTTAACTCATAAACAACGTAGTTATACTGCTGCAAGAGAATTGATTTTAAATCAGTTTTATATTCGTGCGATTGTGAATTTCCAAAGTAAAACATTTGCTAAAACAACAACGGTTACAAGTGTTTTATTTTTAGAAAAAATGCCTTATCCGCCGAAAAAAGAGCGTTTAGCCCTTGATATTGCCAACGCCATTTTGAGTAAAGATGATTTAACAGCGTGGAATGATAATGCCGTGTATCAGGCTTATTTACAGCAAATAGGTGTGCCCCAAGACGAATACGACCAAGTGCGGTTACAATCTGCGGACTTTTCGCAAATAAACGCACTGCAAAGCGAATATTTGCAAACTCAATTTAGCGATATTTTGGCGAAAATAAAACTGAATAAAAGCGAAGAAAAAAACAAAACGCCTGATGAAATCAACGAACTCAAAGCTCAAAAAGCCCTAAATCTTTTTGCCGAGTTAGAACAAGAAAAAATCCGCTATTTTGCCCTAACTTATCAGCATAATACGCTGATTATTAACGCCCCAAGCAACAACGATAAGCAAAAAGAGTTTTTGGGTTATAGTTGGGGTAATGGAAACCGAAATGAAGGTATTCAAATTAGTCAGGCAGGCGGAAAGCTGTATGACGACAAAAACCGCTTTGCCGAAAATACGCTTGCTCATTATATCCGTGAAATGTTTTACCCAAGCGAGCGTTTCAGGCTGCCGGAAATTATCAGAGATTTAAGCGAATATGCTTATTATGTAAATACAGCAGATATGTTGGATTTTAGTCTAAGCAGTTTTAATAAAACTATTCGCACCAGTGTGAAGAAAGTGGAGATTGTGAGTAAGTTTCCGCTGGTGAAATTAGCTGATTATATAGAAACACTAGGCGGTTTATGGACTGGTGAAAAGCCCCCTTTTAAAACGGTTAAAGTTATCAGAAATACAAATTTCACAATGAAGGGCGAATTGAAATTAGATAATGTGGCTGAAATTGAAGTTGAAGTAAATGCTTTTAATAAACGCAAATTATTAAATGGCGATATTATCATTGAAAAATCAGGTGGCAGTGAAACACAAGCAGTTGGTCGTGTTGTTTTATTTGATTTAGAAACTAATGAAGATTACGCATATTCAAATTTCACCACTAGATTACGAGTAAATAATCCGAGTTTATTACCTAAATTTTTGCATATTTATTTAAATGATTTTTATCAGCAGGGTTACACTTTTGATTTACAAAATGGTGCGAGTGGATTGAAAAATTTGGATTTAAATCGTTATGTAGAAACTAAAATCCCCCTACCGCCCTTAGATATTCAACAAAAGATTATTGATGAATGTAAAAAGGTAGATGATGAATACGAAACCAGCCGAATGGCAATAGAAACCTACCGCCAAAAAATCGCCCAGATTTTTGATGATTTAGAAGTGGTGAAAAATTCCGTATCGGGGGGTAAATAACTTTAAAATCAATGAGTTATGCGAAATCAATCAATATTCTATTACACCAAATTTGGAAACTGAATATCGTTATATTGATATTGAAGCGGTTGAAAATGGCACAGGTAAATTTAGTATTGAACAATCAATCATTGGTAAAAATTTACCGTCAAGAGCAAGACGCTTAGCAAAAACAGGTTCAACGATTATTTCAACTGTTAGACCAAATTTGAAAGGTTTTGCCTATGTTGAAAAAGAAATTGAAAATGGTATTTTCTCAACAGGTTTTGCGATTTTGAATAGTAAAAATACCGATGTATTGTTAGATAAAATGGTGTTTTATACCTTTATGTATTCTAAAAATATGATGCAACAAATGGAACACGCAATGCCAAAAGGGCAATACCCAAGCATTAACAAAACAGACATTGAGAATTTTATGTTTACCGTAATGCCAATCGAAACCCAACAATCCATCGTCGCCCAAATCAGCGAATACGAAGATAAAATCCGTGAAGCTGAGCAAGTGATTGCAAGCACGGCAGAGAAGAAAAAGGGGATTTTGGAGAAGTATTTGTAAATTTTAATCTATTCCGATACTATCAAGGATAAAATTGCGGTGTAAAAAACGTCAATTTTTTACACCGCACTTTTTCCCTACCTTTTCGATTTCTTAATAAACTTCATCAATCGTTTCCGTTTGCGTAACTGTGTAGGCGTTAGCATATTACGTTTGCCTGCAAAAGGGTTATTGCCCTCTTGGAATTGAATTCGAATTGGGCTGCCGATAATTTTTAGGCTACGGCGGTAATAGTTGGATAAATAGCGTTTGTAACTGTCAGCCAGTTTATCCATTTGGTTGCCGTGTACCACAATAATTGGTGGATTGTAGCCACCAGGGTGAGCGTATTTGAGTTTAATACGGCGACCATTGGCGAGTGGTGGTTGGTGTTCTTCCGTTGCCATTTGTAAAATACGAGTGAGTAGGGAAGTGGTCATTTTCTGGGTAGCACAAGCATAGGCTTCTTGTACTGATTCAAATAAATTGCCTACGCCACTGCCGTGTAAGGCGGAGATAAAATGTACTCGGGCGAAGTCAATAAAATCTAAACGGCGATCCAGTTCGGATTTGACCCGATCTTTGACTTCTTGATCTAAGCCGTCCCACTTATTCACCACGATCACCAGTGAACGTCCAGCGTTTAAAATAAAGCCAAGTAAGGATAAGTCTTGAACAGAAATCCCCTCTCTGGCATCAATGGTGAGTAACACTACATTGGCATCTTGAATAGCTTGTAAGGTTTTGATCACCGAGAATTTTTCTACGGTTAAATGCACTTTGCCACGTTTGCGTACGCCAGCGGTGTCGATAATGGTGTAATGTTGCCCGTCACGCTCCATGGGAATATAAATACTATCTCTTGTAGTACCTGGTAAATCGTAAACCACGACTCGATCTTCGCCTAAAATACGGTTAGTTAGTGTAGATTTGCCTACATTTGGACGACCGACAATGGCGATTTTGATATTTTTATTTTCAGGTTGCTCGCTTTCTTCTTCAAGGGCCTCATCTAAAAGTGCGGTGTCATTTTCATCAGAAAAATCAAACTCTTGATCCCATTCGTCTTGCTCTGTATCAGAATCTTCATCATTTTTCACCGCACTTTCTGCGGTGTTAAATTGTGCCGCAAAAGGGGCAAGCACGTCTTCAATTAATTGGGTCACACCACGCCCTTGTGATGCAGCGATTTGAGCAATTTCACCTAAGCCGAGTTGATAAAATTCCGCACAATGGGAATCTGCATCAAGTCCATCAGTTTTGTTTGCTACAACCACGGTAGTTTTATTTTGGCGTTGGCGTAAATAGTTGGCAATCCCAATATCTGCTGGGGTTAAGCCAGCACGAGCATCTACAAGGAACAGCACAACATCTGCTTCTTCAATGGCAAGTAAAGATTGTTCTGCCATTTTTTCTTCTACACCTTCTTCCGTGCCATCGATACCACCAGTGTCGATAACAATAAAATCGTAACCAGCTACATTGGCTTGCCCGTATTTGCGATCTCGAGTTAAACCTGGAAAATCCGCTACCAAGGCATCACGGGTGCGAGTTAAACGGTTAAATAGAGTTGATTTGCCCACGTTCGGGCGACCGACTAGGGCAACGACTGGAGTAGATTGGGTAATATCTGTTGTCATAGAAACCTTAAATTTATTTGATAATTTAAAAATCCAATTGTTCTGCACGAATACCGAACGCTTGAGCAATTTTTTCTCTGGTTGTTTTGCGTAATTTGCTGGCTTTTTCGTGTTGAGAATAAGCGGATTGTGAAATTTGTAGCCGTTTCGCCATTTCAGCTTGTGTCAATCCTAAATATTCACGCCATGCTCTAACTGCAGAAAGATCTTGTTTTAACGCTAATCCTACAACTTCATAGGGAACACCTGAATCTTCATTAATATCCTGTGTTAGATTCGCTTTTTCTTTTAGCCATTCAAATACAGTAAATGGCAACACTGCATAAGCGGGTAATCCATTGTTATCATTTAAAATTTGTACATTAGTAAGTGTTGTCATCACGCTTTTTAACCTCTTCAATTGAGATGATATTCATTATGCCGTTTTTGAAATTGAAAAGTACTCTATAATTTTCCACTCTAAAACGATATTGATATTTATGATTTTTCAATGCCTTGATATTGGGGCAGTTGGGAAAATCTTTCAATGTTTCGCATTTATCATAAATATCTATGGCTTGTGGAATTTTTCTTAATTGTTTAATGGCTTTTGGTTGAAAAATTATTTTATTCATATTTTCTTTTATTTCTTATATTATCTCTCCTTTTATAAGTTAAATAAAGAAAAATATAAGTTTATTTATGTTGCATGGCAATAAAAAAGCACCTAAAAAAACTTAGGTGCTTAAAATAAATTGGCGGAATGGACGGGACTCGAACCCGCGACCCCCTGCGTGACAGGCAGGTATTCTAACCAGCTGAACTACCACTCCGCATTGGTGAAACGCATAATAATAGCAAATGAATTTTCCGTCAACTCTTTTTTGTAATCTTTGATTTGCTTGCTTAATTAATGCACGGTTTCTATATTTTCAAGGGTTGGGTTTAATCGTTTGACCCAAAGGCAATTATCTTTGCTTTTTTTATTAATCAGCTTAATATAATTTTGATGAGCTTGAATTTCATCTTCTGTTAGGGTCAAAACGGGTAAATCTTGCGTAAAATTCACCGCACTTTGTGTTTGTTGTATTGTGCTGAGAGTGTTTATACCGTTGTCATTTTCCATATCATCAAACAGGTTTTTTTGTCCTCCTGTCATTGCAAGGTAAACATCACCAAGAATTTCCGCATCCAGTAACGCTCCATGTAACGTACGTTTACTGTTATCAATATTTAAACGATCGCATAAGGCATCTAAGCTATTACGTTTTCCTGGATATTGCTGACGAGCGAGTTGTAAGGTATCAGTAACAAGGCAAATTTCATCTGTTTTCACATTAAAATTATGTTTACGAAATTCATAATCCATAAAGCCGACATCAAAGGGAGCGTTATGAATCAGCAATTCGGCACCGCTAATAAAATCAATAAATTCTTGAGCAACCGCAGTGAAATTTGGTTTATCCATTAACATTTCATCGGTAATGCCGTGAACTTTAATGGCATCGGGATCCACTGGACGATCGGGTTTAATATATAAATGTAATTTCCGTCCAGTATAACGGCGATTAATCATTTCCACAGCACCGATTTCAATAATACAATGCCCTTCATAATGCGCTCCAAATTGATTCATTCCCGTGGTTTCCGTATCCAGTACAATTTGGCGATTGGTATCAATATTAATTGTCATAATTTCTATATCTTTACTGAAAAGTGCGGTAATATTCACCGCAGTTTTTTATTTTGAGTTATTTTAACAGATTTATGCAAAAACAAATTGAAATTTTTACTGATGGTTCCTGTTTAGGTAATCCTGGAGCTGGAGGAATTGGCGTTTTATTGCGTTATAAACAGCATGAGAAAACCCTTTCTAAAGGTTATTTTAAAACCACCAATAACCGTATGGAATTGTGGGCAGTGATTGAGGCTTTAGCAAGTTTGAAAGAACCTTGTAACGTGACTATTGCAAGTGATAGCCAATATATGAGAAAGGGGATTACCGAATGGATTTTTACTTGGAAAAAAAATAATTGGAAAGCGAGTACAGGTAAACCAGTGAAAAATAAGGATTTATGGATACAGTTGGATCAAGAAATTCAACGTCATCAAATTCAATGGCTATGGGTAAAAGGGCATGCAGGGCATCGAGAAAATGAAATTTGTGATGAATTAGCAAGATTTGGGGCGGAAAATCCAACTTTGGAAGATGTGGGTTATCAAGATTGATAAAAATTAACGATTAATTTTTTATACTTGATAGTTAAAATAAATTGAATCAATTCGAGAAATTGATTTGTTATACCTATCAATCAAGCCTATAATAAACCCATCAAAACAATATGATTAACCAAACAGAAGGAAAATGTTATGACAAATAGTATCGGTTTAAACCAAGCATCATCACAAAAAATTGCCGAAGAATTAAATAACTTATTAGCTACTTACCAAGTATTCTATATGAATGTACGTGGTTATCACTGGAATATCAAAGGTGTTCAATTTTTCTCATTACACGAAAAATTTGAAGAATACTACGATGATTTAGTAGAAAAAGTAGATGAAATCGCAGAACGTATTTTAACATTAGGCTATACACCAGTTCACGCTTTCAGTGAATATTTAAGCAAATCACGTATTCAAGAACACAAAAATGCAAGTTCTGCTCAAGACACTTTACAAGGCACCTTAAAGGGTTTTCAAACCTTGTTACAACAACAACGTGAAGTGTTGGCACTTGCAAGTGAATCTGATGATGAAGGTACAGCCGCTTTAATGGGTGATTACATCAGCGGTCAAGAAAAAACCATTTGGATGTTAAAAGCCGCTTGCGAAAGTTGCAATGCTTAATTAAATCAATTTATTAATGAAAAAAGTACGATGGAAAATAGCGTACTTTTTTTTAATCCAATTTTTTCAAATAATCCTTCCCTAGCAAATTCATCTGGCGTAAAATCCATGCTTGTTTGCGTTTAGTTATTCGCCCTGGTTTTAGTACTTTGAAACTGATTGGATTCGGCAAAACGGCGGCTAACAATGCGGCTTCTTCTTTAGTCAATTTTTTCGCAGGCTTTTTAAAATAATATTGACTAGCAGCTTCCACCCCAAAAATACCATAGCCAAATTCAGCGATATTTAAATAAACTTCTAAAATACGTTTTTTTGACCAAAGAGTTTCTAATGTTAAGGTAATTGGCACTTCTAAGCCTTTACGAAGCCAACTTTGTCCATGCCATAAATACAGATTTTTAGCCGTTTGTTGGGAAATAGTAGATGCACCGCGAATTTTTTGTGATGTTTGGTTATGATTAAAGGCTTTCTCAATGGCATCTAGGTCAAAGCCATAGTGATTGGGAAAATGTTGATCTTCGGCAGCGATCACAGCTAATTGCATATTGGACGAAATCTCATCAAGGCTGACCCAGTGGTGCTGAATATCGTAATCAAAATCAAGGTGTAAAAGATGCCCAAGTTTTTGTTGGAGCATATAGGCAGACAGTGGAACTGGGACGAATCGCAATACTAATGTGAGTAACAGAAAACCGAGTAAAAAACGCCATAAAAAAGCACCGCACTTATTTAAACATAAAGGCAATGATGTTGCCATAGTACGATGGTTGGTGCGGTTGTTTTTTAAGGAAAATAATTTATGCAGGATTTTTTTCATCAATTTGTGTTTTCACCCAGTCTAAAAAATCTTGATCCATTAATTTTAACATATTTGAACCACGAGTGATGGTTGCAGCACTGGTGTTGAGATTTTGTTGAATTTCTCGTTGGGGGATATTTTTATCCAATAATTGAGCAACGATTTGCAACCGTAAACCCACCGCATCGCGTTCATCTGCGGTAAGCAATAAGGTGAGAAGATCCTGTTCCTTGCCTTGTGCCACAGCAGATTTCAGAGTTTCAATAAATGTTGTCCATTGATCCATATTACGACTAATATACATTTTTTACTCCCATACTATTGAACTAGTGCAGATTAGTATAAACGATCTTTCTCTGCTTTGGTAAATAATTTTAGGGAAAATAAATATTGTGGTTGTTGCTGTAAAATCTGGTAATAGCTGTCGTAAGCCAATACATTTTGTACATACCCCCTAGTTTCATAAAAAGGAATAGATGCCACAAATTCCGCCATGGTAAGCGTGCCGTTGGCTTTTTTTAGCCAGCTATCCACACGGTTTGCCCCCGCATTATAAGCAGCTGCAATCAAAATACGATTATTTCCATATTTATCATAAAGTTGCTGTAAATGAGCAGTGCCTAGCATGATATTGTAAAACGGCTCAAATAGTTGTTGTTCATTATTATAGGGAAGTTGGGATTGTTGAGCGGTAAGTTTCGCCGTACTTGGCAATAACTGCATCAAGCCCCGAGCATTGGCACTTGAACTGACTTTGGGTTTGAAAGCACTTTCTTGGCGAGCGATTGCCATGGCAAAAGTCCGCTGAATTTTTTTGCCAGTGAGATGTAAATCAAACCATTCTGTGTAAGCATTGGGTAAACGTAAAGACAAATAACCCCAAGCCTTCGCTTGAATGGTGGCTTCTACACTGAGATCATACCAACCTTGTTTATTAGCATAATCCGCTAGAGAAATTTGCTCGGGTTGTGTTAAGCCGTTTAACAGATTCGTCCATTCGCTATTCATATTGGCATCATCATTAAAATAACGTAATTCGGTAATACGAGCTAAAATCTGAGCAAAACGCTGTTCTACGGTTTTTTTATCCGAGTTTTCTACGCCAGATGTTTTAATTTCAAGCATTTTAGGCTGATAAACCACGCCTAGATCTTTGGCGGCTAACATGGCATAAAAGCTACGTTGAGTAGAAAGTGCGGTTAAAATCTGTTGTTTTTTGGTTTTCGGTGCAGATTGAGCAATCCAGTATTGCCATTCTTCTTTTTGTTGAGTTTGTTCAGAAAGTAAATCGAGCCAGTTTTTGAATTTGGCTTTTTCTCGTATTGCTAGCCGAATACGGCGTTCAATGAGTTTATCATCTTTTAATTGAGTTAATTGTTCATCTCGCCATTGTTGAACGGCAGGATTTTCACTATCAAAAAATTGGGCTAAATAAAGCGATTTCCATTCAGTTAATTGGCTTTGCGTGAGTTGAAAATCTTTCGCCCACTGTTCTAATTCTGTAAAATGCTTAATGGGATCGATTTGATTTTCATTTAATTTTTTAATATAAGCAGGCATAATCGCCAATAAAATACGGCGATCTAGGGAATCAGTTTTAGTTAATTTTACCACTGCAAAATCGGAATTGTGATTGGTTAAATTGAGTGGATTATTAAGTAGTGCGAATAAACTTGCTATCCATTGTTTATTGGTATTATCCGTTAATTGCTGTTGTAAATGTTTCAGCAAATTACCATTACCTTGTTCAAATGCCAGTACAGCCCGTTGTTTGGCTAAATCTGGAGTTAAACCGCCTTGAGCTTGCCATTGAGCAAGTAAGGGATCACATTGGCTTGGTAAACTTTTACCCGTGAGCCAGAGTTGCTCTAGTTTATTTGGTGGCAAAACTGCGGTGTTTTTTTGCTGTGTTTTTTCGTCAATGGCTTTCTGTTTAGCTTGAGCCTGTTCTGCTTGTAATACAATACATTGCGTTGCGGTATCTTGCGGTAATTTCGTTGAATTAGCAGTGATTGTTGCCCAGTCTTGCTGAGTAACACGTTGTTTTAGCCATTCTATTTTAAGTCGATTGGCAAAGTTTGGGTTAGGCTGATGTGCTTGATAATCTTCAATTTGCTGCAAGGTTAATTGGCTTTTGTTGGCATTGAGTAACTGGTATTCGGCATAGGAAACCAGCGGATAATTTGGAATTTGTTGCAATAATTGATTGGCTAACTGTTGCGTAGGCTGACTTTGTGAGATCGCCAACATTTCGCTGATTTTACGGTAAATCTCACGTTGTTTCTGTAAATCTGGTGTATTAGCAACACTAGGTAAAGCGAAAAATAGACCCAATAAAGTGAATTTAAGCAGAGATGATTTCATGTTTATTATCCTGTATTGTTTGGGTTGCTGTTTGTGGTATGGCAGCATAAAGTGACGGCAAAAGTTGAGCAATTAAATTAAGCTGTTGCATTGGCATATTAAACACTGAACTAAGCAGATCATTTTGTTCAAGGCTATTTTTAATGCTGATATTAATTTGCTGAAAAAGGTCATCAAATTGCACCGCACTTAATGTCGTCATCTTGTCTAATAATTCAATAATTTTCTTGGCAATAGGATAAAATTCACTTAAAAAATAGACATCTTGTGTGAGTTTTTGCATTTGCTCACGATATGCCCCTAAAGCGGAAATATAGCCTAAAAGTGCGGTGTTTAATTTCAATAATTCGAAGCCTTGTTGTAAATGTTGAGCATATTTTTTCGGCTCGTTATTCATATTACTGATGGTGCTGCTTAACTGGGTAGCATTGTCATGAGCATGACGGCGAACAATGCGGTATTTCAGATCATCGCCTTTGCCAAATTGTAAGTGACTGATAATATATAATAAATAGTTAGCATTACTTTTCATTAATTGGCTGATAACGTTGTTTAATTGCAAATATTTCCAGTCAGACCATAAATAGCTTACCGCAAACCAAGCTAATGCAGTGCCGATTAAGGTATCTATTAAGCGTGGTAATAGGGCGGCGTAAATATCAAAGCCCATAATATCAAAGCTGGCTAATACTTGAATGGTGATAAAAAAGGTAGAATAGCTGTAATTATTACTGCGGAAAAAATAAAACAGCGTACTCGCAATTACCACGACGGCAAGTTTGGCTTCAAGTGTGGATGTCATATAAGGCAGTAAGGAGCCGACAATTACCCCCAAAATAGTGCCGATAATCCGTTGTTTTAAGCGTAATTTGGTGGCGGAATAATTGGGTTGGCAGACAAAAATAATAGTCAGCAAAATCCAGTAGCCACGGTCCGTTTGCAGATGAAAATATTCTACTAAAGAACAGCAAATTAACACCACTAAAGAGAGTCGCATAGCATGACGAAAAAGGGGCGATTGAAAGGTAAAATGTTGCCCGATACGTTGCAAAATTTTGCCTAAACCCGTGATATTTTCGCTGTAAATAGTTCGCTGTTCGGGTTCATGAATTGGTTGGGATAAGGATTGCAACTGGCAATGAATATTGCGTAAATTATCTAGCAAGGTTTTAATATGTACTAATTCGGGGCTTGCAGAGTGTTGTTGGCTGTAAAGTTCAAAGGATTGACTGATCCCTGAAATCGCACGTTCTAAACGAAAGTGCGGTTGAAAATCCTGATTTTTTTGTAACTGTTGAGCAATATCGCGACAGGCTTGAGCTTGTAATTCTAATAAACGTTGAATACGAAAAATGAGATCGGAATTTTTCAGCTGGGTTGCTAATGTTTTATAGTCAAAATGGCTTGAATTAGCTTTCTCGTGAATATCCTGTGCTGACATATAATAACGGCACATTTTACTGGTGTAAGAATAACGGTTATTATCTTGCATACGATAAAATAATGCCGTACGACATTCGTTAAACACATTGATGACTTGGCTATTTTTCATTGCTAGGGTCAACTGTTTCTGTGAAAGTTGTTCCACATCATCAGGATCGAAAAATACTGATTTGGCATCTAAATAATCCGCCAATGCGACAAATGCACGGCTGATTTTTTCTTGGAGCGGACGGTTCGGAAAACATAAATGCACGGTGACGGTGATGAAGCTATATAACAGCGTGCCTGATAAAATCATCAGCGGATTAATATACCAAGGGGTATCAGGCAAATAGGCGAGCGTGGTATAAAGCGAAACGACCAAAGTGCCAAAGGCAATAGTGCTGTAACGCTGTCCGACAGCCCCAACCATGGTGAAAAGAAACGTCATGCCAGTCATTGCCAATACAAACCAAATGCCTTGATTGAGAAAATATTGTGTCACTAAAGACGAAATGGAAAAGGCAATAACAGTATAAAAAATATTTTTTAACCGTCCAGATAAACGGTGATCTAAATCCACTAAACTGGCAGCGATAACCCCTAATATTAATGGCATACTTTGATCGGTAATATTTAATAACCAAATGAGTACACAAGCAATATTGACGGCAATAGCAATCGGTAATACGCTGATGATTTTGCTGTTAAGTTTAATCAACATTGTCTAGCATTATCCTATTAAGCATTACGTCTTAATTCAAATTCCTTTTCGGCAGCATGTTGACGAGCGAGAGCAGCCATTTCTTTGGATACGACACGTTGTCCTACGGGAAAGAGTGAAATCGGAGCAAGTTTAAAATGGGCTAATCCAGTTGGAATACCGACTAATGTTACACATTGTCCAATGCCCACAAAAATGTGCATTAAACAAAGCCACCAACCGCAGAAAATAAACCACACTACATTGAGCATTTTGCCTAATACATCTGTTCCTGCATTATTGGGATCTAAATATTTAATATGCACAATATCATTGCCGAAAGGTACTAGCGACATTTTGGTAATTTCCCAACAGCTACGAGTGTAAGGCAAGGTGATAATTAACACTGCACTGATTACCGTGGCGAATAACCAACCTAATGTTACTGCAAAGCCACCGAGAACGAAATTAAGAATGTTTAGAATAAAAGCCATAAAAATATCCTATAAACGAAAATACCAAACCCCGTACTTGCGTACGGGGTTATACTAAGTAACGCCACGCTGTGGCTTTATTACCTACCTAGATGTAGAACATCATAATATGTTTAGTTTGGTACACAAGTACTAAGCAGAACTATTTTTGATTTTTCACCCAGTTCAAGAAACGTTGTTGAGTTTCTTTATCAGCTTGTTGATACCAATATTGCAACATTTGTTCTGCTGCATTTTCACCTTGTACAGTGACTTTACCTTTTTGTACTTTACCGTTCGAACCTATGGTTGCAACCGTGGCTGGTAAAGTTGCAGTAGCTAATGCTGGTACAGCAGCAACTGCACCTGAAGCATTGTATTCAGATAAGTTCTCGACCAAATTTACCCCAGGTAAGAAACCTTCTTGTTTCAAGTATTCTTGTTTGGTGCTAATGGTTTTTCCTGAACTTGTTTTCACGGTAATATTGGGATTTTGTTTAAACTTTTCTGCATCACGCTCGGTACTTAAGCGAGGTGCTGAAATTTGAATATCTTCTGTAGAACCTTGGAATGTTACTACGATAGGATCACTTTCAAATAGACTACGGTCAGAGCCTTCACGTACAATTTCAGAAATACGAATAACGACTTGGTGTGTATTCGTGTCGTTAATGTTAAATGAACGAACATCTTTTAATAAAGATTTACTGGCTTTTTGACCATCAATAGCTAAAAAATCAATATTTGATGAACTTGTAACAACACCAGCTAAACTCGCTGAACTAGCTAATAATGCTGCAGTTGCAATAGCAGCAAGACGAAATTTCATATTTACTCCTTTCTTCAGGATCGATTGATCGAACGACTTACACTTTATCATCCTAAAGTGATGAGTATATGCTATGCTAATTTTGCTAAAATGGAAATAGCAGAATGTAAAAAAAGTGATATTATTTCTTAAAAATAAAAGGAGGATATATGGAAAAAAGACAATTTACCGTTTATGGGCGTGTACAGGGTGTAGGATTTCGTTTTTATACTTTATTACAAGCTCGAAAATTAGGTATCGGTGGTTATGTCAAAAATCTTTCAGACGGTTCGGTATTAACTGTTATTGAAGGTAATCCAGAGCAAATTAATGCCATGCGAAATTGGTTACAGCAAGGCTCACCAAGTGCAGAAGTGAGTAGAGTAGTTGAACAGATTTATTCGGGTGATAGGGTATTTTCTGGATTTTCTATTGAATAAAAAAAAGCGAGTAAACGTGGGATGAAAACTCGCTCAAACTTTACTACCTAATTATTATCTATTTTTCCCATCCATTATATATTTTTCTATATAATGTTCAAGTGTATTTTTTCCGATATAATGAAATTTGTTATTTAGCTATTAAAAAAAGGAAAATTATGGCAATTAGTGCAAGAAACCAACTTAAAGCAACCGTGCAAGTAATCAAAACAGGTGTAACTACGGATATTATTGAACTCGTTTTAACCAGTGGTGAAAAATTAGTGGCTTCTATTACATCAGAAAGTACCCAAAATTTAGGTTTAAAAGTAGGTTCAGATGTGGTCGCTATTTTTAAAGCACCTTCGGTGATCTTATCAACGGATAATGATTTAATCCTATCTTGTCGTAATCAATTTAATGCGACAGTTCAGCAAGTTACTGATGGGGCGGTGAATGCAGAAGTTTCAGTGAAAACAGATGGAGGAATTGAACTTACCGCCATTATTACTGAAACCAGTGTTAAAAATCTAGGTTTAGTGATTGGTTCTAAAGTCACAGCTCTAATCAAAGCATCTCATATTGTATTAGGTGTAAAACGTTAGTTTTAGATTTAGTTATGAGAAAAGACAAAGTGCGGTGAAAAATTAAATATTTTCACCGCACTTTTTGTTGTTTTAATTCCCGTTGAGTATTTTAATTTATTTCTTCCACAGTCTTGGATCAAGATTATATTTTTTTAATTGCGGATGATCATCAACATAAAATGTTGGTTCTTGCTTGGCTTTTAATTGGCGTTGATAATCTTTTAAAATAATCCACACAATCGGCGATAACAACACAATGGCAACTAAGTTAACCATTGCCATAATTGCCATCACGGAATCAGCAAAATCCCATACGATAGTGGCGGAATTTACCGCACCAAAATAGACGAAGAACAATACCGCTAAACGAAACATTAATACTAGCCACGGACGGTTTTTAATAAAACGAATATTACTTTCCGCATAAGCATAGTTACCGATAATGGAAGAAAAGGCAAACAAGAATAAAATAAATGCAAGGAAATGCAAACCAAAATCGCCCACATGGAATTGTAAGGCATGTTGGGTTAACGAAATGCTTTGTAAACCTGATGTGGCGTAATCATCGGATAATAAAATGATAATTGCAGTACAGCTACACACGACAATAGTATCGACAAACACACCGAGCATTTGGATTAAACCTTGACTGGCAGGGTGTTTAACATCTGCACTGGCGGCAGCATTAGGGGCAGAACCCATACCAGCTTCATTGGAGAATAAACCACGTTTAATGCCCATTAACATGGATTTTGATAACACGGCACCAAAAAAGCCACCAGCCATAGCAGAAAAATCAAAGGCACTGGAAACAATATCCGATAATATAGTTGGGACTTTGCTGATATTCATACCTAAAATAATCACAGCAATAATTAAATAAAATAACGCCATAGTTGGTACGACTTTGGCTGAGAATCCACCGATACGTTTAATGCCACCAAAAATAATTAAACTACTTAACACAACTAACGCCATGCCTACATACTGAGCATCCCATTTCCAAGCATTATGGGTGGCTTCGACAATAGAGTTAGCTTGTACCGCATTAAATGCAAAACCAAAGGTGAAGATTAAAGATAGAGCGAAAATTACCGCTAACCAAGGGGCTTTTAAACCTTGTGTAATATAATAAGCTGGACCACCACGGAACGTACCGTCTTTATCTTGTACTTTGAATAATTGAGCCAAGCTAGATTCTGCAAAGGCACTGGACATTCCCAGTAAAGCAGTCATCCACATCCAAAACACTGCACCCGATCCACCGATAGCAATCGCTGTTGCTACACCACTAATATTACCTACTCCAACACGGCTAGCTAATCCTGTAGTAAAGGCTTGGAACGGACTTAATGAATCACCGTCAGAAACACGCCCAGACCACATTTCACGTAAACTTTGTGGTAATAAGCGGAGTTGAACTAATCCAGTGGTAATCGTAAAAAATAAGCCAACACCGAGTAATAACACGATGGTAATATCCCATAATGGTGTGCTTAGTGTTTGGTTAAACCAGTTAATACCTGATTCAATAAGATCAAAAAATGTCTTAAACATAATGACTCCAAATAAATAAAAGAGAACGGCATAATCTCTTTTATTTATAAGAAAGTCTATCTTTTTGTTTTGGTTAGATAAAAATGATGTTTTTATTTTGAATTTTATATAAAAAATGAATGGTATTTATGATTAATATCTATTTTATTCTCTGATGTCAAAATAAATCGCATAATGTTTTTGACAACCCATATTAAACTGAGCTTGACAATGGGGGCAATGAGTCGCTCCCATATATTGCTTAATGCTCAAGGTTTTTTTACAGTGACCACATAAAATCGCGTGTTGATCAAATTCTGTTTTTGACCAACGTTCAATCGGGTGATCTTCACAAGCATTATGGCATTGATAGCAAGGATAAAATTTACCGCAGCATTTGAATTGAATGGCAATAATATCCACTGCACTGTGATAATGCTCACAGCGAGTTTCATCGTCCACTAATAAGCCATAAACCTGCATTATTTTTTCTTCGCCAACATAGTGACAAATTTCATTTTAATCCGATTGCCATTTTCATCGGTTTTATGCAATTCACCCAGTTCTTCGTTATATTTTAATAATTCCCAGTCCTGATAATAATTTCTCAATTCATTTTCTTTAAAAGTAAAAGAAAATGGCATCGGGCAAGGATAATCGGCAGTGTCCAGTGCCGCCACAATTAAATTATAACCACCAGTATTTGTGTGGGCTTGCATATTTTCAATAATCGCAGGCACGGCTTCACGATTGAGGAACATAAATACCACAGTAGAGAGAATAAAATCGTAATTTTCTTGAATATTTGCTGAATTAATATCATAAACTGCGGTGGAAATTGGCAGATTTTCTTTGGTTTTGGTTTCATTTAAAAAAGCAAGGCTCATTTCATTGTGATCCCAAGCGGTTACATCATAGCCTAATAAACTTAAAAATAACGCATTACGCCCTTGCCCACAACCTAAGTCTAATACTTTGCATGGCTTAATTTGTTCAACCGCTGCTTTGACTTCGGAGTGAGTTGGAGTCATATTGTATTTTTTAGCAAAATAATCTTCTTTTTTACAATGAAATTCAAGGAAACATTCCAAATCATCAGAAAGGGCTTCTACTTTATGCCAAACTTGCGGTTCAACCAACGGAATTTGGGTTTCTGGTGTGAAAATATGTTGGCTTAATTCAGTACCGTTCTCATCTAAGACATAAAATTTCAGTTGTCCTTTGAGAACAGTTAATTTCCCCCAAGTGCCTACTTTGGTATTATGCTGTTCTTGAAACATTTTCGGTAAACTGTCTTTTGTCCAAACGGGCATACGTTTATAACAAATTAATTCATTTTTCATGTTGGGTTATCCTTTATAATGCTAAAAGTTGAGTTTAATAGTAGGGTATTTGACTAATTTGTGCAATAAAAAACGGCTCAAAAAATTGAGCCGTATCAAGTTTTAGGTGAATAATTATTTTAATGAACCCACCATATCTTCTGGGCGAACCCATTCATCAAATTGTTCAGCGGTGACTAAACCAAGATTAATGGCTTCTGCTTTTAAGGTAGTACCATTTTTATGTGCAGTTTTCGCAATTTTCGCCGCATTTTCATAACCGATATGGGTATTTAACGCAGTGACTAACATTAAAGATTGCTCTAATTGTTGTTTAATGCGTGGATAGTTCGGTTCAATACCGCTTGCACAGTGTTCATCAAAGGACACACAAACGTCCGCTAATAATTGAGCAGATTGCAAGAAGTTTGCTGCCATAACTGGTTTAAACACATTAAGTTGGAAATGACCTTGTGAACCTGCAAAGGAAATCGTAGTATCGTTACCTAACACTTGGGTGCAAACCATGGTCATCGCTTCACATTGGGTCGGATTTACTTTTCCTGGCATAATAGAAGAACCAGGTTCATTTTCAGGAATCAGAATTTCACCAATGCCAGAACGTGGACCTGATGCTAACAAACGGATATCATTGGCAATTTTGAATAATGACATGGCTAATTGTTTTAATGCACCATGGGTTTCCACCACTGCATCATGAGTTGCCAAGGCTTCAAATTTATTTTCAGCGGTAATAAATGGAAGTGCGGTGAATTTTGCAATATATTCTGCCACTTTCACATCATAGCCTTTTGGTGTATTTAAGCCAGTGCCGACAGCCGTGCCGCCTAATGCTAATTGAGCTAAATGTGGTAAGGTATTTTTTAATGCACGCAAACCAAAATCAAGTTGAGCTGCATAAGCAGAAAATTCTTGACCAAGAGTCAATGGAGTAGCATCCATTAGGTGAGTACGACCAATTTTTACCACATCTTTAAATTCGGCTGATTTTTTGGCTAAGGTTTTTTGTAAACGTTCAACCGCTGGAATAGTGGTTTCAACCACTTTTTTGTAAGCCGCAATGTGCATTGCGGTTGGGTAAGTGTCGTTAGAAGATTGAGATTTATTGACATCATCATTCGGGTGAATGACAGATTTTTCACCTAATTTACCACCTTGTAAAACATGCGCTCGGTTTGCAATAACTTCGTTTAAGTTCATATTAGATTGTGTACCTGAACCCGTTTGCCAGATGACTAATGGAAATTGATCATCTAATTTACGAGCCAAGATTTCATCACAAGCCTGAGCAATTAAATCACGTTTTTCTACAGGCAATACGCCTAAATCATGGTTGGCATAGGCTGCTGCTTTTTTCAAATAACCAAAGGCTTCAATAATTTCATGTGGCATAGAAGCTTCAGGTCCGATTTTAAAATTATTACGAGAGCGTTCAGTTTGTGCTGCCCAGTATTTATCTGCTGGTACTTGAACTTCGCCCATGGTGTCTTTTTCAATACGATATGTTGTCATAAAAATTACCTTATAAAAGTTAAAATCAAATTCTCGCAAAGTTTATCACTTTATGTACTATTTGTTAAAAAGGAAATGTTGGTTTTGTGATGTAGATCATAAATTAGATATTGCGGATTGAATATTGTTAAAATTTCATGTATGGTGAAATAGATTTTAAGAAACTATTAGGAGAAAAAGTATGAAAAAAATGATTGCAGTTGTATTATCCGCCTTATTTGTGATGTCACTAACCGCATGTGAAACCACTAAAGGAGTGGGTAAAGATATTCAAAATGCGGGTGAAAAAATGGATCAAGCTCTTAGCAAATAAAATCTAGTAATAGTCTATAGATGATAAGGGGTTAACTGATGTTAACCCCTTTTGCGTTGTTACGGTTATTCTTCCGTACGATTATTCTTCCGAATTTTCCACCGCACTTTCATTTTCAGCATCAAATTCATCATCTTCGGGTTCAGCTAAACGTTCCAAACTAACCACATGTTCATCTTCGCTAGTACGAATTAAACGCACACCTTGAGTGTTACGTCCCACAATACTTACTTCACTTACTCGCGTACGAACTAATGTACCAGCATCTGTAATCAACATAATTTGGTCGGTTTCTTCAACTTGTGTTGATGCTACTACTTTACCATTACGTTCACTGACTTTGATAGAGATAACCCCTTTCGTATTACGAGATTTGGTTGGGTATTCAGCTAATTTAGTCCGCTTACCATAACCGTTTTGGGTCGCCGTTAGGATTTCGCCATTATTTTTCGGTATCACTAAAGAAACCACTTTATCAATATTAAGATCTAAGGTTTCTTCTGTGTTATCATCAGAAACTTCTTCAATTTCCACCGCACTTTCATCATCGGAAAGATCGTTAGTTAAGGCGAGTTTAATCCCTCGTACGCCCGTCGCTGTACGCCCCATAGCACGCACTGCACTTTCGGCGAAACGCACTACACGACCTTGTGATGAAAATAACATAATTTCATTTGAACCATCGGTAATGTCCACACCGATCAATTCATCTTCATCACGCAAGTTCACGGCAATAATTCCGTTGGTACGTGGGCGACTAAATTCGGTGAGAGAGGTTTTCTTAACAATACCGCCAGCCGTTGCCATGAGGACAAATTTGTTTTCATCATAACTTGCCACAGGTAAAATCGCCGTAATACGTTCGTTTTCTTGTAACGGTAAAATATTGACTATCGGACGACCTCTCGCTCCACGGCTGGCTTGTGGTAATTGATACACTTTCAGCCAGTATAAGCGTCCACGACTTGAGAAGCAGAGAATCGTATCATGAGTGTTTGCCACTAATAACTTCTCAATAAAATCTTCTTCTTTCATTTTGGTCGCTGATTTACCTTTGCCACCACGTTTTTGTGCTTCGTAATCAGTAACAGGTTGATATTTCACATAACCCTCGTGTGAAAGGGTAACGACTACATCTTCTTGAGCAATTAAATCTTCTAAATTAATATCGCCTGATGAGGCAGTAATTTCGGTGCGACGTGCATCGTTAAAGTTAGTTTTAACTAATTCTAATTCTTCACGAACCACTTCACGTAAGCGGTCTGTACTGGTTAAAATATGTAATAATTCACCGATTTCGACTAAAATCGTTTTGTATTCATCGACAATTTTTTCGTGTTCTAAACCCGTTAAACGGTGTAAACGTAATTCTAAAATAGCACGTGCTTGAGCATCGGAAAGGAAATATTGACCATCATGTACGCCAAATTCAGCACCTAAATCATCTGGGCGAGAGGCATCAACCCCTGCGGCTTCTAACATTGGGGCAACATTGCCCAATGCCCAAGGTTGACTTAATAAACCTTCACGGGCTTCATCGGCAGTTTTGGAGGCACGAATTAAATTGATCACAGGATCAATATTCGCCAAGGCAATGGCTAATCCCTCTAAAATATGCGCCCGTTCACGTGCTTTACGTAGTTCATACACTGTACGGCGTGTAACGACTTCACGGCGGTGTTTGACAAAGGCGGCAATAATTTGTTTTAAATTGAATAACTTCGGTTGACCGTGATCTAACGCCACCATGTTTATGCCGAAAGTGATCTGCATTTGAGTTAAGGCGTAAAGGTGATTTAGCACCACTTCGCCGACAGCATCACGTTTAATGTCGATTTCAAGGCAGATCCCCTCTTTGTTTGATAGATCTAATATGCCTGCAATGCCTTCAATTTTTTTCTCACGGATCAGTTCAGCAATTTTATCCACTAATTTGGCTTTATTCACTTGATAAGGAATTTCCGTGATGATGATTTTTTCACGCCCTTTATCATTGGTTTCGACAGAGGCTTTAGCCCGCACGTAAACTTTGCCACGCCCCGTTTTATAGGCTTCTTCAATACCACGGCGACCGTTAATCAATGCAGCGGTAGGGAAGTCAGGACCGGGAATAAACTGCATTAACTCATCAATGCTAATATCTTCATTGTCAATATAAGCCAGACAGCCGTCCATTACTTCACCCAGATTATGTGGTGGAATGTTAGTTGCCATACCCACCGCAATACCAGATGAACCATTCACTAACAGCGCAGGAATTTTAGTCGGTAATACATCAGGAATCATTTCCTTACCGTCATAGTTAGGCGAAAAATCTACGGTTTCTTTGTCTAAATCGGTCAGTAATTCCTGTGTAATTTTCTGCATACGAACTTCGGTATAACGCATGGCAGCTGGTGCATCACCATCAATCGAACCAAAGTTTCCTTGACCGTCCACTAACATATAACGTAATGAGAATGGTTGAGCCATACGTACAATGGTGTCATACACCGCACTGTCACCATGAGGGTGGTATTTACCGATCACATCGCCTACTACACGAGCGGATTTAACATAGGATTTATTATAGGTGTTGCCACTTTGATCCATAGAAAATAGTACACGGCGATGCACTGGTTTTAAGCCATCACGTACATCTGGTAAAGCACGACCGACAATGACCGACATGGCATAATCGAGATAAGAAGATTTCAGTTCTTCTTCAATACTGATAGGGGTTATATCTTGAGTTAATTCAGACATCTAGTTTTCCTAAGTTTTAGAGAAAAATTGGCGATATTGTAGCATAAAATGCGGTGTTTTGGCTAAGGGAAAATTTTATTTGAAAGGGGACTAGAAAAAGTGTGGTGTTTTTCATCACATTTTACTTTGTTGACAATGTCCAGCGAGGAAAAATAAAAAAGTGCGATTTTTTTTCACCGCACTTTCTTCCTTTAAACACAAAAAATTATTTATCACATTTCTCAATATCTGTACATTTTCCATACAGATATAAACTGTGATTTTCTAATTGAATGCCATGTTCTTTACTAATTTGTTTTTGGCGTTCTTCTATAACGGTATCGTTAAACTCAAATACTTTACCGCAATCTACACAGATTATATGGTCATGATGTACTGTTGGTGCTAACTCAAAAACAGATTTATTTCCCTCAAAATTATGACGGGTTAAAATTTTTGCTTCGTGGAACTGGTTTAGTACACGATAAACGGTAGCTAGACCGATTTCTTCGCCTTTCTCAAGTAACAATTTGTACACATCTTCTGCCGAAAAATGCTCCATTTTGTGTTCTTGCATAAGAGCCAAAATAGTTAAGCGTGGTTCAGTGATTTTTAATCCCACTTTTTTGAGTAATTTAATATTTTCTTCTGACATATTTCTTTATCCTTATGCGAGTTCTGCTAAACACATTTCATCATAAACCTGTTTTACCCAAGTTTCAACACGCTGAGCAGTTAATTCTGGTTGACGATCTTCATCAATACATAAACCAACGAAAGTTTTATCGTCAATTAATGCTTGTGAAGATTCAAAGTTATATCCCTCGGTTGACCAGTTACCTACAATAATTGCACCATGTGGTTCAATAATATTGCGGACGGTTCCCATTGCATCACAGAAATAATCGGCATAATCTTCCTGATCACCACAGCCAAAAATAGCCACTAATTTGTCCGTAAAATCAATTTTTTCTAAGGTTGGGAAGAAATCGTCCCAGTCACATTGAGCTTCACCATAATACCAAGTCGGAATCCCAATCATTAAGAAATCATAACTTTCTATGTCTTCTTTGGTGCTTTTGGCAATGTCGCGAATATCTACCACATCATTGCCAAGTTGTTTTTGAATCATTTTAGCAATATTTTCTGTATTGCCTGTGTCACTACCGTAAAATAAACCAACAATAGCCATTTTTTATTTACCTATTTTTCCTTGAATATTAGCATTATTTTATTATCTATTTAGTAATCATTCGTATATTGATAATGATTAGCTGAAGTGAGAATATCTGCGAAACTATAACATAAATTCCCTATAAATTAAACGTCTAAATTAAGATTAATTTGATTGAATAAACCGTTCAATCGCTCTCACAACAAAATCAGGTTTTTCCGCATGAACCCAATGTCCCGAACCATTAATAGTAAAGGAACTGGCATGGGGAAATTGATCTAAAATAGTTTGTGTATAAGTGGGGTGAATATAATCGGATAACCCCCCTTTGATAAATAGGGTGGGTATTTCGCAAGGGGCTTGCGGTTGCCAGTCCATAATATCTGCATAATGTTGATAAAGTGCGGTGGTATTAAAGCGAAATTTTTCAGATGAATTGGCATCAAAAGATTTCAACATAAATTGTTGTATGCTTTCTTCTTTGATATATTGAGCTAATATTGGTTTCGCTGTTTGGCGATTTTCTGCATTGGCTTGTTTTACGGCAAATAGCCCCATAAATACATCATTATGCCAGTTATGTTTATAACTGACAGGGGCAATATCAATTACAATTAATTTAGCGATCAAGTCTGGGCGTAAGTTGGCTACTCGCATGGCTGTTTTTCCCCCCATGGAATGTCCAACTAAAATGAGGTTGTTCAGTTGTAAATGTTCTAATACTGCAATGACATCTTGTGCCATCAGAGTGTAATTCATGTCATCTGCGTGAAAACTTTGTCCGTGATTACGTAAATCAAGGCGTAAAATAGAATATTGTTCACTAAATGCACGTGCAATGATACCTAGGTTATTCATATCACCAAATAAACCGTGGATGAATACCATGGTTTGTGTTTGTGCAGTGTTGCATGGTGTAAATTGATAATTGAGTAATTGTTGAACTGACATGGCTTTTTTAATCGTTTTTTACATAGAGAATTTAATCAGAAGTCGGTATAATGCGGAAAAATGGATTGTTAATCAAGTTTTGAGAGCATAATAAATGAAAATAATTGAAGTGGATGAAGAACTCTATCAATATATCGCCAGTCATACGCAGTCTATTGGTGAAAGTGCATCGGATATTTTACGCCGTTTATTAAATTTGCCGTCTTTAAGTATTAGTTCGGTGGCGTTAGATTTATCTGATAAAGCGGAAAATGTGGATAAACCATTGTCAGTACAACAAGACACAGCATCTGAACAAAGCGAAATACCAACAGAATATCAGCAAATAGTGGAACCACAAGGGGTTTCACAGCCAGCAGAAGATGTTCAAGTGGCACAATCTGTGAGTAAACAAAGTGATAGTACAGATCTTGTGGCGTTGCTAGAAACACCAGAATTTAAACAAGAGAGCAAAGCTGTTGTGCGTTTCTTGACTATATTAAGTGGTTTATATAAGTCAAACCCTGAGGATTTTGCTCAAGCCATTAGCAGTGAAAATGTACAAGGGCGAACTCGAGTTTATTTTGCTCAGGATGAACAAACCTTACTTGAAGCAGGTAATCATACTAAACCAAAACAAATTCCAGATAGTCCACATTGGGTGATTACCAATAATAATAGTGGTCGTAAAATGATTATGTTTGAGGGCGTTATGCGTGAAATGGGATTTGATGAGAAAACGATTGATTATGTTAAAAATGCCTTTGTAGCGGATTAATTAGCCGTTATGCAATTATTACCTTGGCAACAATATGCTAATCATCCGCATAAGCAAGCTCAAATCGCCTTGCGAGATCACTCGCAGGGCGTTGCTTTTAGTTGGCTTGAACTAAATCAACTGATTTCAGCCAAATTAGATTGGTTAACTTCACTTGGTTTACAAGCAGGGAATGGCGTTGCTTTTTCAGGCAAAAATAGCTTTGATCTGCTTTGTTGCTATTTAGCTGGACTACAAGGCAATATGCGAGTATTAGGCATTAACCCTGCTTTTAGCACGGAAAAAATACAACAACTTTGTGTGGCTAATCAAATTCAATGTTGGATTGATTGTACGACCCAGCAAAAAACACAGGATTTTATGGTGCGATCCAGTAATCATCAGATGACGCAAGGATTAACTTTAACCTTAACCTCAGGTTCAACTGGGGTGCCGAGAGCTATTGTACATACGGTGCAAGCTCATTTAGCCAATGCTCAAGGCGTGTGTCAATTGATGGATTTTACCGCCGACAAATCTTGGTTATTATCTTTACCGTTGTATCATGTTTCGGGGCAGGGTATTGTGTGGCGTTGGTTATTGCAAGGGGCTGAATTGCATGTGCCGAGCAGTGATTTTTATCATGATGTGTTACAAGCCAGTCATGTATCTTTAGTGCCAACACAAGCATTACGGTTATTTGAATACATTGCAGCATATCCTCAAAGTGCGGTGCAAACTCAAGCAATTTTATTAGGTGGGGCTAACATTCCTGTGGAAATTACGCAAAAATTGACCGCACTTGGCATACAAACTTATGCGGGTTATGGAATGACTGAAATGGCATCCACGGTATTTGCTAAAAAATGTGATGACAAAGTGGGGGTGGGGCAACCTCTATTGGGGCGTGAATTTCAAATGGTGAATGATGAAATCTGGCTCAAAGGTGCTGGCTTGGCATTGGGGCATTGGCAACAAGGCACAATTCAATCACTGACTAATACGCAAGGTTGGTTACAAACCAAAGATAAAGCTCATTGGGATGGTGAACAATTACATATTTTAGGACGTTTGGATAATCAATTTATTTCAGGGGGAGAAAATATTCAGCCCGAAGAAATTGAGCAAATAATTCAGCAACATCCTTTAGTGGAACAGGTTTTTGTGTTACCTATTGATGATGCCGAATTTGGTCAACGACCTGTTGCTATGGTGAAATTTCAGCAAGAGTTTAGCCAAACTGCGGTGCAAAAAGTACAAGATTTTTTAACCAATAAAATTGAACGATTTAAACAGCCAGTGCGTTACTTCCCATTAAATTTGGAATCGCAAGGCAATATTAAAATTTCACGAGTAAGCCTGAAACAGGCGTTAGCTCAATTAATCAGAGAGTAAGTTTATAATGAGCATTCGAAAGACATTAACCTATCTTGTTTTAGGATTATTATTAACGGTGAATACCTCAGTATTCGCAGCATTACCGTCAGCGAAAGAAATTCAGTCGCAGTTAGAGATTATCAAGAAAAATAATCAAAATGATAATAATAAAGCGGATATTAAAAATTTAGAGGACACATTAGTTTTATTGGAACAGCTAGAAAAGCAAAAACAAGATAATGAGAATTTAAATAAAAAAATTCAAGATTCTGTTCAAGAATTGAAAAAAAGCCAGCAGAATATTGCTAACTTAAAAGCCAAGCAACGCAGTGCAGAACAAATTCAAAAATCTTTAGCCAATTTATCTGTTCAACAGATGAAAAACGATGTGGAAGAAATTAACCAAAATTTGCAACAAATTCAGGCAGATTTAACCGCACTTAATGGAAGTTTATCAAGTCAAAAAAGCATACCAGAACGAACACAAGCTACATTAATCGAGAATTCTACACGTATTCAAGCCATTAATGATACCTTAGCTTCTTCAAGTACACCTAGCACTATGCGTGCAAAATTAACGGTGGAATTAGATTATTTGCAAGCAAATAATAGTTATAGACAAATTCAGCTGAGTGGAAATGAATCCTTAACTAGCCTTTACAATAGTCAATTAGAAGAAAAAACGCTGATGCAACAGCAGTTGCAGACTGAATTAATTGCGTTGCAAACGGTGATTAATACTAAAAATTTAGCCGAAAGCCAAAATCAATTAGAACAAGCAACGGCACAAAAAAATAGTAATACCACGGATAATCCAGTTATTGCTCGTGAATTAGAAATGAATGCTCAAGTGAGCGAGGAATTATTAAAACAGACCGCTCAACTGAATAGTTTGTCACAGGATAATTTGCGAATTAAAAGTATCTTAGATAATTTACAACAGACTCAACGTAATATTGATGAGCAGATTAGTTCATTGCAAGGGACATTGATATTATCTCGAGTGATCAATAAACAACGTCAATCTTTACCAAAAGATGAGATGATTTTGGGCTTATCCAAACAGATTGCGGATTTACGAGTACGCATTTTTGATATTAGCGAATTTCGTGATCGCATGAATAATACCGAGAGTTATATTGATAATTTAGCCAAAGAAGAAAAAGTCACGTTTACTGATAAAGAGCGTTCACGTTTAAAAAGTATTATTGAAGAACGTAGTAAGGTTATTTCTGAACTGCTTAAACAATTAAATAATCAGTTGAATTTATCGATTAATATTGAATTAAATCAACAACAAGTACAGACCATTAGTGATACTTTACAAAGTAAATTGCAACAGCAAAGTTTTTGGGTAAAAAGTAATGCACAAATTGATTTGGCATTCTTCAAAAATTTACCGACTTATCTTAGCTTTCAATTCCGTGATATTGCCAAACGATTTGATTTTTCTAATTGGCAAGATAATGTGGTTTGGGTGAGTATTTTAGTTTCTATTTTACTGGTTTTAACACTAGGGATTTTACGTCAGAAAAATGCAATTAAGCAAAAGATTACGGAGATTAATAATAAATTAAAGACCTTTCAAAGCGATAATCAATGGAATACACCAATAGCAGTTTTTTGGACCTTGATCTTGTGTTTACCAAGTACCTTTGTGTTTTTAATGCTGTTTATTTTAGCTACCTATTTTTGTTTGCAGGATCCAACACAGGCTTGGACATGGGGATTAAAAATGGCTGGCTATTGGTTTTATTTTGCCTTTATGGTGGCATTATTACGTCCGAATGGTATTGCTCATCGTCATTTTAAAATGCCGAAACAAAGTTCAGAGAACTTTCGGCGAATTTTAAAACGCTCAATATGGGTGGTGGCATTATTACTCAACACATCTATTTTCACCAATTTAGAAGGGGGCGTTGCTTATGACGTGCTAGGTGAAATCATGACGATTTCAGTGTTGGTTATCTTGCTATTGATGATCGGTCCCGAAATGCGTTTAGCTATCACTTCTTACCAACAAACCTTAACGCATCAGCAAAGCATGAAAATTTATTTACTACGGTTTTTACGTATGTTTTCATTATTTGCTCCAGTTGCCTTAATTATTTTGATTGGATTGGGTTATTATTATACCTCTTTAGTGCTGATTGACCATTTAATCTCATCTTACATGGCATTAACCACATGGTTGATGTTACGTGGCTTTATTTATCGTGTGTTAGAAGTATCAGCACGCCGACTTGCGGCTCGCCGCCTTAAAGATAAACGTGAACAAGCTATTGCTAAACAAGTAGCCGATAATAATAGTGATAACGAAGAAGAATTTATTATTGATGTGCAACAACAGGATGATGTATTAGCTGTTAGCCAAGTAAAAGATCAAGTATTACGTTTAATAGACTTAATTCTCTGGGTCGGTTTATTTGGCTTGATGTATTTTGTTTGGTCAGATTTAGTTACTGTGGCATATTATTTAAATGGTGTCACTTTATGGCAACAAAGTATCACGACAGAAGCAGGCGTAGTGATGGAATCCGTTACCTTGCTTAATTTATTAGTCGCCTTTGTGGTGTTGGCGGTGACATATATTATTATACGCAATTTAAGTGGTTTGCTAGAAGTCATGGTGTTCTCAAATATTAAATTATCACAGGGAACGCCATATACCATTACCACTTTACTAACTTATGTTATTATTGCACTAGGTTCTGCTTTGGCATTTGGTATGCTGGGTATGTCTTGGTCTAAGTTACAATGGTTATTTGCAGCCTTATCCGTTGGTTTGGGTTTTGGTATGCAAGAAATCTTTGCAAACTTTGTGTCTGGTATTATTATCTTATTTGAACGTCCAGTGCGTATTGGGGACGTGATTACGATTGGTGAATTTAGCGGTACAGTTTCCAAAATTCGTATTCGTGCCACAACACTGGTGGATTTTGACGGTAAAGAAGTCATTGTGCCAAACAAAGCCTTTGTCACCGAACGCTTAGTTAACTGGGCATTGAGTAACAGTATGACGAGAGTTGTGATTAGTGTCGGTGTGGCTTATGGTTCGGATTTAGATCTTGTGAAGAAATTATTATTACGAGCAGCAGCAGAATGTGAGAAAGTATTAAAAGATCCAGCACCACGAGCATTCTTCTTAACCTTTGGAGCAAGTACCTTAGATCATGAGTTGCGTGTCTATGTGGATCAAATTGGTGATCGAAATCCAACCATTGATTTCTTAAATAATCGTATTAATCAGTTATTTAATGAAAATAATATTGAGATCGCATTCAATCAACTAGATGTGTTTATTAAAAATCAACAAACGAATGAAGAAGTAAAACTTCATACGGAAAAATTAGCATAGGGTGTTTTATGGCAGGAAATTCAATCGGACAACTTTTTCAAGTTACTACTTTTGGTGAATCTCACGGTATTGCATTAGGCTGTATTGTAGATGGTGTTCCGCCCAATATGGCACTTTCGGAAGCGGATATTCAACCAGACTTAGATCGCCGTAAACCTGGTACATCACGTTACACCACGCCACGTCGTGAAGATGATGAAGTGCAGATTTTATCGGGCGTATTTGAGGGTAAAACCACAGGGACGAGTATTGGGTTATTAATCAAAAATGCTGATCAACGTTCGCAAGATTATGGTGAAATTAAAAATCAATTTCGCCCAGGTCACGCTGATTTTACCTATCAACGGAAATACGGTATTCGTGATTATCGTGGCGGTGGACGTTCATCTGCACGTGAAACAGCGATGCGAGTGGCGGCAGGTGCGATTGCTAAAAAATATTTGCGTGAACAATTTGGCATTGAAGTCCGTGGCTATTTATCACAGATAGGGGATATTCAAATTGATCCCAAAACGGTAGCGGACATTAGTAAAATTGATTGGCAACAGGTCAATTCAAATCCATTTTTTTGTCCCGATCAAAGTGCGGTGGAAAAATTCGAAGAATTGATCCGTAGTTTGAAAAAAGAAGGCAATTCTATCGGGGCAAAATTGACCGTGGTGGCAGAAAATGTGCCTGTTGGTTTGGGCGAACCCGTATTTGATCGTTTAGATGCGGATTTAGCTCACGCTTTGATGAGCATTAATGCGGTAAAAGCGGTGGAAATTGGTGACGGTTTTGCCGTGGTGAATCAAAAAGGAACAGAACATCGTGACGAAATGATTCCAGCAGGATTTTTATCTAATCACGCTGGTGGTATTTTAGGTGGGATTAGTAACGGTCAACCGATTATTGCGACTATAGCATTAAAGCCAACATCAAGTATCACTATCCCTGGACGTACGGTGAATGTGAATAATGAGCCAGTGCAATTAATAACCAAAGGTCGCCACGATCCTTGCGTTGGTATTCGAGCGGTACCGATTGCGGAAGCCATGACAGCGATTGTGTTATTAGATCATTTATTGCGGTTTAAGGCACAGTGCCGATAATATCAAGAGATAAAAGTGATATGATTGATCTTAGTGAAGAAAATCTTGCCATTGTTAAGGGTATTTTACGAGAATATGTGCCAGATTTACCTGTTTGGGTCTTTGGTTCTCGGATTAAAGGGACGGCTAAGAAATATTCGGATTTAGATTTAGCCGTGATAACGCAACAGCCGATGTCTATCCGTTTACAAGCAGATATTGAAGAGGCTTTTAGCGAATCAGATTTGCCGATTTTTGTGGATGTAATTGATTGGGCAAGTTGTAGTGAAAATTTTAAACGAATTATTTTGCAACAATATGAAGTCCTACAAACTGGGATTTAGTGTTTACTTAAGATTATTTTTATCGGAAAAATTTAATATGAAATTGAAAAAAACAGGTTTTATTTTAACCGCACTTTTAGGGGTATCTTTGACCGTATTGGCTTCACCCGCTGAATGGCAAAAAGTTAAACGTCCTATTCCAAGTGAAACAGGACAAGCCCAACCGATTGGTTCTTATGCCAATGGCTGTATCATCGGAGCCAAAGCCTTGCCAGCTAAGGGCGTTGGTTATCAAGTGATTCGGATGAATAAAAACCGTTATTATGGTCATCCTGATATGATTAGCTATTTACAACGTTTAGGGCAGCGAGTAAAAAATGCAGGTTTACCCACCATGTTAGTGGGTGATATTGCAATGCCTGGTGGTGGGCGTTTTTTAACCGGACATGCAAGTCATCAAATGGGTTTAGATGCAGATATTTGGTTGCGTATGGGAGCTATGTCTGATCAGGAAGCATTAAATTCAGATGGCAAAGGTTTGTTGGTAGTGAACCGAGCAACACAAACAGTGGACGAAAATGTATGGAATCAGAATCACTTTAATCTAATTAAACTAGCTTCTCAAGATAGTCAAGTAACACGTATTTTCGTTAATCCAGCGATTAAAGTAAAACTTTGTCAAACTGAAAAAGGCGATCGTAGTTGGTTACATAAAATTCGTCCTTGGTATGGACATGATAGCCATTTTCACGTGCGTTTAGCTTGTCCGCATGGAGCAGCTTATTGTGAAAATCAAGCACCAGTGCCAACTGGTGATGGTTGCGGTGCTGAACTGTATTCATGGTTTGAACCTAAAAAGCCATCAACTGGTACAACAAAACCTAAAGTTACACCCCCTGAACCATTTTTATGCCAACAAGTGTTAAGTTCACCAAAACGTAGCGAATGGTTAGAATAATCTGGGGAAAGTGCGGTGGAAATTAGCTTAGAAATTATCAGTATATTATTTGCAGTAGCACTTGTTGCTGGATTTATTGATGCCATTGCTGGTGGTGGCGGTTTGATTACTATTCCAGCATTATTAATGGCTGGTATTCCCCCCGTGCTTGCTTTAGGTACCAACAAATTACAGGCTTGTGGTGGTTCATTTTCAGCCAGCTTATATTTTATTCGTAAAAAAGCTGTGAACTTAAAACAGATTTGGTTGCTAATTTTGATGACCTTTATTGGTGCGGTGATTGGTACGGTGTTAATTCAACAGGTCGATAGCTCATTTATTAAGAAAGCGATTCCTTTTTTAGTGTTGGCGATTGGTTTATATTTTTTGTTTACGCCAAAATTAGGCGAAGAAGATCGTCATCAACGTTTATCTTTTGCTGGTTTTGCTTTTACTGCTGGATTGTTTATCGGCTTTTATGACGGTTTTTTTGGACCGGGAACGGGTTCCTTGTTAGGTCTGGCATTTGTTACTTTATTAGGCTTTAATTTACCCAAAGCCACTGCACATGCCAAAGTGTTAAACTGCACATCAAATATTGCATCGTTGCTTTTCTTTTTAATCGGAGGTCAAATTCTTTGGTTGGTTGGGTTTGTCATGATGTGTGGGCAATTTATCGGGGCGAATTTAGGGGCAAGAATGGTATTAACCAAAGGAAAGAAACTGATTCGTCCAATGGTGGTTGCTATGTCATTTATTATGACGGCAAAAATGGTCTATGATCAAGGGTGGTTTAATTAATGGAAAATCAAGAAAATATTCGTGTTACAGCGAGAGCTGGCTATGAACCACATTTTTCGTGGAGTTATTTAAAACCGAGTTACTGGGGTATTTGGTTTGCTATCTTGCTGTTAATCATTCTTGCTTTTGTACCATTTCGCTGGCGAGATAAATTAGCCAGTAAAATCGGCTTGATCGCTGGGAAAAAAGCTAAAAAACAACGTCGTAGAGCAAGTATTAATTTGGCACTTTGTTTTCCGCAATGGACGACACAACAGCGTGAAAAAGTGCTAGATGAAATGTTTATTACTTTAGGACAAGTGATGTTAGGTATCGGTGAAATCGCCGTGCGTTCAAAAAAACATTTACAACAACGTAGTGAATTTTTAGGCATAGAACATATTCAACAAGCCAAAGCCAATGGACACAATATTATTTTATTAGTACCACATAGCTGGTCGATTGATGCTTCAGGGATTATTTTACATACTCATGGGATGCCGATGACATCTATGTTTAATCCACACCGAAATTTATTGATCGACTGGCTTTGGACATGGACAAGAGAACGTTTCGGTGGAAAAATGCACGCACGGCAAAATGGTATTAAGCCGTTTCTCTCCATGGTGAAAAATGGTGATATGGGTTATTACTTACCAGATGAAGATTTTGGTGCGGAAGCGAGTGAGTTTGTGGATTTTTTTGCCACGTATAAAGCGACTTTACCAGGGTTAAATAAAATGGCGAAGTTGGCTAAAGCTGTGGTGATTCCTATGTTTCCACGTTATAACGCCAAACAGGGCAAATACCAAATGGAAATTTTATCTCCTATGACATTAACCGATGATCCAGTACAATCCGCTCGTGCTATGAACGAAGTTATAGAATATTTTGTAGGTCGAACACCAGAACAATATGCTTGGATTTTGCAATTATTCCGCACTCGCAAAGATGGTAAAGATATTTATGTGGATTAAGCAAATATTTTTGTGGTAACACTTGCAATTTAGGATAAATTTATTTACATTCACTCAGTTAATTTTTATAAAAAAGGTCAAATTTTTGACCGCACTTTAGGCAGCAAAATGAACGAACAATTACAGCTTATTAAATCTTCTATTAAATCCATTCCTAATTACCCTAAGGACGGCATTATTTTCCGTGATATTACCAGTTTAACCGAAGTGCCAGAAGCCTTTAGTGCGACAGTAAATTTAATTGCACAGCAGTTTAAACATGCGGGAATTACTAAAATTATTGGTACCGAATCTCGGGGCTTTATTTTTGGTGCTCCTGTGGCGATTGCCTTAGGTTTACCTTTTATTTTAGTCCGTAAACCAGGTAAATTACCAAGAGCGGTGATTTCGCAAAATTATCAATTAGAATATGGCGAAGATACCTTAGAAATCCATTCTGATTCTATTCAAGCGGGTGATAACGTTTTAATTATTGATGATTTGTTAGCCACAGGTGGTACATTAGAAGCCTGTGTGAAATTAGTTCAACGTTTAGGCGGAGAAGTGAAACATGCTGCTTTTGTCATTAGTTTGCCTGAATTAGGCGGTGAGCAACGCTTACGTAAATTAGGGGTAGAACCCTTTACTTTAGTGGATTTTGCTGGTCATTAATTTCTCTTCTGAATAAAGGATAAGCAGTGAGTTATCAAGTTTTAGCCCGCAAATGGCGACCAAAGACCTTTAGCGAAGTTGTCGGACAAGAGCATATTTTGACCGCACTTGCTAATGGCTTAAAAGAAAACCGCTTGCATCATGCTTATCTTTTTTCTGGTACAAGGGGCGTGGGTAAAACGTCTATTGCACGACTTTTTGCCAAAGGTTTAAATTGTATCAATGGAGTTACCGCTGAACCTTGCGGTGAATGTGAACATTGTAAAGCCATTGAACAAGGCAATTTCATTGATTTAATTGAAATTGATGCAGCTTCTCGCACCAAGGTAGAAGATACTCGAGAATTACTCGATAATGTGCAATATAAGCCAGTACAAGGGCGTTATAAAGTTTATTTAATTGACGAAGTACACATGCTTTCTCGTCATTCTTTTAATGCCTTGTTGAAAACCTTGGAAGAACCGCCAGAATATGTGAAGTTCTTATTAGCCACCACCGATCCACAAAAATTACCGATTACGATTTTATCTCGTTGCATGCAGTTTCATTTAAAAGCACTAGAGGCTACTCAAATTAGTCATCATCTTGCTCACATTTTAGATGCTGAAAAAATCCCTTATGAATTAACTGCACTGGATAGAATCGCTAAATCTGCACAGGGTAGTATTCGTGATAGTTTGAGCTTAACCGATCAGGCGATTGCGATGTCTAATGCGGATATTCGCACTGATATAGTGAATAAAATGCTGGGTTTATTGGACGATAATCAGCCCATTGAAATTTTGTATGCCTTGCAACAGGGGAATGGCGAAAAATTAATGGCTGTGGTTCAGTCTGTGGCAGAAAAAGGTGTGGATTGGGATCAGTTATTACTGGAAGTCGGTGAGAAATTACATCAAATTGCTATGCAACAATTATTACCTGCGATCGGTAATGACGAAAGTCAAATTGCTTTTTTGGCTAAACATATTTCACCTGAAGATGTACAATTCTTTTATCAAACTATTCTCATGGGGAGAAAAGAGTTAGCTTTTGCACCGAATCGCCGTATCGGAGCAGAAATGACGTTGCTACGAGCCTTAGCGTTTCACCCCAAATTAATCCAAATTCAGCCACAAAATCAATCTCAGTTATCTGCTTCTCCAACAGAAAATTTGGTGGATATGCCTGTCGTTTCGCAAAGTATCAAAGCAAATTATCCCGCACAGCACGCAGTTCAGCATAGTCCTAAAACTACTCAAACAGAGGGGAATGTGGCTTTAAATGCCATGGATAAAATCCAGAAATTGCGAGCAACCCTAGAAAAAAATAATCCCGATCACGAAAAAAAAAAGTCTGATCTAACAGATGAGCATGAGATTAAGCCGATCGAATTACCTGTTATTTCATCTCGTCCTGCCAAAAAAGAGAACGTGGATTTAATTGAGCGTTTAGCTAAATTAAGCAATGTACCGTTAGAAAACCAGCAAGTTGAATCACATAGCGAAGTTGTTGAAGAAAATAATCTGGATCAAAATGATGAAAATTCCACCGAATTGAATGCTGAAAATTATCGTTGGGAATGGCTTAACCCAGAACTTGAATATCAAGATAACGAAGTTATTCGTCCGTCAGATATTAAACAGGCGATATTACAAGAAAAAACGCCAGAATTAACCCGTAAATTAATTCAGATCGGTATAGAACGAGATCCTTGGTTTAAGTTGGTGGAACAATTACAATTAGACGATGAGAAATTAACCAAACAATTAGCTATTAATTCTGTTCTATTATTGCAAGATGAGCAACAAATTCGACTAGGATTACGTTCATCACAACAACATTTACAGCGAGAAAACGCGATAAAAACGCTTACTGAAAGATTGTCAGGATTGTTTAATCAGCCAATGCAACTAGAGATTGAAATTAATGATGATCCACAATCTTTAACGCCATTAGAATATTATCATCAGATTTACCAAGAATTGAGTGAGCAGGCGAAACAAGATCTGGTTCAAGACAAGGGTATTCAACTACTACAAAAAACCTTTGATGCGAAGTTGGATATGGAAACTATTCGACCTGTTTAGTCCGCCGTAAAAAAACCTACCGCACCTTGTAGCTTATTATCATAAAAAATCAAGGGAATGCGTTGGCGTTGCCATACTGGAACATTAAGTTGTTGCCAAATTTTTTTAATATCACGCTTGATTTTTTGACCTTTTAACTGAATCGCTCCCGAATAAGCAAATTTTACCCAAATATTTTGTGCGGTAGGCGGTAAACTCAGTTGTCGTAATCCTTGTTCACCTTGCCAAACTGCGGTGTAATGTTGCGTATTTTTTTGAATCGTAAGTACCCCGATATTATCGGGCAAGATACATTCTTGTTCAGGGGTAAGTATGGCGGTAAAGTCATTTACATTGTTAAAATCCGCAGTTAGGTATAATTTTTGCTGATAACGGCGAATTACCTTATCTGCTAAATGATATTGTGGATTAGCATCTGCACGAGCTAAAATCACATCCTGTATAATTTGTTCAAGTTGGACTATTGATGGCATCTGTTGCTTTAATTCAGTTAGCCACATTCGCAACAAGGCTTTTTGTTTAAGTTCGTTATACTGTATAAACCGCTCAAGGGAAAAAGTGCGGTGATTTTTATCGAAATTTTGTTGAAAATCATCCGCCAATAACTGATTAATTAATTGTTGTTGTTGATAGCAATGTTGAGCAGAACGAGCCACCATTTGATCGAAATGTTGCCAACGTTGACGAAGTTTAGGCAAAATCTGATTGCGTAGAAAATTACGCTCGTAATGGTTATCTGCATTACTATCATCTTCGATCCAAGCCAGCTTTTCGCTATTCACATACTGTTCTAATTGACTACGTTGCCATGGCAATAATGGACGAAAAATTGGCATACCATACAATTCAGAATAAGACTGCATTGCCCCTAAACCTTGCAAACCGCTACCACGTTTTAATGCCAGTAAAAAAGTTTCGCTTTGATCTTGTAAATGATGAGCGGTTACAACGATTTCATTTGATAAGCGTATTGCTGCAATAGCTTGATAGCGAGCTTCTCTAGCACCTTGCTCAATACCATTATCAGGATTAACGTTAATCTTTTTGATGATTAACGGAATATGAAATTGTTGGCAAATCTGTTTACAATGAGTCGCCCATTGATCTGCGTTAGGATTTAATCCGTGGTGAATATGAACGGCACGTAGTTGTAAGTGCGGTTGATTTTCTCGAGCTTTTACCATCAGCGAGAGTAGAGCAGTAGAATCCAATCCTCCACTAAAGGCAATTAAATAGTGTTGGTGAGTGAGTTGCGATTGGAATTGATTAACAAGGTTCATAGCGTTTTATGGTGAGATAATCATTTTCGCTCCCTCTATTTATCGAGAGAGCGAAAGCTATCAACTAAGCAATTTTTTCTGCTTTATAATTTGATACAGGTTTCATAATTACATGACGAGCTTCAATTAATTGCAATTCATAAGAATTTAATTGATAGGTAATTCTCATCACATCATGTACCGCATTTCCCATTTGCTCAAAGGCTTCAAGTTCTGATTTACCATTTAATAAATTGGCTAAGAATAAACCAGCGGTCAAGTCACCCACCCCGACAGGGTGTTTGGCAAATGGATAAAGTGGACGAGTAAAACTCCACACGCCATCTTTGGTTGCCATCAGCATTTCAAATAGATTTTCATCACGACCAGCGGAACCTAAATGTTTTACCACCACAATTTTAGGACCTTTGGTGAGTAAATGTTTTACCGCATTTACAGCCTGATCGATATTTTCTACAGGTAATCCGCTAAGTTCCCGTAATTCAAGTAGATTCGGGGTCATAATATCGGCTTGTGGAATGGCGATATTAATTAAGCCTTCTTTAACACCATCAGCAACCACACAGCCTTTTTCTGGGCTACCCATAACAGGATCGCATAGGTACAATGCGTTCGGATTAATAGCTTTCACTTTATGATAGGCATTGATGATTTCATCCACTTGTTCAGCAGAGCCGATATAACCAGAATAAACCGCATCACATTTTGCCAATTCACCGATTTCATCAATACCACGTACAATTTCACCGATTTGTTCTTTTGGAATCACCATGCCTGTCCATTTACCATATTGAGTATGGTTAGAAAATTGCACAGTATTTAATGCCCATACATCAATACCATTTAATTGCATTGGGAATGTTGCTGATTTGTTTCCAGCGTAACCAAACACCACATGAGATTGAATGGAAAGTACATTTTTCATTGAATTTATTTCCTTAATTATGTTGAATTTATCATAGAAAAGTGCGGTATTTTTCACCGCACTTTTTAATTTTTTTCCTGTCTTCTGTTTTTAGTCTTCAGTCTTCTGATCAGCAATAACCGTAAGACATTAAACGTTGATAACGGCGATCGAGTAAATCTTGTTTATCTAATACATCTAAATCGGCTAAATCTTCTAATAAGCGAGCTTTTAAATTATTTGCCATTGCTAGGTAATCACGATGAGCGCCACCGAGAGGCTCAGTCACAATATTGTCAATTAAACTCAATTCTTTTAAACGATTAGCAGTTAAGCCCATGGCTTCTGCTGCAACAGAGGCTTTTTCTGCACTTTTCCATAAAATAGAGGCACAACCTTCAGGTGAGATAACGGAGTAAGTGCTATATTGTAACATATTCACTTTGTCACCCACACCGATAGCTAATGCACCACCAGAACCGCCTTCACCGATAACTGTACAAATCACAGGTACTGTCAATGTCGCCATTTCACGCAAGTTACGTGCGATGGCTTCTGCTTGACCTCGTTCTTCTGCACCGACACCTGGATAAGCCCCAGGTGTGTCAATAAAGGTAATAATTGGTAATTTAAAACGTTCTGCCATTTGCATTAAACGCAATGCTTTACGATACCCCTCAGGGGCTGGCATACCAAAATTACGCATGACTTTTTCTTTGGTTGAACGACCTTTTTGATGACCAATCACCATCACTGGACGACCATCTAAACGAGCTAGTCCACCAATAATGGCTTTGTCATTGGCAAATGCACGGTCGCCAGCAAGTTCTTCAAAATCAGTGAAAATATGCTCAATATAATCAAGAGTATAAGGACGATTTGGGTGACGAGATAGACGAGAAATCTGCCAAGAATCTAAATTAGCAAAAGTTTTCTTGGTAAGTTCTTTACTTTTTTTCTGTAAACGTTTGATTTCGTCATCAAGATTAATGTTACTATCATCACTTGATACCGCACGCAGAGATTCAATTTTTGCTTCCAGTTCAGCAATCGGTAATTCAAAATCTAAATATTCTTGGCTCATTTTCTTTTCCTAAGTATTGAAACTAGCACAAAACACACCGCACTTTATCAGTTTTTTTATAGGCATGCAAATTTGCTTTTTATTGTATGCTTTTTTACCGTAAATTGCAGTAATTTTCAGTAGTATGCAGGTAAAAAAAGCTACCCGAAAGTAGCTTTTGGGGATAGTAAATACGGTTAATTAAACATAGCCGAAATAGATTCTTCGTTACTAATACGGCGAATGGCTTCTGATAACATACCAGAAAGGGTTAATACACGCACTTTACCTAACGCTTTGATTTCAGCACTTAATGGAATAGTGTCCGTGACAACGACTTCATCAATAACGCTGTTGGCTAGGTTTTGTACCGCACTGCCAGAGAATACCGCATGTGTTGCATAAGCGAATACATGTTTCGCTCCGCGTTCTTTTAAGGCTTCAGCAGCTTTACATAATGTACCGCCAGTATCGATCATATCATCTACTAAAATACAATCACGACCTGTCACATCCCCGATAATGTGCATCACTTGAGATACGTTGGCTTTTGGACGGCGTTTATCAATAATTGCCATATCCGCATCATTTAATAATTTTGCTACCGCACGAGCTCGTACTACACCACCAATATCAGGCGAAACCACCATCGGTTTTTCAAGGTCAGTTTTTTTCAAAATATCATGAATTAATACTGGTGAACCAAATACATTATCTACTGGCACATCAAAGAAACCTTGAATTTGTTCAGCATGTAAATCACAGGTGAGTACACGGTCAACCCCAACGCTTGAAAGGAAATCTGCCACTACTTTAGCGGTAATCGGTACACGAGCAGAACGCACACGGCGATCTTGTCGAGCATAACCAAAGTAAGGAATCACTGCTGTAATACGCCCAGCAGATGCACGGCGTAAAGCATCTACCATGACGATTAATTCCATTAGGTTGTCATTGGTTGGAGCGCAGGTAGATTGAATGATAAATACATCGCTACCACGTACGTTTTCATTGATTTGCACTTGGATTTCACCGTCACTAAAACGTCCAACCGTGGCATCGCCTAGCGATGTATAAAGACGTTCTGAAATGCGTTGTGCAAGTTCTGGTGTTGCGTTACCAGCAAAGAGTTTAATATCAGGCATTTTAATTTGACCTCAGGTTTAATAATAGAAGAAAGTTTAATTCTGTCGCTCAAGTTGGTTAAGTAATATTTCTAATGGTGAAGTATTACAGCCTTTCGCCACAAAACCAGTAAATTTTATGGGTTTAAGTTGATAAATCGCTTGTGCATCTTGTTCGCTATCAAATTCGGCAAATACACAGGATCCCGTTCCAGTCAACCTTGCTGGTGCATATTGTAGCAACCAAGAGAGTAATTCATCAATGATTGGATAGTGATTTCGCACAATTTTTTCACAATCATTACGATATTCATCAGTTAATAGCTGTGAAATTGGTTTCTTGGGGGTATTGCGAGTGAGATTAGCGTCCGCAAATATTCTCGCCGTTGAAATAGCTAACTCAGGTTTTAATACCAGATACCATTTTTCTTTTGGTTGGCAATGAATTATTTTTTCACCGACACCTTCAGCCACAGCGGCTAGTCCATCAATAAAAATAGGTACATCCGCACCTAATTTTACACCGATTTCGATTAATTGTTGTTTAGTTAATCCAGTTTTCCACAAATAGTTGAGAGCTACTAAAGTCGTTGCCGCATTTGATGAGCCACCACCAACACCACCGCCCATCGGGAGAATTTTATCTAAATGAATATTCGCACCAGATTGACAGCCAGTATATTGTTGCAATGCCGTGGCTGCACGATAAATCAAATTATCTTGTTTGTTTAAATTTGGAATATCGGGGGTTAATTGAATTTGATCATCATCACGTAAACTGATGTTTAACCAGTCGCCATAATCTAAAAATTGAAATAAGGTTTGTAATTCGTGATAGCCGTCAGGGCGTTTATTATTAATATATAAAAATAAATTCAGTTTGGCGGGGCTAGGGAAACGGATATGATTTCCCTGTTGAATGGTTGACATATCGGAAAGTGCGGTAGAAAAATGATAATTTTTCATTATAAAGTCCAATTATCCACTCGTATTTTTAAGGTTTGTGTCGAATTTTTTAGCAAAATATCTTTGGGTAATGCTGGTATGCGATCTTGATGATAAACTAAATAATCTGCCGTCCACAGCATACCATCCACTGCATAGTTAAAGCTCGACAAATAATGATTTTCACCTACTTGATAATCCGCTTTTTCGTCTGGCTGACCTTTTAACCAAGTGGCTAATTGTTCTAACGGCACGTCCATACCAACGATTTCTCGCACTAGATATTTGGCATCTTGTTCAGAACGTTGATGACCTTTATTATCTGAAATTGTCATGCCAGCATTGTGCATTTGCAAGGTTAAACTGCTTGCACTAATGGTAGAGTAAAGTTTTAACGTATAGTTTTTAGCATTGGTATATTGCCATTCAAAACGGCTGGAAAAGCGTTCTTTCTGGCTAATATAACCTAACTGCCCTTGGGCTTGATAGTTTTGGATTTGTTTAAGTTGGCTTAAATGTTGTTGCCAAGTGCGGTCATTCTTGCTAATCGTTTTAATATCGGTTGGACGTTGTTCACTGATGTCTAAACTTGAACAGCCAGTGAATAATATCGCAGATAATAAAATTAGGGATAAATGTTTGAGTTTCATTTTTAAATGAGTTCTTAAAAAGTCAGGGAGTATTCTAACTGGTTATTTTTATGAAGTCAAAATATCAAAGTGCGGTCTGATTTCAGCAATTTTTTGTTTTACCGCTAAAATCCGCCGAGCGGTAAGTTCATCTCGAATCCTTTGTTTTTCAAATCCGTCATTGATTACCTGTTGCACATCCACTTGTAAAGCAGTTTGATACAGTTGCCATAAATAGTCTTTTTGTGGGTATTCTCGTAGCTCAAAACCAGTGCGTCCACGACTATCTGCGACACAAACGGTTAGAAATTCTAAAAAGCGTTGCGGTTTACGCCATACATCAAATTGATTGAACAATTTAATAATCGTATTTGCTCGCAATTCAAAGGCTTTGTGAACATGGCTATGATATGCACAAGTCAGTTCCGCTAATACTTTGTCATAACTCGGCACTTTTAACCGATTGCTGAGATTTCGGGTGGGTTGAACGCCGTTTTTTTCGTGTCCATAGTGATGGGGTAAAATGGCTTTGGGCGTTAAGGCTTTGCCTAAATCATGACAAAGTGCGGCAAAACGCACCGCAGTTTTATTCAGTTCAGTTTGTTCGGTGAATAGGGTAGCCTGTTGTAACACCAACATGGTATGAATAAAACTATCAATTTCGGGGTGATGTTGGGCTGGATTTGGCACGCCATAAAGTGCATCTAATTCAGGGAATAATACAGCTAATGCACCAACTTTACGTAACACGAAAAAATAGATTTCAGGATTTTTTTCATTAAGGGCTTTTTCGGTTTCTAACCAAATGCGTTCAGCCGTTAAATGAGCAAGTTCTCCCTGATCGGTGAGGGTTTTCATTAATTTAATCGTTTCATCTGCAATCGTAAAACCTAAATAATGAAAACGAGCAGCAAAGCGAGCGACACGCAAAACACGCAAAGGATCTTCGGCAAACGCCGGGGAAATATGACGTAAAATGCGGTGATTTAAATCTTTAATACCACCAAAAGGATCGTACAGAGTGCCTTGTTCATCTTGGGCGATAGCATTAATGGTTAAATCTCGCCGAATCAGATCTTGCTCAAGGGTAATATCTGGAGAAAAGTCACACACAAACCCCGTATAACCTGAACCAGATTTTTGTTCAGTGCGAGCAAGAGCATATTCTTGTTTCGTTTTGGGGTGCAAAAAAACAGGGAAATCACTACCCACTTGTTGATAGCCCTGTTGAATAAGTTGTTCAGGTGTGCCACCCACAACCAGCCAATCTCGATCTTTAATAGGGAGATTCAATAATTGATCACGGACAGCACCACCAACTAAGAATGTTTGCATTTTCTGATGCCTGACACCTGTCATCTGATACCTGATTAAGCCCACCCGTCACGGCGACGACGTTTTGGCATAATCACTGGAATAATCAAACCAAGCAATAATCCCACACCAAGCACGGAACCACCATAAATAAACCATTGAATCGCAATTTCACGCTTACCTGCATCAAGCAAAGCCTCTAAATCACGATTTTTATTTTTAGTGATTTCTAATTCACGTTTTAATTGAGAATTTTCTTCTAATAATTGACTGCTACGCTGATCACTGTCAGCAGAACGGCGTTGCATTTCTACGGTACGTTGTTGCCAGTCTTTATCAATATTATTTAGTTTTAAGGTTAAATCCTGAACTTTGGCTCTTAACTGTGGATTTTCATTTTTAGCACTGGGTGTTGAACTTAATTCGCTAGTTAAAATCCATGCTTCACGATTTTTACTATCTCGAATTAAAGTATAACGATCTTTATGATCTAATACATTAACTGGTTCGCCAGCTTGAATTGAACCCGCAATTTTAAAGTTATCACCCGCACCTTTGCGTAAAAAGGTATGCAAATTTTCAGTCACATATTGTGTTTCGGCTTGTGCCATTTGAATAGTCGTACCAAATAATAGAGAAGAAAGTAGTAGTTTTAACCATTTTTGCATTAACGTAATCTCCTTAAACATGATAGAAAAAAATGGTGTATTTTTTAATATTTTTTGACCGCACTTTTTGAAATACCTTAACGGAAAATGAGGTCCAAAACAAAATAAATAATAATAGCGAAAAAAGCACCAGCTGGAAGTGTGACAATCCAAGAGGCAATAATATTACGAATTACATTTAAGTTTAATGCCGCAATACCTCGAGCCAATCCGATACCTAAAACCGCACCTACTAGGGTTTGCGTAGTAGAAATCGGTAAGCCAGTGCCTGATGCTACAACAACAGTAGCTGCGGTGGCGAACTGAGCAGAGAAACCTCGGCTCGGGGTTAAATCGGTAATCCCTGTTCCGATAGTTGCCATAACTTTATAACCCATAATAATTAAACCCATTGCAATACCTGCTGCACCTAAAGGTAAAACCCACCAAGCCATCGGGGCGGTTGCCATAATATTGCCACCGTTTTCAACAATAGTCACAACCGCAGCTAAAGGACCGATAGCGTTAGCTACATCATTTGAACCATGTGCAAATGCCATGGCACAGGCGGTCATTAACATAAGAATACTAAATACACGTTCAACGCCGCCAAACACGCCACTACGTGCTTTTTTGATAAAGTTTTTACTGCGAAAATAGAAATAGCTAATTACTACAGATACAAGACTAATTGCAAGAGATATAAGGATTGTTTCACCAGTGGTTAAACTTAACCCGATATGTTTTAATCCTTTGGCAACAGTAACAATGACCAAAATAAACACAGTTAATCCCATAAAATAAGGACCATATTTTTGAGCATTATGTAAGGGTTTTTCAGTATCAAAAATTAATTTTTGAATAACAAAGAAAATTCCATAGGCTAATACGCCAGCAATAACAGGTGTGATAAACCAACTACCAACAATACCACTAATAACTCCCCACCGCACTGAATGAGTTCCAGCGGTAATACAAGCGAAACCAATAATTGCACCAACAATAGAATGGGTCGTAGAAACTGGCCAGCCCCAACGAGAGGCAATTAATAACCAAGAACCAGAAGCAAAGAGAGCAGACATCATGCCTAATACCAAGGTATCAGGAGTATTAATAAAGTTGGCTGGGTAGATGATTCCACTTTTTATGGTTTCCGTCACTTCGCCACCAGCCAAGTAAGCACCAGCACATTCAAAGATTAAAGCAATAATAATAGCTTGCTTCGCATTGATCGTTTTAGAACCAACGGAAGTTCCCATTGCATTCGAAACGTCATTTGCTCCCACACCAAAAGCCATAAAAAAGGCAAAGCTGGCAGTGATAATAATTAGAATGGTACCGTAGTCTTGTAATACGTCCATAGTCTATCTCCTATGTAATCATTACGAACGTGCCAGCATCAGTTCGATACGAGAGCCAACACGTTGTGCTTGATCGGCGAGTACACCAACCCATTCAAAAATTTTGTATAAGAACATCACATCAATAGGATTATATTGGTTTTCAATTTGACGTAACATTCTACGTAATTTAATCTGCATTTGATCCGTATCATCTTCAATAATATCTAATTCATTAATCATATCATTGACAAATTTGAGTTCACGCCCTTTAAAGCCAGTTTCTAATAATTGATCCATTTCTCTAATCACATTATGAGCCTGCACAGTAGCATCTAAACTGCGACAAAGAAATTTCATAAAATCTTCTTGTAAACCATCAGGAATACCAAATTGACGACCTACCATTCGACCAGCAATATCTTTAGCATAATTGGCTAATTTATCTTGCTGGGTTACCAATTCAAGTAAATCGGTACGATCAATAGGTAAGAATAAACCTCGTGGTAATTTTAAACGGATTTCGCGTTTCAACGAATCTGCTTGGCGTTCTGTTTCTGAAATTTGCAAACGTAGTTGTTCTGATTTTTCCCACTCGGTGTTAAAAGTGGCTTCGAAAAAAGGAATCAGCAAGCTACAGGCTTCTGTTACTTTATCAGAATGTTGTTGTAATGGTTTTAAGGGGGAATGGGCAAATAATCCTAGGATATTGTTAATTGCCATAGAAAACTCCAAATTAATCAATAAAATTGCGTGCATATTACCTTAAATATGCGAAAAATTCACGATCTAAATGAAAAAAGCTCTATAATAAAGCAAGATTTTTACTTATTAAGGACGTAAAAATGTCAAATGAAATCGAATTGAAATTAGCGGTAACGCCAGAAATTGCCGATCAGTTTTCACAAATATTAAGTGATTTTCATATTTTAAAACAAGATAAGCTATTTTTAGGTAATATCTATTACGATACAGCAGATCGCTATTTTGCCCAACATAAAATGGGACTCAGAGTGCGGTCGGAAAATCAGCAGTTTACCATGACTTTAAAAACCAATGGCAATGTGACAGGGGGATTGCATATTCGCCCTGAATATAATTTCCCGTTGAACTCGGCTCAACCTGATGTCGCTGTTTTGCAACAAATAGATAATATTGATCTCCCAACCGATCTCAAATTAGCACCTATTTTTAGCACTGATTTTACTCGTCAAGTTTGGCTGATTGAATGTGCTAAACATACGGAAATTGAAATTGCGTTAGATCGTGGTGAAATTAAAGCAAATGGTCAAATTGAGCCGATTTGTGAAATTGAATTTGAATTAAAAAGTGGTGAGTTACAGGATTTATTTACTTTCGTGGCAAATTTAAGTTTTGTAGATGGGGTAAGATTGAGTTCAGTCAGCAAAGCCAAACGAGGCTATCAGTTGGCTCAAGGCGATTTACCAAAAGTGATTGACTGGATTGAGAAATGGCGAGATTTTTTACATAGCAAACAAACTGCGGTGAATTCTCAACAAATTTTGACCGCACTTTTGGCTTATGAACAGCAATTAATTGAAGAAACAATGCAGTTTGGCATAAATTTCTTTGCTCAAGAATTTATTAAAACAGTTGAACGGATTGGTACATTTTTCAATTTATATCATTATTATGTGGATAATGGACATTTAATCCAAACGGTTTTCGAGCAACAAAATCAACAAGTTGATCAAAGTGTTGTTATTGAGATAGTGGAAAATAATCAATACCTGTTTGAGCAAATTGGTCAAATTATTGGTTTACATAGCGAAAGTAAGGATAATCAGTTAGCCATGCAAAAATTAAATGACTTACTGCATCAAGGGCAATATGTAAGACGTATGCTTAATTTAATTAAATTAACGGTAAATTAACATGGCAAAAGCACCTAAAACAGCTTATGTTTGTAATGATTGTGGAGCAGAATTTGCTCGTTGGCAAGGACAGTGTTCGGCGTGTAAATCGTGGAATACGATTAGTGAAGTCCGCCTAGTTTCTGCAAAATCTAGCTCTAAAGGAGATCGATTTAGTGGTTATGCTGGAGAAACACAAGCGAAAATCCAAACACTATCAGAAATTAGTTTACAAGAAACGCCGAGGTTTTCCAGTGGATTTAATGAATTAGATCGGGTGCTAGGGGGCGGAATCGTACCAGGATCAGCGATTTTGATCGGCGGACACCCTGGAGCAGGGAAATCCACCTTGTTATTACAAGTGATGTGTGGATTGGCTCAAAATATGACCGCACTTTATGTCACGGGTGAAGAAAGTTTACAACAGGTTGCCATGCGTGCAAATCGTTTGGGTTTACCCTCAGATCGTTTACAAATGCTATCGGAAACCTCTGTCGAACAAATTTGTAATTTGGCAGATCAACTTAAACCACAAATTATTGTGATCGACTCTATCCAAGTGATGCACCTTGCCGATATTCAATCCAGCCCTGGTTCAGTGGCTCAAGTACGAGAATGTGCTTCCTTTTTAACTCGTTATGCCAAAACTCGCCAAGTGGCTATTATTATGGTGGGACATGTCACCAAGGACGGCACACTTGCTGGTCCAAAAGTATTGGAACACTGTATTGACTGTTCGATTTTATTAGAAGGGGAATCCGATAACCGTTACCGCACCTTACGTAGCCATAAAAACCGTTTTGGTGCCGTGAATGAGTTAGGGGTTTTTGCTATGACTGAACAGGGTTTAAAAGAAGTGAAAAATCCATCGGCAATTTTTTTAAGTCGTGGAGATGAACTCACATCAGGCAGTTCAGTGATGGTGTTATGGGAGGGAACGCGTCCATTATTAGTGGAGATTCAAGCCTTAGTGGATCATTCTATGTTGGCAAATCCACGCCGTGTTGCGGTGGGGTTAGAACAAAATCGACTGGCATTATTGCTGGCAGTATTGCACCGTCACGGTGGTTTACAGATGTCTGATCAAGATGTTTTTGTGAACGTGGTAGGGGGGGTGAAAGTAACCGAAACCAGTGCAGATCTTGCTTTATTATTAGCCTTAATTTCTAGTTTTCGCAATCGTCCTTTACCGCAAGATTTGGTGGTATTTGGTGAGGTAGGGTTAGCTGGTGAAATTCGTCCTGTACCTAGTGGTCAAGAACGCATTTATGAAGCAGGAAAACATGGGTTCAAGCGAGCTATTGTACCCTTTGCCAATAAGCCGAAAAGTGCGGTGCAAAATATGCAAGTTTTTACCGTGAAGAAATTAGCCGATGCGTTAGAAATATTGGATAATTTTTGATAGAGATGAAAATATCTCCTAGATCAAATACCCCGTACTAGCGTACGGGGTTAAGTATGGTGACGATGCTCCGCATCTTATTTTGTTTCTAACTAAAACCCTTCTTCAAATTCTTCTCTTGTCGCCACTTTAATTTGCATGTGTTCACGGTTTAAACCGAGGTCAAAGGCAATGGCAATCGCCACGAAAATGGAAGAATAGGTACCAAATCCGATACCGATTAATAATGCCAACGAGAAACTATGAATACTGCTACCACCAAAATAGAGTAAGGTAAATACAACAAACAAGGTGGTTAGTGATGTGATCATCGTTCTTGATAGGGTTTGGGTTAATGAAATATCGATCACTTCCTGACTGCTCATGCGACGAATTTTGCGGAAGTTTTCACGTACACGGTCGAATACCACGATACTATCGTTCAATGAGTAACCGACCACGGTGAGGATTGCTGCAACGAAAGTTAAATCGATCTCAATTTGTAAAAATGAGAAAATTCCTAAGGTTACAATTACGTCATGAGCAAGAGCGAGAATACCGCCGACCCCTAAACGCCATTCAAATCGCATTCCGACATAACCTAATAATAGGATTAATGTGGCTAAGGTGGCATAAATAGCACCTTGGGTTAATTCTTCACCTACATTTGGACCAACAAATTCTACTGATTTCACTTCAATATTGGCATCAAGTGCGGTCATCATGTCTTTAATTTCAGTACCAATTTTGGCATCACTGGCGGTTGCTGGTAAACGAATGATGACATCGCTAGTTGAACCTGTTGTTTGTACCAACGCACTGGCAATACCATTATTGCTTAAGGTTGAACGAACTTGATCCAGATTGGCAGGTTGTGAAAAATGGGTATCAATCACTACACCACCAGTAAAATCTAAGCCCCAGTTAAAGCCTTTGGTAAACATACAAAAAATGCAGAATCCAGTTAATAACAAAGAGAAAAGATAACCAAATTTGCGGTAATTCATAAAGCGGATTAAGCTAAAAGGTAAGCCTATTCCTTGATATTCGTGCTTTTGTTTAAGTAAACTCACAATATTTCTCCGCACTTAAATAGATAATTTTTCAACACGTTTGCCACCGTAAATCCAGTTGACCAGCATACGTGTGCCTGTAATGGCGGTAAACATAGAGATTGCCACCCCTAAAGCAAGGGTTACTGCAAAGCCTTTTACTGGACCAGTTCCCACAGCATACAATACAACAGAGGTTAAAATCGTAGTTAAGTTGGCATCAAAAATAGATGACCAAGCACCATTATAACCCTCGTGAATGGCTTGTTGTATCGGGCGACCATTACGTATTTCTTCTTTAATTCGTTCAAATATAAGTACGTTCGCATCTACCGACATACCCACCGAGAGTATAATCCCCGCAATTCCTGGCATAGTGAGTGTGACCCCAGGTATTAAAGACATCAGACCGACAACCAAAATCATATTGGCACAAAGAGCAAGACTGGCAATTAAACCGAATAGTTTATAGAACACTAAACAGAATAAAATCACGATAACTAATCCCCAAAGACCTGCGGTTAAACCTTGTTCTACGTTTTGAGCACCTAATGAAGGTCCTACGGTACGTTCTTCCACAATTTGAATCGGGGCAGTTAACGCACCAGAACGAAGCAGAACGGATAAATTTTGTGCTTCTGCTGGGCTATCAATCCCAGTGATTTGGAATTGACTACCAAAACGACCTTGAATTGTTGCTACGTTAATCACTTCGGCATTTTTCTCTAAAATGACTTTGCCATTTTCATCTCTTTTACCGTTATCTTTGTATTCTACATATAACGTTGCCATCGGTTTTTTTAGATTAAGTTTAGTGGTATTTGCCATAATTTCACCACCTTCGCTATCTAAATTGACGCTGACTTGTGGGGTAGATGTATTATGATCTAAACCTGATGTAGCATTAGTAATATGTTCACCACCAAGCACGGCTTTACGATATAACGCCACAGGTCGTCCACTACGATCTAACTGAATTTCTGTATCAGACGGCACAATGCCACGAGCCAACGCTTCAGGGCTAACATTGCCATTCACCATACGGAATTCAAGGGTTGCAGTAGCACCTAATAATTCTTTAGCACGGGCAGTATCTTGAATCCCTGGTAATTCAACCACGATACGTTCTGCACCTTGACGCTGGATCACCGCTTCGGCTACGCCTAATTCTTCCACACGTTTACGCAAAATGCTTAAGTTTTGTTCAATCGCATGATCACGTGCTTCAATTAATGCTTTATCAGAGAGTGCTAATGCAATGGTGTCATCAGAGATTTCATTAATAGTCAGATTTGGGTGCTGTTTACGGATCAGCTGTTTGGCTTCAAACAGCTGTTCAGGTTTAGTCACGCTAAGGACAGTACTAAAATTGTCCCCATTTTTAACCGCTGAATATTGAATTTTTTCCTTACGTAATTCACCACGTAAACTATCTTGCAACTGTTCTTGGCGTTTGCCTAAAGCAGTATTCATATCCACTTCCATCAGAAAGCGTACGCCACCACGTAAGTCTAAGCCCCATTTCATTGGGTTGCCTCCAATACTACTTAACCAAGCTGGTGTAGCTGGGGCAAGGTTTAATGCGGTTGAATAGCTATTGCCTAATTTTTCAGTAATTTTATCTTTAGCTAATAGCTGATCAGTGGTATTAGCAAAACGGGCTAAAATTGAACCGTTTTCTAATAGAATAGATTTTGCACTAATATTGTTACTCGTCAGGGCAGCTTGCACCTCTGTTAAGATAGTTTCTGTTGCTTGTTGACCACGAGTACCCGAGATTTGCACGGCAGGATCTTCGCCGTAAATATTTGGAAGAGCATATAATGTACCAATGGCGATCATAAAGATCACCATTAGATTCTTCCATAAAGGGAAACGGTTTAACATCGGTTAATACCTTTTTATGAAATTAAAGAGATTTGATTGAGCCTTTTGGTAACACGGCAACGATAAAGTTACGTTTAATGGTAACTTCATTAGTTGGATTTAAGGCAATCACTACTTCATCACTGTTTTCAGATAATTTAGTAATTTTACCGATCAAACCGCCAGAGGTTAAAATTTCAGAGCCTTTGGCTAAAGAATCCATTAAGGCTTTATGTTCTTTGTTACGTTTGGCTTGTGGGCGATAAATCATAAAATAGAAAATTAAACCAAAAATTGCAAAAATAATTAACATAGACATTGGACTGCTTTGTTGTGCTTCCATTTTTATTTTCCTTTGTGTTGATAAATATAAAAAATAGGTGGCTAAAATAGCATAAAATAATTAAAAATGCTATTTATGCCCGTACTTTTTGTAAAGGTGGTACTTCCTTACCAATTTTGGCATAAAATTCCACCACAAAATCCTCAAAACGATCTTGTTCAATAGCGGTACGAATCTGTTCCATCAAGCGTTGATAATAACGCAAATTATGGATTGTATTCAGTCTAGCCCCCAAAATCTCACCACACTTATCTAAATGATATAAATAAGATTTGGTGTAATGTTTGCAGGTGTAACAATCACATTCAGGATCCAATGTACTGGTATCATCACGATATTTAGCATTACGAATTTTCACAATGCCGTCCGATACAAACAAGTGTCCATTACGTGCGTTACGAGTCGGCATCACGCAATCAAACATATCAATGCCACGGCGAACGCCCTCCACTAAATCTTCAGGCTTACCCACACCCATTAAATAACGCGGTTTATCTTGTGGCAATAAGGGATTGACAAATTCCAAAATGTGGTGCATTTCTTGTTTCGGCTCACCGACCGCCAAACCGCCCACTGCATAACCGTCAAAGCCAATATTCACTAAGCCCTCAATGGAAATTTTACGTAATTCTTCAAAAGTACCGCCTTGCACAATACCAAATAACGCATTTTGATTTTCCAACTCATCAAACCGCTGACGGCTACGTTTCGCCCAACGCAATGACATTTCCATGGAGTTTTTAGCATAATCAAAGGTCGCTGGATAAGGTGTACATTCATCAAAAATCATCACAATATCCGACCCGAGATCGTATTGAATTTCCATAGATTTTTCAGGGGATAAAAAGATCTTTTCACCGCTAATCGGATTTTGGAAGTGTACCCCTTCTTCTTTGATTTTGCGTAATTTACCTAAGCTAAACACCTGAAAACCGCCAGAATCGGTCAAAATCGGTCTATGCCATTGCATAAAATCGTGTAAATCACCATGTTTACGCATCACTTCCTGCCCTGGGCGTAGCCATAGATGAAAGGTATTACCGAGTAAAATTTCCGCCCCCGTGGCACGCACTTCTTCGGGGGTCATACCTTTGACAGTGCCGTAAGTTCCCACTGGCATAAAGGCGGGGGTTTGGACGGTAAAGTCGCCTTGTGGACGGGTGAAGATCATTTCGCCACGGCGGGCAGAGCCGTTAGTTTTTTTTAAATTAAATTTCATAGTTTTCCTTTTCGAATAAACAGTTCGATGGTGTTTTTTTGTTTAAAATTGTTTTTTATAAATTTGTGTTTTTTATTACAATCGGGTTTCGCCGATGGCGACTTACTTTTTCTTTGCTTGTGCAAAGAAAAAGTAAGCAAAAAGAAACACACCCCAATTTTATTTTCAATACCTAGCACTAGCGTACTAGGTTACGTATAGTCACGCTACTCCGTAGCTTAGGACAAAATCTCAATTTCTTCACCGCACTTTTATTTATATTCGTTCAAATTGGGTCCCCGTCTGAGCCGCCTGAGCGTTTTGGTATTTTTAGCTAAATTTTGCATGTCTGAGCGAAGCGAGTTCAAAATTTAGCGTTAAGAAAATACCAAATAAGCGAAGAAAAGCGGTGAAGTCGGGGCGTGTTTTCTTTTGCCTACTTTTCTTTGCACGAGCAAAGAAAAGTACGGTCGCCCATCGGGCGAAACCCGATCTAAAAAATGTTATTTAGTATTTAAACGTCAACTTTTTTACTGATAAACATCGCATCCCCATAACTAAAAAACCGATACCGATTTTCCACCGCACTTTTATACGCAGCCATCACATTCTCATACCCCGCAAACGCCGACACCAACATAATCAACGTACTTTCTGGCAAATGGAAATTAGTAATCAAACAATCTACTACCCGAAATTTTTTCCCTGGGTAAATAAAAATTGAAGTATCAGAAAAATATGGCTCAATAATCTGCGAACTGCCTTTTTCTTCCGCAAATAATGCCGCACTTTCCAGCGAACGTACCGAAGTTGTCCCCACTGCAATCACACGCTTACCTGCCGATTTTGTAGCTAATACCGCATCGACCACATCTTGTGGCACTTCCACATATTCGGCGTGCATCTGGTGATCTTCAATTTTCTCCACTCGCACAGGTTGGAATGTTCCCGCCCCAACGTGCAAGGTAACAAAGGCAAAATTCACCCCTTTGGCTTTTAATTTTGCTAACAATTCATCATCAAAATGCAAACCAGCGGTCGGAGCTGCCACTGCCCCAGGGATTTTGTTATACACCGTTTGATAACGCTCTTGATCCGCTTCTTCATCGGGACGATCAATATAAGGCGGTAATGGAATATGTCCGATTTTATTCAATACGTCTAAAACCGCGGTGTTTTTATCGGCAATTTCTAATTCAAACAACGCCTCTTGACGACCAAGCATCGTAACCGCAATGCCGTTATTTTCGCCAAGTTTATCTTCACCCAACACTAAAACCGCCCCGTTTTTTGGGGCTTTACTGGAACGAATATGGGCTAAAAATGTGCTTTCACTCAATACCCGTTCAACTAGCACTTCAACCTTGCCCCCACTGACTTTCCGCCCAAACATACGGGCAGGAATGACACGAGTATTGTTAAATACCAACAAATCGCCAGCATTGACTAAATCCAACACATCGGCAAAAGTGCGGTGAAAAATTTCACCGTTTTGACCATTTAATTGCAATAAACGGCTTGAAGTACGGTCAGGTTTCGGATAACGAGCAATCAGCTCATCGGGTAAATCAAAATAAAAATCGGATACCAGCATAAATTAACATCAGTCTTAATTTTAAATGTGCGATAGTCTATTGTGATTTTCTTTTTAGCACAAGCAAAAACCTTTATTTATTAGCATTTTTTCGCTAGAATTAAACGCTTAATCTGATTACAAAAAACAACAGTCAAATGTCAAAAATTGCTAAATTTTATCTACTCAAACAATCCCAATCGCAACATGAGCTTTCAGAATCAGAGCTATTGGCTTGTGATCTGTCCGCTCAATTATGGCGACAAGGACAGCGTGTGTTAATCGCCTGCCAAAGCGAACAACAAGCGTTAAATTTAGATGAAGCCTTGTGGGCAAGAGATCCCGAGCAATTTGTACCGCACAATTTATCAGGCGAAGTAACCAATTTCGCCACCCCGATCGAAATTAGCTGGATCGGCAAACGCAACGCTCAACGGCGAGATGTGTTGATTAATTTACAACAAACTATTCCTGATTATGTGTCCGCCTTTAATCAAGTAATTGATTTTGTGCCAGCAGACGAACAACAGAAAGCCATTGCCCGAGAACGGTATAAGCAATATCGGCAAATGGGGTGGCAGATGGAGATGGTGGAATAAAATGACCAAAGAAGAAGCAATAAAAAAAACACAACGATATGCTGATTTTATGAAAAGCGTGGATGGACGAGAAGAAAAAGCATGAAGTTTTAACGTTTCAACGTCCGAATGGAAATATTGTGCAACATTATCCTGACGGAACAGAAATTGTAATTAAGTATGCAGAAACGAGTAGCAGTACGAACCCTTGATTTTTTCGATCGCCATGTTACTAAATTGATGATCGAAAAATACGGCTTTAAAGAAATAGACGCAATTCGTGCATTTTTGCAATCTGAAACCTATCAAATGTTGATTGATAGTGAATTAGAATTATATAAATTAAGCCCTTATGCGTTATTTGATTTATGGGAAAGCGAAAAGGTAACAGGCGATCCTCGCAATTCGGTTTATATTCGAGCAAATTAAAATGAGTAAAGAGAGCGAATTTTTTATCTATTTGTTAGAACGTTATGCGGAATATAAACATCAGTCCGCTGATGTTGTGTTAAAACAATGGGATAATTTAGGTTTAACGCAGTTTATTTATGATATGTATGGAATGTATCATTGCGAACGATTGCAAAATGCGTTTGATGATATTGATTTGTTAATAAAATCGTAAGGAATGTACAATATAAGGAGGGCTTTATGTTGCCAGAATATATACACGTTGGGTATAAAAAACAATCTAACACCAAGAGACTGTTAAAATGGGGTGTGGGGGTAATATTTACTATAGGTTTATCATTTATTCCCCTAAATGATTCCTATCAAAAAAGAAATTCTGAGATTTTTAATATTTCATCAAAATTAAATAGCTTATCTGAGCAACAAGAATATAAAGTAGATGAACTAAAGGATAAGATTGCTGAGTTAGAAGCAAAATTATTGGAAACCCCATTTCTATCTTACATTCATCCAACTAGAGAGATGTATTATCAGTATTATTCTTGTCGGTTGAAAAGTTTGATTGCTGAATACGACTTATATGAAAAAGATAATGCTAATATTGTAAATCCAGCAATACATGATATTGTCGGTTTTTCTAAAAGGATAATGAACCTTGCTGGTAATAGTCATCCAGAAAAAACTGTTTATACAACAGAAGAATATAAAAATAAAACTCAATTAACCGAAGAAGAAAGATTCTATTATTATGTTAATAAAGATATGGAAAGCAATTCTATTTCACAAGAATGTTTAGAATTTTTAGATAAAGAGAAACTAAAACAATGACACAAAACCTTCAAATGGCAGACCGCTTTGAGCCGTCTGCGGTAGAACAAGCCTTGTATCGCCACTGGGAAGAACAAGGGTATTTTAAACCAAGCGAAGATGAGAGCCAACAGGGCTACTGCATCGCTATTCCACCGCCGAATGTAACTGGGTCGTTGCACATGGGACACGCTTTCCAACAAACCTTAATGGATACACTAATCCGTTTTAACCGTATGGAAGGCAATAATACGCTGTGGCAAACGGGTACTGACCACGCAGGGATTGCGACTCAAATGGTGGTGGAACGCAAGATTGCAGCGGAAGAAGGCAAAACTCGCCACGATTATGGGCGTGAAGCCTTTATCAACAAAATTTGGGACTGGAAAGCCTATTCGGGTGGGACGATCAGCCAGCAAATGCGGCGTTTGGGCAACTCGATCGACTGGGATCGTGAGCGTTTTACGATGGACGAAGGTCTTTCTAATGCGGTGAAAGAAGTTTTCGTTCGCCTGCACGAAGAGGGGCTGATTTATCGTGGCAAACGCCTTGTGAACTGGGATCCGAAATTGCACACAGCGATTTCTGATTTGGAAGTAGAAAACAAAGAGAGCAAAGGCTCGCTGTGGCATTTCCGCTATCCGTTAGCAAATGGAGCGAAAACCGCTGAAGGCAAGGATTATTTGGTGGTGGCGACTACTCGCCCTGAAACCGTACTCGGTGATACGGCGGTGGCGGTTCACCCTGAAGATGAGCGTTATCAATCACTTATCGGTAAATCGGTGATTCTGCCGTTAGCGAACCGTGAAATCCCGATTGTGGCGGACGATTATGTGGATCGTGAGTTCGGTACAGGCTGCGTGAAAATCACCCCTGCTCACGATTTCAACGATTACGAAGTGGGCAAACGCCATAATTTGCCGATGGTCAATGTGATGACCTTGAACGCCGATATTCGTGCAGAAGCGGAAATTGTCGGCTCAGACGGTAAAATTCTGGAAAATTACACCGCACTTATTCCAGCCGATTATCAAGGTTTAGAGCGTTTTGCGGCACGCAAAAAAGTGGTAGCCGATTTTGAAGCCTTGGGCTTATTAGAAGAGATCAAACCGCACGATCTCAAAGTGCCTTATGGCGACCGTGGTGGCGTGCCGATTGAGCCGATGCTGACCGATCAGTGGTATGTGAGCGTGAAACCCTTGGCAGAAGTCGCCACAAAAGCGGTGGAAGACGGCGAAATTCAATTCGTGCCAAAACAGTATGAAAACCTGTATTTCTCGTGGATGCGTGATATTCAGGACTGGTGTATTTCTCGCCAACTTTGGTGGGGACACCGTATTCCTGCGTGGTATGACGAAGCGGGTAATGTGTATGTGGCACGCTCCGAAGAAGAAGTGCGGGCGAAACATAATTTACCTGCGGATCTCGCCTTAAAACAAGATGAAGATGTGCTAGATACTTGGTTCTCATCGGGCTTGTGGACGTTCTCAACTCTTGGCTGGCCAGAGCAAACCAAAGAATTGCGTATGTATCACCCAACGGACGTACTGATTACGGGCTTTGACATCATTTTCTTCTGGGTGGCTCGTATGATTATGTTCACGATGCACTTTATCAAAGACGAAAATGGCAAACCGCAAGTACCGTTCAAAACCGTGTACGTTACGGGCTTGATTCGTGATGAAAATGGGCAAAAAATGTCCAAATCTAAAGGTAACGTGCTTGACCCGATCGATATGATTGACGGCATTTTGCTCGAAGATTTGCTTGAAAAACGCACTGGCAATATGATGCAGCCGCAACTGGCGGAGAAAATCGCCAAAGCGACTAAAAAAGAATTTGCGGACGGCATCGCCCCACACGGCACGGACGCATTGCGTTTCACGCTGGCAGCCTTGGCGAGCAACGGACGTGATATTAACTGGGATATGAAACGCCTTGAAGGCTACCGCAATTTCTGTAACAAATTGTGGAACGGCAGCCGTTTTGTTCTGACTAACGACAAACTGGATTTATCGGCTGGTGATGTAGAATTGTCGGTTGCAGATCGCTGGATTATTTCCACGTTCAACCGCACTGTGAACGAGTTCCGTACCGCTTTAAGTCAATACCGCTTTGACTTGGCAGCCAACGCCATTTACGACTTCACTTGGAATCAGTTCTGCGACTGGTATTTGGAACTCACCAAACCTGTGTTTGCCAACGGTACGGACGCTCAAAAACGTGGAGCAAGCCAAACGCTGGTGAACGTGCTTGAGCAGCTACTTCGCCTTGCTCACCCGATTATGCCATTTATCACCGAAGAAATTTGGCAAAAAGTGAAAGGCTTTGCTGGTGTGAGCGGTGAAACCATTATGTTGCAACCGTTCCCGAAAGTGAACGAACAAGCCATTGATGAACAAGCCGAAAGCGAAATTGAGTTCTTAAAAGAAATCATCGTCGCCGTACGTAATATCCGTGCCGAAAGCAACATCGCCCCAAGCAAAGGCTTGAATTTATTGTTGCGTAATGTGGACGTAGAAAATTGCAAAACTTTGCAAAAAAATGACCGCACTTTAAAAGCCTTAGCTAAGTTGGACGATGTAAAAGTGTTAGCAGACGGTGAAAAAGCCCCGTTATCGGTTGCGAAATTAGTTGGCAAAACCGAATTACTCGTGCCGATGGCAGGCTTTATCAACAAAGAAGCCGAACTTGCAAGACTTGCCAAAGAGATTGAAAAACTCAACGGCGAAGTAGCACGCATTGAAGCGAAACTTTCCAATGAAGCCTTTGTGGCAAAAGCCCCAGAGCAAGTGATTGCGAAAGAAAGGGAGAAAATGCAAGGGTATCGGGAAGGGATTGAGAAGTTAGTGAGCCAGCAAGCAGAAATTGAAGCCCTTTAATTGATAAATATCCTCTTGAATAAGGGGATATTTTTTATATTAGGAAATGATGTTATGAAAGATATTTATTTTTTGACCATTAGCCGAGAAAATACAGCACTATCGACCCAACCGCATTTAATGTTGTGTGGCGAGAATATTTCATTTTTAAATCCCATTTTGAAAAATTCTACATTAATAGAACAATCAGAGGATTTTTTTACGATGAAAGTGACTTTTTTTAAAGGAAGTCGATTTTCTCAAACATTAGAAAGTAAAGTGCTTTGTTCTGAAACTAAGTTATTTTGTAATAAAAATCAGTTACCTGAATGTAAATATCCTTGCTTGGGTAAAGTTGTGATTGCAACTGAAATTAAACAGATCGATGTAGAATTGATTAAAAATATTTCTTGGTTTATTCGAGGATCTGAAACATTAAAACAGGAAAGTTTAAAAGAATTACCTAATGAATGGCGGATTATTGATGGTCGTGGCATGGCTTTATTAGAAAAATATCCACAAAGTTTGAAACAATCTTGTCGTCAGCTCTTTTTGGTTATGTTAGGATTAGCCTATTATTATGCTTTGCAACAAATTAATGAAGAACTTTCTCGGGTTTTGGCTAAATCAGACAATACAAGCGAATTAGATCAACTTTATTCTGATGCTTCAATATTTAATGCCAGTTATTATTTTTATAATCCCATTGAATTTTCTCGTTATGCAACTTTTCGAACTTGGCAAGATGTGCGAGAAGCCTATCATCTTGAACAAAAAAATAAAGAAATTACTTCTCAATTAGCTCAAGTACATCAAATTTTAAGCTATACAGAACAGAAAAATGAACAAATATTAGATAAATTAAGAGATAAAAAAATAGCATGGTTTGCTGGTGTTATATCTGCATTGAGTTTATTTGAAGTGATTGATGTGATAAAAAATTGGTTAAGCTAGAAATTTAAATATTTAAACTAAGTGGGGGGAATGTAACAATATAAGGTGACAATATGAAAACTGACAAAATTTCTCCAGATACAGTGTCTGCACTATCAACTACAATGTTAATACCTTTATGGGCAAAAGCGGTTGAATTCGATCAAAAACAACCTTTATTACGTGATGCGGAAGCCGTACGTATGATAGGAATGATTGATTATGATTTCAGTCGCTTTGCAAAATCTAAAGCATCTCAAGTGGGGTGTTGCGGTCGAGCAGCGTTACTGGACGATATGGCAAATCGCTTTATTGCAGAATATCCAGATGCGGTTATCGTTGATTTGGGAGCAGGATTAGATGCTCGTTTTGAACGTTTAGGTAAACCGCCAATAACAGCTTGGTATGATTTAGATTTACCAGAAGTTATTGAGTTAAGAAGAATGTTATTGTCCGAAACCAGTAATCATTATTTGGCTGCTTCATTATTTGATGAAAGTTGGATGGAGATGGTGGCTGAATACAATAAGCCTGTGTTGTTAATTATTGAAGGGGTGTTAATGTATTTCCAGCCAGAGCAAGTGAAAGATTGGTTTGCATTGCTTGCTCGTAAATTACCTAATGCTGAAATTATTTTTGATACGTTGCCTAAAATAGCGATTGGTCGCCAAAAAAAACATGATGCACTTAAACATATTGAAAAACCACCTGAATTTAAATGGGGAATTAACCATATTGAAGATTTAAATCAATTAGGGCTGACTATTTTGGAAAATGTGGAATTAAGTAGCATTTGTGGTCAACGTTATCCGCTGATATTACGCTTATTATATTTAACCAAATGTGGGCGAAAAAAATTAGATATTCAGATAGTCAGAGCAAAAATTTGTTCGAATGAATAAAATCGCGAAAATGCCCTTTATGCTAAAAGGGCATTATTTGTATTTTTAATGGAGCCTATACCAAAATTTGTGTAAATACCTGTTTCTGAGATAATAACCAAAAACAGGTATTTTCATTATGAATGAACAACAAATTAAATTATTGGCTAACGAACTTGCCAAAAACCTCAAAACACCAGAAGATCTCAATCAGCTTTCTCGCGTGCTGAAAAAAATCACTGTGGAAGCCGCTCTCAATACTGAGCTTACAGAACATCTTGGTTATAAGAAAAATCAGCCAAGAAAGGCTAAAAATAGCCGAAATGGTTATAGTCAAAAAACCTTGCTCACCGATGAGGGAGATATTGAACTTAACATTCCCCGAGATCGTGAAAGCACCTTTGAACCCCAAATTATTAAGAAAAATCAAACTCGCATTACGGGTATGGATGAGCAAATCATTGCCTTATATGCCAAAGGGTTAAGTAATCAAGAGATTGTTGATTCGTTTAAGGAATTTTATGATGCCGATGTTTCATCTAGCCTAATTTCTCGGGTGACTGATTCAGTCAAAGAACGCATTATTGAGTGGCAAAATGAACCCCTTAATGCGGTGTATGCCATTGTTTATTTGGATTGTATCGTGGTGAAAGTTCGCCAAGACGGACGCATTATCAATAAAGCCGTGTTTGTCGCTCTTGGTGTGAATCTGGACGGACGCAAAGAGCTGTTAGGGCTGTGGATTGCCGAAAATGAAGGGTCAAAATTTTGGTTAAACGTACTAACCGAGCTTAAAAATCGTGGCGTACAGGATATTCTGATTGCTTGCATTGATGGTTTAAAAGGCTTTCCTGAAGCGATTAATACTGTTTTTCCTGAAACGAAAATTCAGCTTTGTATCGTGCATATGGTTCGTAATAGTTTGAAATATGTCACTTGGAAAGATTACAAAGCCGTGACAGCGGATTTAAAGCTGATTTATCAAGCACCTACGGAACAGGTAGCCCTACAGGCACTGGCTAATTTTGAGCAAAAATGGCAAGCAAAATACCCCTTAATCGCCAAAAGCTGGCAGACTCATTGGGCGAATTTAGCCACGATTTTCAGCTATCCTGAAGATATTCGCAAGGCAATTTACACGACAAATGCGATAGAATCGTTAAATAGCGTGATTCGACGAGTGATTAAAAAACGAAATGTCTTCCCGACAGACGAATCCGTGATTAAAATAGTCTGGCTTGCGATTAAAAATGCGTCTAAAAAATGGTCAATGCCAATCCGAAATTGGCGAGCAGCATTGAACCATTTTGTGCTAGAATTTGGTGATCGCTTAAATGATCACCTTTAAGTGAAATTGGTGTTTACACAAAATGTGGGATAGGCTCTTTTAATGCGGATTTCTCGTGTTCGTCCCATTTAAATTCCGCATCAACAACCCATAATCTAATTCAATATCCGCTGGTACATCTAAAAACACAAAATGTCCATCGCCAAGACCTGCTTCAACATGTTCATTTTTACGGTTTAACATACGTTCGATTTTGAAAACGATATTGCCTTTGGGGGTCATCATTTCCACCGAATCGCCCACTAAGAATTTATTTTTCACCGCCACTTCCGCCATACCTTGATCATTACGTTTACCCGTAAATTCGCCGACAAATTGTTGACGTTCGGAAATGGAGTAGCCGTATTCATAATTTTGATATTCATCGTGGGTGTGTCGGCGTAAGAAACCCTCGGTGTAGCCACGGTGAGCAAGGCTTTCTAAGGTATCCATCAGGCTCTCATCAAACGGTTTGCCCGCGGCAGCATCATCAATGGCTTTGCGATACACTTGAGCGGTTCTGGCACAGTAATAGAACGATTTTGTCCGTCCTTCGATTTTCAGGGAATGAACGCCTAATTTTGTTAATTGTTCAACATGTTGCACGGCACGCAAATCTTTTGAATTCATAAAATAGGTGCCGTGTTCATCTTCAAAAGCGGTCATTTGTTCATCAGGGCGGTGCGGTTCGGTGTATAAAAATACCTTGTCGGTATGGCTGCCCTCGCCTAAGGTAGGGGCAACATTTTTTACCTCAATTTCAGGTTCAAACTTTTGTACTGCCTCTTTTTCTACGATATTGCCGACCTCGTCAATGGTGCCTTCTTCCATTTTATATTCCCAACGGCAAGCGTTGGTGCAGGTGCCTTGATTCGGGTCGCGTTTGTTAATATAACCCGATAGCAAACAACGCCCTGAATACGCCATACACAACGCCCCATGTACGAAAATTTCCAGTTCCATATCAGGCACTTGCTGGCGAATTTCGGCGATTTCATCAAGGGAAAGTTCACGGGATAAAATTACACGGGTTAAGCCCATTTGCTTCCAAAATTTCACTGTCGCCCAGTTCACCGCATTGGCTTGCACGGAAAGATGAATATCCATGTCAGGAAAATTCTCACGCACCATCATAATTAAACCAGGATCGGACATAATTAACGCATCGGGGTGCATATCCACGACCACTTTTAAATCTTTAATAAAGGTTTTTAATTTGGAATTATGTGGGGCGATATTCACCACCACATAGAATTTTTTGCCAAGAGAATGGGCTTCATCAATGGCAATTTTTAAATTGGCGTGGTTAAATTCGTTATTCCGCACACGCAAACTGTAACGGGGTTGTCCTGCATAAACGGCATCTGCACCATAGGCAAACGCGTAACGCATATTTTTTAGCGTACCAGCAGGGGAAAGTAATTCGGGTTTGAACGTCATAATAAAATTTTCTCTGAGTACAAGTCAGTCATTCACATTGTGTGAACGGTTAAAAGGGCAGTATTTTAACAAAAAATATGCTAAAGTGCGGTAGAAATTTTGAATATTTTGGAAAATTTATGGCAACGGAAAATCTCAACAACTTTTCATTAATCAGCCGTTTATTCGGTAATTTATTTTATCGCTGTCCAACAGATCCGATTTTAGCTGGCGTATTTGGTTGGTTGCAACAGGGCGGATTAAGCCAAGTTTGGGCATTGGAAACCGATAAATCCACCCAATCCGCCATTGAAAGCCTGCAAGTCCCCTTGGATTTAACGTTGTTGGAGCAAGAATATCAAAAACTTTTTGCTAAAGTAGATCTTGCCATTTCGGCTTATGGCGTGGATGTGGCAGAATTTGTGGCATTTCGGCAAGCCCGAGCTATGCCAGAAGTGGAAAGTGCGGATCATTTTGGGTTACTTTTTTTAACCGCTTCTTGGATTGAAGATAACCTAGATTCAGTCGATGCTCAACAGGAATTATTTGAACGCTTTTTATTACCTTGTGCCAGTCAGTTTTTAAACAAAGTGGAAACACAGGCAAGTTTGCCGTTTTATAAAGCATTGGCATTGTTATCCCGAGAAATTTTAGCTGCAATGGCGGATGAATTAGAAGAAACGGCTTGAAATGTCGAGTGAAAGCATTATAATAAGAAAAGGTCGTAGGCAAGTGACTAGCTTGCCTACTTCCTAGCCGTTAGGCTAATTTTTTGATCAAGTCAAGTAGTATATCTAGTACGGTCAATACTTCAATACTACTTGCAATTACTAGTAAAACTAGTAATAAAATCAGAGTAATAATTTCTGATACTTTCACATAAATCACCTCCTTAGTGCTATATTACTAAGGCGACTAGGCGAAGTGCTATTGCGAGTGGCACTTCGCTCGCCCCATAGCACGGCAGAGATTATACATAAACCCCTGTCTATTTGTCTAGGGGTTTATTGTTTTTTATCCATGCAAAAATAATGAGATCATGATGATTACGCTCAACCAACTCAAATTCCAATACAAAACCATGGCAATGCAATTTGATTTACATATTGCTAAAGGCGAAAAAGTGGCGATTGTCGGTGCAAGTGGTGCAGGCAAAAGTACGCTGTTGAATTTAATTGCTGGTTTTGAAATGGCAAATTCAGGCGATATTTATTTAGGCGGCGAAAAACATAATACCACCGAACCCTATCAACGTCCTGTTTCCATGTTATTTCAAGAAAATAATGTGTTTCCCCATTTAACGGTTTTTCAAAATATTGCATTTGGGCTAAAAGCTAATTTAAAGTTGGATAATCAACAAGTCCAACTTGTTGAACAGGTAGCAAGTGCGGTAGGATTAAGTGAATTTTTGCAACGAAAACCCACCGCACTTTCAGGTGGACAAAAGCAAAGAGTGGCGTTAGCCCGTTGTTTATTGCGAGATAAACCGATATTATTATTGGACGAACCGTTTTCCGCACTTGATCCGCAATTACGTCAAGAAATGTTGGATTTGTTGCTGAAATTAAGTGATGAAAAAAATATCACCTTATTAATGGTGACACACCAACCTAATGAATTGGTTGGCAAAATTGACCGTGTTATTCAAATTGAAAATGGACTTATAGTATGATTAAGCAACCTTTACAAATTTACTCTATTACTCCCCATAAAACCGCTGAATATTGGTCAGTGTGTAAAGTGGAAGCCTTGTTTGAAACGCCTTTTTTAGAGCTGGTTTTTAAAGCGGCTCAAATTCACCGTGAAAACTTTAATCCGCAAGCCATTCAACTTTCTACCCTTATGTCCATTAAGACGGGTGGTTGCCCAGAAGATTGTCATTATTGTCCACAATCTGCTCGCTATCAAACGGGTGTGCAAAAACAAGATTTATTAGATATTGCCGATATTTTAGAAAAAGCCAAAATCGCTAAATCTCGTGGGGCAAGCCGTTTTTGTATGGGGGCAGCGTGGCGTGGACCGAAGCCAAAAGATGTGGCAAAAATTACCGAAATTGTTAAAGCAGTAAAATCCTTAGGTTTGGAAACCTGTGGTACTTTTGGTATGTTAGAAGACGGAATGGCAGAAGACTTAAAACAAGCTGGCTTAGATTACTACAATCATAATCTTGACACTGCCCCTGAGCATTATTCCGAGATTATTGGCACACGCCGTTTTGATGACCGCATGAGTACCCTTGGCAAAGTACGTAAAGCAGGGTTAAAAGTTTGTTGTGGCGGTATTGTGGGTATGAACGAAACTCGCAAAGAGCGTGCAGGCTTGATCGCAAGTTTGGCTAATTTAGATCCGCAACCTGAATCCGTGCCAATTAATCAGTTGGTAAAAGTGGAAGGCACGCCGTTAGAAGATGCGGAAGAGCTAGATTGGACCGAATTTGTCCGCACGATTGCGGTGGCTCGCATCACCATGCCACAAAGCTATGTGCGATTGTCCGCTGGTCGTCAGGGAATGAGCGAAGAAATGCAAGCCATGTGCTTTATGGCAGGGGCAAATTCTATTTTCTACGGCGATAAATTACTGGTAACGGAAAATCCTGAAGAAGATGGCGACCAAGTGCTGATGGCAAAATTGGATTTAGAGCCTGAAAATACGGAAAATCGTTCTGTTCGAGTGGCATAAAGTGCGGTGTTTTTTTGGGAAATATTTTATTTGCAACATAATAAAAAGGGATAAAAATGCAAAATATGATTATTACTGTTGACGGTCCTAGCGGTGCAGGCAAAGGCACGCTTTGTTATGCTTTGGCGGAGAAATTGGGCTTTGCGTTATTGGATAGTGGGGCGATTTATCGTGTCACAGCATTGGCAGCACTGAAAAGTGCGGTGCAATTAGATGATGAATTGGCATTAGCTGAATTGGCTCGTCATTTGAGAGTGCAGTTTTTACCTGAAAAGGGTGAAGTGAGTATTTTGTTGAATGGTGAAAATGTCAGTGGTCAGATTAGAACGCAGGAAGTCGCTGAGGCTGCCTCTAAAGTGGCAATTTTTCCGCAAGTTCGCACTGCACTATTGCAGTTGCAACAAGACTTTGCTCAACAAGGGAAAGGCTTGATTGCCGATGGACGTGATATGGGGACGGTGGTGTTCCCAAATGCCCAAGTGAAGCTATTTTTAGATGCTAGTGCAGAAGAAAGAGCAAAAAGACGATTTAAACAGTTGCAAAATAAAGGAATTAATGGTAACTTTGCACAGATTTTAGCCGAGATTCAAGATCGTGACTTTCGGGATAGAAATCGAGCAGTTGCACCACTGAAACCTGCGGATGATGCGTTGTTGTTAGACAGTACGGAATTGTCCATTGATGAAGTGATTCAGCAAGCCCTAGATTACATTGCACTGAAAGTCAAAAGCTAATTTCAAATATATTTTTCGGTTTATTCAAGGACGGATAGACTATTATTATCAACCCCACTTATTATGGATTAAAAAGTGGATGTTATTAACTTATTAAAGAAGATTAATTATGTCAGAATCTTTCGCTCAACTCTTTGAAGAATCATTAAATAACCTTGAAACTCGTTTAGGCTCTATCGTTAGCGGTACAGTTGTTGCTATCGAAAAAGGCTTTGTTTACGTGGATGCAGGTTTAAAATCTGAAGCTCGTATTCCAGCTGAAGAGTTCACTAATGCTCAAGGTGAAGTTGAGGTTAAAATTGGCGACGTAGTAAACGTTGCATTAGATGCAGTTGAAGACGGTTTCGGTGAAACTAAACTTTCTCGTGAGAAAGCGGTACGTCACGAATCTTGGATTGAATTAGAAAAAGCATTCGAAGCTCAAGCCAGCGTGATCGGTTTAGTGAATGGTAAAGTGAAAGGCGGTTTCACTGTTGAATTAAACGGTGTGCGTGCGTTCTTACCAGGTTCATTAGTAGATACTCGTCCAACTCGTGATGCAGACCATTTACTCGGTAAAGAAGTAGAATTCAAAGTTATCAAATTAGATCAAAAACGTAATAACGTGGTGGTTTCACGTCGTGCGGTGATCGAATCTGAAAGCAATCAAGATCGTGATGAAGTATTAGCCAACTTGTCTGAAGGTGCAGAAGTTAAAGGTGTGGTTAAAAACTTAACTGAGTACGGTGCATTCGTTGACTTAGGCGGTGTGGATGGTTTATTACACATCACTGATATGGCTTGGAAACGTGTTAAACACCCAGGCGAAATCGTTAATGTTGGTGATGAAATCACGGTTAAAGTATTAAAATTCGACAAAGATCGTACTCGTGTGTCTTTAGGCTTAAAACAATTAGGTCAAGATCCTTGGGCAGCGATTGCTGAAAATCACCCAGTAAACAGCAAATTAACAGGTAAAGTGACTAATTTGACTGATTACGGCTGTTTCGTTGAGATTTTAGATGGTGTTGAAGGTTTAGTTCACGTTTCAGAAATGGATTGGACTAACAAAAACATTCACCCATCTAAAGTTGTCAGTCTTGGTGATGTTGTTGAAGTGATGGTGTTAGAAATTGACGAAGAACGTCGTCGTATTTCTTTAGGCTTAAAACAATGCAAACCAAACCCATGGTTACAATTCGCTGAAACTCACAATAAAGGCGACAAAGTTGAAGGTAAAATCAAATCAATTACTGATTTCGGTATCTTCATCGGTCTTGAGGGTGGCATTGATGGTTTAGTTCACTTGTCTGACATTTCTTGGAATGTACAAGGTGAAGAAGCCGTTCGTCAATACAAAAAAGGTGACGAAGTAGCAGCCGTTGTATTACAAGTTGATTCAGCCAAAGAACGTATCTCTTTAGGTATCAAACAATTAGAAGAAGATCCGTTCAACAATTTCGTTGCGGTAAACAAAAAAGGTGCAGTGTTATCTGCAACTGTAGTTGAAGCCGATGCGAAAGGTGCAAAAGTTGAATTAGCAGGTGGCGTGGAAGGCTATATCCGTGCAGCAGACTTAACAAATGAAGTTGCCGCAGGTGATGTGGTTGAAGCAAAATACACAGGCGTAGATCGTAAAGCTCGTATCGTTCACTTATCTGTGAAAGCGAAAGATCAAGCAGAAGAAGCCGCAGCGGTTGCAAACGTAAATAGCAAACAAGAAGAAGTTGCTATTCCTAACGCAATGGCAGCAGCATTTGCTCAAGCAAAAGGTGAATAATTTATTCACATAATGGTAACTGGCGTGGTTGTACACGCCAGTTGTTATCAAAAAAATCAGGTATTTTTATTGGTAATTCCTGATAAAACTTTTACCGCAGTTGCAGTAATACAACTTAATTATTACTATGTTACACGAATAATTAGGTTGTTTTATTGGCTCAAAAATAAGGAATAGATTATGACAACTAAATCAGAACTTATTGATACATTGATTGAAAAGTATCCCTCTTTTTCAGTAAAAACCGTTGAAAATTCAGTGAAAGAAATTTTAGAACAACTTTCCCAGACTCTTGAAGACGGAAATCGTATTGAAGTACGTGGTTTTGGTAGTTTTTCTTTACATTGTCGTCAGCCTAGAGTAGGGCGTAATCCTAAGACAGGTGAAAGCGTTAAATTGCAAGCAAAATGTGTACCGCACTTTAAAGTGGGTAAAGAATTAAAGGAACGTGTAGATCGATAATTTGATTTATACCAAGATAAATATCTTAAAACGGCACTATTTATGTGTCGTTTTTTGTCATTATTTTTGGCATAATAAAAACATGATGTTAACGCAAAGGAATTTTAGTTAAAGGGGAAAAGTATGTTTAAATATATTTTAGGGATTATTTTAGTCATTGCTGTGTTACTTGTGGCTGTTACAATAGGTGCTAATAACGATCAAGTCATTACTTTTAATTATATGGTGGCAGAAAGCGAATTTAAACTTTCAACTTTAGTTGCTTTGTTATTCGGTTTAGGTTTAATTCTGGGCTGGTTACTCACAGGGATTTTTTATCTTCGCATTAAAATTAAAAATATAGCATTAGGTCGCCAAATTAAACGTCAAACCCAACAAATTAATGAGTTGACTTCAAGTTTGAATAAGGCTGCTTAATAATGATTGAATTACTCTTTCTGCTTTTGCCGATTGCCGCTGCTTATGGTTGGTATATGGGGAATCGTAGTGCAAAAAAAGATCAGGAAGAGATAAGCAATAAATTTTCTCGTGATTATGTAACAGGGATGAATTTTCTGTTATCTAATCAAACTGAAAAAGCGGTGGATTTATTTTTAGAAATGCTGCAAAAGCAGGAAGTTGAAAATGAAATTGAACACCGCTCACAATTTGAAGCGGAATTAACTTTAGGTAATTTATTCCGTTCTCGAGGCGAAGTAGATCGTGCTTTACGTATTCATCAAGCCTTAGATCGTAGCTCGGATTATTCTTTTGAACAGAAATTATTAGCCAAACAACAGCTCGCTAAAGATTTTATGTCGGTGGGTTTTTTTGATCGGGCTGAAAATTTGTATATTTTGCTGGTAGATGAACCTGAATTTGCTGAGGGAGCGTTACAACAGCTGGCGATTATTTATCAAAAAACCAAAGAATGGAAAAAAGCCATCAATGTGGCAGAAAAATTAGCGAAGATAGCACCGAAAGAGGATAATATTGAATTAGCCCAATATTATTGTGAGTATGTCAATTTATTACCGAAAGATAGCAAAGAAAATCCTAAACTGCTCCTTGAACAAGCCTTAAAGGTATCACCTAATTGTGTTAGAGCATCAATGATGTTAGGTACATGGTACATTGAGCAAAAAGATTTCAAAAGTGCGGTGAAAATTCTAGAAAATGTATTAAACCAGAATGTGGATTATGTAGGGGAAATATTACCCCAACTAAAAGATTGCTATCAACAGTTGGGCTTACTAGATAGTTTTGAATTATTTTTGGTGCGAGCTAGTCAACTGAGTGGCAATGCCAGTGTAGATTTGGCTTTGGCAGATGTAATAGAACAAAAAGATAGTCGTACCTCAGCTCAAAGTAAAGTATATCAAAAGATTGGTACTAACCCGAATATGTTTTTATTTCACCGTTTTATTCAATATCAAATTGATGATGCGGAAACTGGACGTGGCAAAGACAGTCTAGTGTTATTGCATAAAATGGTGGGTGAACATATTAAACAAGGATTTGATTATCGTTGTACTAACTGCGGTTATCAAAGTCATAAATTGATGTGGTGTTGTCCATCTTGTCGCCAGTGGGAAAAAGTAAAACCGATTCGTGGCATTGAATTGGCAAATTAATAAATAATTTAACTAAGTAACTGTGTAAGGAATCAAATATGGATAGCAAAATTATTGTGGCTTTAGATTATGAAAATGAATCTGATGCGTTAAATCTGGTGGATCAAATTGATCCTTCCCTTTGTCGCCTAAAATTAGGTAAAGAAATGTTTACCAGTTTAGGGACAAATTTTCTCAAACAATTACAGCAACGTAAATTTGATGTGTTCTTAGACTTAAAATATCACGATATTCCGAATACGGTAGCGAGAGCGGTACGCTCTGCGGCAGACTTAGGTGTTTGGATGGTAGATTTACACGCCAGTGGTGGTTTACGTATGATGGAAGAAGCGAAAAATATTCTTGAACCTTATGGTAAAGATGCTCCATTATTAATCGGTGTAACCGTGTTGACTAGCATGGAAGATTTGGATTTGTTGCAAATTGGTATTAACGCTTCGCCATTAGAGCAAGTGATTCGTTTGGCTAATTTAACGCAACGTGCTGGTTTAGATGGTGTGGTTTGTTCACCACAAGAAGTCGAGATTTTACGTAGAAACTGCGGTGAAAATTTTAAATTAGTTACACCTGGTATTCGTCCAGTAGGTAGTGAATTTGGTGATCAACGCCGTGTTATGACACCAGCTGCTGCGGTTGGTGCTGGTTCAGATTATTTAGTAATTGGTCGTCCGATTACCCAAGCGGATAATCCAGCAGCAATATTACGTAGCATTAATGCTTCTTTAGCGAATCTTTAATTGTCGTATGAATCAGTTAGTTTATTCTACCGAATTGGGGCGGATTAAAGCACAAATAGCAAAATCACAACCAGAACGAAAAGGTGATGGTATTGTTCGTATTCAGCGTCAGACAAGCGGTCGAAAAGGGGCTGGTGTTAGTGTGATTACTGGGTTGGATATACCTGATGATGAGCTGAAAATATTAGCTGCAGAACTGAAAAAACGTTGTGGTTGTGGTGGTTCGGTGAAACAGGGTAATATTGAGATTCAAGGCGAAAAACGAGATTTACTCAAACAGTTGTTGGAGCAGAAAGGATTTGTGGTGAAACTGGCTGGTGGCTAGTTTAAAAAGACTAAAAAAACAACCGCACTTTAATTGTGCGGTTTTGTCATATTAACGTGAATATCCCAAGAACATTGCTCCAAGTAACAGCAATACACCGCCTACGAAAAATACAGGTTTAGGGTTAGTTACTTTTTTACCAAAAAATTTTGCAGCACAAAACGCATAACCTACAAAGCAAGCGAGTTTTGCCATTTTCCACCAAGAAAAACCAAAGCTAAATAAGAAAAATAATCCTGTCGCCAGTAAGATGGTATCTGATAAGTGCGGTAAAATTTTTAATAGTTTTACTGCACGCCAGTCTTTTCCAGCAAGTTGCATTGCTCCACGAGTAACTAATAAGAATAAACTTAAATAAGCAAAAACAATATGTGTAGTAACAATAGTTGATAACATTTTTCACTCCAAAATAAAAGCACACATTATAGAGAAAGCATAAAAAACGGTCAAATGCTAATTAGATAAAGTCAGCATGCAATCATAATTTATGGCTAGAAATAATAAAAAGCATTAAGTTCGTTATTTTTTACTGAATTTTATCTGATTTACTGATATATTAAGACATTCACTGTTGACTAGCAGAATTTTATTCTTTTATAGGGGGGATTATATGGATAAAAAATTAGTGAAGCCTTTTGATGCTATTGATATTAAAATTCTTGATGAATTGCAACGGAACGGTAAAATTTCAAATATAGACTTATCTAAAAAGGTTGGTCTTTCTCCAACACCTTGTTTAGAACGGGTAAAACGTTTGGAAAAACAAGGCGTTATTATGGGTTATCGGGCATTATTAAATCCTGAATTATTAGAAGCTCCGTTATTGGTTATTGTTGAAATTACCCTTGTGCGTGGTAAGCCAGATGTATTTGAAGAATTTAATGATGCAGTTCAGTTATTAGATGATATTCAAGAATGTTATTTGGTTTCTGGTGATTTCGACTATTTACTCAAAACACGAGTGGCAGATATGTCAGCCTATCGTAAATTACTGGGTACAACGTTATTACGTCTTCCTGGTGTAAATGACACTCGTACCTTTGTAGTTATGGAAGAAGTGAAACAAACGAATTTTTTACAATTAAAATAAAATGATTAGAAAAATAACAGACGGTTTTTCACCAAAACATTATTTGGTGGAATTTTTATTTGGATTGACCGCACTTTTCGGTTTTTATTTGATTATCGCTTGGTCGAGCTATAGTCCCTTTGATAATGCTTGGTCAGTGGCGAGTTATCAAGATCAAGTGATCAATAAAGCGGGGCATTTTGGTGCTTGGGTGATTGATCTATTTTTCGTATTATTTGGCTATGTTGGTCATTTATTACCGTTCTTACTATGTATTGCACCGATTTATTTTATCCGTACTAAACGTGTAGATAGCCTGACTTGGACACGCTTTTTATTAAGAATGTTCGGTTTTGTGTTATTAATGCTTGGCTTAACCGCACTTTCTGCAATGTTACTCTCAAATACTAGCGATTATTTATCTGGCGGTGTGTTAGGCGGAATGCTAATAAAATATAGCGTACCGTTATTGGGTCAGTTTGGTTTACTCATGTTTGGGGTGGGATTTAGTATTCTCGGCTTTGTTTTTTGCTCAGGTGCATCCTTAATTCGTTTACTAGTGAGTTTTTATAATTGGTTAACGGTTAAAAATGATGAGCCAGTAGAGGAAACAGAACAAGTTACGCAACAACAAATGGCGACAGAATATGATGTAGAACAGGATATTCAGCTTCAATCGACTGTTGTTCAAGAAAAACAAGAAGTAGCAGATGAGCATAATCCAATTTATATTTCTGGATTAAATGAATCGCAAGTGGCTCAACATCAAGTACAAGCAGAATTTGATGGTGTAACGACAGGGTTTACATCGATTGAATTGGAAGCAGCAGAATTACCAGAAGTAAAAATTGCTCAACCTAATGGCTTTGATTCAGAAAATATTACCGTAGCATTGCCAGAGCAAATGACTTCAGATGACCATCAGGTTGACCAACCTGACTTCTTATCTACCAATACATTAACAGTGCAGTTACCTGATGAGATTAATACAACCGTTATTCCAGAGGTAAAATTAACCCCACCTAAACCGCTAACGCCTGTAGAAAATGAAGATTTGGATGCACTTTCAGCGGAATTAGCTAATCAATTTGCTCAACAAGAAGCGGAGAGAGAACGGCAACGTTTGGAACAAGCTCAACAATTAGGCGTGCATTTAGTAGATGATATAGATGATGTCGCTGTTGAATCCGAGGAGGAAGAAGAAGTAATACAAAATGGCTTGCGTACTATACCGATTGATAAATTAGTAGAATTATATGGTGATCATAAAGTTAAAGAAAAACCAACCACAGAATTACCCGTATTAGATTTATTGGATAAACGTGTTGTACAAACACAAAATATTTCCGAACAACAAATTCGAGAAACATCAAGACGCATAGAGCAACAGTTGCAAAATTTCAAAATTAAAGCAACGGTGAAAGGGGTATTAGTTGGTCCTGTCGTTACGCGTTATGAGTTGGAGTTATTACCTGGGGTGAAAGCCTCCACGGTGAGTAAAATTGATACGGATTTAGCTCGAGCATTGACCTTTAGGGCGATTCGTGTCACAGAAAGTATTCCAGGTAAACCTTATATTGGCATTGAAACACCGAATAAAGAACGCCAAATTGTGCCATTGCGAGATGTGTTAGATAGTGATGAGTTCCGCAATAGTAAAGCCTTATTGCCGATGGCATTAGGTAAAGATATTAGTGGTACACCAATAGTGATTGATTTAGCCAAAACACCACATTTATTAGTGGCTGGTTCCACGGGGTCAGGTAAATCGGTTGGGATTAATACTATGATTTTAAGTTTGTTATTCAAAGTAAAACCTGAAGAAGTCAAATTTATTATGATTGACCCAAAAGTAGTGGAATTGTCGATTTATAATGATATTCCGCATTTGCTTACGGAAGTCGTAACCGACATGAAAAAAGCTGCTAATGCGTTACGTTGGTGTGTGGATGAAATGGAACGCCGTTATCTATTATTGTCGCAATTACGTGTACGTAATATTGAAGGCTTTAATGAACGCCTTGATAATTATCGTGAGCAAGGGATTGGGATTCCAGATCCCTTATGGAAACCTGGTGATACCTTAGACAATATGGCTCCATTATTAGAACGAATGAATTATATTGTTGTCATAGTGGACGAGTTTGCCGATTTAATGATGCAAGTGGGTAAACAAATTGAAGAACTAATTGCTCGTTTAACGCAGAAAGCACGTGCCGTTGGTATTCACGTGATTTTAGCTACTCAACGTCCCTCTGTTGATGTCATTACTGGCTTGATTAAATCGAATATTCCAAGCCGAATAGCCTTTACGGTAGTACAACGTAATGACTCTCGTACCATTTTGGATCAGAATGGGGCGGAATCGTTATTAGGTATGGGGGATATGCTTTATCTTGGTAACGGTACCACTGATCTGATGCGAATTCATGGGGCTTATATGTCTGATGATGAGGTATCAAGAGTCGCTGATGATTGGCGTGCAAGGGGCAAACCAAATTATATTTCATCTATTTTGGAAAGTGTTGATGATGATATGGTTGATGGCGATAACGATTTTTCGTCCAGTAGTGAAGATTTAGATCCGCTTTTTGATAAAGCGGTTGAAATTGTAACGAATACTGGCATGACATCCACTTCTTTTATTCAACGCCGTTTGAAAATTGGTTTTAACCGTGCTGCGAATTTAATGGATCAGTTGGAAGAACAAGGGATTGTGTCAGAAATGCGTAACGGTAAACGTGAATTATTGACCCGTATGCCTGATTATTAGAATAGGAAAGTAGAATAATGAAAAAAATATCACAAAAAATCACCGCACTTTTAACTTTAGCATTGGTAACACCTTTTGTATTTGCGGATGCGGCTACTGAATTACAATCACGTTTGCAAAAAGTGCAAATGTTCAGTGCAGAGTTTAATCAGAATGTCAGTTCAGCGAATGGTAAACAAGTGCAACAAGGGGCAGGTACATTGCAGATTAAACGTCCGAATTTATTCCGCATGGATACCAAAGCACCGCAAGAAAGCCAAATTATTTCTGACGGTAAAACCTTGTGGTTTTATGATCCTTTTGTGGAACAAGTTACAGCCAACTGGGTAACAGAAGCTGTGAATAATACCCCTTTTGTGTTGTTAACCAGCAATGATAACGGTCATTGGCAACAATATAGCGTGGTGCAAAATAGCGATACGTTTGTGTTAAAACCGAAAGCTAAAAATAGCAATATTAAGCAATTTGATGTGCGAATTGATGCGAATGGCGTGTTAAAAGGCTTTAGTACCATTGAGAAAGATGGTCAATCAAACCTATATATATTACGTAATATTCGTAATGATAATATTGCCGATACGGTGTTCCAGTTCAGTGTACCGAAAGGGGCTGAATTTGATGATCAGCGGAAGAAGAAAAAGTAATGATATAAGGGTGTATTGCATACGCCCTTTATCCCCGTTCTAAAGGATAATTTATGTCCAACCTTAACCTAAATTTCACTGATACTGACTTCCGTCCACTTGCCGCTCGTATGCGACCACGCACTTTAGATGAATATTGCGGACAATCACATTTGATCGGGCAAGGCAAGCCACTGCGTAAAGCCATTGAAGCGGGGCATGCTCATTCCATGATTTTATGGGGACCTCCGGGGACGGGTAAAACTACGTTAGCGGAAATTATTGCTCATCGTATTAATGCCGAAGTAGAACGCCTTTCAGCTGTTACCAGTGGTGTGAAAGAAATTCGAGAAGCTATTGAACGTGCTAAACAGAATCAACTCAATGATCGCCGTACCATTTTATTTGTCGATGAAGTGCATCGCTTTAATAAAAGTCAGCAAGATGCTTTTCTGCCACATATTGAAAATGGCACGATTATTTTTATCGGAGCAACTACTGAAAATCCGTCTTTTGAATTGAATAGTGCCTTGCTATCTCGTGCTAGAGTGTATATTTTAAAATCCCTAGATAAGCAAGATATTCAGCAGGTATTACAACAAGCCATTGATGATCCTGAACGAGGATTCGGTAAACTGCGGTTAAAAATCGAAGATAATTTATTGGCATTATTAGCGGAATATGTCAATGGTGATGCTCGTTTAGCGTTGAATTGTCTTGAATTAATGGTGGATATGGCAGATGAAGATCAGAAAAATGGCAAGATTTTACACCGCACTTTATTAACCGAAGTGCTAGGTGAACGGCAAGCTCGTTTTGATAAACAGGGGGATCGATTTTATGATTTGATTTCTGCTTTGCATAAATCAGTACGAGGCTCGGCTCCTGACGCCGCCTTATATTGGTATGCTCGGATTATTACTGCGGGTGGCGATCCCTTATATGTAGCTCGTCGCTTATTAGCCATTGCGTCAGAGGATATTGGCAATGCAGATCCAAGAGCTATGCAAGTGGCATTGGCTGCATGGGATTGTTTTACCAGAGTCGGTGCAGCAGAGGGAGAACGAGCTATTGCTCAAGCTATTGTGTATCTTGCGGTTGCGCCGAAAAGCAATGCAGTGTATTGTGCATTTAATCAAGCTAAAGAATTGGCAAAACAAGCGCCAGATTATGATGTACCAATTCATTTACGCAATGCTCCAACGAATTTAATGAAAGAAATGGGGTTAGGTGCAGAATACCGTTATGCCCATGATGAACCAAATGCCTATGCAGCAGGTGAAAATTATTTTCCACAACAATTAAAAGATACCCAATTCTATTTTCCAACCAACCGTGGTATGGAAGTTAAAATAAAAGAAAAATTGGATTGGCTGACCCAACTCAATAAACAAAGCACAAAAGTGCGGTGGAAATAATGGAAATTCCAGCTAAATCGTTATAGAATAAAAACAATTTTTACGGCATTAATAATAAGGAATAAAAATGATCGATCCGAATTTACTACGCAATGACCTTGCTAAAACTGCTCAATTATTAAAATTAAAACGTAATTTTGATTTAGATGTTGCCAAAGTTACTGAATTAGAAGAACATCGCAAACTGTTACAAGTGAAAACAGAAACATTACAGGCAGAACGTAATGCACGTTCAAAAGCTGTTGGTAATGCAAAAGCTCGTGGTGAAGATATTGATGCTTTGCTAAAAGATGTGGACAGCATGAATATTCAATTAACTCGAGCTAAAGCATTATTGGACGATGTATTAAGTGAGTTAAACGAAATTTATTTAACCATTCCAAATTTACCCGCCGATGAAGTGCCGTTAGGTAAAGATGATAAGGAAAATAAAGAAATTTCACGCTGGGGAACGCCACGTCAATTTGATTTTGAAATTAAAGATCATGTTACCTTGGGTGAACAACTTAACGGTAGTTTAGATTTTGCTGCTGGGGTAAAATTGAGCGGAGCAAGATTTGCGGTGATGAAAGGTCAAATTGCCAAAATGCACCGTGCTTTAGCCCAATTTATGCTCGATTTACACACTGGACAACACGGCTATACGGAAACTTATGTGCCTTATTTAGTCAACCATGATACCTTATATGGCACAGGGCAATTACCAAAATTTGGTGAAGATTTATTCCATACCAAACCATTGGAGGGTGAAGTCCCTTACGCCTTAATTCCAACCGCAGAAGTGCCAGTCACCAACTTAGTGCGTGATGCAATTCTTGACACCGAACAATTACCGTTAAAAATGACGGCACATACACCTTGTTTTCGTTCCGAAGCGGGATCTTATGGACGTGATACACGTGGTTTAATTCGTATGCACCAATTTGATAAAGTGGAAATGGTGCAAATTGTTGAGCCTGAAACCTCCATGCAAGCCTTAGAAGAATTAACAGGTCATGCGGAAAAAGTATTGCAATTATTGAATTTACCATATCGTAAAGTGTTGCTTTGTACGGGTGATATGGGCTTTGGTTCGTGCAAAACCTACGATTTAGAAGTTTGGGTACCTGCTCAAAATACCTACCGTGAAATTTCATCTTGTTCTAATATGTGGGATTTCCAAGCTCGTCGTATGCAAGCCCGTTGCCGTGCGAAAAGCGATAAGAAAACTCGCTTAGTGCATACCTTAAATGGTTCTGGTTTAGCGGTGGGGCGTACCTTAGTTGCCGTATTAGAAAATTATCAAAATGCTGATGGTTCCATTACTGTGCCAGAAGTATTACGTCCTTATATGGGCGGATTGGAAGTGATTGGAAAATAATCATTCCTTAAATCCCAAAAAGTGCGGTATTTTTCACCGCACTTTCCTTATTTTATAAAGAGAGAATAAAAAATGTCATCACAATTCGTTTTCACTATGCACCGAGTAGGCAAGGTTGTTCCGCCGAAACGTCATATTTTGAAAGATATTTCCTTGAGCTTTTTCCCTGGGGCGAAAATCGGGGTTCTTGGTTTAAACGGTGCAGGTAAATCCACCTTATTACGCATTATGGCTGGCGTAGATAAAGAATTTGAGGGGGAAGCTCGTCCACAACCAGGGATTAAAATCGGTTATCTTCCGCAAGAACCAAAATTAGAGCCACAACAAACCGTGCGTGAAGTCATTGAAGAAGCGGTTTCGGAAGTAAAAAATGCCTTAACCCGTTTAGATGAAGTTTACGCTTTATATGCCGATCCTGATGCAGATTTTGATAAACTCGCTGCGGAACAAGCCAATTTAGAAGCTATTATTCAAGCTCATGATGGACATAATTTAGATAACCAATTAGAACGTGCTGCCGATGCCTTACGTTTACCAGAATGGGACGCGAAAATTGAACATCTTTCAGGGGGCGAACGTCGCCGTGTAGCATTGTGTCGTTTATTGCTCGAAAAACCCGATATGTTGTTATTAGACGAACCAACCAACCACTTAGACGCTGAATCCGTAGCGTGGTTAGAACGTTTCTTACACGATTATGAAGGTACTGTGGTGGCAATTACCCATGACCGTTACTTCTTAGACAATGTCGCAGGTTGGATCTTAGAACTTGACCGTGGTGAGGGTATTCCATGGGAAGGTAATTATTCTTCTTGGTTAGAACAAAAAGAAAAACGTTTAGCCCAAGAACAAGCCACCGAGTCCGCTCGTCAAAAATCTATTGAAAAAGAATTAGAATGGGTTCGTCAAAATCCAAAAGGTCGTCAAGCGAAAAGTAAAGCACGTATGGCACGTTTTGAAGAATTAAATTCAGGCGAATATCAAAAACGTAATGAAACCAACGAACTCTTTATTCCACCTGGTCCACGTTTAGGGGATAAAGTGATCGAAGTTGAACATTTAACCAAATCTTACGGTGACCGCACTTTGATTGATGATTTATCGTTCAGCATTCCAAAAGGGGCGATTGTGGGGATTATCGGGGCAAATGGGGCAGGGAAATCTACTTTATTCCGTATGTTGTCAGGCAAAGAACAGCCAGATAGCGGTTCCATTACCTTAGGGGAAACTGTGACCCTAGCGTCGGTGGATCAATTCCGTGATGCGATGGACGACAAAAAAACCGTGTGGGAAGAAGTGTCTAACGGACAGGATATTTTAACTATCGGTAACTTCGAAATTCCAAGCCGTGCTTATGTGGGGCGTTTTAACTTTAAAGGTGTCGATCAGCAAAAACGAGTCGGCGAATTGTCGGGCGGTGAGCGTGGTCGTTTGCATTTAGCTAAACTGCTACAACGTGGTGGCAATGTATTGTTATTGGACGAACCGACCAATGACTTAGACGTAGAAACCTTGCGTGCCTTAGAAAATGCCATTCTTGAGTTCCCAGGTTGTGCGATGGTGATTTCCCACGACCGTTGGTTCTTAGACCGTATCGCCACCCATATTTTAGACTATGGCGATGAAGGCAAAGTGACTTTCTACGAAGGTAACTTTACCGACTACGAAGAATGGAAAAAGAAAACCTTAGGCGAAGCGGCGACTCAACCGCATCGGATTAAGTATAAACGAATGACCAAGTAGTAGTTAAATAAACTAAGATAGTATTGGGGGAAAATCTCCCGACAATCTAGTTGAAAATGATTTTCATTATGCTAGAATACGGCTCTCTTTTTGAGAGCCTATTTTTTATTCAATCTAATTTGGAAAGCCTATGAAAAAACATTCATTAAGTGTATTAACACTACTTGTATTAAGTACCACTTCAGTTTATGCTGAAAATAACACCGTACAGCAAGATTCTGCATTAAATGCTGTTGAAGTGAAAGCATCTAGCGGTGAAACCACCACTGAACATAATAAATCCTTAACCACCTCTGCAATGTCCACTACTACAGGTTTAGTGCTTTCACCTCGTCAAACTCCACAATCGGTCAGTGTGATTACCAATACCCAATTAAGCGAACAAGGCATTACTAGCATGGAACAAGCCTTGCGTAATACTACTGGTGTGAACGTAGTAAAAGACAGTGGTAAATATCGTTTCCAATCCCGTGGTTTCTACATTAATAAAATTGAAGAAGATGGTCTAGCCACCAGCGTTCTCGGTGGTAACAGCGGTAATCCTTATCGTGATGCTCAAAGTATGACCGATCTTGCCATTTACGATCATATTGAAGTGGTGCGTGGTGCAACAGGCTTAACCCAAGGGGTTGGCGAACCTGGTGGTACGATTAATGCGGTACGCAAAAAACCAACGGCACAAACCCAAGCCAGCGTTGAAACCTCCGTGGATCGTTTTGGTGCATTGCGTGCCGTGGGCGATGTTTCTGGCAGTTTAAACCAAAGCCAAACTATTAGCGGACGTTTAGTGGCAGTGGGCGAACGTGAAAGAACCGCACAAGATGACGTAAAAAATAATAAAGGCACAATCTATGGTGTGTTAGATTTTGTGTTAAATGATTACAACAAATTCACTATTGGTGGTTTATACCAAGATCAAAAAGAAGTGCCTGATTATTGGGGGATCCCAATGGCAGTTGGCGGCGGCAATGCTGGTTTTTCTCGTGACACCTATTTAGGTTACAATTGGAATGAATTGCGTACTAAGAAAACCAATGTATTTACCGAATTTGACCATTATTTCAACGATGATTGGAAATTAACCAATAAAATTAGCTACACCAAAAATCAATCTGATAGCCAATTAGCAGGGATTTATAACAGTTCAACTAGCTATCAAGGTTATACGTCTGGTTCAACACTGGCGACACAAAATATTCAAAAATATGAGAATGACGGCAAACAATTTGTGGTGAATACCAATTTAAACGGTAAATACAGTTTATTTGGTCGCCAACACGAAGTCTTTTTGGGTCATAACTATTCTTATGAAAGAACCGACACTACTTGGAAAAGAGCAAGAAATTCTACTGCATTTAATCCATTTGAATTCCAAGGTAATGAGTTAAATGCTCCAGATTGGAATAGCGTGAGTAGTAATGGTGGGTATGCGGATCGTACGTTTTATGATTCAAGAATTATTTCTAACGCGATTACCGCAGGGACGAAATTCCAAGCGACCGATGATTTAGCCCTTATTTTAGGCACGCGTTACGAAAATTATCGTTCCGTAGGCAATACCAATTATGATACTTGGAGCTATGTACCTGATACGGATGCTGATATCCATTCCAAGGTAAGACGTGTTCGCTTTATCCCTTACTTTGGTGCAACCTACGACATCAATAACAACCATAGCATCTACGCCAGCTACACCAGCATTTTCAAACCGCAAACAGCAACCGATGCGGAAGGTAAAATCTTAGATCCGATTGTCGGCACGAATATGGAATTAGGCTGGAAATCTGAATTTTACGATGGCAAATTAAACACTGCACTTTCTGTGTTCCGTATTGAACAAGAAAATCGTGCCGTGACGATCTCCGCAGCAAATTCACACACAGGAAGAGCCTATTCTGTACCTACTGGACTCATTCGTAGCCGTGGGGTAGATGCGGAAATTTCAGGCGACTTAACTGAACGCTGGAAACTCTTTGCAGGTTACACTTTCAACATCAGCGAATATCGCCGTGCGGAAAGCAATACTTATACGCAAGGCATGGAATTTAGCAAACATACGCCGAAACATTTGTTCCGTCTATACACCAGCTATAACTTGCCGATTGATGATAATAAATGGACCATTGGCGTTGGGGTAAATGCTCAAACTGCTGCGTCTAGCATATATAACGTATCCCAAGGTGGCTATGCGTTATGGAGTGCTAATATTCAATATGCGGCAACTCCAAATATCAAGTTAAGTTTAATTGGCGATAATCTTACCAACAAACTTTATTATGAAAATCATAGAGTACGTACTTTGGGTATTAACAACCATTACGGCGAAGGACGTAATGTGACCTTTAAATTTAGTTGGAATTACTAATCAAAGTTAACACAAGGGCGAACAACGTTTCGCCCTGCTTTTCTTATGCAAACCTTAAAACATTTTCTTACTCTCGCTCGCCCTTTTTGGGGAAAACCACAGCAATGGCGTGAATGGCTGTTATTATTTGCCGTTATCAGTTTTGCTTTGTTGATTATCCAAATGAGCGTCAATATTACCCAATGGAATAAAGCCTTTTATGATGCGGTGGCGGATTTTAATGGCGATATTATTCCGTCATTAATTATTAATTATTTAATTTATATTGCTTTTATTGTTGCTTTTATTGTATTCGGCAACTGGTTACGCAAGCAGCTGATTTTCCGCTGGCGTTTGCAACTTACCGAGCAATTTCAATCTCTTTGGCTAAACCAACATCGCCATTATCAACTGCAGTTTTATCACTCATATATAGATAATCCTGATCAACGTATTGCCGAATATTCTGCCTTATTAAGTGAGTTAAGCATTGATTTATTTAAATATTTTATTATGAACATTGCCAAACTCGTGGCATTTATTACGTTATTGTGGCAAATGTCAGGGGTACAAAACGTTCAAATTTTTGACCGCACTTTTCATATTTACGGCTATTTAGTTTGGGTGGCATTACTTTATTCAGTACTTTGCACGCTTTTTATGCACTGGATTGGGCATAAATTACAACCTCTCAATATTGAAAAACAACATCGTGAAGCGGATTACCGTACAAATTTGGTTCAGATTAAAGAAAATGCAGAGCAAATTGCCATTTATCAAGGTGAACCCAATGAAAAGTATAGACTTAATCATCGTTTTCAACAGATTAAACAAAATTGGCAGGAGTTAATTGCCCGAGAATTTAAAATTGAGCTATTTTCAGCCAGTTATTTACGCATCAGTCTATTTATCCCGATTTTAGCCACTTTGCCCATGTATCTCACCCGTACGATGACACTCGGCGATATGATGCAAGCTCGCAGTGCCTTTGGCAATGTACAAGATGGCTTTGGCTGGTTTATGGATTATTATAAAAAACTCATGCAATGGTCAGCGGTGATTGCTCGTTTATCTCAATTTCAACAAGCGTTAGAGAAAGTGCCTACGAGTAAAACTCAAATAATCATTGAGCCACAGACGGAAATTCAGGTCAAGCAACTTGCCTTATATACACCTGAAAAACACTTTTTGGTTTCGAATATTTCTTTTCATTTAACCGCAGGAAATTGGTATCAAATCAGTGGAAAAAGTGGCGTTGGAAAATCTACGCTACTTCGCACTCTGGCTGGATTATGGCGTTATTATCAAGGTGAATTGAAAGTACAAACGTCGTCTTTTTTATTTTTACCCCAAAAGCCGTATTTATTTGAAAGCGATTTACGCCAATTATTAAGCTATCCACGGCAGACTATTGCCGATGATGAAGCATTAAAACAAGTATTAAATTGGGTCGGCTTAGATCCATTAACCGAGCAACTGGACTGCATTAAACCTTGGCATAAACAACTTTCTGGTGGTGAGCAACAACGTATTAGTCTTGCTAGAGCCTTATTACATAAACCGAGTTTGCTTTTTTTAGATGAAGCTACCAATCAACTGGACGAGCAAAGTGCTATTCAGCTTATGCAAACACTGAAGCAACAGTTGCCCGATTGTTTGTGTGTAGGAATTAGTCACCAAAGTTCATTGGAAAAGATGTTCGAGAGCAAGATTAACTTAGGACGCTCCTTAATCCATTCGTGATAAAATAGACGAAAAAGCCACCGCACTTTCATTAATGGTTTGAACTTTAAATCATCAAGTGCGGTATTTTTTATAAAAATATGAAATTTTTTGTAAGTATTTTACTTATGCAACGACTAACCTAATATGAAAGATATTCTTTCATGAAAAATTTAACAAGGAGAAGATTATGAAATACAATAAATTGTTTTTATTATTTATTTCAGCTATGGCAGTAAGTCCAATCACCATGGCAAATAGTGAGAAACCAGCAATGGAGGTTAAGAGTATGAATTCAGCAACAAATATGCAAAAAGAAGACATTCGTGAAATTTATCTGGCTGGTGGTTGTTTCTGGGGCATTGAAGCCTATATGGAAAGAATATACGGGGTAAAAGATGCGACATCGGGTTATGCCAATGGTAAAACCGAAAAAACGAATTATCATCTGATCGGCAGTACCGATCATGCGGAAACCGTTCATGTAACCTATGATGCGAATAAGGTGTCGTTAGATAAATTATTGAAATACTATTTCCAAGTAATTGATCCAACTAGCGTGAATAAGCAAGGTAATGACCGTGGTCGTCAATATCGTACGGGTATTTATTATCAAAATGAACAGGATAAAGAAATTGTTTTAAAAGCCATTCAGGCACAGCAAGCGAAATATAAAGATAAGATTCAAGTGGAAGTAGAACCATTGAAACATTATGTGTTGGCGGAAGAATATCATCAGGATTATTTGAAGAAAAATCCTAATGGTTATTGCCATATTGATTTAGAGCAAGCCAACCATATTATTATTGATCCAAAAGATTATCCAAAACCAAGTGATGCAGAATTAAAAGCGAAATTAACCCCGTTACAATATTCCGTCACGCAAGGTAAAAACACGGAACGTTCATTTAGTAATGAATATTGGGATAATTTTGAAGCAGGGATTTATGTGGATATTACCACAGGTGAACCACTATTTTCTTCCGCAGATAAATTTGAATCTGGTTGTGGTTGGCCTAGCTTTACCAAACCGATTGACAAGGATGTGGTTACTTATGCCGATGACAGAAGTTTTAATATGCTGAGAACTGAGGTTATTAGCCGTAGCGGTAAGGCTCATTTAGGACATGTGTTTGATGATGGTCCAAAAGATAAGGGTGGATTACGCTATTGTATTAACAGTGCAGCGATTAAATTTATTCCATTAAATAAAATGGAAGAAGAACATTATGGTTATTTAATCAATTTAGTTAAAGGGAATTAAGATGTTTGATCAAAATTTATTAATTAGTAGTGTTTTTTTGGCGGGATTACTTTCTTTTTTATCGCCTTGTATTTTCCCAATCGTACCGATTTATTTTGGTATCTTAAGTAAAGGTGGTAGAAAGATCTTAAATACCTTTTTGTTTGTGTTAGGTTTATCTGTCACCTTTGTTGGACTAGGTTTTGGGTTTGGTTTTTTAGGTGATGTGTTATTCAATGATAAAACAAGAATTATCGCTGGGATTATTGTGGTGATTCTTGGCATACATCAACTAGGTATTTTTAAGATTAAATTCTTAGAACAAACCAAATTGGTGGAAATTAAAACCAGCGGTAAAAGTTCATCTATTGAAGCCTTTGTTTTAGGATTAACCTTTAGCCTTGGTTGGACACCTTGTATTGGACCAGTGTTAGCCTCTATTTTGGCGTTATCTAGTAATGATGGTTCAGCGTTATATGGTGCAGCGATGATGTTTGTTTATGTGTTAGGTTTAGCCACACCGTTTATTGTATTTTCCTTCTTCTCTGACACTTTATTGAAAAAGGCAAAATCTATGAATAAACATTTAAACAAATTTAAAATGGTCGGTGGTATATTAATCATCTTAATGGGTATTCTATTAATTACCAATAATTTACATATTTTTATGTAGTGGCGAAATTTAATATAAGGAGATTTTAAACAATGAAAAAATTATTAGCGTTAGTGTTTATGTTATTTAGTGTTAATTCATTTGCAGCGGGAGAAACTACATTGAAAGATATTCAATTTAAAGATCTGAACAACAATACGGTGACACTTGAGCAATATCAAGGCAAAAAACTGTATGTCAAAATGTGGGCATCTTGGTGTCCGATTTGTCTAGCAGGTTTGGCTGAAATTGATGAATTAAGTGCGGATCAAAATAAAGATTTTAATGTTGTTACCATTGTTTCACCAGAACACAAAGGTGAAAAATCCACAGGTGATTTTATTGAATGGTACAAGGGACTAGAATATAAAAATATTGTGGTGTTACTTGATGAAAGTGGTGAAGTGCTTAAACGCACCAAAGTTCGTGGCTATCCGTCAAGTTTAATTGTGGATCAAGAATTAAATTTACAAAAAGTAATTCCAGGGCATTTAGGAACGGCACAAATTAAACAAGCGTTTAATTAGTCATGCTACCAAGGAGGGTAGGGGGCTAACCTTTGGGTTAGCCCTTTTTTTTATAAGCTAAGATTAATCTGCTTTCAACGCATATTTGCCAGAACCAAGGTGCATAATTGCCCAGAATGCAAACAGATAAGTGGTAACACCTTCAATCGCCCAAGCACCCGTTGGAGCAAGTGCGAAAATGAGCGGAACGTATCTTACCAGAATAATGATGATACAAGAAATTACGCCAATGAAAGCATTAATACGCGTGAAAACCCCAAACATAATAAAAATGGGTACAACTATTTCACATACATAAACGGCATTAGCAAAGAAAGCTGGCAATCCGAGTTCAATAAATCTATCCGTGATAAAATCTATGCCTCCCGTGACTTTATGAATGCCGTGTAATAAAAACATAAAGGCAAAGCTAACACGCAAAATGAATTTTGCGAGATCTGGTTTATCGACTAATTGGTTGATTTTTTCGATTGATGTACTCATAAATAGTTCCTTCTTGTGTTTGAGTTAAATAGTTTGTTGAGCTAATTGTTCAAAAGCCCAATCTGCTACAGCTAAAGTGCGGTCAATATCTTCATCAGAATGTGCTAATGACATAAAACCTGCTTCATAGGCAGAGGGTGCAAGATAAATTCCTTTTTCTAACATTAAATGGAAGAAGCGATTAAATGTTGTGGTATCACATTGCATAACCTGTTGGAAATTGGTGATTTCTTGCTGTTCTGTAAAGAATAGACCGAACATGCCGCCTACATATTGTACTTGGAATGGTATGCTGTGTCTATTTGCAAGCATTTTTAAGCCTAGAGCGAGTTTTTCCGTTTTTTCGGCTAATTTTTGTTGGTTGCCGTTTTTGCTTAATTCGGTTAAACAAGCTAACCCAGCTGCCATGGCGATTGGGTTGCCAGAAAGAGTGCCTGCTTGATAAACGGGACCTGTTGGTGCAATGTATCGCATGATTTCTTGTTTTCCACCAAATGCCCCTACAGGCATACCGCCACCAATAATTTTACCTAAACAGGTTAAATCAGGTGTAACGCCATAATAAGATTGTGCGCCGCTTAACGCCACACGGAAACCTGTCATGACTTCATCAATAATAAATACAGTGCCGTATTGATCGCAAAGTTGACGTAAACCTTGTAAGAACCCGTCTTTGGGCGGAATACAGTTCATATTGCCTGCCACAGGTTCAATAATTAAACAAGCAATCTCGTTAGGATATTGCTCAAAGGCTTGTTTGACTGAATTAAGATCGTTATAAGTACAGGTTAAGGTATGTTTAGCAAAATCTTCTGGTACACCAGGGGAGCTTGGTTGACCTAGAGTTAATGCACCTGATCCTGCCTTAACTAATAAAGAATCTGAATGACCGTGATAACAACCTTCAAATTTGATAATTTTATCTCGTCCTGTGTAGCCACGTGCTAAACGAATAGCAGACATAGTGGCTTCCGTGCCAGAACTGACCATTCTCACCAGTTCAATAGAAGGCATGAGTTGGCATACTAATTCCGCAAGCGTAATTTCGCTTTCCGTAGGTGCACCAAAACTTAATCCATTTGGCACGGCTTTTAACACGGCATCAATAATCGCAGGGTGATTATGTCCGAGAACCATTGGTCCCCATGAGCCGACATAATCAATATATTGTTTGCCGTCTGTATCAGTAATATAGGCTCCAGCGGCTTTTTGAATAAACACTGGCGTTCCGCCAACGCCTTTAAATGCTCGAACCGGGGAATTGACCCCCCCTGGGATAACTTGTTCAGCTCGAGAAAAAAGTGCGGTTGAATTTGACATATTTTTTCCTTTTATCATCAATAATACGCAACTATTGTACTGTATTTCTTCTATAATTTTTGTTTTTTTGTAAAAATATTCTGCAATCAGATAGGATTAATGCTATGCTTTGCAATATTTTTAGAGGTAGCACGTTAAGGCGAAATAAAGGATATGTGGTTAGATTTACTGTTAACATTTTTAGCATCTTTTCTTACTATTTTAGTGATGCGTCCCATTGCCATTGCGGTCGGTTTAGTAGATAAACCCAATTACCGCAAACGTCATCAGGGGGCGATCCCTTTAATTGGAGGGATTTCGCTGTTTATGGGAAATCTCTGTTTTTACCTGTTACAATGGGATCAAACCAAGTTACCCCAGCTTTATTTATTTAGTGTCTTTGTACTATTAGCCATTGGAATTTTAGATGATCGCTATGATATTAGCCCTTTCTTACGAGCAGGTATTCAGGCGGTGTTATCGGTATTTATGATGTATTATGGGCGTTTATCCCTTGATCACTTAGGACAAATTATTGGACCTTTTACTGTTACACTCGGTTGGATTGGCGTGGTGATTACGGTATTTGCTACTCTTGCGATTATTAATGCGTTTAATATGATTGACGGTATTGACGGCTTACTCGGTGGATTATCTAGTGTCGCATTTGCTGGCGTGGGGATTTTGATGTATATGGATAATCAACATGATCTGGCACGTTGGTGCTTTGCCTTAATTGTGGCGATTATACCGTATGGGATGTTTAATCTTTGTATTCCTTTTGGTAAAAAATATAAAATTTTTATGGGCGACAGTGGTAGTACGCTCATTGGTTTTACCATTATTTGGATCTTATTATTGAGTACACAAGGCAAAGGACACCCGATGAATCCAGTGACAGCCTTATGGTTGGTGGCGATTCCGTTAATTGATATGGTGGCGATTATTTATCGCCGTTTGCGTAAAGGTAAAAGTCCATTTCGCCCCGACCGTTTACACGTTCATCACTTGATGGTACGAGCAGGGTTAACCCATCGCCAAGCCTTTATGTTAATCACTTTTATCGCTGCTTTGTGTGCAGGATTTGGCATTTTAGGTGAAATTTATTATATTAATGAATGGCTAATGTTTATTCTATTCATTGGTTTATTCTTTTTGTATTCTTATTCAATTACCAGAGCGTGGCGAATTACACGTTTTGTTCGCCGTCATCGTCGCCGTTTATTACGTGCGAAAAAGCAAACAGTGTAGCGAACATTGTTTTAGATTTAGGAAATATTATGAAATTATTACAAAGTTTATTATTTATTATTATTTTCACCGCACTTTTTGCTGTGGCTGGCTATGGTGCGAGTTATGCCATGAGAGAACAATGGAAAGCAGAAGTAGAAGTGCGTCAACCGAAAGTAGAGCAGTTAGGTACTTATTTTTCTTTGTTTGAAATGTATCAATTAATTAACGGTAATAAAACCGAAGATCAAAAAGAAACGGCGAATTTTGTTTATAAAGGGTTTAAACAACAGTTAAAAACCTATGATAATTTATCTAAATTCTGGTTAGATTCTGATTTCTATAAACAACGTCAAACAGGCATTGAAGAACGAGATGAGGCTTTTTTACAAGAACTTATTGCAGGTATTCAATTTGTTGAAGGAAATCCTGAACGTAACATTCCCGATCGTATCAGTTTAACCTTAGACAACCCAAAACAAGCGATGCTACAGTTGGAGAGTTTTGTAAAACATGTCAATTATTTAACCAGACAATCTTTATATAATGAATTGATTACCAAGTGGAAAACCTTATTCAATCAGGTAAATTTAGCCGCTCAACAAAGTACTGATAATGCCAAACAAGGTGAATTAAGCTGGCAAGGTAAATTAAATATGATGAAATCGGTTTCGCCATTAGATAACCAATTAGCCGCCTTTGATTATTTAAAATCCCCAACTCAACCTAAAGTGGCATCACCAGATCGCTTATTATGGGCGGAAGTCGGTGCTGCAGCTGGTTTCTTGTTCGGTTTATTGCTCGCTTTGATTTTTGTTGGGCGTAAACAAAAAAGTCACAGCCAAAGGGTGAATGACAAAATTTAAGATCTTACCGATCTCAGCATTCGCATTTAACCAAAGTGCGGTGTCTTTTGAGTGAGTTTCATTTTGATCTTATTTTTGTACGAGAGTGACTATTGCTTAGCATAAGCCTAGTTGGTTGAGGGGCAAATCAAATTTACTATTGCATATCTAATAATGGTAAGAATTGTTGCCCTGATAAAATCATGCCACATTTAACTCAAGTTTATTTAGATTTTTGCGGTGCTGTGATTTAAAACGGCAAAATAGCAAAAATAAAGGCGGTCACTGATATGTCAACAATCACAAAACCAACCTTAACCAGTACAACCCTTTGGACATCCACCGCTGTTGCCATTAAACTCATTATTGGGCTAGTTGTCATTAAAATCTTTGCTCTAAATTTTGGCTCGGCAGGGTTAGGACAGGCGGCAAATTATATGACCTTGCTTACGGTGCTGGGCGTGCTGTCAGGGGCAGGAATTTTAAATGCAGTGACCAAATTTGTAGCCGAATATGAACAGGATTCGCAACGGTTACAAGCCATTTTAGGGGCGAGTAGTCTATTGATTATACTGGTTTCGGTGATGTTAGCCTTGATTGGCTTGCTGTTTGCTCAACCCATTTCCTTGTTTTTATTTCAAACCGCCGATTACAGTCTAACCATTCAACTACTTGCTTTGCTGCAATGCTTAATAGCATTAGGTAATTATTTTATCGCCATTTTAAAAGGACAACGTCAAGCCAAAGCCTGTGCGATGAGTTCCATTTTTGCTAATTTAGTGGGAGCATTGTGGTTGCTGTTTTGTTTATGGATATGGGGCTATCAGGGGGCGTTAATCGGTTTTGCCTGTATTCCAGCCTTAATTCTTGTCCCCAGTCTGATTGCGTTACTAAAACAAAATTGGCACTGGCAATGGTTAAAGCCAAATTTTGATTTATCTGCCAGTCATATTCTTCGTCATTATATGATAATGACCCTTGTCGCTGTTTGTATTATACCAACAGTGTATATTTTATTACGCAATCAATTAATCGAAAGCCAAGGATTAAGTGCGGTGGGTTTATGGCAAGGATTAAGCCGTATTTCCGATGCCTATTTACAGCTTTTAACCACAGCATTTTCCGTGTATTTATTGCCCACCTTTGCTAAATTAAGCGATAAATCGGCGATTCAGAAAGAAGTTAAAAAAGCCTTGGGTTTTATTTTTCCGTTGGCGTTAGCTCTGGCATTATTGGTATTTTTTTTGAGAGATTACTTGATCATTCTGTTATTTAGCCCTGATTTTACCCCAATGTCTGATTTGTTTGGTTGGCAATTAGTGGGTGATCTGTTTAAAGTGGCGAGTTACGTTTTTGGCTATTTATGGTTAGCCAAAGCCGCAACTGGTCGCTATATTTGTGCTGAAATTGTACAGGGAATGTTATTGTTTGGTTTATCTAGTTATGGGATCGCACAACAGGGGGTAGCAGGGGCAACCTTGGGCTATGGACTTTGCTATATGATTTATTTCGGTTTTTGTTGGGTTTTATTTAAGTTGGATTATGGGAGTAAAAAATGAAACAGATTATTCACGTTTTAGGTTCGCCCATTCCCCATCATAATCATACCATGTTGCGTTTTTTAGCGGAGCAGTTGCAACCCCAATTACCGAAACAAGCCATTAAGCAAGTGTTGGTGGTGGGCAAGGGGTATCAAGAGCAATATCCAAGCCTTTACATTCAGGAATTTGACAGTAAAAAAAGTATTGCTCAAGCCATCTGTCAGTTAGCAAAACAAGATCCACGAAACTATTTTTATTTACACGGTCAATTTAATTTTCCCCTTTGGATAGCTATCCTTTTTGGCAAATTACCGCCCGAGCGGCTCACTTGGCAAATGTGGGGGGCGGATTTACACGAAGATAGTCAACAATGGAAATTTAAACTCGCTTATCCGTTACGCCGTTTTATTCAAAAGAAATTAATTTCCGTGGCAGGCTATCAAGGGGATTTAGCTTATTTTAAACAGCATATTAATTCAAATGTGCAAGGGCATTTAGTGTATTTCCCGAGTAAAATGCACCGCGGTTTTCAGACTATGGAAAAGGAAAAGCAAAAATCCGATAAACTCACCATTTTATTAGGCAATTCAGGCGATCCGTCTAATCGTCATTTAGTGGGGTTGGAGCAAATAAAACAACAGCTTGGGGATAATGTGCGGATTATTATACCAATGGGCTATCCCGAACATAACAGTGACTATATTGCTCAAGTGACCGCTGAAGCCACACGGTTATTTGCTCAAAGTGCGGTACAAATTTTAACCGAAAAAATGCCATTTCAAGATTATTTAAATTTGCTTAATCAATGTGATGTGGCGTATTTTATTTTTCAACGTCAGCAAGGAGTGGGATCTTTGTGTTTGCTCACCCAATTTAATGTGCCAGTGGTGTTACATCCGAAAAATACCTTTATTGACGATATGCGATTATATCAAGTGCCGTTTCTGTTGCAGAATCAGGTGACGGAACAAGCCATTTTCGACACGCAACAACAATTAACCGCACTTGATAAAGAGAGTATTGGCTTTTTTGATCCCCATTTTATTGCAGGGTGGTTGGCTATATTAATGCAGATTTTGCAACAAGGAGAAGAGAATGCTTGAATTTGCAGAACTTATCCTGTTGACGCCCTTGTATATTTTGTCATTAAGTGTGGTGCTTTATTTATTACAACAAGATGTAAAACAGCAAGGTTTTTCCTTTCATTTATTGTTTAGTTTGGTTTATTTGTCTGTCTTTTATTTAGGCTTTCCGTTGTCGATGGGTTTGATGTATGGCTTTCATATTTCATTGCCACCTTTTGCGGTCTTATGCCAAACTTTGTTGACCGCAACAGGATTTTATTTACTTTATTATTGGGTTTATCAGGGCAAATTTTATCCCCGTTTATTGCCAGTAAAACTCGAGAAAAATACACCGCAGTTTACAGCAAAGATCACGATGTGGATTTTATTGGCGATAAGTTTAGGGGCAATGGGGATTTTTTATGGGTTGAATGGTTTGTTATTATTTAAATTAACCGCCTATAACCAGATTTTTTCAACACAAGTGAGTGCGGTTGCCTTAAAACGTTTTTTTTATTTTTGCTTGCCAGCGTTGTTAATTTTTTATTTTATTCAACCAAGTAAACGCCGTTGGTGGCAATTTCTGTGCTTAGGCGTGGCTTTCGGCGTGTTTAGTTATGTGGTGATCGGTGGCACGCGTGCAAACTTAGCTTTAGCGGTTGCTTTGTTTGTGTTGATTGGCATTGCTCAGGGCTATCTTTCTTGGCGAGCATTAGGCGGATTTGCCCTGTTGGGTGTTTTCGCTATGTTTTTATTGGCAATGTGGCGATATGGGTTAGCTTTTAACGATGAACAAACGTTGTTTCGTTTTTTACACTTAACTCGGGATACCTTTTCGCCGTGGGAAAATTTGGTAACCATTCTCAATACAAAAAATATTGAATATCAAGGATTAATGCCCATCATTCGGGATTTTTATGTGTATATTCCCAAAGCCTTATGGGCGGATCGTCCTGATTTAGTGTTAAATACGGCAAATTATTTTACTTGGGAGATTAAGCATTATTATGCGGGCTTGGCGATTTCCCCAACATTAATTGGATCGTTTTACATTATGGGGGGCTATCCAATGATTTTGGTGGGGGCGGTTGGCTCGGCATTGGTTGTCAAAGGATTTGATGGGTTGTACCGTTGGGCTAAAGGTCATGAAAGTGCGGTGTTAAAAGCCTATTGTTTTTCGCATATTTTTACTCTGACGGTGTTAGTGCGAGAAGGGTTTGATGCGTTTGTTTCTCGTTTTGTCTTTTTGACGATAGGTTGGGGCGTGGCGTATGGGTTAGCAAAAGGAATAGTAAAATGGAAAAAGTCGTCATTCGAGAAATAGATATTTTGGTGCCTGAAAATAAGCAAGCGTTGGTTGATCATTTGATTTCCGAAAAGCAAATAAAAACGGGGTTATTGATTGCGATAAATGCAGAAAAAATGATTGCCTGTGCTAAAAACCCTCAAGTGAAAGCCTTAATTCAGCAAGCAGAATTTAACTATGCAGATGGTATTAGCGTGGTTTTTTCCATTAAAAAGAAATATCCACAATGGCAAAAATTAACACGGATTGCAGGGATTGATTTATGGCAAGCCTTGTTGCAACGTTCGGCAGAATTGAGTGTGCCAGTTTTTTTGGTGGGGGGACAAGCGGATGTGGTGAATCTGGTGGCAGAAAAATTATCGCATCAGCAAGTGGATATTGTGGGATACCAACATGGTTATTTTTCTGAACAAGAAGAAAGGGCAGTGATTGAAAGAATTAAGCAAAGTAATGCGAAGTTTGTGACAGTGGCAATGGGATCGCCAAAACAAGAGATTTTTATGCAAAAAGCACAACAGATTTATCCTGATTGCCTTTATATGGGAGTGGGGGGGAGTTTTGATGTGTTGGTGGGTAAGACCAAACGGGCTCCGTTATTATGGCGAAAAATGAATTTGGAATGGTTATATCGTTTATTAAGCCAACCCACACGTTGGCAACGCCAGTTAAATTTATTACAATATGCCTATTATTATGTGACGAATAAGTTATAAAATAATCGGAACTAAAGTAAATTCGAAATAAATTGCACAAATTAACAGCTAACGTTAGAAAAACGCAATTTTTTTGCAAAAAATGCTAGACAACAACAAGCAAAATCATTAATATACGCCTCCGTTGCAACGCAATATGTGTGCGTTCGTAGCTCAGTTGGATAGAGCGTTGGCCTCCGGAGCCAAAGGTCGCAAGTTCGAATCTTGTCGAGCGCGCCAGAAGTTAATGCAATTCAACATGAAAACAATGGTGGCTATAGCTCAGTTGGTAGAGCCCTGGATTGTGATTCCAGTTGTCGTGGGTTCGAATCCCATTAGCCACCCCATTTACTACTAGAGAGTAAATCTGACGGCGAGTAGCGCAGCTTGGTAGCGCAACTGGTTTGGGACCAGTGGGTCGTAGGTTCAAATCCTATCTCGCCGACCAATTTTATAAAATTTGCGAAAGCAAAATCGTTCTTTAACAATTTATCAGACAATCTGTGTGGGCACTTGTTGATTGACTTGTTTTAAAAAATTAAATAAAACTTGAAGTCTTAATAGGTGCTTAACTTAGAAATTCATTAACTTTTCATTTTTTTTGAGAGTGAGAAGAAAGATTTAAAAGCAAGCAGTTTATTGAGCGATCGAACTTAAATTGAAGAGTTTGATCATGGCTCAGATTGAACGCTGGCGGCAGGCTTAACACATGCAAGTCGAACGGTAGCGGAGAGTACTTGTACTTTTCGTGAGAGTGGCGGACGGGTGAGTAATGCTTGGGGATCTGGCTTATGGAGGGGGATAACTACGGGAAACTGTAGCTAATACCGCGTAGTGTCGAGAGACGAAAGACTGGGACTTTTAGCCAGTTGCCATAAGATGAGCCCAAGTGGGATTAGGTAGTTGGTAGGGTAAAGGCCTACCAAGCCGACGATCTCTAGCTGGTCTGAGAGGATGACCAGCCACACTGGAACTGAGACACGGTCCAGACTCCTACGGGAGGCAGCAGTGGGGAATATTGCGCAATGGGGGGAACCCTGACGCAGCCATGCCGCGTGAATGAAGAAGGCCTTCGGGTTGTAAAGTTCTTTCGGTGATGAGGAAGGGATTTAGTTTAATAGACTAAGTCATTGACGTTAGTCACAGAAGAAGCACCGGCTAACTCCGTGCCAGCAGCCGCGGTAATACGGAGGGTGCGAGCGTTAATCGGAATAACTGGGCGTAAAGGGCACGCAGGCGGTTACTTAAGTGAGATGTGAAATCCCAGAGCTTAACTTTGGAATTGCATTTCAGACTGGGTAGCTAGAGTACTTTAGGGAGGGGTAGAATTCCACGTGTAGCGGTGAAATGCGTAGAGATGTGGAGGAATACCGAAGGCGAAGGCAGCCCCTTGGGAAGATACTGACGCTCATGTGCGAAAGCGTGGGGAGCAAACAGGATTAGATACCCTGGTAGTCCACGCTGTAAACGATGTCGATTTGGGGATTGGGGTTTAACTCTGGTGCCCGTAGCAAACGTGATAAATCGACCGCCTGGGGAGTACGGCCGCAAGGTTAAAACTCAAATGAATTGACGGGGGCCCGCACAAGCGGTGGAGCATGTGGTTTAATTCGATGCAACGCGAAGAACCTTACCTACTCTTGACATCCATAGAAGAACTTAGAGATAAGTTTGTGCCTTCGGGAGCTATGAGACAGGTGCTGCATGGCTGTCGTCAGCTCGTGTTGTGAAATGTTGGGTTAAGTCCCGCAACGAGCGCAACCCTTATCCTTTGTTGCCAGCATGTAGTGATGGGAACTCAAAGGAGACTGCCAGTGATAAACTGGAGGAAGGTGGGGATGACGTCAAGTCATCATGGCCCTTACGAGTAGGGCTACACACGTGCTACAATGGTGCATACAGAGGGTAACCAACCTGCGAGGGGGAGTGAATCTCAGAAAGTGCATCGTAGTCCGGATTGGAGTCTGCAACTCGACTCCATGAAGTCGGAATCGCTAGTAATCGCAAATCAGAATGTTGCGGTGAATACGTTCCCGGGCCTTGTACACACCGCCCGTCACACCATGGGAGTGGGTTGTACCAGAAGTAGATAGCTTAACCGGAAGGGGGGCGTTTACCACGGTATGATTCATGACTGGGGTGAAGTCGTAACAAGGTAACCGTAGGGGAACCTGCGGTTGGATCACCTCCTTAGTAATCAGAGGGCAGATGACAGAAGACAGAAGACAGAAGACAGAAATGTCAGGTCACTGTGATATTGTTACTCAAAGAAACGAAGCGACAGCAAGTGTCCACACAGATTGTTTGATAAAAAGTAGAAAAGAAAGAGAAAAAGACCGCACTTTTCATTGCTTACTAGGTCGAGCAAGAGAAACGAATGAAACGAAAAAAGAAGTGCGAATAATAAAAGACAACAAATTATCTTTACCTGTTGTCCCCATCGTCTAGAGGCCTAGGACATCGCCCTTTCACGGCGGTAACCGGGGTTCGAATCCCCGTGGGGACGCCAATTAAAGATGATTCGGTAGATAAACAAGAAATGGATTATCTATATTATTTTCTTATTGTTCTTTAAAAAATTGGAAACAAGCTGAAAACTGAGAGATTTTCGAAAGAAAGTCTGAGTAGAGAAAATCTTGACTGAACAAAAGCAGTCAAGTGTTTAGTTGAAACAGCAACATCATTTGTTTTTGAAAACATTTGAGGTTGTATAGTTAAGTGACTAAGCGTACACGGTGGATGCCTAGGCAATCAGAGGCGAAGAAGGACGTGCTAATCTGCGAAAAGTTTGGATGAGTCGATAAGAGGCGTTTAATCCAAAATATCCGAATGGGGAAACCCAGTAGATGAAGAATCTACTATCATTTACTGAATACATAGGTAAATGAGGCAAACCGGGAGAACTGAAACATCTAAGTACCCCGAGGAAAAGAAATCAACCGAGATTCTGTGAGTAGCGGCGAGCGAAAGCGGAGGAGCCGTTAGAGATAGCAATAAAACGAAGAGAATGAACTGGGAAGTTCAACGACACAGGGTGATAGTCCCGTATCTGAAAGTTATATTGTGGTACTAAGCTAACAAGAAGTAGGGCGGAACACGAGAAATTCTGTCTGAAGATAGGGGGACCATCCTCTAAGGCTAAATACTCCTGATTGACCGATAGTGAACCAGTACTGTGAAGGAAAGGCGAAAAGAACCCCAGCGAGGGGAGTGAAATAGAACCTGAAACCGTGTACGTACAAGCAGTGGGAGCCGTAAGGTGACTGCGTACCTTTTGTATAATGGGTCAGCGACTTATATTTTGTAGCGAGGTTAACCGAATAGGGGAGCCGAAGGGAAACCGAGTCTTAACTGGGCGGCAAGTTGCAAGGTATAGACCCGAAACCCGGTGATCTAGCCATGGGCAGGTTGAAGGTTGGGTAACACTAACTGGAGGACCGAACCGACTAATGTTGAAAAATTAGCGGATGACTTGTGGCTGGGGGTGAAAGGCCAATCAAACCGGGAGATAGCTGGTTCTCCCCGAAATCTATTTAGGTAGAGCCTTGAGCGAACACCTTCGGGGGTAGAGCACTGTTTCGGCTAGGGGTCCATCCCGGATTACCAACCCGATGCAAACTGCGAATACCGAAGAGTGATACTCAGGAGACACACGGTGGGTGCTAACGTCCATCGTGAAGAGGGAAACAACCCAGACCGCCAGCTAAGGTCCCAAAGTACTAGTTAAGTGGGAAACGAAGTGGGAAGGCTTAGACAGCTAGGATGTTGGCTTAGAAGCAGCCATCATTTAAAGAAAGCGTAATAGCTCACTAGTCGAGTCGGCCTGCGCGGAAGATGTAACGGGGCTAAAACTAGTCACCGAAGCTGCGGCATCAAGAGTAATCTTGTTGGGTAGGGGAGCGTTGTGTAAGCGGAAGAAGGTGAATTGAGAAGTTTGCTGGACGTATCACAAGTGCGAATGCTGACATAAGTAACGATAAAACGAGTGAAAAACTCGTTCGCCGGAAGACCAAGGGTTCCTGTCCAACGTTAATCGGGGCAGGGTGAGTCGGCCCCTAAGGCGAGGCTGAAAAGCGTAGTCGATGGGAAACGGGTTAATATTCCCGTACTTGGATAAATTGCGATGTGGGGACGGAGAAGGTTAGGCAAGCAGCCTATTGGATGGCTGTTTAAGCGTGTAGGTGGGGGATTTAGGCAAATCCGAATCCCCATTCAACACTAAGGCGTGATGACGAGCTCCTAAGGGAGCGAAGTTGTTGATACCACACTTCCAGGAAAAGCCACTAAGCTTCAGGTTTATCTAAACCGTACTGAAAACCGACACAGGTGGTCAGGTAGAGAATACTCAGGCGCTTGAGAGAACTCGGGTGAAGGAACTAGGCAAAATAGCACCGTAACTTCGGGAGAAGGTGCGCCGGCGTAGATTGTAGTCTTTTACAGATGAAGGTTGAACCGGTCGAAGATACCAGCTGGCTGCAACTGTTTATTAAAAACACAGCACTCTGCAAACACGAAAGTGGACGTATAGGGTGTGATGCCTGCCCGGTGCTGGAAGGTTAATTGATGGTGTTATCGAAAGAGAAGCACCTGATCGAAGCCCCAGTAAACGGCGGCCGTAACTATAACGGTCCTAAGGTAGCGAAATTCCTTGTCGGGTAAGTTCCGACCTGCACGAATGGCATAATGATGGCCAGGCTGTCTCCACCCGAGACTCAGTGAAATTGAAATCGCCGTGAAGATGCGGTGTACCCGCGGCTAGACGGAAAGACCCCGTGAACCTTTACTATAGCTTGACACTGAACCTTGAATTTTGATGTGTAGGATAGGTGGGAGTCAGAGAAACTTAAACGCCAGTTTGAGTGGAGACGACCTTGAAATACCACCCTTTAACGTTTGATGTTCTAACGAAATATCTGAAACGGGTATTCGGACAGTGTCTGGTGGGTAGTTTGACTGGGGCGGTCTCCTCCCAAAGAGTAACGGAGGAGCACGAAGGTTTGCTAATGACGGTCGGACATCGTCAGGTTAGTGCAATGGTAAAAGCAAGCTTAACTGCGAGACAGACAAGTCGAGCAGGTACGAAAGTAGGTCATAGTGATCCGGTGGTTCTGAATGGAAGGGCCATCGCTCAACGGATAAAAGGTACTCCGGGGATAACAGGCTGATACCGCCCAAGAGTTCATATCGACGGCGGTGTTTGGCACCTCGATGTCGGCTCATCACATCCTGGGGCTGAAGTAGGTCCCAAGGGTATGGCTGTTCGCCATTTAAAGTGGTACGCGAGCTGGGTTTAGAACGTCGTGAGACAGTTCGGTCCCTATCTGCCGTGGGCGTAGGAGAATTGGTTGGGGCTGCTCCTAGTACGAGAGGACCGGAGTGGACGCATCCCTGGTGTTCCAGTTGTTTCGCCAGAAGCATTGCTGGGTAGCTACATGCGGGAGAGATAAGTGCTGAAAGCATCTAAGCACGAAACTTGCCAAGAGATGAGTTCTCCCACACAGAAGTGTGTAAGGGTTGTTTAAGACGAAGACGTAGATAGGCTGGATGTGTAAGTGATGTGAGTCATTGAGCTAACCAGTACTAATTGCCCGAGAGGCTTAACTATACAACGCTCAAGTGGTTTTGATTCAGATGACGGATGTCAGATGACAGAAGACAGTTGAAGAGCGTGAAACTAACGAACAGACAAAAAAGAAAATCGAACAGACAGCTTGTTTCAAATTTAAAGAACAAAATACAAAAAGGAAAGAATTAAGTAGGATACAGGATAACACACGGTACTGCCGTCTGTAATCTGTCATCTGACCCCTGATTTCCTGATGGTCATAATGCAGTAGAGCCACCTGACTCCATGCCGAACTCAGAAGTGAAATGCTGTGATGCCGATGGTAGTGTTGGGAATCCCAATGTGAGAGTAGGTCACCATCAGGTTTTTTATTACAACAACGAACCCCAGTTACGTGAGTAGCTGGGGTTTTTGCTATTCTCTTAAAACTACGTTAAAATCAACCGCACTTTTGTCAACAATGTTGGATATATGTTACTTTCTGTTCTTTATATTATAGGAATTTTTCCTTAGTCTTGACTAGAGATGAAAATAAAGAAAGATTTTGCTTTTATAAAGTTGCTCTTTTCATTGTTTTAACAAATTCCGCTAATTCTTGCAAACATTGTACGTGATTATCCAAGTTTTTCTCAATAATCTTCACCGTAGCTGATCCTGAAATTGCTCCTGCTACCCCCATATTTAACGCATCTTTGACTTGTTGTGGTTGAGCAATACCGAAGCCTTGTAAAATTGGTGGAGCGTGGTGAGCTTTTAAACATTCTACTAAGTTATCCAAATTTTTCGCGTGACTTTGGTTTTCAGCACTGGTCACTCCTGCACGAGAAACTAAATACGTATAACCTTGAGATTTTTCTGCCACTCCTTGAATAGTTTTTTCATCAGCATTTGGCGGACAAATAAACACAGGTTGAATGCCATATTTTTTAGCTGCTTGAATATAGGGTTCAGATGCCAATAATGGAATATCTGCCACGAGAACCGCATCTACCCCCACTTTTTTACAACGTTGATAAAATCCGTCTAAGGTTTGGGCATAGATTAAGTTGGCACAAAGCAATAAGCTGATCGGAATATCGGGATATTTTGACCGCACTTTTTCGATTAATTGGAAACTTTCTTTTGTGCTACAACATGCTTCTAACGCACGATTGTTGGCGGCTTGAATAACGGGACCATCTAATAGAGGATCTGAAAAAGGAAAACCGAGTTCTAAAGCATCAGCACCATTATCAACTAAAGTACAAATAATCTCAAAGGAACGTTCAAAATTTGGATCACCTAAGGTTACAAATGGTACGAATCCACCTTGATTTTTGGCTGCCAAATTATCAAATAAAGTTGCAAAACGACTCATTACAGGATTCCTCTTTCTGTGAAAATTTTATCTACAGTAAAAATATCTTTATCACCACGACCAGATAAATTTACCACTAATAATTGCTCTTTGTTTGGATTCTGTTTTGCCATTTTTAAAGCATAAGCAAGTGCATGAGAGCTTTCTAATGCAGGAATAATACCTTCGTGTTGGGCTAACTCTTTAAACGCATTTAAGGCTTCATCATCGGTAATACTTGGATATTCCGCCCGTCCAATAGAATTAAGATAGGCGTGTTGAGGACCAACGGATGGAAAATCCAATCCAGCAGAAATGCTATAAGATTCTTCAATTTGTCCATCTTCCGTTTGCATAATCGGTGATTTCATACCAAAATAAATCCCTGGTTTACCATGTCCAAGTGGAGCACCGTGTTCACCAGTTTCAATACCTTTGCCTGCTGGTTCAATACCGATTAAGCGAACGTTGCTTTCTTTGATAAAATCTGCAAACATTCCAATAGCATTGGATCCACCTCCCACCGCTGCAATCACGGCATCTGGTAAGCGTCCTTCTTTTTCGAGAATTTGGCGTTTAGTTTCTTCGCCGATCATTTTCTGAAATTCACGTACAATGGTTGGGAATGGATGTGGGCCTGCGGCTGTCCCAATCAAATAATGAGTGGTTTCATAATTTGCTGCCCAATCACGCATTGCTTCGCAGCACGCATCTTTAAGAGAACAAGATCCTTTTTGTACAGGCACTACTTCAGCACCCATTAATCGCATACGGAAAACGTTAGGTGATTGGCGTTCTACATCCTTTGCTCCCATATACACAAGACAAGGCATACCAAGCATTGCACAAGCTAATGCAGTTGCTACACCGTGTTGACCAGCACCAGTTTCTGCAATAATGCGAGTTTTACCCATTCGTTTGGCAAGTAAAATTTGCCCAAGTACTTGGTTAGTTTTGTGAGCACCACCGTGTAAAAGATCTTCACGTTTAAGATAAATTTTAGTTTTTGTACCTTTAGTAATATTGCGACAAAGGGTTAAAGCAGTTGGGCGACCTGCATAATTTTTCAGTAAATCTTGGAATTCGGTTTGAAATTTGGGATCGTCTTTGGCATCAACAAAGGCTTTTTCTAATTGTTTTAACACTGGAATGAGAATTTCGGGAACATACATTCCCCCAAATTCCCCAAAATAGGGATCAAGTAGTGTATCTGTCATAATATTTCCTTACATAAATTCTTTTTAATATATAGTTGTTATACTATTGCACTAGTACATAAATGTAAATAGGAAAACTAAAAAAAGGAAACTATTTTTCAAAATATTCCAAGTTTAGATTAATAAAGGGTTGCCAAAATAATCTGTTCAGGATCGATTTTTGCCCAAACCTGTTGCCCAATGTTTAATGCCAAGGGTGACTCAAGGCTGGCACAAAATTCGATTTCATCATTTAAAGCCAAGATCACCTCTTGATTATTTTCTTTATCTAACAGATTCGTAACCGTTGCCACAAAGCTATTTTTTTCTTCAAGGGCTTCCTGATGAATTTTTACCCACGGAGCTTTAAATAGCAACATAACTTCTTTTCCCCAAGCTAGTTGAAGACGTTCGGCACTTTTTTTTGTGATTTCAGCGAAAATAGGTTGTGATAGACTTGGTAATTTAATTTCTACAGTCGCATGAAGTTGATGAATAACACATTGTTTTACTTTGCCAAATAGTTGATTTCTTGCACTGGTTTGCAGTGAAAATTGAGCAGTGGCAGAAAGTAAACTGTTGAGTGAAATATTCTCATCTTGCAAAATATGAAACGCTTTTTCTTGGGTTTGTGCAAGCAAATCATAGAGTTGCAATAGGCGAAGGGCATATTTCGTGAGCAATGTTCCGCCACCATTTTTTCCACCGACATTGCGTTCAAGTAGCGGATAGGGGCTGATTTCATTCATTGCGGCTAAGTGATCCCATGCACTTTTATAGCTCACTTTGGCATTTTTAGCTGCTTGATTAATGGAACCGCACTTTTGGATTTCTTTTAATAAACGAACACGTTTAGGATCAACAAAAAGTTGTTGTTGCAATTTTATAGTGAGTAAGATTTCAGTATCCATTATTTTTCCTATTTTCTTATCAATAATCAATTTAGAGTATTTTAAAGGAAACGGATTTATTCTTGTAGCTTTTCTTTTGTAATACGTTATATAATCTATGCGATATCGTTAATTATTCAAGGAGAAAAAATGAAATTAACAATCAAAAAACTTGCATTCGTAGTGGGAACTGGTCTAATTATGAGCCAAAGTGCAATGGCTGATGTAACAGTTTTTGCAGCAGCTTCCATGACTAACGCATTACAACAAGTGGCAGAAGAATATAAAAAAGTAAAACCAAATGAAAAAGTAGTTTTCTCTTTCGCTTCATCTTCTGTACTTGCAAAACAAATTGAACAGGGGGCTCCGGCAGATATTTTTGTTTCTGCGGATTTAAAGTGGATGGACTATTTAGCTGAAAAAGATGCAATTATCAAAGATAGCCGTACTATTTTAGTGGGGAATAGCCTTGTGATGATTGCTCCGAAAGACAGCAAAATTGACAGCGTTGATTTAACCAATGATAAATGGCAAAAGTCTTTAGATGGTGCTTTTTTAGCTGTTGGTGATCCTGAACACGTCCCTGCGGGTATCTATGCAAAAACTGCATTAACTCATTTAGGTCAATGGGCTGCTGTTGAACAAAAATTAGCTCGTGCTAATAATGTACGTGCAGCATTGGCTTTGGTTGAACAAGCTGAAAGCCCATTGGGTGTGGTTTATGGTACTGATGCTGCAGCAAGTCAAAAAGTGAAAGTAGTCGCTACATTCCCAGCTGATAGCCACCCTCCAGTAGAATATCCAGTGGCATTAATTAAAGATCATGGTAGCGTAGATGCGAAAGCATTTTTAGATTATTTAAAATCTGATGAGGCTAAAAAAGTATTTATTAGTTATGGTTTTACAGGGAAGTAATTAAAAAATAAGCAATTAAGTCTTATTTACGTGACTTGTGTCACAAAAATGAAATTTGCTATTTGATATAAAGAAATAAATTAGATATTCTTACCGCACTTAAAACAAGTGCTATGATAAATAGCCAGACATATTTTGCTTTCCGAGTAGTGCCTTGAAATATAGGCACTTTTTTTATCTCAAATATAGATGAAGTAATATATGTGGTGAGTTTATGTCAGATGTATTGTATTGATTTAACGAAAACAAAATTAGTAGAGTTTTTGAAGAATTGAAATAGAATAGATACAAAAAAGATGCTTAAAAAGCATCTTTTAAAATTTGGAGCGGGAAACGAGGCTCGAACTCGCGACCCCGACCTTGGCAAGGTCGTGCTCTACCAACTGAGCTATTCCCGCAGAGCGACATTCAATATCATGCACGAATGTCGAAAACAAGGCTTATTATACGAAGATTTTGATTGTTCGCAAGTAGAAATTTTTGTTTTCTGTTTATTTGCAGAAATTCTAGTCTAATTTAATAAAGTGTTCACGGTAATAAGCGAGTTCTTTAATACTTTCCCGAATATCATCTAAAGCTAAATGGGTATTTTGTTTTTTGAATCCTTCTAAAACTTCAGGTTTCCAACGGCGAGCCAGTTCTTTTAGTGTGCTGACATCCAAATGGCGATAGTGGAAATAATCGGCTAAATCGGGCATATATTTAAATAAAAAACGTTTATCTTGTGCCACGCTATTGCCACAGATGGGAGATTGTCCTTTCGGTACCCATTTTTTTAAAAAGTCGAGGGTCTGTAATTCCGCTGCTCGTTCAGTGAGTTTACTCGTTTTGACGCGTTCAATTAAGCCATTTTCTGTATGGGTTTTAACACACCAATCACTCATTTTGTTGAGTAATTCATCAGATTGTTTGACGGCTAATACGGGTCCTTCGGCTAAAATAGCCAGATTTTTATCGGTGACGATCGTGGCGATTTCAATAATCCGTTCTTGTTCGGGATCTAATCCTGTCATTTCTAGATCGATCCAAATGAGATTTTCTTTATCTTGTGGCATAATATCAAGTATCCTATATTGAATTTGTGCTATTGTAGCAAAATTCACAATTATAAAATAGATAGAAAAATCACCGCACTTTTAAGGAAATCTCATTGGCAAAGCAAAAATTGACCCAAAACCAAAAACGGCGTATTCATAGTAATAATGCAAAAGCCCTAGATCGTCATCAACGCCAACAGAAAAAACAAATAGATTGGCAAGATGATATGCTAGGGGATACGCAAGATGGGGTGGTGGTAGCACGTTATTCTATGCACGCTGATGTGGAAGATGAACAAGGCAATATTTTCCGTTGTAATTTACGCCGCACTTTGGCGAGTGTGGTGGTGGGGGATCGAGTAATTTGGCGTAAAGGTCTGGAGCAATTACAAGGGATTAGTGGCGTGATTGAAGCGGTGCAACCCCGTCAAAATGAACTGGCACGCCCTGATTATTATGATGGTTTAAAAGTCATGGCAGCCAATATTGATCGCATTATTATTGTTTCTGCCGTGTTGCCAACCCTATCATTGAATATTATTGACCGTTATTTAGTGATTTGCGAAACGGCGAATATTCCAGCAGTGATTGTGTTAAATAAAGTGGATTTGCTTTCTGAACAGGAACTGGCGGAAGCAGAACAACAGCTGAAAATTTACCAAGATATTGGTTATCAAACCCTGATGATTTCCGCCCAAACTGGCAAAAATATGCAAAAATTAACCGCACTTTTAGCTTCTGGTACGTCAATTTTTGTGGGGCAATCGGGGGTAGGGAAATCCAGTCTGGTCAATCAAATCATGCCTGAAGTCAATGCGGTAACCAATGCGGTGAGTGAAAACTCAGGCTTAGGACAACATACCACCACTTCATCACGTTTATATCATTTGCCACAAGGGGGGAATCTGATTGATAGCCCTGGTATTCGAGAATTTGGTTTATGGCATTTAGAACCCGAGCAAATTACGCTGGGTTATCGTGAATTTCAATATTTTCTCGGCACTTGCAAATTCCGTGATTGTAAGCATTTAGACGATCCGCAATGTGCCTTACGAGAAGCTGTTGAACAAGGCAAAATTCACCCCGTGCGTTTTGAAAATTACCACCGTTTGATATTAAGCCGTGATGAAACGAAATCACAGCGACATTTTGTGGGTTAAGCATGGTGTAACTACTCAGTACTATAAAAGATGCGGAGCATCGTTACTATTATAACCCTGTACGTCAGTGCAGGGCTAAATCCTGAATCAAAATCTTAGACCGCCGTTGGTAATTATAATGTTCTCGTTTTTCCTGTGGCAGATCTTCTACATTGGCGACGCTAAATCCTCGTTCTTGAAACCAATGAACGGTTCGGGTCGTGAGAACAAATAATTTTTCAATGCCTAAATTTTTTGCTCGTTTTTGAATGGCTTCTAATAGAATATCACCACGAGAGGAGTTACGATAATCAGGGTGAACAGCGACACAAGCCATTTCAGCCATTTTTTCATGCAGGTAAACATTTAATGCAGCACAAGCGATAATGACACCATCTCGGTCAATAATCGTATATTTTTCAATATCCATTTCTAATTGTTCACGAGAGCGTTTGACTAAAATACCTTGTTGTTCTAATGGGTGAATTAATTCAAGTAAACCTGGTATATCACGTGCGGTGGCAATGCGAATATCTTCTGAATTATCCATTGAAAGCTGTGTTCCCACACCGTCACGGGTAAATAATTCTTGCAATAATGAACCGTCTTCTTCATAACTTAATAGATGCGAACGTTTAACCCCTGCACGGCAAACATCAATGGCAGCTTGTAGAAAGCGAGCTTGGGAACTGTGATAAAGATCGTTGTGAATAAATTCTTGCAGATATTCAACGGCATCTTGTGGTAATAAATCCGAAATGGTTTGTTTTTGTGGGTCTAAAATCCCTTGTGTGGCACTAAAGCCAATCAGTTTTTCGGCTTTAATTTTAATCGCAACTTGTGTCGCAATTTCTTCAAAGGGCAGATTAAAACTTTCCCCCGTAACGGATGGTGCAATAGGTCCGATTAACACGATCGCATCACGATCTAACTGTTGTTGAATATTTTCCACTTCAATACGGCGGAGCTTACCACTTAATAAATAATCGACACCATCGTCCACGCCAATCGGTTGAGCTAAAATAAAGTTACTGCTGACCACATTGAGTAAAGGCGAATGGGGAAGTCGCATTGACAGTCTTGAAGTAATATCATAATTCAGTTTTCCCACCGCTTGCTTGACCAAATCAAGGGTTTTTTGATCGGTAATCCGAATATTTTTATGATATTGTGGTTTAATCTGATGTTGTAAAAGTAATTCATTAATTTGAACTCTCGCACCAAACACAATAATTAATTTGATCCCTAAACTGTGTAATAAACGAATATCGCTGATGATATTAATAAAATTTTTACTCGCAATCGTATCACCATCAAGCATAATCACAAAAGTTTTGCCACGGTGCATATTGACATAAGGGGTAGATTGACGAAACCATTGGACTAATTCTGTACTACGCATAATGCTTTCCTTTTAGGCATTGCTTAAATATTTATTCATTTATTGTGAATTTATATTCATTTTGTTGAATGTGCAAGAGAAATTTTTAGCAGACGAAAATTTTGTTATTTTTGACCGCACTTTGTTAGAAAATTCCAACATAATAAAAAATCTTTGATATGGATCACAATTTTATCAACACACTCTTTTAATTTTACTTTGTTTTTTGTAGATTAAACGATTAAATTCAAGATTTTGCAATGTATTTTTATTAAATGAAAAAGGAGTTCAAAATGGATCGAAGACGTTTTCTACAATTATCTAGTTTCTGTGTTTTTGCTCTCGGTAGTGATAGAGTGCTTTCTGCTGAACAAAGTAAAAATCAGAATGTGTTTAATTTACGTGTTGTTTCAACCACTGATGTACATGGTTTCTTAACGGATTTTGACTATTATAAAGATGCACCTACTGAGAAATTTGGTTTTAGTCGTACCGCAACACTTATTGAGCAAGCTCGTCAAGAAGTGAAAAATAGCGTATTAGTTGATAATGGTGATTTAATCCAAGGTAATCCCATTGCGGATTATCAAGCGGCGGTAGGTTATCAAGCAGGCAAGCCACACCCTTCAGTACAAGCCCTTAATTTGATGAAGTATGAAGTGGGAACGTTGGGAAATCATGAGTTTAATTATGGACTTGAATTTCTGGATAATGTGTTAAAAGAAGCAAAATTTCCGATTATTAATGCCAATGTTTATGATGCAAAAACTAAACAAAATCGTTATACCCCATACGTTATTCAGGAACGCAGTTTAATTGATGAACAAGGTAATAAACAATCGATAAAAATCGGTTATATCGGTTTTGTGCCACCGCAAATTGTGGTGTGGGATAAAGCCAATTTAGACGGTAAAGTGTATGTGGAAGATATTAAGCAAACCGCAGAAAAGTTTGTGCCAGAAATGAAAAAAGCGGGTGCGGATCTGGTGATTTGTTTAGCACATACTGGACCGAGTGATAAAGAATATGCAGTAGGCGAAGAAAATGCTGCTTTTCATTTAGCCGATGTGAAAGGGATTGATGCTATCGTATTTGGGCATTCTCACGGTTTATTCCCGCATAAATCTTTCCAAACAACCAGTACATTGGTGGATATGCCGAATGGTACAGTAAATGGTGTGCCAGAAAATATGTCGGGTTATTGGGGGAACAATATCGGTGTGATTGATTTGCAACTTTATTACCTTAACGGAAAATGGGTGGTGAATCATGCCACTGCACATATTCGTCCAATTTATGATAATGAGAAAAAAGCAGCCACGGTAGAAAATAAGCCAGAAATCACCGCACTTTTACAGCCAGTACATGAAGCAACACGGAAATTTGTGGCACAGCCAATAGGCAAATCTTTAGATGATATGTATAGCTATCTTGCTTTAGTGCAAGATGATCCGACCGTGCAAATAGTTAATCAAGCACAAAAAGATTATGTAGAAAACTATATTAAGAATATTCCTGAATTAAAAGATATTCCTGTGCTTTCTGCAGCAGCACCATTTAAAGTCGGTGGACGTAAAAATGACCCAACTTCTTTTGTTGAAGTCGCAAAAGGGGATTTAACCTTCCGTAATGCAGCGGATCTTTATCTTTACCCTAATATTCTTGCTACACTAAAAGTGAAAGGGCATCATGTTAAAGAATGGCTAGAATGTTCGGCGGGTATGTTTAATCAAATTGATCCGAATAAAACTGAACCACAAGGACTAATTAATTGGGAAGGATTTCGTACCTATAATTTTGATGTGATTGACGGATTAAGCTATGAAATTGATGTGACGCAACCTGCTCGTTATAACGGTGAGTGTGAGTTGATTAATGCCAATAGTGAACGAATTAGAAATCTACAATTTAATGGTAAGCCTATTGATTTAGACGCAGATTTCTTAATTGCAAGTAATAATTATCGTGCTTACAGTGCTAAATTCTCAGGAACGGGTGAAGAATTTGTGGCATTCCTTGCCCCAGATGAAAATCGTCAAGTGTTGGCAAATTATATTACTAAACAAACTAAGTTACAGGGAGCGATTACACCAACCGCCGATAAAAATTGGCGTTTAGCCAAAATTGAAAGTGATAAACCACTGGATATTCGGTTTGAAACCTCACCAAGTGAGCAGGCAAAAACCTTTATCAAAGCGAAATCGGTTTATCCGTTAGTAGATAAAGGCGTTGATGAAGTTGGTTTTGCGGTATATCAAATTGATTTAACCCACTAATTCCGATGTTTTAGAGATGAAAAAAGGCTTTCAAATGAAAGCCTTTTAAGTTTATATCATATTATTTTGCTGCTTTTAGCTCTTGATAATATTTTTCATATAATTCAACCGCTTCACCAACATCATCTTGCCAGTAAGATTTTTGCAATACTTCTGTTGTAGGATAGATAGCAGGATCGCTAGTAATTTCGGTTGGTAATTTTGCTTTTGCTTTCACATTAGAAGTTGGGTAGCCAATTTCTAAGGTTAATTGTTCAGCTACTTTTTCACTTAACAAGTAATTGATTAATTTATGTGCTGCATCAGGGTGTTTTGCATTAGCAGGAATCGCTAAAGTATCTACCCATAATACTGGACCTTCTTTCGGAAACACCATATCAATAGTATCTGGTGATTCTTTTTTGGCAATACGCACGGAACCATTCCATAATTGACCTAATTCAACTTCGCCAGAAATAAAAGAGTTGGCAGGGTTGTCTGAATTGAAAGAAAGTACGTTTGGACGTAATTTCAATAATTCTTCGTAAGCTGCTTTGATTTCATCTGGGTTAGTAGTATTAGGGTTTAAGCCTAATTTTACTAAAGCAATATTGAATACTTCACGAGCATCATCTAATAATTGCACTTTACCCGCAAATTCAGGTTTCCATAAGTCACCCCAAGAGGTGAAATCAGATCCTTTGTAGGTTTTGACGTTATACGCAATACCTGGTGCACCTAATAATTGTGGTAGGGAGTATTTGTTGCCTTTGTCATAGTCTTTATTTAACCAGTCTGGATCGAGTTCAGCAATCACAGGTAGTTTGCTGTGATCTAACTCTTTTAACATACCTTCACGTGCCATTTTAGACACGAAGTAGTTTGACGGTGCAATTACATCGTAACCATCGGAACCAGCACCTTGTAATTTCACTTTGGCATACATAGTTTCGTTAGATTCAAGGCTTGATACGTTGACTTTGATACCAGTTTCTTTAGTGAATTCATCTAATAGACCATCTGGCACATATTCTGTCCAAGTATAAAGATTTACCACTTTATCTTCACTTGTTGCTGGGGTTGCCGCAGGGGCTGCAGAAGTTTCAGTTTTGCTTTCTTTATCGTTACAACCAGTCAAAGCAACAGCAACTAAGCTAGCTGCGAAAAGACCTGCTAATTTTTTCATTTAAGATTTCTCCGTTGAGAGTAATTAAGAGTATCCGCCTTTTTATTTATTCAAATAGAAAGACATAAAAAAACGCCTGACTTTGGGCTAGGGACTAGCTTCGGGTCGGGCGTTATTTTATGTGGAAATATCCGATTTGTCTAGGTTTTATCCTTTTTTCCAATAACTTGTCCGAGCATTACTAAAATTAGTGAAAGGACAATCATAATGGTGGCTAAAGCATTCACTTCTGGTGTTACCCCTGTTTTTACCAAAGAATAGATTTTCAGTGGTAAAATTTCATAGCTTGCACCGCTAACGAAAGAAGAAACGACCACATCATCTAAGGATAGTGTGAAACTTAATAACCAGCCTGAAATAATTGCAGGTAACGCTAATGGTAAAATAATTTTACGCAAAATGGTGACTTCACTGGCACCAAGATCTCTAGCCGCCTCTAGCATACGCAAATCAAACCCTTTTAGACGAGAATAAACGCTGACCACAACGTAAGGTAAACAGAAAGTAATATGAGCCAACAATAATGACCAAAAACCTAATGAAATACCCACCATCATAAATAGGGCTAACAATGAAACCGCCATCACAATATCAGGCGACATCATTACCACGAATAACATACCGCTTACGGCTTGTTTACCACGGAACTTATAGCGATACAATGCGATGGCTGTTAAGCTACCAATAATAGTCGCTAGAGTGGCACCAACAAAAGCGATCACGACAGAGTGAATAGCCGCTTGGATAAGCGTATCGTTATTAAATAAACGCTCATACCAGTTCCAAGTAAACCCTTTCCAATTCAATCCATAGCGATCGCCGTTGAAAGAATTACCAACTAAAATAACAATTGGAATATACAAATAGGCATATACCAACAACATAAAGAAACTACGTAGGATACGACCCATTATTCTAACTCCACTTTCTTATTCAGTAATTTATTCGCTTTGTAGTAAACGAAAATCAATAACGCCATTAGAATGGTTAAGCCGATACTGATTGCTGAACCAAATGGCCAGTTACGCGAAATTAAGAACTCACTCTTAATTACATTACCCACTAATAAGACTTTTGCCCCACCTAATAAGTCTGCTACATAGAACATTCCCATAGCTGGCAGTAATACTAATAAGCAACCCGACACAATTCCTGGCATAGTGAGTGGAATAATGATTTTAATAAAGCGTTGTACTGCATTAGCACCCAAATCTTTCGCAGCTTCTAATAAGCGATGATCTAATTTCTCAATCGCTGAGTAGAGTGGCAAAATCATAAACGGTAATAGCAAATACACTAAACCGATAATCACCGCGATTTCGGTATTTAAAATACGAATTGGCTCGCTAATAACGCCTAAAGATAACAGAAATTCATTCAGAATCCCTTTTACCCCAAGAAACACTTTCATGCCGTAAATACGAATCAGTGAGTTAGTCCAAAATGGTAATACCAATAGGAATAACAAAAACGGACGGTATTTTTCGTTGATTTTTGTCATGATAAAGGCGAACGGATAACCGATAAGCAAACATAAAATCGTGGCAATTCCCGACATATATAAAGAATTCCACACTACGGTACCATATAAAGGTTCAAACAGTCGAGTGTAATTCTCGAAAGTAAATGGTAGGGCATAGAAATTACTGGCATCTTTACTGAGAAAGCTGACAATAAACACCAAGAAGTTAGGTGCAAAAACAAAGAAAATTAGCCAAGCAAAAATAATGCCGACAGTCACTTTCTGGAATTTATTGGTTGTCATTTTCATCATTCAATACCACTTCCCATTTTTCAATCCAAGTGACAGCCACTTTTTGATCTAATGAGTGATCGATATTCGGGTCGTCTTCGTTAAAGAATTCGCTAACCAGCACCATTTTTCCGTTATGTTCTAGTTCAACGGTGGATTCAAGGGTCATACCTTTGTAATTACGTTCACGAATATATCCAATAATCGCACTTGATTGTTCATTATCATCAAGTTCTTCTAATAACACATCTTCAGGACGTAATAATACTTTTAATTTTTGACCCTCGTGAACTTGTTGCTCAACATAAATATCGCAAATACGACCTTCCACATTGGCTTTAACACGTTGCTCATCAACACGGTGTAATACCACAGCATCAAAAATATTGATTTCACCAATAAATTTCGCCACGAATAAATTGCTCGGTTCCTCATAAATTTCACGCGGTGAACCATCTTGCTCGATATTACCTTTTTTCAATACGATAATACGATCTGACATGGTTAAGGCTTCTTCCTGATCGTGGGTCACGAAAATAAAGGTAATGCCTAATTGACGTTGTAAGGATTTCAATTCATTCTGCATTTGTTTACGTAATTTGTAATCTAATGCAGATAAAGATTCGTCTAATAATAAGACTTTCGGCTTATTGACCACCGCACGAGCAATGGCGATACGTTGTTGTTGACCACCAGAAAGTTGGCTTGGTTTACGTTCCGCCATTTCTTCTAATTGCACCATACGCAAAGCATCAAGAACTCTAGGCTTAATTTCTGCTTCAGGTACTTTTTGCATACGCAATCCAAATGCCACATTTTCAAAAATCGTCATGTGTGGAAAGAGGGCATAACTTTGGAATACGGTATTCACATGACGTTGTTCTGCTGGAATATTCGTGACATCTTCGCCGTCAAGAATAATTTGACCGTCATTAACTTCTTCAAAACCTGCAATCAAGCGTAAAACGGTAGTTTTACCACAGCCTGAAGGACCTAAAATGGTAACAAATTCACCATTATTAATGGTTAAATTGAAGTCTTTGATAATGGTGTTATCACCATAGGATTTAGTAAGAGAGCGTAGCTCAACGATAGGTTTAGTCGTTTTTTCCACTAGCTTTGGTTTTCTCCCTGAAAAACTAATATGGGTTAGTTAAATAGAAGTACAACACTTACTTAACGACAAGTAAGCACCGAGTTTTTTGAACACTTATGATATAGCTATTGTTCGCTAATGAAAAGGGAATAATGTCTTTTTAGCCAAATTTTTTTATTTATAAAGATATAAATGCTCAAAAATTGATTTAGATAAAACTTCGGGCATAAATTTTAGAAAAAAATTGCATTGAAAAATTTGTTTTTGCATAATTAAACAAAGGGTTAAAAGGAGAATACCATGTCAACGTGTGAACGCAATTATTTACTTGAACGATTTTTGAATTATGTGTCTTTTGATACGCAAGCTAAAGTCGGGGCGAAGTATTCACCTAGCTCACCAGGTCAACTTAAATTAGCCAAATATTTAGTACAAGAATTACAGGCATTAGGGTTAGAAGAGATTAATCTTTCGCCAAATGGTATTTTAACTGCTTATTTACCAAGTAATGTGATGAATGCTCCTACCATTGGTTTAATTGCTCATTTAGATACATCACCAGATTGTAGTGGCAAGAATGTCAATCCAGAAGTGATTGTGAATTATCGTGGTGGGGAAATTGCCTTAGGTTCGGGAGAAAAATTTATTAGTCCTGTAATGTATCCCTTTATGCTTCAATTAATCGGCAAAACCTTGATTGTGACAGATGGCACAACCTTATTAGGGGCGGATAATAAATCTGGAATTGCGGAAATTATGACCGCACTTTCTATACTAAAGAACGGCGAACAAGCTCACTGTAATATTCGTATTGCTTTCACACCAGATGAAGAAATTGGTTTAGGGATGCAATTTTTCGAAATGGACAAATTCCCTTGCGACTGGGCATATACTATTGACGGTGGTGCCGTAGGTGAGTTGGAATATGAAAACTTTAATGCAGCTAGTGCTACTGTGACGATCTTGGGTAACGGTATCCACCCTGGTTATGCTAAAGATAAAATGGTTAATGCGTTAACTTTGGCTTGTGAGTTTCAACAACTATTACCAGCTGATGAAGTACCAGAAAAAACTGCAGATAAACAAGGCTTTTTTCATTTAAATCGCTTGGTGGGTGATATTAGTAAAGTAGAATTACATTATTTAATTCGGGATTTTGATAGCGAGAAATTTGAACAACGTAAAGCCTTTTTAACGGATATAGTTAATCAATTTAATCAACAAAAGAATTTACGCCAACCACTCCAGTTGGAAATTCAAGATAGCTATAAAAATATGTATAATTGTATCCGTCAAGTACCACGATCTATTGAACTGGCTGATCAGGCAATGCGAGCATGTGGTATCAAACCAAATCATAAACCAATCCGTGGAGGTACGGATGGGGCGTGGTTAGCGGAAAAAGGGTTGGCTTGTCCGAATATCTTTACTGGAGGATATAATTTCCATAGCATTCACGAACTAATTAGCCTTGAAGGCATGGAAAGTACAGTGAATGTCATTTTGAAAATTGTGGAACTCGCAACAGAATAAAGTAGTAACAAATTACAGTAAAAAACACCGCAGTTTGGTTAATATTATTTGATGTTTTTCACGGACTTGCGTACCACCAATTCGGGATAGATTTCAATGGTTTCTCTTTCCGTATTTTTATGATGAATACGTTCCAGCAGTAATTGTAATGCACGCTCACCTAGTCTTGCTTTAGATTGATGAATAGTGGTAAGTGGGGGAGCGTAAAACCGTGATGAATGAATATTATCGTAGCCAATAATCGAAATATCATCAGGCACGCGTAAACCTTTTTCTGTAATAGCGGAAATCGCACCTAATGCCATTACATCATTACAACAAAATACAGCCGTAGGTAATTCTTGCTGTTCAAGAATTTTATTCATACATTCATAACCATCTTCGGGTTCAAAAGAACCCTCTTGAATCCAGTTTGGATTAAGGGTTAAGCCAGCATCCGACATGGCTTTTTCAAAGCCTTGAAAACGAGTTTGAGCAGTGGTTTTATTCAGTTCTCCAGAAATAATCCCGATTTTTTGATGACCATTCTCAATTAAATGTTGGGTTGCCAAATAACCACCATTAAAACTGTTATCCAAAATCATATCATTATTGCTATGTTGAATTCCCCATTCCATAACAACCAGCGGTAGATCTTGAAAATTATTAAATAAGTCAATACTTTCTTGATGATATTCGGCACACATAATCAATACACCATCAACGCGTTTTTTTGCTAACATTTCCAAGTGATTTTTAATTTTTTTTGTATCATTTTGGGTATTACATAAAAATAATGAATAGCCTTGACGATAACAATGGTTTTCAACGGCGTGAATGATTTCTGCAAAGTAAGGGGATTCGCTGGTGGTAACAATCATACCAATAGATTTTGTAGTATTAATTTTAAGACTACGAGCCACATCACTTGGTGAATAACTAAGTGTTCGAATCGCATTTAATACAGCTTGTTTAGTATCTTCTGCAACATGTCTGGTTTTATTGATGACATGAGAAACGGTAGTAGTTGATACGCCTGCTATTTTTGCTACGTCTTTAATAGTTGCCATTTTTACCTCCCTGAAAATTTACATTATTATAAGGTAAAATTATAAAAAATGTATGAAAAAATAAATTAAACTGATAAAATGAAAAATATATGATTTTATTAATTAAAAACATCAGGAGAAAAGTATGAGTGATTTTGGTTATGCTATGATTATGGTAGTGCTTTCATTAGCTATTGTTGTAGGTTTGTCTGTGGCAATTTTCTAATAAAATAAAAAACTGTATAAAAATACCGCACTTTGACAAGAACAAAAGTGCGGTATTTTTTTGTATCAGATTTTTTCTTTAAATTCGTTGAATTAAGGAGTGGAAATAACCTTGTTTCTGGCTTAATTCCGCATAACTACCTTGTTCCACCAGTTCCGCACTATCAATGACTACAATATTATCAAACTGCTCAATAGCGGTTAAACGATGAGTTACCATCAGCAAGGTTTTATCTTGGCAATGTTGCAAAATCAGGTTTAACACTTGACGTTCAGTTTCACGATCTAAACCCTCGGTAGGTTCATCTAATAATAAAATTGGTGCATCACTCAATAAAATTCTCGCCAAGCCTAAGCGGCGTTGTTCACCGCCTGAAAGAGGGCGACCGCCATCACCTAACCACTGTTCTAAACCTTGTTCCACTAAGTTTTGCAAACCAACTTGTATTAGCACGTCTGTCATTTTTTCATCGGAAAGCGGTGCTGCTGTGGCAAATTGTAGATTATTGCGTAAACTGTCGCTAAAAATATGCACCCGTTGAGTTAAAAAGCAAATTTGCTGGCGGAGAATATTTTCACTGTAAGCAGAAATCCGTTTATTGGCAAAATGAATTTCACCGAGTAGCGGATCATAATTTCGTACTAACAGTTGTAATAGAGTGGATTTACCACTGCCAGTTTTGCCCAAAATGGCAACTTTTTGTTTTGGTTTAATCTGTAAATTCACCTGTTTTAAGGCAATATCTTGCCGTTCAGGATAACGAAAGCTGATATTTTTAAGATCAAATAAAACATTGGAAAAATTCACCGCAGTTTCTGTTCCCTCAAATTGTACCAGCGGTGGTTGGTCAATAATTTCGCTGACACGTTGAGCAGATGAAATCACTTGTCCAATATGCAAGAACGCTGCACCTAACGGCATTAAAATCTCAAAAGAGGCTAATGCGGATAGCGTAAACAAGCCAATAAATGCAAGACGATATTCTTCAATAGCAAATTCAATATTGGAGGAAATCCATAAAGTCAACACCACTAATAAGCCATTAGCAAACATTAAAACAGCAGTAGAAAGTCCTGCTAAATTGCTTTCACGTTGTTGATAACTTTGCCATTGTTGTTCCGTTTGATCTAATTTTTGTTGCAAATTATCTTGTGCATTAAACAGTAATAATTCCGCTTGAGCCTGAATAAATTCTACAAAGTGCATACGATAAAGGGAACGAGATCGGGTGAGTTTATTACCGAAAGTTAAGCCTAAAAAATAAAATACACTTGGAATAATCAGTAATAGAATCAATAGGATTGCACCAATTAATAAGGCAAGGGAAAGATTAAATAGACTTAACACCAGAGTCATCATTCCAATCACCACTATCGCACTGATAAATGGAGCAATCAGGCGTAAATATAGGCTATCGAGCGTATCCACATCAGCCACTAAGCGGTTAAGTAAATCACTGTTACGATAACGATTTAATACCGCAGGGGAAAGTGGAATAATTTTGCTGAATACCTGAACACGTAATTTAGCCAAAATACGGAAAGTGGCATCGTGAGTCACAATTTTTTCAGCATAACGCATTGCAGTACGACCAATCGCTAAACCACGTACGCTTGATGAGGGATAAAAATAGTTAAATAACGTTCCAGCCCCAGCAATGGCAGTAGCCGATAAAAACCAACCTGATAGCGTGAGCAAGCCAATACTGCAAGCAAGCCCGCCAATCATCAACACCACACCTAAAAACAGTGGAAATTTTGCCTGTTTAAATAAGGGTAAAAAAGGAAGTAGTGAACGCATATTTTCTCTCTTATTGTACGTCTTGATGACGTTGGGCTAAAAGTTCAGCAAAATAACCTTGCTGTTGCAACTGTTCGAAGTGTCCTTGTTGCACCAGTTGCCCCTGTTGCATCACCAAAATCTGATCACATTGCTTTAAATCTTCAATACGGTGGGTGATCATCAAGGTGGTTTGGGCTTGATTAATTTGGGTTAATGCGGTCAATACTTGCGTTTCCGATTTAGCATCTAAGCTGGCTGTTGGTTCATCTAATAACAACAAATTACCTTGACGCAATAAGGCTCGAGCAATCGCCAAGCGTTGAGCTTGCCCTACCGATATGCCTACACCGCCATCTTTGATTTCTGCATTTAAGCCAAGGTGATCGGTAAATTCTTTGGCGTTGGCTTGGCTTAAAGCTATATCAATTTGTTCGTCCGAGGCTTGAATATCACCGAGTAACAGATTTTGTTTAATCGTGCCTTGCAACAACAACGGATTTTGCCCTACCCATGCAATTTGTTTTCGCCATTGGGTGAGATCGGCTTGATTGAGTTCTATTCCGTTAATTTTCAAACTGCCTTGATAAGGCAGAAAACCGAGTAATACGTTAATTAAAGATGTTTTTCCTGCCCCGCTTTGCCCCACCAACGCTGTATGAGATTGTTTAGCTAAATGAAAATTAAGCGGTTGGGTGAGAGCCTTGCCTTGTGGTGACAAGATTACCAAATTTTCTGCCATAATTTCCACCGCACTTTGATTGGGAATTTGCTGGTTGTGGTCAGCTTGTACCGTTTGATAGTCAGTTTCAATAAATTCTGCAATAGCATCGGCTGCCCCAATAGCGGCTGCTCGGTCGTGATAATAAGTGCCAAGATCACGTAGGGGTTGATAAAATTCAGGTGCGAGAATTAAACAGAAAAAGCCTGCAAATAGGGTAATTCCAGTGTTATTACTAAAACTACCAAAGTCAATTTGTCCGAGATAACTAAAACCAAAATAAACTGCGACAATGGCAATGGAAATAGAGGTAAAAAATTCTAATACTGCAGACGATAAAAATGCCATTTTTAATACGTCCATGGTGCTAATGCGATAATCCTCGGTGGATTTCTCAATATACTCAGTTTGTTCTTCGGCACGGTTAAATAGACGTAGAGTTTCTAGCCCACGTAAGCGGTCGAGAAATTGCCCACTTAATTTGGCTAGCATTGCCATGTTTTGCTGATTTTTATCCGATGCTGCTAAACCGACTAAAATCATAAAAATAGGAATTAGGGGGGCTGTGAATAAGAGAATTAAACCTGCCACCCAATTAAGCGGAAAAACAGCAATTAAAATAATAACGGGAACAATCGCCGACAACATTTGTTGAGGTAGATAACGAGCATAAAAATTATGTAGATTTTCCACTTGTTCCAACATTAAACTTGCCCAGCTACCAGCAGGTTTACCTTGAATGGTAGCAGGTCCGACAGAATGGATTTTATCCAAAATTTGTTGACGAATAATATTGCGTAATTGCCGACCACAGTTAAAGCCAATTCTTTCACGCAGATATAAAATCAATGCTCGCAATGCAAAACCAACAATCAAGCCAATAAAATAGGGTAATAGTTCCGAACGTGGAGTTTGTTGGATAATAAAATGATGCAAAAGACTCGCCAGCAACCAAGTTTGTCCCACTAAAATCAAAGATGATAAAGTCGCTAGTCCCACATTTAGGCTTAATAATTTTTTTATCGGTTTCTGTTGTTGTCGCAACCATTTAAACAGATATTTTTGACGTTGTTTTTCCATTTTGTATAAAATTTTAGGGGCGAACAGATGTTCGCCCGAAATTACTCAAAGTTTAAAGGTTGGATAAATCCACTTAAAATACTATTCTAATGCGTCCAAAAAACGTTCCGCATCTAGTGCTGCCATACAACCCGTTCCAGCAGAAGTGATTGCTTGACGATAATTATGATCCATCACATCACCTGCAGCAAAAACACCCTCTACGCTAGTTGCCGTAGCATTGCCATCTAAGCCTGATTTCACCACAATATAGCCGTTATTCAAGGTTAATTGATCTTTAAAAATCTCTGTATTTGGGGCGTGACCAATAGCCACAAAAACGCCATCTACTTTCAATTCTTCGGTGTTGTCTGATTGCGTATCTTTCAAGCGGACACCCGTTACGCCCGTATTATCGCCCAACACTTCATCTAAAGTGCGGTAGGTATGCAGAATAATTTTGCCCTCTTCCACTTTTCTGTATAAACGGTCGATTAAGATTTTTTCTGCACGGAAACTATCACGGCGGTGGATTAAATGTACTTCGCTAGCAATATTAGCTAAATATAATGCTTCTTCTACAGCACTATTACCACCACCAATGACGGCAACAGGTTTGTTACGATAAAAGAAACCATCGCAAGTTGCACAAGCCGACACACCACGTCCTTTGAACGCTTCTTCGGATGGCAAACCAAGATAACGAGCGGAGGCTCCAGTGGCAATAATTAAGGCATCGCAAGAGAAAGTTTGCACATCACCATAAAGTTTAAATGGACGATGAGATAAATCTACTTTGCCAATATTATCAAAGATGATTTCCGTATCAAATTTTTCCGCATGTTGTAACATACGTTGCATTAATTCTGGACCAGTTGTATCACCAAAATCACCAGGCCAGTTCTCGATTTCCGTAGTCGTAGTGAGCTGACCGCCCTGTTGTAAACCTGTCACTAAAACGGGTTTCAAGTTAGCACGAGCCGCATAAATTGCAGCTGTGTAACCAGCAGGACCTGAACCTAAAATTAATAATTTACTGTGTTTAATTTCTGACATAATAACTCCTTTTATTTATAAAGCCTGTTCATTATAACAAATTTTTATTAATACAATAGCGAATAAATCAATCGGCGATACTTATTAGCCATAGGGTCGCTACCTAGAGCAGCAATAATTTCCAAAAATAGCCTTTTTACTTCACCGTTTTCTGCATTTAAATCTTGTCGCAAAATACTAAATAACAATTCTAACGCTTGCTCATCTCGATTGGCTTGATGAAGTTGTACAGCTAATTTTAACGCAACATCAGGACGTGGATTTTGCTCATAATCTTGTTGTAATTGCTGAATTTCGGGCGTATCGGCAGCTTTGATTAATAAATCAATTTGAGCTTGCAAGCCTTGCCAGCGACTATCACGATCTTGTAAAGGGATTTTATTCAAAATCTCTTGGGCTGGTTCGGTTTTTTTCATGGTAATATAGGTTTCCGCATAGAGTAGGGCTATATCACTATTTTTTTGTTCTGATGCTTGCCATGCTTCTTTTAATAAAGGTAAGGCGGCTTCATAGTTTTCAGCCTGTAAGAAATCCAACGCCAAATTAAATTTAATTTCTTCTTCTTTGGGTAAAATCAAGGCTAAATGTTGTTCAAGCTGATCTTCGGGTAAGGCGGTTTGAAACGCATCCACGGCTTGAGCTTCTTTAAATAAATAAGTGGTTGGCAAGGCTTGAATACCAAATTGCATGACAATTTGTTGTTCTGTTTCACAGTTGACTTTTGCTAGTAAAAATTGCCCTTGATATTTATCTGCATAACGGGTTAAAAGTGCGGTGAAATTTAACGAAGTTTCGTGGCTTGGAGCATAAAATACCAAAACTAATGGCGTTTGTTGGGAAAGTTGTAACGTTTCTGTAATATTTTGTTGATTAATTTCAATAATATAGTCTTGCATATTGTTTCCTTATAAAAAATTCCACGATAAATTTGACACTAAACGGCAATGATCACATTTAAAATAAAACACGTCTGCAATGGGGGTATTTAACCGCCATTCACCACCACAACAAGGGCAACGACGTTGTTGTTCAGCACTCAAATTATCGCCCCCGATACGGTAAAGATAATAGTAGGTTGGCACATTAGTAGCCTGTTCTATCTCTTGACATAATGCCCGACCATGTTTAGTTAAATGGCTATTAATATCTGAAATTTCAAGTAGGGCAGATTTTTCTAATACAGAACCATTCATCTGCAATTGATCGCAGGCTTGCCAATTTTCCAACCATTTGATTAAATCAAGGCTTAAGTGCGGTTGGTTTTGAGCAATTTTATACAGTGGAATTGGGGCAAGATTATCGCCATTCACCACAGGTGAGCTAGAGCGTAAATAAGTGGTGTAAAGCACTTGCCATGTTGGATCGTTTTGGTTGGTTTGATCTGACATTAAATCGTCTGCCACAATCTGAAAACTTTGCAAAAAAACACCGCACTTTTCCAAATTTTCAAGGCAACGATTGACTTCGCTGTTATTATGTTCAGGCAATAGGCTATGTTGTTCAGGGCAAATAACCTTGATTCCAAATCCAAATAGATCTTCTTGTTCCGCTTTAAAAACAGGAATCTCACGTCCCAGAATTTGCCCGTTATAACGCCATTCATCAATCAGTTCAGCAAGTAGAATAAATTGCTGTTGGTATCGTTCAGGCTGTTTGTTTTGTAAAAAGATGTCGATGAGGTACATTTTTTGCTAAAAATTTAATTAAAATGGCGGTTATGTTACCTTAATTTGAGATTGAGATCGAGAACAACAGTCCCTATAATAAGTTATGTTGATAACAACTAGGTAAACTAAAATGAAACCTTCCGAAATTCTAAATCAAAACAGAACAAAAGTAAGACAAATTTTTTCCACTTATCCTAAATTACAAAATTTAAGGGTATTTGGATCCGTTGCTCGTGGTGAAGATACAGAAAATAGTGATATTGATTTTTTAGTAGAAGTTTTACCTGGTTCAAGTTTGTTTGATATTGGGGGGTTATGCTCTGATTTACAAGAAGTGTTTGGTGAGAATTTTGATTTAATGGAAGAAAGCAGTTTACCTTTGAAATTTAAAGAAACAGTATTACGGGAAGCGATTTCAGTATGAATAGATTATTGAGCTATATAAACGATTTGCAATGCTATGCAGAAGAAGCCTTGTTATTTATAGAGGGGATGACGGAAGCGGATTTTTTAAAAGATCGCAAAACACAGCAAGCTGTTACCCTTAATCTGATCACTTTAGGCGAAATTAGCACTACATTAAAACAAAAGGAACCTGATTTTTTGTTACTGACAGATTTTATTCCATGGAAAGATATTGCAGGAATGCGACATCGGTTAGTTCATGGTTATAATGAAATTGATCCTTTGTTAGTATGGGAAACGTTAAATCATCAAGTTCCAAAATTACTTGAGCAGATTCCTAGACTAGTAGATTTGGTCAATCAAGGAAAATGAATAAATGGCTCAACTCTTACATCACAAAACCAAAACCCATTTACGTGATTTACAAAAAATCCTACAAGAACTAGACCTATGGCAAACTGTGCCACCGTCTGAACAAGCCTTTGCCAGTCAAGAGCCTTTTGCCATTGACTATATGCAAGCTCACGAATGGTTACAGTGGATTTTTATCCCGAGAATGTGGGCGTTGTTGGAAGCGGGAGCAGCGTTGCCAAGCAAAATTGCGATTTCACCTTATGTGGAAGAAGCCTTAAAAGAGCAAGAGCGGTTAAGTGAATTGTTAAGACCGATCATTGAAATTGAAAAGCTGTTAACTCAATGCTAGAAATCTTATATCAAGATCAATATATCGTTGCAGTGAATAAACCTGCGGGTATGTTGGTACATCGCAGTTGGTTAGATAGGCATGAAACACAGTTTGTGATGCAGACCTTGCGAGATCAAATTGGTCAGCATGTTTTCCCGATTCATCGTTTGGATCGCCCAACTTCGGGTGTGTTATTGTTTGCGTTAAATGCGGAAATCGCTAATTTAATCTGTCAGCAGTTTGAAAATAAAACCGTCCAGAAAAGCTATTTAGCGGTGGTACGTGGTTATTTGATAGGTTCAGATCGTATAGATTATCCACTTAAAATTCAATTAGATAAAATTGCTGATAAATTTTCTCAAACAGACAAAGCTCCACAGTCAGCAATCACGGATTATCAAGGCTTAAAAACTGTTGAAATGCCTTATGCGGTAGGGAAATATCAAACGGCACGTTATTCGTTAGTTCGTTTAATTCCACAAACAGGGCGAAAACATCAGTTACGCCGTCATCTGAAACATATTTTTCACCCGATTTTAGGTGATACCCAATATGGTGATTTACACCAAAATAGAGCATTAGCAGAAAAAACAGGTGTAAGTCGGTTGATGTTACATGCCGAAAAACTTGAATTCAGTCACCCTGTCACAAATGAGCTAGTTCAGGTGAACGCAGGGTTAGATGAACAATGGAAAACCCTGTTTGAAATATTTAAATGGTAATATGATGATGAATGAAAGGAGAAAAAGATGAAACTTTATGTTTACGATCACTGCCCTTATTGTGTACGTGCCAGAATGATTTTTGGTTTTAAACAGCTTCCAGTTGAATTGGTTTATATTCAAAATGATGATGAAGCCACACCAGTGGGATTAATTGGTAAAAAAGCCGTCCCTATTTTGTTAAAAGATGATGGTTCTGCCATGCCAGAAAGTTTAGATATTGTGCGTTATGTGGATCAACATTATGCTGAAAAATGCTTGTCTGATCAGGTTCGTCCCGAATTAGAAAGCATGATTAAACAAATCGGTAGCTATTATAATCATCTTCTTTTGCCACGTTTTGTGCGGTTAGGTTTACCAGAATATAAAACGCAAAGTGCATTAGACTATTTTGTTAATAAGAAATCGGCATCTATCGGTGATTTTACTGAAAATTTGGCTCAAACGGAGCAATATTTAGCAAGATTACAACAAGATTTGCCTATGCTTGAAACCTTGATTTTGGCGGAAGATAAAGCGAATGGTCAGCAACTATCTATTGAAGATATTATATTGTTCCCGATGTTGCGTAATTTAACTTGCGTGAAAGGGCTGAAATTCCCAAGCCGTATTGAAAATTATATTCATACCATGGCGAAATTAAGTGGAATTGATCTTTATTTTGATAGAGCAATTTAAAAAAACAGCAAAAAAACACCGCACTTTTTTGATTTTCCCAGTAAAATGCGGTGTTTTTTTATTAGATTTTCTACAAAATCAATTCCAAAAAACGTTTGGTTAATTCCACATAATGCCCTTTAAAGCGATGACTGAAATTAAGCAAATAGTAAAGCTGATAAATCGGTTTGCGTTCAATATAATCCTCTGTTAGTGGATAAGTGCGGTGATAATTTTGATAAAATTCATCAGGAAATGGCTCGAATAATTCGGTAAAAGCCAGATCACATTCACGGTCACCCCAGTAACAAGCAGGGTCGTAACAATAAATTTTATGATTAAATGAACCACAGTTTTCAATCCATAGATTGCCATGCAATAAAGATGGCGTTGGTTTATGTTTGGCAAGTCGAGCTGCCACCACGGCAACAATTTCTTCAATGTTACCGAAATTTATACCCCGTTCTTTACAGAGTTGTAATTGCCAACCGATTCGTTGGTCTGCAAAAAAAGTTGCCCAGTTAGTTCGCCATTCGTTCGGTTGATAAACAGAACCGAGCCAAGTATCAAAATCTAAACCATAGCCCTCAAGCCCTTTAATTTGGTGTAATTTCGCTAATGCGATACCAAAATCTGCAAATTCTTCAGGGCTAGGTGTTTCTAATTGCAAGGCTTCAAGCAATAAAAAACTATGATTTTGCGAACAACCCACACCGTAAACTTTAGGTAGGTCAATGGTATGTGTTTTGGTTAATAATTCAATTTGATCGGCTTCAGCTCGAAACATGGAACGATAGGTTTTATCGTTAGTCTTGACAAAAACAGGTTGTATGCCATCATCAATTAACCAAGATTCGTGCATTTCACCCGTATGCACTTTATCTTTTTCTTTGATGGAATAGTAGGCACCAAATTGATCCGCTAATACTTGAGAAACTGATTTCCACATAGCTACTCCCTAAATTACCTCTGAAACTAACTTAATCATAAACTTATTTTCATGAATAATCTGTGACGAATATCAAATTTTTAAAAAATTATGCTAAAATTACTCACAATCCTTAATAGGATTGCTCGGGGCTTTGCCCCCGTTGCAAGCAACGTTCAAAATTCCTGTTGGAATTTTGTCACCGCACTTTTGGGCTATACAACGTAGGTATAGCACAAAGTGCGGTGCTTTTTAATGAAATTTTTTATTTTAACTCAACTTAATTTAACGTAAATGCAACAAGTCGCCTTTCGTATGGGCGACCACTGTAAACAAGGATACAACATGCCTATTATTACTTTACCAGACGGTTCACAACGTCAATTCGATCACCCTGTTTCTGTTTTAGAAGTAGCACAAAATATTGGGGCAGGTCTTGCCAAAGCCACCATTGCAGGGCGTGTTAATGGCGAGCGTAAAGACGCTTGCGATATGATTGCAGAAGACAGCAAATTAGAGATTATTACCGCCAAAGACGAAGACGGTTTGGAAATTATCCGCCATTCCACGGCTCATTTATTGGGACATGCGATTAAACAATTATTCCCTGATGTCAAAATGGCGATCGGTCCAACCATTGAAAACGGCTTTTATTATGATGTGGATTTAGATCGTTCATTAACCCAAGAAGATATTGATGCCTTAGAAAAACGCATGCTTGAATTGGCGAAAACCAATTATGATGTGGTGAAAAAGCCCGTTTCGTGGCAAGAAGCACGAGATACTTTTGAGAGCCGTGGCGAGCCGTACAAAATGGCGATTTTAGACGAAAACATTGAACGCACCGCAACGCCGGCCTTATATCATCACCAAGAATATATTGATATGTGTCGTGGACCGCACGTGCCGAATATGCGTTTTTGCCAACATTTTAAATTAATGAAAGTAGCGGGTGCATACTGGCGGGGCGATAGCAAAAATAAAATGTTGCAACGCATTTACGGCACCGCATGGGCGGATAAAAAACAATTAAATGAATATTTAACTCGTCTTGAAGAAGCAGCAAAACGTGACCACCGTAAAATCGGCAAAGCCTTGGATTTATATCACATGCAAGAAGAAGCACCGGGTTTGGTATTCTGGCATAATGACGGCTGGACGATTTTCCGTGAATTGGAAACCTTTGTGCGTACCAAACTCAAACAGTACGATTATCAAGAAGTGAAAGGTCCGTTTATGATGGACAGAGTGCTTTGGGAACGTACAGGTCACTGGCAAAACTACGGCGATTTAATGTTCACCACCCAATCGGAAAACCGTGAATATGCGATTAAACCGATGAACTGCCCAGGTCACGTGCAGATTTTCAACCAAGGCTTAAAATCGTACCGTGATTTACCGATTCGTATGGCAGAATTTGGTTCATGCCATCGTAATGAGCCGTCAGGTTCCTTGCACGGTTTAATGCGTGTACGTGGCTTTACCCAAGATGATGCACACATTTTCTGTACCGAAGAACAAATTGAAAGCGAAGTCACCAGTTGTATTAAAATGGTTTACGACATTTACAGCACCTTTGGCTTTGTGAATATTGCAGTGAAACTTTCTACCCGTCCAGAAAGCCGTATCGGTTCTGATGAAATGTGGGATCGTGCCGAAGAAGGTTTAGCCAATGCGTTACGTCACAATGGTCTTGAATATGAAATTCAACAGGGTGAGGGTGCATTTTACGGTCCAAAAATTGAATTTGCCTTGCGTGACTGCTTAGGTCGTGAATGGCAATGCGGTACGATTCAGCTAGACTTCGCCTTACCGGGTCGCTTAAATGCCTCTTATGTAGCAGAAGACAACGATCGCCGTACCCCAGTGATGATCCACCGTGCGATCTTAGGTTCTATTGAACGTTTTATCGGCATCATCACCGAAGAATACGCCGGTTTCTTCCCTGCGTGGCTTGCCCCTGTGCAAGCGGTAGTGATGAATATCACCGACAGCCAAGCAGATTATGTGCAAGCCGTCACGAAAAAACTTTCGGACGCTGGTTTGCGTGTGAAATCTGATTTACGCAACGAAAAAGTCGGTTTCAAAATCCGTGAACACACCTTACGCCGTGTGCCTTATATGCTGGTTTGTGGCGACAAAGAAATTGCCGAAAACAAAATCGCCGTGCGGACACGCAAAGGTACGGATTTAGGCACTTATGATGTTGATGAATTTGTGCAAATCTTGAAAGCACAAGTTCGGGGACGGGAATTGAAGTTGCTGGGTGAAGAATAGTTGTTAAGAGTAAAGTGCGGTGCAAATATTTTAAAAGAATTTACACCGCACTTTTCCTTTTATAATTCAATTTTAACTTTATTTTTCTTATTGTTATAAGTTTTTAAATAAGATCCATCCTGTAATGTGATGAAATTAGTCGAAGCTATGTATTTGAGCTTGAGATCTTTTTCACAACGTTTGGTAGAACGTGGTTGATCACACCATTCTTGAGTCTGATTAACGGCTTTTTCGCCATATTGCGGATCACCAAATTTAGCATAAGTTGCATCAAGGAGATTTGTGATATTTTCTGTGGTGTTTGGCACTTTATACTCAATAGAATACAGTAATAAGTCATCATTTTCAGTCGATGGTACAAACTCAAACGCAAATTCAATTTTATTTTTATAGGTAATAATTTTACGAATATAAGGTTCATTATTTTTGAGCTTGTTGTCAGATTTAAATATCATTGTTTTCTTACCGTCATCATTGGTAAAAGCATCTGTTTTTTCTTTTACTTGTTCATAGCTCATTCCAGGTTTAAACCCACTTAAATCGAAGTCTTTGGCTTCTAAGGCATAGCCAGTGTTAAGGTATAAAACAGAAATTAGAGTCAAAAGATATAATTTGAATTTTTGCATAATAAACTCCGTTATAGTGATAATAATATAAGTCAATGCCTTGCATTGTATTCATCAAATAGAAACTTTGCAAGTATATTAAAAAATAATGTAAGGTACTCAAGTTGTTATTGTTAGTAATAGCGTTTTTTCGTTAGGATAGAAGATATTTTTCGCTATAATCAATTCTAAATTTTAGCCGTCTAAACGTCTAAAATTTCTTGACAATCGACATTATCCTAGGTAGTTTATAGCTCATCGTAAAAATTTTTATCCCCGAACAACAGGATAATCAATGGCAGTACAAAAAATTACCTTATTTGAGCAGGAACCGCTAGATCTTGTGCTAGGTGGGAAACTTGATCATATTGAAGTGGCTTACCAAACTTATGGCGAGTTGAATGTGGATAAGAGTAATGTTGTTTTATTATGTCACGCTTTAACAGGGGATGCCGAACCTTATTCTACAGAACTAAATAGCACAGGCTGGTGGCAGAATTTCATGGGTAAGGGGTTGGCTTTTGATACGGATAAATATTTTTTTATTTGCTCAAATGTGTTGGGCGGTTGTAAAGGCACAACGGGTCCTGTGTCTATTAATCCGAAAACGAGTAAACCCTATGGTAGCCAATTTCCCAATGTGATTGTACAAGACTTGGTTCGGGTACAAAAAGCCCTGTTAGATGCTTTACAAATTTCCCATTTACATGCTGTCGTAGGCGGTTCTTTTGGTGGTATGCAAGCGACCCAATGGGCGATTTATTATCCTGATTTTGTGGATAATGTGGTTAATCTTTGTTCTTCTTTAACCTTTAGTGCGGAAGCCATTGGATTTAATCACGTTATGCGTCAAGCGATTCTGAATGATCCCAATTTTAATGGTGGGGACTATTATGATGGCGAACCACCAGCCAAAGGGTTAGCGATTGCCCGAATGTTAGGCATGTTGACCTATCGTACGGATATTCAGTTAGCCAAAGCCTTTGGGCGAGCGACCAAAGCAGAGGGGCAATATTGGGGCGATTGGTTTCAGGTGGAAAGTTATTTAACCTATCAAGGTCAAAAATTTCTTGATCGTTTTGATGCCAACAGTTATTTACATTTATTGCGAGCGTTGGATTTATATGATCCAGCGGTCGGTTTTGACAATATTAAGACCGCCTTAGCACGGATTAAGGCTCGTTATACTCTCGTTGCAGTGACCAATGATCAGCTTTTTAAAATTAATGACTTGCACAAGAGTAAAACCTTGTTGGAGCAAGCACAGGTAAATTTACAATATTTTGAATTTGCATCGGATTATGGGCATGATGCGTTTTTAGTGGATTATGATATTTTCGAAAGCAAGATTCGGGCAGGCTTGGAAAATACCAATACTCCTCCAGCTAGTACAATGATTGATTTTATGATATAACTAGGCTAACAGTAGTTAGCCTTTATTTTTGGAAAAAAACGATGCCAAAAGCTACCGCACTTAACGCCAATTCAACCCCTTTAACCCACACCACGTTAATAGAAGCCTCCGCAGGGACAGGCAAAACCTATACCATGGCGAGCCTGTATATTCGTTTATTACTTCAAGCTGGCGAAAATAATTTTTCTCGTCCCTTATCGGTAGAAGAAATTCTAGTGGTTACTTTTACTGAAGCATCTACTCAAGAACTTAAAGAACGTATTCGTCAGCGGATTCATCTTTGTAAAAAACAACTTGAGCAATATCGGGAAACACAAGATAAAAAGGCATTTGCAGATAATCAACCATTAGCGGAATTAGTGGATTATATTGATGATATTGACTTAGCCGTTCAACGTTTGCGTTTAGCGGAACAGAATATGGATTTGGCAGCGATTTATACTATTCATAGCTTTTGTCGCCGAGTATTAACCCAATATGCGTTTTATTCAGGGATTCATTTTGAATTGGAATTAGTCAAAGATGAAACGGAATTATTAAAACGCTTTGCCAATGAATTTTGGCGTGAGCATTTTTATTCATTGCCTTACGAATGTACGGATTTTATTCACCGTTGGTTAGGTTCTCCGTCAGCGGTTTTAAATCATATTCGTCAATATTTGAGTGGTGATCCGTTAAAAGTCGCAATAAATTCACCGCAGTTACTGGAGCATGATTTAAGTGAATTTTTACAGCAATATGTACAAAATGGACTACAGCAAATTCAGCAATTAAAACAACAATGGCAAGAAAGTGCGGTGGAAATTCGTCAATTAATTGATGATGCGAAAGAAGAAGGACGAATAAAATCAACGTCTTTTCGACAAGATCATGTAGCAAGTCGTTTTGCTAAAATTAATGCTTGGGCGGAGAATCCCTATCAATTTTCTTTGCCTGAACCCTTAACGGATTATTTTTCACAGCAATTATTTAATAGCAAATATTTAGGTAAACAACGAGATAATCCAATTTCCCATGCTTTGTTTCGTTTGGTTGATGAAGTGAATACCATTGATTTTGCTTTGTATCATAATATCGTGCTATATCATTATATGCAGGCATTGAATGAAAAAATGATCGCATATAAATTAGATCACGCAGAAAAGAGTTTTGATGATTTATTACGTTTATTGCGTGATGCGTTATATGCCGAACAGGGGAATGAATTGGCTCATCGAATTCGTTCGCAATATCCATTTGCGATGATTGATGAGTTTCAGGATACCGATAATCGCCAATATCAAATTTTTGAGAAGATTTATCAAGCACAACCAAACTGTGGCTTTATTATGATTGGTGATCCGAAACAGGCGATTTATAAATTTCGTGGGGCGGATATTTTTACCTATTTACGAGCCAGTCAACAAGCCAAGCAATCTTTTACCTTAGCAAATAATTATCGTTCTAGTGGAGCGTTAATTCAGGCAGTAAATGGTATTTTTAATTTTGCCAACTCTTTTCTATATGCAGATATTCCTTTCCAATCCGTTAAGGCTGGCAGTAAACAGGCTGAATTTTTGATTGGGGAGAAAAAGCAAGCACCCTTGGTATTTTATTTAGGTGAACAATTAAATGATAAAAATAAATTGCTCAAAGGCGAAACTCAACAGCTATTTGCTGAAACCTGTGCAAATTCTATTTATCAATGGTTAAAAAGTGTTGGAAAAAACACCGCGGTTTTTGTCAAAGATGAGCAGCGTGAAATCGTACAAGATAATGATATTGCGGTGTTGGTGGAAAGTTGGCGAGAAGCCGAGTTAATTCAACAAAGTTTACGCAAACGGGGGATTGCTTCAGTTTATTTGTCGGATAAAAGCAATGTATTTGATAGCGATGAAGCGAAAGAATTAGCCTATATTTTACGAGCTTGTTTAAATCCATTGAATACCAAAGCGATTTTAAATGCCTTGGCGACTAGTTTATTTGCTTTTACTGCGGCGGAAATTAATCAAATTAAACAACAAGATAGTCTGCTTGAACAATGGGTAAGTCGATTTGAAAATTATCAACGCCGTTGGTTACGTCATGGTGTGTTGGCAATGTTATACCAACTCTTTTTACAAGTAGATGAACATCAGCCTTGTATGTTAGAGCGAATGAAAGCCATGCAAAATGGTGAACGCCGTATTACCAATTTATTACATTTGAGTGAATTATTACAACAAGCCAGCCCAACCCAAGAAAGCGAAGCCAGTTTATTGCGTTGGTTTGAGTTACAGATTCAAAATAAACAGGATCGTGATGATGAGCAACAATTACGGCTAGAAAGTGAAAATCAGTTGGTGAAGATTGTTACCATTCATAAATCCAAAGGGTTGGAATACGGTTTAGTGTGGTTGCCTTTTATTGCGTTTTCTACGCTTAAATCCGATGCCATAAGCACTTATCATGATGAACGAGATAAACAGCAATATTGGGATATTCAGTATCAATATTCTGCGTTAACCGTGCAGGAAAGTATGGCAGAAAAAATGCGATTGCTTTATGTGGCATTAACTCGGGCGAAATATCAGGTCAATATCACCTTACCGCTACATTTACAAGGTGAATGGACGGCTATTGGGTATGCGTTAACACAAGGTGAGATCGGTTTAAATGAAAAAATGCAGAATGTTTATGATAGCCAAGCATTATTAACGGATTTGCAACAAAAATGGGGGCATGAAAGTTTAACCATTGAGCCTATTTTAAATACGGATATTGTTGTAGAAGATCGGAATAAAGCACAAAACACCACCGTAGCACCACTAAAAGCATCGGAATTTGAGCAAGAGATTGAACGTGATTGGACATTATCGAGCTTTACTAGCTTAATGCAAAATCATCAACAAAATAAACAAAAACCTTGGTGGCAACCGCAAATCCAAATGTTAGATGAAAGTGCGGTAGAAAATAGTCGAGTTTTTGATGTGGCTAAAGATAACGATCAGTTGGTGCAAAGTAATATAGCGTTGAAGCAAACTTCATTAGTAGATTGGCAAGATTATCCGACCGCACATTCCCCCGTGGATTTTCCCCATGGTTCTCAAGTCGGAACCTTGTTACATTCGCTGTTGGAAAAAATAACCTTTAATCAGCCAGTCAATCCTGAGCTGATAGCAAAATATTGCCAACAATTAGGTTTAGATGAAAGTTGGCAGCAACCTTTTACGCAATGGATTAATCATATTTTACAGACACCGTTATTAGAAAATGGACTATACCTAGCTCAATTACCAGCTAAAGATTGCTTAAAAGAAATGCAATTCTATTTTAATTTACACCGCACTTTTGATGTGAATAAGTTTAATAGCTTGTTAAAAGCCTATCATCATTACTGGCAGGAACCTTGGCAATTCGATCAAATTCAAGGTATGTTGCGGGGGTTTATTGACTTGGTGTTTCGCTATCAAGGCAAATACTATATTGTGGATTATAAATCCAATTTGCTGGGGAAATCACCGCAAAATTATCAACCAGATGAATTGGTTAAAGCCATGCAAAATGAACATTATGATTTGCAGTATTTACTTTATACCTTGGCATTAGATCGTTATTTACGCTTGCGAGATCCTGCGTATAGCTATGAAAGCCATTTTGGTGGAGTGATTTATACTTTCTTGCGTGGTATGAATGGTGAAACGCAGTCAGGGGTATTTTTTGATCGTCCCGAAGCGGAATTGATTGCCAATTTGGAGAACTTATTTAATGCTTAAATTATTATTTTCGCTTTGCCAACAGCAACGGATTAGTCAGGCGGATTATTATTTTGCAAAATTGATTGCTGATAAACAACAAGGTTTAGGTTATAGCGAACAGCAACAAGCATTGGCGATTTTGGTGGCAGGGCTTTGTCAATATAGTTTATCACAGGGCAATACTTGTTTATTTTTAGATAAGGATTTAGCCAATAATTACTTTGGTTTACGTTATATCAAAACCGATGATGGCATAGATTACGTAGCGGAAATTAATCAGAAAATAGCTAATTTACCTTTGCATCAATGGGCGAATATGTTGCAAGACCATATTGCTTTTACCCTTAGCCCACAAGAGAAAATTGCTCCCTTGGTCTTACAACATAATGCCTTGTATTTTTACCGCACTTGGCAAGATGAATATCGTTTAGCTGATTACATTAAAACTGCGGTGCAAAAACCACAAGATTTTTCGTTACCACAAGTTAAAGCCTGTTTAGATCGTTATTTTGAGCAAACAACAGCAACGACCAACTGGCAAAAAGTGGCGGTGGCAGTAGCGTTACGGCAATCATTTTGTTTAATTTCAGGTGGACCAGGAACAGGTAAAACCTATACGGTAGCACGGCTGTTGGCAGTATTACAAAAATTACATCAAGGTAAATTAAAAATTGGTTTAGCTGCTCCCACAGGCAAAGCCTCCGCTAGATTAAGTGAAAGCATTGAAAAAGAATTAAACAGCGAATCTTTACAGCATTTATTAATTGAAGATGCAATACAGCATAACATGCCAAGTTCGGCTCAGACTTTACATAGCCTATTGGGAGTACGACCGTTTAGCGAAAAAACGGTTTATCACGCCCAAAATCCATTGCCTTATGATGTGTTGATTATTGATGAAGCGTCAATGATTGATTTGAGCCTAATGAATAAAGTACGAGAGGCGTTGGCACCACATTGTAAATTGATTTTATTGGGCGATAAGGATCAGCTTTCTTCCGTTGAAGCAGGTGCTATTTTAGGTGAGTTGGGGCAGTTTATGGGCTTGTATTTTGATCCGCAGCGGCAAAAAAATATCGGTTGTTATGATAAAGAATTTACTGAATATTTGACTGCCGTAACAGGGGAAACATTAATAGCCAGTGAAACGAGCTTATCAAGCATAGCGAATTGTTTATGTTATTTGCCAGATAGTCGCCGTTTTGATGAACATTCAGGCATTGGACAGTTGGCGACAGCGGTAAATTCTGTGCAATATTCTGTGGTTGAACAAAGTTGGACGTTGTTTAAGCAAGATTTTTCGCAAGGAAAATTACATCTGGTGGAATTTCTACCCCAGCAATTTGCGGATGAAAAAGATTTTAATGCACATTGTATCAATCAAATCGTGCAAAGTGCGGTGCAAAATTATCGAGATTATTTAGTTTATTTACAACAGAAGAAAGATGACTTGAACAATGAACATTACCAAATGTTATTTGCTAAGTTTAATGCAGTTCGGTTTTTAACTGCATTACGTCAAGGCGAGTTTGGGGTGGAATCACTTAATCAAACGATTGCCAATGCACTGCAAAAAGCAGGCTTGGTAAAATTCCAACAGCAACGAGATTGGTATCTTGGCAAGCCGATTATGATTACCCAAAATGATCGTAATGTAAATTTAGCCAATGGAGATATTGGCATTTATGTGGGGCATAATTTGGTCTGTTTTGACAGTGTCGATAAACTGGGTAACTATAAATTGGTTTCTCGTCATCGTCTTCCCATGCAATATGAAACGGCTTATGTGATGACGGTGCATAAATCGCAAGGATCAGAATTTAACCATACATTTTTACTGTTACCAACGAAAAATAATCCCGTACTAAGTAAAGAATTGGTTTATACCGCCATTACTAGAGCGAAAGATGAATTTACTTTATTTGCCACCGAGCAGATTTGGCAGCAAGCAGTACAGAAAAAAAGCAAGCGACAATCGGGATTAAAATTTGTTTTGGATCAATAAATGGCAATAAAACCAATAAAAACCACATAAAACTTGCGTTAGCTCAATAATTCTTTGGTAAAGATATTTTACAATGATGCCGTTTTATCGGAAAAGGATTAAATTATGAGTAGTTTTTTTGTAACAGGTACAGATACCAATGTGGGGAAAACGGTGGCAACTCGAGCCATTATTCAAGCGTTACAAGAATTAGATATTGATGTGGTGGGGTATAAGCCGATTGCTTGCACGCAAGATGATGAAAATGCAATGGTCGGGATCGTGGAGCAAGAGGGGGATTATGGTACGGAAGATAACGCGGACGTATTAACCTTGATGAATACCACTAAGCAAAATGTGGGCTATCGGGATATTAATAGTTATACTTTTGGACATACTATGCCATTGTTTACTGATCAAAGTGAACAAATTCAAATTGAGAAAATTAATCAAGATTTGGATAAGTTAAATCAAAAATATCAAACAGTAGTGGTTGAGGGTTGTTTTGGTTGGTTGTCGCCGATTAATAAGCATTTTAGTTTCGCCGATTGGGTAGTGACTCATCAAATGCCAGTGGTATTGGTGGCGGGAATTAAAGAGGGTTGTATTAATCACACTTTGTTGACGGTGCAATCTATACAAAATTTGGGCGTGCCATTAATTGGTTGGATTGCCAATCGGATTAATCCTTGTTTGGGACATTATGCGGAAATGATTGATACATTAAGCAGTAAAATTGATGCTCCATTACTAGGTGAAATTCCTTATATTTATAAACCAGAAACGCAAAATTTAGCAAAATATATGACCAATATTGAGCGGTTGACTTATTTGAAAACGGAATTAGTAAGATAAGCGTAGATCTGCGTTGAATCAATAAACCGAGAGTTATTATGCTGTCGGTTTTCTTATTTTTAGCATTAAATTGTGAAAATTTTGTGATCATTCTCTCATTTTTGATATTTTCTACTTTGTTAATAAATTGTTATATTGTAGATTGAAAATTGAGAATAACAAGTATAGAAGGAATAAATTATGCAACAAAAAACTTTCTTTGGACATCCTTATGCCTTATCGAGTCTTTTTCATATAGAGCTATGGGAACGTTTTTCATTTTATGGAATGAAAGCAATTTTATTTCTCTATTTGTATTACGAATATAGCCAAGGTGGACTTGGTATAGATAAAAATATTGCGGGCGGTATTGTTGGTGCTTATGGTGGTAGTGTTTATCTTTCTTGTTTGGTTGGCGGTTGGGTAGCCGATCGTATCTTAGGTGCGGAACGTATGTTGTTCTATTCTGGCATTGTGGTGATGTGTGGACATATTATTCTTGCACTTGTACCAGGCTTAGAAGGCTTGATCTTAGGTATGATTTGTATTGCGTTAGGTAGTGGGGGCGTGAAAACTACCGCTAGTGCAACCTTGGGAACCTTATATGAAACCGATGATACTCGCAGTATGCGTGATGCGGGTTTTTCTATTTTTTATATTGCAATTAATATTGGTGCATTATTAGGTCCGTTATTAACGGGTATTTTACAAAAATCTTATGGTTTCCATTATGGTTTTGGTGCTGCCGCTGTCGGAATGGCGTTTGGTTTATGGATGTATTCTCGTGGACGTAAAAATTTACCACCGAGTCCTGTACCTAATCCATTAAACAAAAAAGAACAAAAACAAGCTGGATTTTCTTGGTTAGCTCTGGTTGCTATTATTATGGTCACTATTTTTTCAGGATTTCTTTCCCTACAAAATTTCCCGAGAATCTTGTTAATTTGTATTATTTGTTTAACTATTGGCTATTTTGCTCGGTTATTGATGAGCCATAAAGTTGAAAACAAAGGGAATATTGTGGCATTTATCCCGTTATTTATTACAATCAGCATTTTCTGGTCGCTATGGGCGCAATTTGATACGGCAATGATTTTGTATTTTGAACAAACGATTGACCGTAATATTTTCGGTTTTGAGCTACCTGTTGCTTGGTTGGGTTCATTACAAAGTTTGTGGGTAATTTTGATTGCTGGATTATTAGCAACCCTTTGGACCAAAATGGGCGATAAGCAGCCAAAAACACCACTTAAATTTGCCATTTCTATGTTGGCATTAGGTGTAACTTATTTTGCATTTTCCTTAATGGTATCGGATCAAGGTTCAAATTTCTTATTGTTCTTCTTTTTTATTTTACTGATTACTATCAGTGAATTATTATTAAGTCCAGTATCCTTGTCTTTAGCTACGAAAATTGCCCCTAAAAATTTCCAAGCGTCTATGGTGGCGTTGACATTCTTATCCTATTCTCTTGGCTTCACCTTGAGTGGTGTTATCTTTAAAAATGGTTTTGATGAAAACGACCCAACCAGTTTTTATGAAATGATTGGTGGAATAGGTTTAATTACAGGTGTTTTGCTGTTGTTATTGGTACCTGTACTAAACCGTTTATTAAAAGGAAAAGATTAGTTTTTGCTAAATTAATGGCAAAAGAGAGCAAAATTGCTCTCTTTTTTATTTGTTTAGTAGAAAAATTATCAAATTCATTAAAAATCACGTGATTTTTGAATAAGTTAATATTATCATTAAAGGCATTTTTGAAAAACACATTAAATTTAAGAAGGGTAGGTATGCAAAACCTTAAAGAGATTACGGAGCAGGCAAGACAAGCCTTAGATGAATTACAGGATAAAGGCTTGGAGGCGTTAGAAAATTTCCGAGTAGAATATTTTGGTAAAAAAGGACATTTTACCCAGTTAATGCAAGGTTTACGTGATGTAGCAGCGGAAGAACGCCCAGTAGTAGGTGCGAAAATTAATGAAGCTAAACAGATTATTTTAGATGGTTTAAATAGCAAGAAAGAACAGTTAGAACAAGCAGTATTAAATGCGAAATTAGAAAAAGAACGTATTGATGTGAGTTTACCTGGGCGTAAAGTAGAAACAGGTGGGTTACATCCTGTAGCGATTACTATTGAACGTGTAGTGAAATTCTTCTCGGAATTAGGTTTTTCGGTAGAAAGTGGTCCAGAAGTGGAAAGTGATTATTATAACTTTGATGCTTTAAATATTCCAAAACATCACCCTGCTCGAGCCGATCATGATACTTTCTGGTTTAATCCAGAACTATTATTACGCACCCAAACATCAGGCGTACAAATTCGTACCATGGAAAAAATGCAACCACCAATTCGCATTATGGCTCCAGGACGTGTTTATCGTAATGATTACGATCAGACACATACACCGATGTTTCATCAAATCGAATTGCTTTATGTGGATAAAAAAGCTAATTTCACCGAATTAAAAGGCTTGTTACATGATTTCTTACGTGCGTTCTTTGAAGAAGATTTACAAGTGCGTTTCCGACCGTCTTATTTCCCATTTACTGAACCCTCTATTGAAGTAGATATTATGCGTCAAAATGGGAAATGGTTAGAAGTATTAGGTTGTGGTATGGTGCATCCAAATGTTTTACGTAATGTGGGTATTGATCCAAATGAATACAGCGGTTTTGCAGTTGGTATGGGGGTTGAGCGTTTAACTATGTTACGCTACAACGTGACGGATTTACGTTCATTTTTTGAAAATGATCTTCGTTTTTTAAGACAGTTTAAATAATACTAGGAAAGTAAATATGAAAAAATTAGCCGTCATAGCTTTGGCACTATTTTCAGTTTCAGTAATAGCTCAAGCTGCTAATGCGGAAACATTAGTTAAACAACCACAAGCAGCCTTGTTTGTGCTGGACACTTCTGGTAAGCAACCTAAATTACTAGAGGGAACACAGCTTTCTCGTTCAAAACCTCGTAATTTATGTATTCGTATTTTTGATGTAGCAATTCAAGAGCAAAATATGTTTGCCGAGTATTTTTCAGCACCAGCACCAATGAATATAGTTTCAAAGGGTTCAGAAATAAGAGTTGATGAAGATAAAAAAGGCTTTTTGGTGGTAACTAACATGAATAAAGCGGATATTAAAGATAATCTTATAACAAGATGTTGGGAATTTACTCCGCAAGATCCGATTGGTAAATATAATGTAGAAGTTCAATTCAATGACATTGTTTTCAAAGGATTGTCATTTGAAATATTGAGATAAGAGAGATTGATAGATGAAATTTAGTGAACAATGGGTTCGTGAGTGGGTTAATCCTGCCATTACAACCGAACAATTATGCGATCAAATAACCATGCTTGGGTTAGAAGTGGACGGTGTAGAAGCGGTTGCTGGAGAATTTTCTGGTGTGGTTGTGGGTGAAGTGGTGGAATGTACTCAACATCCAGATGCGGACAAACTACGTGTGACCAAAGTCAATGTTGGCGGTGAGGCTTTATTGGATATCGTATGCGGTGCGCCAAATTGTCGTCAAGGATTAAAAGTCGCTTGTGCGACAGTAGGGGCGGTTTTACCAGGTGATTTTAAAATTAAGAAAGCTAAATTACGAGGGCAGCCATCAGAAGGTATGCTATGTTCATTTCGTGAGCTTGGTATTTCAGATGATCATAGTGGTATTATTGAGTTACCTAGTGATGCACCGATTGGCACCGATTTACGTGAGTATTTACAATTAAATGATCAAGCTATTGAAATTAGCTTAACTCCGAATCGTGCGGATTGTTTAAGTATCGCAGGGATTGCTCGTGAATTAGGGGTAGTTAATAAACAAGCAGTAAAAGCACCGCACTTTGATACGGTATCAGTAACGATTAGTGATAAAGTAGAGATTAAAGTTTCTGCTCCAGAAGCTTGCCCTCGTTATTTATTACGTGTGGTGAAAAACGTCAATGTTAAGGCAGCAACCCCGATGTGGCTGAAAGAAAAGTTACGCCGTTGTGATATTCGTTCTATCGATCCTATTGTGGATATTACAAACTATATCTTACTTGAGTTTGGACAGCCTATGCACGCTTTTGATGCAGAAAAAGTGACGCAACCTTTTGATGTCCGTATGGCAAAAGATGGAGAGCAATTAGTCCTATTAGATGGCACAACAGCAACATTACAAAGTAATACGTTGGTCATTGCAGATCAAAAAGGACCATTAGCGATGGCTGGTATTTTTGGTGGTCAAGCCAGTGGTGTTGATGCGGAAAAAACTAAAGATGTGATTTTAGAGGCGGCTTTCTTTAATCCATTAGCGATTATTGGTCGTGCTAGACAATATGGTTTACATACTGACAGTTCACACCGTTTTGAACGAGGTGTGGATTTTGAATTACAACGTAAAGCCATGGAAAGAGCAACAGCCTTGTTATTAGAAATCTGTGGTGGTCAAGCTGGCGAAATTTGTGAAGTCGCTAGTGAGCAATATTTGCCTAAAGTGAAACAAGTACAATTACATCGTGAAAAATTAGATAGCTTATTAGGTCATTATATTGATAACGAAACTGTAACAGATATTTTCCAACGTCTAGGCTTTGCTGTGAGTTTTGCCAATGATATTTGGACGGTAACATCGACAAGTTGGCGTTTTGATATTGAAATTGAAGAAGATTTAGTGGAAGAAGTGGCACGCATTTACGGCTATAACGAAATCCCTAATAATTCGCCGTTAGCACATTTAAAAATGCGTGAACACCGAGAAGCGGATGTTGATGTATCCAGTTTAAAAACCGCATTGGTTGGCAATGATTTCTATGAAGCCATTACTTATAGCTTTGTCGATCCAAAAATTCAGCAGTTGTTACATCCAGATCAACCTGCGTTAATTTTACCTAACCCGATTTCAAGTGAAATGTCGGTAATGCGTGTATCTTTGCTAACAGGCTTACTTGGTGCAGTGTTGTATAACCAAAACCGTCAACAAAATCGAATTCGTTTATTTGAGTTAGGATTACGTTTTATTCCAGATGAAAAAGCTGAATTTGGGGTTCGTCAAGAACGAGTGTTTAGTGCGGTAATGACAGGGACTCGTTTAAATGAACATTGGGCTGGTAAAACCGAACAAGCAGATTTCTTTGATTTAAAAGGTTATCTTGAAAATCTTTTATCCTTGACTGCATTTGCAAATGACGTTAAATTTATAGCGAAAGCCTTTGCTGCATTCCACCCAGGGCAATCTGCTTCAATTGTATTGAATGGGGAAGAAATTGGCTTTATTGGGCAAATTCATCCGAATATTGCACAAAAAATTGGTTTGAATGGTAAAGTTTTTGCTTGTGAAATTTTAGTGGATAAAATTGCACAACGTAAGGTAGCTGTGGCAAAAGAGATTTCCAGATTCCCAGCTAACCGCCGTGATTTAGCTTTAGTCGTGGGAAATGATGTTTCTGCTAGTGATGTATTGGATGTATGTCGTGCCGTGGCTGGTGAAAAATTAACGGGCATAAATTTATTTGATGTTTACCAAGGTCAAGGTGTGCCAGAAGGGTATAAAAGCCTAGCAATTAGCTTAATCATTCAAGACACTGAAAAAACTTTGGAAGAAGAAGATATTAATGCGGTAATTTCTGTTGTATTATCCGAATTAAAACAACGTTTTAATGCTTATTTGAGAGACTAATTATGACATTAACTAAAATTGAAATTGCAGAAAATCTCATTGAAAAATGTGGATTAGCCAAACCAGAAGCGAAAGAGCTTGTGGAAGGTTTTTTTGAACAAATTCGAGTTTTCTTAGAAAAAGGCGAGGATGTAAAATTATCTGGTTTTGGTAATTTTGAACTGCGTGATAAATCCACTCGACCAGGTCGTAATCCGAAAACAGGAGAAAGTGTTCCTGTTTCCGCTCGCCGAGTTGTGGTGTTCCGTCCAGGTCAGAAATTACGAGCTCGAGTAGAAAAAGCAAAACCAAAAGGTTAATCGAAATTATTGAAAAGCTATTCATTCGGTTGATGAATAGCTTTTATGCGATATTATAAAGGAAGATCGATGACTTTTTATCAGCGATTGGGTTATTTGTTGTTATTGATACCATTATTTTTGATGGGCTGTTCTTCATCATCTGATAAAGGCGATTATGTTGGCATTAATTATCAAGGTCAATTAAATGATCCTATAATGGTGATCACCTTATTAAGTGAGCAACAACGTGAATGGGCTGGTGTTCCTTATTTATTAGGGGGTAATACTCGTTCAGGGGTGGATTGTTCTGGTTTTACCCGTACTACATTTAAGGATCGTTTTAATATCCAGCTCCCAAGAACCACAACTGAACAATCTCGTTATGGTAAACAAGTCCCTCGTTCGCAAATTCAAACGGGAGATTTAGTATTCTTTAAAACAGGACGAGGACCGAATGGTTATCACGTAGGGATTTATGTCAAAGATGATAAATTTTTACATGCCTCAACTAAAGGTGGGGTGATTTATTCTTCATTAAATAGCCCTTATTGGAACAAAGTCTTTTGGCAAATTCGCCGAATTTAATCCCAGAAGACGGTAAGTTACGCAAATTTACCATATTAATTATATAATCTTTATATTTGCCTTATTTGGATATTCTTATGCAAGCTAAATACAGAAAAAATTATCGTACACCAGACTTTACTATTACGCACATTTCTCTTGATTTTCAACTCGATCCAACGCATACCGTAGTAAAAGCAATTACTCAAGTCAAGCGCTTAAATCCAGAAGCCACGAGTTTACGTTTAGATGGGAATAGTTTTCAATTTGCATCTATCAAATTAAATGGGGTAGATTTTACTGCGTATCAACAAGATAAAGATAGCCTGACATTAAATTTAGCAGAAGAACAAAGTGCGGATCAATTTGAATTAGAAATTGTTACTTATCTTGTGCCAGCGGAGAATACTTCATTACAAGGGTTATATCAATCGGGTGATGGCATTTGTACGCAATGTGAAGCTGAAGGATTTCGTCAAATTACTTATATGCTTGATCGTCCAGATGTATTGGCTCGTTACGATGTCACAATTACTGCGGATAAAAGCAAATATCCATATTTATTATCCAATGGTAACCGTTTAGCTCAAGGGGATTTAGATGACGGTCGCCACTGGGTGCAATGGCAAGATCCATTCCCTAAACCGTGTTACTTATTCGCCTTAGTGGCAGGGGATTTTGATTTATTACAAGATAACTTTGTGACCAAAAGCGGTCGTAATGTGCTGTTAGAATTATATGTGGATCGAGGCAATTTAAATCGAGCGGATTGGGCGATGCAAAGCCTGAAAAAAGCCATGAAATGGGACGAAGATCGTTTTGGCTTAGAATATGATTTAGATATTTATATGATTGTTGCGGTGGACTTCTTTAATATGGGAGCAATGGAAAATAAAGGCTTGAATATATTTAACTCGAAATTTGTGTTAGCCAATCCACAAACTGCCACAGATACCGATTATTTAGATGTAGAACGTGTAATCGCTCACGAATATTTCCACAACTGGACTGGTAATCGTGTGACCTGTCGAGATTGGTTCCAGTTGAGTTTAAAAGAAGGCTTAACGGTTTTCCGTGATCAAGAATTTTCGTCTGATACGGGTTCACGAGCAGTGAATCGAATTAATAATGTACAATTTTTACGCACACATCAATTTGCCGAAGATGCAAGCCCAATGTCGCATCCAATTCGCCCTGAAAAAGTCTTAGAAATGAATAATTTCTATACTGTAACGGTGTATGAAAAAGGGGCAGAAGTGATCCGAATGATGCACACCTTACTGGGTGAAAAACGTTTCCAAAAAGGTATGCAGCTTTATATTGCAGAAAATGATGGTAAAGCAGTTACTTGCGAAGATTTTGTTTCTGCCATGGAACGTGCCTCAGGCGTGGACTTAACACAATTCCGCCGTTGGTATAGTCAATCAGGTACTCCTGAATTAACCATCACCGATAGCTATGATGAGAAAAAACATAGCTATAAATTAATCGTGTCACAAATGACACCACCAACTGCCGATCAAATGAGTAAAGTGAACCTGCATATTCCATTAAAAATTGCTCTGTATAATCAAAAAGGCATACCATTTACTTTATTGAAAAATGGTGAATTAGTGGATGAAGTATTAAATATTACTGAAAACGATCAAGTGTTTGAATTTCATGATATTACCAGTCGCCCTGTGCCAGCGTTATTATGCGATTTTTCTGCACCAGTGAAATTAGATTATGACTATACAGCTGAACAATTAATGACGTTATTGAAATTTGCTCAAAACGAATTTGTGCGTTGGGATTCAGTGCAAATGTTATTTAGCTTTGAATTACGTCGTTTATTAGAACAGTATAAAAATGCTCAACCACTAGAATTTTCTCCACAAATTTTAACCGCACTTTCTCAGGTATTGGCAAATTATCAAAGTAATATTGAATTAACCACGTTAATACTCACCTTACCAAAAGAAACAGAATTTGCTGAACAATTTAAGGTAATTGATCCTGAGGGGATCGCTATTGTGCGTGATTTTATGCAGCGTACCTTGGCAGAAAGCCTCAAAACACAGTGGCTTGACACCTATAATCAAATTTCTTTGGACGATTATCAAGTGAATACCCAAGATATTGCAAAACGTGGTTTACGCAATCTGTGTCTGCACTATCTAGCCTTTACAGAATTGGGTAATACAATGGTGAATAAGCATTATTTGTATGCGAACAATATGACGGATTGCCTTGCAGCGTTAAATTCTGCTTGTAAAGCTCAATTAATTTGTCGAGATAATTTAATGACTGATTTTGAACAAAAATGGCACCAAGATGGGTTAGTGATGGATAAATGGTTTGCTTTGCAAGCCACCAGACCTGATGAAAATGTACTATTAAATGTACAGCAATTAATGGATCATCCAAGTTTTAACTTTAATAATCCAAACCGCTTGCGTGCATTAGTTGGTAGCTTTATTAACCAAAATCCAAGAGCATTTCATGCGGTAGATGGCTCGGGTTATCGTTTCTTAACGGAAATCTTGATTAGTTTGAATAAAAGTAATCCGCAAGTCGGTGCACGTTTAATTGAACCGTTAATTCGTTTTAGACGTTATGATAGTCAACGTCAACAATTAATGAAACGAGCGTTACAACGTTTATTTGAAGTGGAAAATCTTTCTCGAGATTTATATGAGAAAATTGAAAAAGCGTTGAATAGCTAAAATGATTTTATAGGGGGTAGAATGTGATCTACCCCTATTATTTATAAAATGAGAAATTGTATTATGTTTTACCCACTTATCCGCAAAGTCCTATTTTGTTTACAACCTGAAACGGCACATGATTTCACTATCTCAACTTTGCATTTAGCTGGAAAGCCCATATTGAATGGCGTCGTTAAAAATCTGCTAGCTTGTCCACAAGGTACAGAAAAAAATGTCATGGGCATCAAATTTAAAAATCCGATTGGGTTAGCCGCTGGAGTCGATAAAGATGGTGAAGCCATTGACGGCTTTGCAGCTTTGGGTTTTGGTTTTATTGAAGTTGGAACTGTCACACCGTTGGCACAAGATGGTAATGCAAAACCACGTCAATTTCGTTTAGTTGAAGCGGAAGGAATTATTAATCGTAACGGTTTTAATAATAAAGGCATTGATCATTTAATCGAAAATGTAAAAAAATCCCAGTTTAATGGGGTATTAGGGATTAATATCGGTAAAAATAAAATCACACCACTTGAAAAAGGCAAAGATGATTATATTTTTTGCTTAAATAAAGCCTATAATTATGCGGATTATATTACGGTTAATATTTCATCACCGAATACGCCTGATTTACGTCAATTACAATATGGTGATGCGTTAGATGATCTATTACAAAGCATTAAAGCTAGACAACTGATTCTATCTGAACAGTATAATAAATATGTGCCTGTTGTGGTGAAAATTGCACCTGATTTAACTGAAAATGAATTAGTGCAAATTGCTGATACCTTACGCCGTCATAAGATGGATGGTGTAATTGCCACTAACACTACCATTGCTCGAGATAATGTCACAGGATTAAAGCATTCACAAGAAATTGGTGGATTAAGTGGTAAACCATTACAACATAAAAGCACAGCAATTATTCGCCGTTTACAGCAAGAATTACAAGGTGAAATACCGATCATTGGGAGCGGAGGTATTGATTCAATTCAGAATGCACAGCAAAAAATAGCAGCGGGAGCGAGTTTATTGCAACTCTATTCTGGCTTAGTTTATCATGGACCGAAATTGGTCAAGGATTTGGTTCAAGCAATAAAATAATATCATGGGAAAGTGCGGTAAAATTTGACCGCACTTTTCTCTTTAAAGAGAGAATAATGAGCGAAATTTACGATTTACATTGTCATAGCACCGCATCAGACGGTGTATTAAGTCCAACAGAGCTAGTACAACGAGCCGTTGAAAAAGGTGTGAATGTGTTAGCGATATGTGATCATGATAGTATTGCAGGGTTAGATGAAGCCAGAGCGGAAAGCCATAAGCAAGGCATTCAGTTGATTAATGGGGTAGAAATTTCGACTATTTGGACTGGGCAAGGTGGCAATCGGGGAGTTCATATTGTGGGGTTAGATTTTGATCAAAATTCATCAGAAATGACCGCACTTTTAGCTCAACAAGCAGAATTACGTTTACAACGTGCCATACAAATTGGTGAAAAACTTGAGTTGCTTGGTATTGCTGATGCCTATCAAGGTGCAAAAGCGTTAGCCAGTGGAGAAGTCACACGAGCGCATTATGCTAGATTCTTGGTGCAGATAGGTAAAGTATCAAACGATACGCAGGCTTTTAAGCGTTATCTGTCGGCAGGTAAACCTGCTTATGTAAAAGCCGATTGGGTCGATATTGCTACTGCGATTAAGGTGATTCATCAAGCTGGTGGATTAGCGGTGTTGGCTCATCCATTGCGTTATAATATGACGAATAGTTGGATTAAAAAATTGGTGATGGATTTCGCTCAATGGCAAGGTGATGGGATTGAAGTGGCAGGTTGCGGACAATTACCAAACCAACGTCAATTAGTGGCACGTTGGGCAGTAGAATACAATTTATTGGCATCTGTCGGATCAGATTTTCATTTTCCTTGTTCTTGGATTGAGTTAGGCAAATCCCTAACTTTACCAGATAATGTTATGCCAATTTGGGCAAAATTTGCTTAAATTTAGCGGTGTTTACCTAAATCTAAACTTTGTAAAAAATTAATAAAAGCCTTGACCTTAGCACTTAAATATCGGCGGTGTGGATAGATCGCATGTAAATCTATCGTTTGTTGTTTGTAATCGGTTAGTAATTCCACTAATTTTCCTGAGGTTAAATCTTGTTCAATCAGAAAATAGGGTTGATTAATAATGCCTACCCCAGCTTTTGCCATTTCAACTAAGGTTAAGCCGTTATTAGAAACCAGTTTTGAGTGCATTTTAATCCGCTGAATCTTACCGTCACAATGAGTGAATTCCCAGTAAATTTGATTACCAGAGGCTTTATATAATAAACAATCATGATGTTGCAGATCTGTTGGGGTTTTGGGTTTGCCATGTTTTGCAATATAATCTGGTGATGCAACAAAGTGCATTGTGGTGGTGGCAAGTTTTTTCGCAACTAAAGAACTGTCTTGTAAGTTACCGATGCGTAAAGCAACATCATAGCCCTCGGACATTAAATCAACACGGCGATCGCTAAAATCTATTTCAATATGCAAGTTGGGATTAGCTTTAGCAAATTCGGCTAAATTAGGGCTGATAAAACGTAAACCAAAATCCATTGGCACGGAAACTAACAAATTTCCTTGTAGTGAAGAAGATAAATCACTAATACTGGCATCAGCTTCATTTAATTCAGCCAATATAGGCTGACAATGTTGGTAATAGACTAACCCAGCTTCAGTGGGAGAGATTTTTCGAGTAGTGCGGTGTAATAATCTCGTTTGTAAGTGTTCTTCAAGTTGAGCCACTAATTTACTTGCCATGGCAACGGAAATATTTTCCAGTTGTGCAGTTTGAGTAAAACTTTGGGTTTCAATCACCTTACAAAAGACGGAAATTGCATTTAGTTTATCCATTTAACATCCTTTTGAAAAAAAATTGTTGACCTAATAACCATTCCTTAGGCAATATAAAAAAAGATTTTACACAAAATATAAAAAATTAGGTATTTAAATATGAGTAAATCGTTAGTTATTGTGGAATCGCCAGCCAAAGCGAAAACTATTAATAAATATTTGGGTAGTAACTATGTGGTAAAATCCAGTGTTGGACATATCCGTGATTTGCCCATGGCAGGGACGAGTACAGGCGAAAAAGCAAAACCGATTTCGACAAAAGGATTAAGTGCTGAAGAAAAAGCGAGTGTTAAGGCTGAAAAAGAACAAACCGCTTTAGTTAAACGTATGGGGATTGACCCTTATCATGGTTGGAAAGCGAATTATCAGATTTTACCAGGTAAGGAAAAAGTGGTAGCAGAATTAAAATCTCTCGCCAAAAAAGCGGATCACATTTATCTCGCTACCGACTTAGATAGAGAGGGAGAGGCGATTGCGTGGCATTTACGTGAAGTTATTGGGGGGAATGATGAACGTTTTAGTCGAGTGGTATTTAATGAGATTACCAAGAATGCGATTAAACAAGCCTTTGAGAAGCCAGAACATTTAAATTTAGACCGAGTAAATGCTCAACAAACACGTCGCTTTTTAGATCGTGTAGTAGGCTTTATGGTATCACCATTGCTTTGGAAAAAAGTAGCACGTGGTTTATCTGCGGGTCGTGTCCAATCAGTCGCGGTGAAATTATTAGTAGAACGTGAACGAGAGATCAAGGCATTTTTGCCTGAGGAATTTTGGCAAGTTGCCGTGGATACACAAACGGCAAAAAAACAAAAAATTCGTTTAGATGTCACCGCACTTAAAGATAAAAAATTTGAACCGAAAAATGAGCAGCAAGCACAAAGTGCGGTGGATTTTTTACAAAAATCTGAATTTATTGTATCTGATTTAGAAACCAAACCGACTACATCAAAAGCACGACCGCCATTTATTACTTCCACGTTACAACAATCAGCCAGTACCAGACTGAATTTTAGCGTCAAAAAAACCATGATGTTGGCACAACGCTTGTATGAAGCAGGTTACATTACTTATATGCGTACTGATAGCACGAATTTAAGCCAAGATGCGTTAAATATGGTGCGTCATTATATTGAAAATCAGTTTGGCGAAAATTATTTACCAAGCAAGCCGAATTTCTATTCAAGTAAAGATAATGCTCAAGAAGCACACGAAGCAATTCGCCCCTCTGATGTAAATGTATTAGCCACTCATTTATCAGGTATGGAAAAAGATGCTGAACGTTTATATGATTTAATTTGGCGACAATTTGTGGCTTGTCAAATGCCACAAGCTCAATATGACAGCACTACATTAACCGTAACGGCGGGGGATTATGAATTAAAGGCAAAAGGGCGAATTTTACGTTTTGATGGTTGGACAAAGGTTTTACCACAATTAGCTAAATCACCAGAGGATCAAGAATTACCAGCGGTGAATGTGCAAGATAAGCTTAAATTAAACGAGGTGTTACCAAGTCAGCATTTTACTAAACCACCAGCTCGTTTTACGGAAGCGTCTTTAGTGAAAGAGTTAGAAAAACGAGGTATTGGTCGTCCTTCCACTTATGCCACGATTATTTCTACTATTCAAGAGCGTGGCTATGTTCGTACCGAGAACCGCCGTTTTTATGCCGAAAAAATGGGGGAAATTGTTACCGATCGTTTAAATCAATCTTTCAGTGAATTGATGAATTATGATTTCACAGCAAATATGGAAGATGTATTAGATCAAATTGCGAGTGGTAACAAAAACTGGAAAACAGAGTTAAATCAATTCTTTAAAGATTTCTCTGAACAATTAAGCACGGCGGAATTAAATGAGCTTGAGGGGGGAATGAAACCGAATAGCTTAGTGGAAACGGATATTGTTTGTCCAACCTGTGGGCGTAAAATGGCAATTCGTACCGCAAGTACGGGGGTATTTTTAGGTTGTACTGGTTATGCTTTATCACCAAAAGAACGTTGTAAAACCACCGTGAATTTAATTCCAGAAGCTGAATTATTAAACGTGTTAGATAGCGAAAGTGAAGCTAAAGCCTTGATTGCTCGTAAACGTTGTCCGAAATGTGATTCCGCAATGGATAGTTATTTAATTGATCCGCAGCGTAAATTACATATTTGTGGTAACAACCCAAATTGTGATGGTTATATTATTGAGCAGGGTAGTTTCAAAATCAAAGGCTACGATGGTCCAGTAGTTGAATGCGACAAATGTGGTGCAGATATGCACTTAAAATTAGGTCGTTTTGGTAAATATATGGCTTGTACCCAATGTGATAACACCCGAAAAATTCTAAAAAATGGCGATGTGGCTCCACCGAAAGAAGAACCTACTCATTTCCCTGAATTGAAATGTGAAAAATCTGATGCTTATTTTGTATTGCGTGATGGTGCAAGTGGGGTATTTATGTCAGCACATAATTTCCCGAAATCTCGTGAAACAAGAGCACCAAAGGTCGCCGAATTAGCCTTATATCGTGATCGTTTACCCGACAAGTTGAAATATTTAGCAGATGCACCAGCGAAAGATCCAGATGGCAATGATGCGATTGTGCGGTTTAGTCGTAAGGAAAAACGCCAATATGTGACATCGGAAGTAAATGGGAAGCAGACTAAATGGATTGTTGATTTTGATGGTAAGCATTGGGTTGAGCGGAAAAAATAAAATAATACTCTAACAAAATGGGGTCCCCATGTTTGCCGCCTGAAAATAGTTTAATTTGTAGGGAAATGCGTCTGTTTGAGCGAAGCGAGTTCAGCCATTTTCCGTTAAGCAAATTAAACTATTTTCAGGAAACAAGGCAAAGTTGGGGCGTGTTTTCTTTTTGCTTACTTTTTCTTTACACGAGTAAAGAAAAAGTAAGTCGCCATCGGCGAAACCCGATTTAAAAACAACAAAAGATTGTAATAAAAAGAAAAAAATGACATTATTCAAAACACTACAACAAGGTCAAACCTACCAAAAAACTTGGATTCTCCACCCAAAACTCAACCAAATATTCCCCGAAAACCGCATTATTAAAGCCACTAAATTTGCTCAAACCCTAATGCCTTTTATCGCTGTGTTCGCTATCGTCTGGCAACAATTTTTCGTGCCACATAGCCACGTTGGGTTAGCGGCAGCCGTGCTAACGGCATTATTTGCCCTTTGCATACCGTTACAAGGTTTATATTGGCTAGGCAAACGTTCCCAAACAACATTGCCTAAGCAAACCGCGGTGAAATTTCAGCAAATTTCTGAACAGCTTGAGAAAAAAGGGATAGCCTTACCATTACCGAAAAATCCTACTTATCAAGATTTAGCCTTTTTATTAAACAAAGCCAATCAACATTTATCCGATGAGTTCTGGCAAGATCTCTAAATATTAAAGCAATCGTTTTCTTTTCGATGATTTTTCGGTAGAATAGCCAGCGTTATTTTTCCTATTCTTGAGATGATTATGTCGGTTATTGATTATATTATTATTGGTATTATTGTATTTTCCGTGATTGTGAGTTTATTGCGTGGATTTGTTCGAGAAGTCCTTTCTTTAGCCAGTTGGATTATTGCATTTATCGTAGCCAGTCAATTTTATCCTTATTTAGCCAATTTATTAACCCAAATTGAATCTGAATATATCCGTAATGGCGTGGCTATTGGCGTGTTATTTGTGTTAACGTTAATTGTCGGAGGCATTGTAAATTATGTCATTTCCCAGCTAGTGGATAAAACAGGCTTATCTGGCACTGATAGAGTATTGGGAGCTTGTTTCGGTTTTTTACGGGGTGTGTTAATTGTTGCGGCTTTATTGTTTTTTGTGGATACGTTTACCAACTTTGAGCAAAGTGAAGCATGGAAATCTTCCCAATTAATACCGCACTTTGGTTTTGTGGTGGAATGGTTTTTCCAACAATTACAGGCAAATTCCAGTTTTTTAAATTCAACCTTAACTTCAGTTAAATAAAAGGATCCTAACAATGTGTGGTATAGTCGGTATTGTTTCTCACAGTCTTGTTAATCAGTCAATTTATGATGCGTTGATGGTGTTACAGCACCGAGGGCAAGATGCGACAGGGATTGTGACTGTCGATGATGAAAACTGTTTCCGTCTGCGTAAAGCGAATGGCTTAGTGAGTGATGTATTTCAACAAATACACATGCAACGTTTGCAGGGAAATTCAGGCATAGGGCATGTGCGTTATCCAACCGCAGGTAGTTCCAATGTATCTGAAGCTCAACCCTTTTATGTAAATTCTCCGTATGGTTTAGCCTTAGTCCATAATGGTAATCTGACAAATTCTGATGAACTGAAAGAGAAACTATATAAATTAGCTCGCCGTCATGTTAATACCAACTCTGATTCTGAAGCCCTACTAAATATTCTTGCCTACCACATTGATCAAATTGATAAAGAAATCCTTGCACCACAAGATGTGTTTGCTGCCATTCGAGCAACCAATAAAGATATTCGAGGGGCTTATGCCTGTGTCGCCATGATTATTGGGCACGGCTTAGTAGCATTTCGTGATCCGAATGGGATTCGTCCATTGGTTCTAGGCAAACGTGAAGAAAATGGCAAATTGGAATATATGTTTGCTTCTGAAACCGTGGCATTGGATACAGTAGGTTTTGAGTTTGTACGTGATGTTAAACCGGGTGAAGCAATTTATGTGACCTTTGAGGGGGAACTGTATTCTGATATTTGTGCGGAACATACCAAGCTCACGCCTTGTATTTTTGAATATGTGTATTTTGCTCGTCCTGATAGTACCATTGACGGGGTTTCTGTGTATGCGGCACGGGTACACATGGGAGAGCGTTTAGGGCAAAAAATAGCACGTGAATGGAAAGATGTGGATATTGATGTCGTGATTCCTGTACCTGAAACCTCTAATGATATTGCTTTGCGAATTGCTCATGTTTTAAATAAGCCTTATCGTCAAGGCTTTGTTAAGAATCGTTATGTGGGGCGTACTTTTATTATGCCAGGGCAGACCCAACGAGTCAGTGCAGTTCGCCGTAAATTAAATACGATTTCGGCAGAATTTAAAGGTAAAAATGTGCTTTTAGTCGATGATTCTATTGTGCGAGGCACGACTTCTGAACAAATTGTTGATATGGCTCGTTCCGCTGGGGCTAATAAAATTTATTTTGCCTCCGCTGCACCAGAAATTCGTTATCCAAATGTCTATGGTATTGATATGCCAACTAAGAATGAATTGATTGCGTATGGGCGTAATGTCGATGAAATTGCAACATTAATTGGGGTTGATCGGTTAATTTTCCAAGATCTTGAAGCACTACAAATTTCGGTTCAGCAAGAAAATCCAAGTATTCGAGAATTTGATGCCTCGGTTTTTACTGGTAGATATATTACAGGTGATATTACACCTGAATATTTAGATAAGATCGCCGAAAAACGCAATGATAAAGCGAAAACAAAACGTGAGAAAGATGCGGCGAATTTAGAAATCCATAACGAACGCTAATCTAAAAAATAATGAAAAAAATACCGCACTTTGTTAAAAATAATGCAAAGTGCGGTATTTTTTAGACAAAAATTTAGATCTATTAAATTAATTGATTTTTACCGCTAAAAATCCTTTTTAATTTTTCCTTATTTAGGGTAGAGTTAGTGCAGTTTGACTTTTTGTCATATTGACGGGTTGGATAATCCTTGATTATCCATTTTATTTGTAATCAACCGATTTGAAGGAAACATTATGTTGATTGGTGTACCTAGAGAACTGCTTGATAATGAAAGTCGTGTGGCGGCAACGCCAAAGACGGTTCAGCAAATTCAGAAACTCGGCTTTGATGTGATCGTAGAACACGATGCAGGTTTTAAAGCCAGTTTTGAAGATCAAGCCTTTATAGATGTTGGGGCAAAAGTTGGATCTGCTCAAGATGTTTGGAATGCGGATTTAATTTTTAAAGTAAATGCTCCGACTGATGCTGAAATTGCTTTAATTAAACAAGGGGCAACCTTAGTAAGTTTTATTTGGCCAGCCCAAAATCCTGAATTAATGCAAAAATTATCTGAAAAGAAAATTAATGTATTAGCCATGGATTCTGTACCTCGTATTTCACGAGCTCAAGCTTTAGATGCGTTATCATCTATGGCTAATATTTCTGGTTATCGTGCAGTTATCGAAGCGGCTAATTCTTTTGGCAGTTTCTTTACTGGGCAAATTACTGCTGCGGGTAAAGTACCACCAGCTAAAGTCTTAGTTATCGGTGCAGGTGTTGCAGGTCTTGCTGCTATCGGTGCAGCCAATAGTCTTGGTGCGATTGTACGTGCTTTTGATAGTCGTCCAGAAGTAAAAGAGCAAGTTAAATCAATGGGTGCAGACTTCTTAGAAATTGATTTTGAAGAAGAAGGTGGTTCTGGTGACGGTTATGCGAAAGTGATGTCAGAAGAATTTAACCGTCGTGCGATGGAACTTTACGCCGCTCAAGCCAAAGAAGTCGATATTATTATTACGACAGCGGCTATTCCAGGCAAACCAGCACCACGTTTGATTACTAAACAAATGGTCGATTCCATGAAACCAGGTTCGGTGATTGTGGATTTAGCCGCAGCGACTGGCGGTAACTGCGAATACACTAAAGCAGGCGAAATTTTTGTTACCGATAATCAAGTGAAAGTGATTGGTTATACCGACTTCCCAGCTCGTTTACCAACCCAATCCTCCCAACTTTATGGTACTAACTTAGTTAATTTATTGAAATTATTAGCACCAAATAAAGATGGTCAAATTGATATTAATTTTGAAGATGTGGTATTGCGTGGTGTGACCGTGATTCGTGATGGCGAAATTACTTGGCCAGCACCACCAATTCAAGTGTCTGCTCAACCGCAAAAACAAGCGGCAGCCCCTGTTGCGAAAAAAGAAGCGAAACCAGCGGATCCACGAGTTAAATACGGCGTAATGGCGGCGGTAGTTTGCTTATTCTTATGGTTAGCGTCTGTGACACCTACCGCATTCTTATCGCACTTCACGGTATTCGTATTAGCCTGTGTAGTGGGTTATTATGTAGTTTGGAACGTCAGCCACGCATTGCATACCCCATTAATGGCGGTGACTAATGCAATTTCAGGTATTATTATTGTCGGGGCAGTATTGCAAATTGCACAAGGAAGTTTCTTTGTCAGCATATTAGCATTTATTGCCATTTTGGTTGCAAGCATCAATATTTTCGGGGGATTCAAAGTCACCCAACGTATGCTTGCCATGTTTAGAAAAGGTTAAGGAGTACGACAATGTCATTAGGTTTAGTACAAGCGGCATATATTGTGTCGGCATTACTTTTCATTATGAGCTTGGCTGGTCTTTCTAAACATGAAACAGCAAAAGCAGGGTGTTGGTACGGCATCGTTGGTATGACGATTGCTTTAGTGGCAACGATTTTCGGACCCGCTACAGAAGGTCAATTCTGGATCATTATTGCTATGATTATCGGTGCAATTCTGGGTATTCATCGTGCATTAAAAGTGGAAATGACAGAAATGCCAGAATTAGTCGCAATGCTGCATAGTTTTGTGGGTTTAGCGGCAGTTTTAGTCGGCTTTAATAGTTTTGGTTTGCATATTCAGCCAGAATTTGTGGCACCAGAAGGCATGACATTTACCAGCCCAGAAGCCCTAGAAACGGCAAAAGCAGCATTCTTAGCAGAACAAGAAGTCCTTGCTAATATTCATAATGTGGAAGTCTTTTTAGGTATCTTTATTGGTGCTGTAACATTCACTGGTTCTATTGTGGCATTTGGTAAATTACGTGGCATTATTAATTCTAAAGCCTTAATGTTACCACATCGTCATAAATTAAATTTAGCGGCTCTTGTGGTATCAGCCTTATTAATGGTGTCATTCTTAAATTCGCCTGAAAGCATTTTCCCAGTGTTATTAATGACAGCGATTGCTCTTGCATTCGGTTGGCATTTAGTGGCATCTATCGGTGGTGCAGATATGCCAGTGGTTGTGTCAATGTTGAACTCTTATTCAGGTTGGGCAGCAGCGGCAGCAGGCTTTATGTTGAACAACGACTTATTAATCGTCACTGGTGCGTTGGTAGGTTCGTCTGGTGCAATCCTTTCTTATATTATGTGTAAAGCCATGAACCGCTCATTTATTAGTGTTATTGCTGGTGGTTTTGGTAATGACGTAGTGGCAAGTTCTGATGAAGAACAAGGTGAGCATCGTGAAACGACCGCAGAAGAAGTGGCAGAATTATTGAAAAATGCGAGTTCTGTGATTATCACCCCAGGATATGGCATGGCAGTCGCTCAAGCACAATATCCAGTGGCAGATATTACGGCAAAATTACGTGAACGTGGTATTAACGTACGTTTCGGTATTCACCCTGTGGCTGGACGTTTACCAGGTCACATGAACGTATTATTAGCGGAAGCCAAAGTGCCTTATGATGTAGTATTGGAAATGGACGAAATTAACGAAGATTTCCCAGATACAGACGTGGTATTAGTGATTGGTGCAAATGATACAGTTAACCCTGCTGCATTAGACGATCCAAATAGCCCGATTGCAGGCATGCCAGTATTGGAAGTGTGGAAAGCCCAAAACGTAATTGTGTTCAAACGCTCTATGGCGGTCGGTTACGCAGGCGTACAAAATCCATTGTTCTTTAAAGAAAATACCCAAATGTTGTTTGGTGATGCGAAAGAACGTGTGGAAGATATTTTGAAAGCACTATAATTTTGCTGTAAAAATATTTGCAATATAACCGCATTTTAGGATTAAAGTGCGGTTATTTTTTGGGAAATTTTCTCATTATGGAATATGTGGGAAATATCCTTTTAAATAGGCATTATCTCGTTATTGTTGGACGTATTTGCTATTAAGACTATGGTTTAATATAGTGATGAGGAATTATTCATCACTATGATTTCGTAATAATGGCTCTTTAGCTGCATTTAAATATTGCAACATTGACCAAATAGTCAAAATTGCAGCGACATAAAGCAGAGCAATAGCAGCATATTCCATTAATTCGTTATAACGCCATAGTAATCCGCCAAGTGATAGCATTTGAGAGGTAGTTTTAACTTTGCCAATCCAAGAAACAGCTACTTTGGCACGGCTACCGACTTCAGCCATCCATTCGCGTAAGGCGGAAACAATGATTTCTCTTGAGATGACCACAATGGCAGGAATCGTGATCCAGAAAGCGTGGTAATATTCTACAATCAAAATCAAAGCAGCAGAAACAATTACTTTATCTGCGACTGGGTCTAAGAATGCACCGAAACGAGTCGTTTGTTTCCATTTTCGAGCTAAATAGCCGTCAAATAAATCAGTGATAGAGGCAATAAAAAAGATTACAGTGGTAACAATATTTGTCCAGTGTGCGGGTAAATAGAACGCAATGACAAAAAATGGAATCAATATGACTCGGAAAATCGTTAGTATTGTTGGAAAATTCAGTTTCATAAGTTGAAAACGTAAAATAGAGTGATATGTTATTTTAAAACATATTCGCTTGTTTTCAAAATAGAAATAGGAGAAATTTTCTCCTATTTTTGATTTTATATTATTCTACGGGTTCAATGACTTCAATTTCCACACCACTATGTAAGCCTCGCGGTAAACTTGAACCTTTTCGACCTCGTTCTGCACGGAATTTTTGTAAATCTTCTGGTTTAAGGGTGATTTTCCGTTTACCTGAATGGAATACAAGGCTGGCTTGTTCGGAAATTAACAGTAATTTTATTAGGCTGTCTTTACCTGCTTTTAGATCCGCTGAAGATATGGTGACAATTTTATTGCCTTTTCCTTTTGCTAATTGTGGTAAATCAGCGACAGGGAAAATTAACATTCGTCCAGCTTGCGTTAATGCGACTAAAAGTGCGGTGTTTTTTGGCAAAATTTTGGTTGGTAACACATTGGCATTTTCAGGTAAGCTAATCACAGCTTTGCCTGCTTTATTACGTGCCACCAAGTCTTCAAATTGACAAATGAAACCATAACCAGCACTGGAAGACATTAACAAAGCCTGATCATTATTTTCAATTAACACTTGTACTACATTCGCCCCTGTCGGTAACGCTAGTTTACCAGTGAGTGGTTCACCTTGTGAGCGAGCGGACGGTAAACTCAATGGATCAAGTGCATAACTGCGTCCCGTGCTATCAATAAATACCGCTGGTTGGTTGCTCTTACCTTGAGCATGGTCAAGATATTTATCACCTGCTTTATAGTTTAACCCTGTCACATCAATCTCGTGACCTTTGGCACAACGGACCCATCCCATTTCAGAGAGAATCACTGTTACTGCTTCGGCTGGTAACATTTCAGTTTCTGAAATAGCTTTAGCTTCTGCTCGTTCAATTAATGGAGAACGGCGTGGGCTGGCGTAAGTTTTTGCATCTTGTTGAATTTCTTTTTTGATTAAGCTATTTAAACGGCGTTCAGAACTAAGTAAGGTTTCTAACTGTGAACGTTCTTCTTCAAGTTTATTTTGCTCCGCTTGCAATTCCTGTTCTTCTAATTTGGCTAAATGGCGTAAACGTAAATTTAAAATGGCTTCTGCTTGTTCATCTGTTAAATTAAAGCGAGTCATTAATTCTGCTTTTGGTTCATCTTCATGGCGGATAATTTCAATCACTTCGTCAATATTTAAGTAAGCAATCATCAAGCCTTCTAAAATATGTAAACGAGCCAATATTTTATCCAAACGATGATGCAAACGGCGAGTAACCGTAGTACGGCGGAATTGTAACCATTCAGTCAATATTGTGACTAAGCCTTTCACGGCGGGTTTGTGATCCAGCCCGATCATATTCATATTGACTCGATAAGATCTCTCCAAATCAGTGGTCGCAAATAAATGAGCCATTACCGCATCAACATCAACACGATTAGAGCGTGGCACTAATACGATTCGCACTGGATTATCTTGATCCGCTTCATCACGCATATCTTCCAACATAGGCAATTTTTTGCTATTCATTTGTTCGGCAATTTGAGCCTGAATTTTAGTGGGCGAGGATTGATGTGGAACAGCCGTAATAATAATTTCACCATCTTCTTTTGTCCATGCTGCACGCATTTTAATTGAACCACGCCCTTGTTCATAAATCTTGCGAATATCTGCTTTTGGGGTAATAATTTCTGCCTCGGTCGGGAAGTCTGGACCTTGCACAATGCTTAATAAATCATCTAGTGTTGCTTTAGGATTATCTAATAACATGACACAAGCATCGGCAATTTCATTGATATTATGTGGTGGAATATCCGTTGCCATACCGACAGCGATCCCTGTTGTACCGTTTAGTAAAATATGCGGTAGGCGAGCAGGCAAATATTGTGGTTCTTGCAGGGTGCCATCAAAATTCGGTTGATAATCTACCGTACCTTGTCCTAATTCACCGAGCAACATTTCTGAGATTTTGGATAAACGAGATTCCGTATAACGCATGGCGGCAAAGGATTTTGGATCATCGGCTGCACCCCAGTTTCCTTGCCCATCGACTAAAGGATAGCGGTAAGAAAAGGGTTGTGCCATTAATACCATGGCTTCATAACAGGCACTGTCGCCATGTGGGTGGAATTTACCCAACACGTCTCCCACGGTGCGAGCAGATTTTTTATATTTTGCACTGGCGTTTAAGCCGAGTTCAGACATGGAATAAATAATACGGCGTTGTACAGGTTTTAGACCGTCCCCAATAAAAGGTAAGGCACGATCCATAATGACATACATGGAATAATTTAAATAGGCACTTTCAGTGAAAGTCCGCAGTGGCATTTGTTCAATGCCCTCGTAGTTAATTTCGCTCATATTTCTTGTTTCTTAAACTGATAAATCTACTTGATCGCCTTTGGTTTGTAACCAGTTTTTGCGATCATCTGCTCGTTTTTTATTGAGTAACATATCCATTAATTCAAACGTATCATTGGGTAAAATTTCGCTAGTTTTACTCACAATTTCTTGAGAATTTTGCACCGCACTTTCGCTTTCATCTTGGTAGGTTAACTGTACCAAGCGGCGAGTATTCGGATCCATGGTGGTTTCTCGTAATTGGCTTGGATTCATTTCCCCTAACCCTTTGAACCGCTGAACATTTAATTGCCCTCGTTTTCCTTTAAGCCTATCTAAAATACCGTCTTTTTCGCTTTCATCAAGGGCATAATAAACTTCTTTACCTAAGTCGATGCGATATAGCGGAGGCATTGCCACGAAAACATGACCTTTTTCGACTAACTTTGGAAAATGACGTAAGAATAAAGCACAGAGTAGAGTAGCAATATGCAAACCATCACTATCCGCATCAGCCAAAATACATACTTTGCCATAGCGTAGTTGAGTTAAGTCATCACTATCAGGATCGATCCCTAGTGCTACCGCAATATTATGCACTTCTTCTGAGCCTAACACCTGATCTGATGCCACTTCCCAAGTATTTAAAATTTTCCCTCGCAATGGCAAAATTGCTTGATAATCCCGATTACGAGCTTGTTTGGCTGAACCGCCAGCAGAATCACCCTCCACTAAAAACAATTCTGTGTGATCTAAGTCCTGTTGTGAGCAATCTGCTAATTTTCCTGGTAGAGCAGGTCCTGAAGTAAGTTTCTTACGTACTACTTTTTTGGCTGCATTTAATCGTTTTTGTGCCGAACTAATTGCCATTTCCGCCAACGCTTTGGCTTGTTCAACATTATTATTTAACCAAAGGCTAAAGGCATCTTTCACCACACCGCCGATAAACACCGCACTTTGACGAGAAGAAAGCCGTTCTTTGGTTTGTCCTGAAAATTGAGGATCGTGCATTTTAAGCGACAGTACATACGCACAACGATCCCACAAATCATCAGCGGTAAGTTTGATATTACGTGGTAATAGATTGTGAAATTCACAGAATTCACGCATTGCATCAAGCAAGCCTTGACGCAAGCCATTGACATGGGTGCCACCTAGAACAGTAGGAATTAAATTCACGTAGCTTTCACTCAGTAATTCGCCACCTTCGGGCAGCCATAATAATGCCCAAGAAACCGCTTCGGAATTGCCTTTAAATTCACCAACAAACGGCATTTCAGGCAGGGTAGTAAGACCATTGACGGCTTCGCTTAAATAATCAGATAAACCATCTTGATAAAGCCAACTATCTTCGGTGCCATTGACTTCATCGATAAATTTAATTTCAAGCCCTGAGCAAAGTACTGCTTTGGCTCGTAATAAATGACGTAAGCGAGATACGGAAAATTTATCACTATCAAAATATTTGGGATTCGGTTTAAAATGTACCGTTGTACCTGTATTTCGCCGACCACAACTACCAACTACTTCAAGTTCTTTGACTTTTTCGCCGTTCTCAAATGCAATATGATGTACTTCGCCGTTGCGTTTAATGGTGACATCAACTCGTTCGGAAAGGGCATTCACTACAGAAATGCCAACACCGTGCAAACCGCCTGAGAATTCATAATTTTTATTGGAAAATTTACCGCCAGCGTGTAATTTGGTCAAAATGACTTCGACACCTGACATTTTTTCGGTAGGGTGCATATCCACAGGCATACCCCGACCGTTATCGGTGACTTCAAGGGATTGATCTTTGTGTAAAATCACTTCAATTTTGTTGGCATAACCCGCTAGGGCTTCGTCCACACTGTTGTCAATGACTTCTTGCCCTAAATGGTTAGGGCGAGTGGTATCGGTGTACATACCAGGGCGAACCTGTACAGGCTCCAGCCCTTTAAGGACTTGAATGTTAATAGAATCGTATTGTTTTTCGGTCATATTGTTATCTTTATTATTGACCCGCACTGGCGTACGGGGTTAAGCATCTTGACGATGCTTCGCATTTATTATAAGCAGATGCAGAGCATCAAGACTATTTGTAACCCTGTACGCTAGTGCAGGGTAGCGTATTATAACGCAAAAGAAACAGTTTTACCCGTAGGCAATGCTACTGATAAGCTGAGTTTTCCACCCATTGCTTCCACATAACGTTTCACAGACGAAAGGCGAATATCATTACCCCGTTTTTCCATCGCCACTACGGACGGTTGGCTAATGTTGAGTTCTTTGGCAAGTTGTTGCTGGGAGAGTTCCAATTCTTCACGAATTTCAGCCAGTCTAAGCTCCATTAACATTCGTTCAGTTTCTTGTTTGATTTTTTCTTGGCGTTCAATCGGCATTTCAGCTAATATGTCTTCTAAGCGAGTAAATCCTTCCATTATTTATTCTCCAATTGTAAGTTGCTTAAATAAAGTTCATAAAGTTGTTCGGCTTTTGCTATCATGGTGGTATAAAAAAGTTTCTCATTTTTGCCTTTTTTATCGCCTCCGCAAAGAATAATCGCTCGCCTTAAGGGATCAAAAATGAAAAATAAACGAAAAACTGATAGCTTAGATTGTATGCGTAATTCTTTCATATTGGGATATTTTGATTGCCGTAACGTATCTACATAAGGACGACCTAAACGATGTCCATGCTCCATTAACATACCTATTGTAGAATATATTTTATTCGCATCATCTAGATCTAATGTTGCCAACCAATTTTTTACGTCATCTTGTACAATAACGTCCCAATTTTCCATTTTTGTCATATATAAATTCTCCATAGATTATAATTTATCATTCCCCAACAGACAAGCTGTTTGCTCGGGCAAATTAATCTATATCCATTTCAAAAAATCCAATATTTTTTACCGCAGATTTTGGAATGATGATCACAAAAATGGAGATAGGGAATGTGCTGACTAGATAGGTTTTATTTGTTGTTGTGCCTGTAGATATATTGTCCCACACTGGCGTACGGGGTTAAGCATATTGACGATGCTCCGCATCTATTATAAGAGAATGTGGAGCATTAAGACTATTTGTAACACTATATGTTAGTGCAGAGTGGCAGAACGTTTTTCTTCCAACTCTTCCCACCTTAAAAACGCCAGCTCTAATTCACTTTCTAAATCAGCCAACTGTTGCAATTTTTCAGTGGTAGTTTCGTGTGGTTGTTGGAAAAATTCAGGGTTACTTACTTCACCTTGAAGTGCGGTGATTTTTTGTTCTAATTCTTCCAGTTGTTGCGGTAATTGTTCTAGTTCACGTTGTTCTTTATAAGATAATTTTATCGTACGAGTTTTTTCTGAAATTTTGCTATTTTGCACCGCACTTTTATCTGGTTCATTTTGCGAGATAGATTTTTTAACAGGTTCATTTTCGGCTTTTTGAGCCAACACATTCGCCTGTTGCTGTTTGGCATCAAAATAACCGCCCACATATTTATTCAACACGCCATCGCCTTCAAACATATAACATTCGGTAGCGACGTTATCAATAAATTGACGGTCGTGGCTGACGATGAGTAGCGTGCCTTGATAATCAGCGAGAATTTCTTCTAATAATTCAAGTGTTTCCACATCTAAATCGTTAGTTGGTTCGTCCAGAATTAATAAATTATTCGGCTTTAATAATAATTTTGCCAACAATAAGCGATTGCGTTCACCGCCTGACAGGGCTTTGACAGGGGTCATGGCTCGTTTGGGTGGAAATAAGAAATCTTGTAAATAGCCTAACACGTGGCGTTTAATGCCGTTGACTTCAATATCTTGCTTGCCGTCTGCGACATTATCCATAACAGATTTTTCGGGATCAAGATCCACCCGATATTGGTCAAAATAGGCAATGTCTAATTTGGTGCCACAACGGATTTTTCCTGAAGTGGGTTTAAGTTGTTCGAGTAATAGTTTAATAAAAGTCGTTTTTCCACAACCATTGGCACCCACTAAAGCAATTTTATCGCCCCGCATAATATTGGTGCTGAAATTGGAGAGCAATTTTTTACCGTCAATCTCAAAATTGGCGTTTTCGAGTTCAAATACAATTTTGCCTGAACGGCTAGATTGATCCAGTTGTAATTTTGCTGTGCCAAGCTGATCTCGGCGTTGACGGCGTTCTTCTCGTAAGGCTTTTAATGCACGTACTCGTCCTTCATTACGTGTACGTCTAGCTTTAATGCCTTGCCGAATCCAGACTTCTTCTTGAGCGAGTTTTTTATCAAATAGGGCATTTTGCAATTCTTCCACGCGCAGATTTTCTTCTTTGGTGGTGAGATAAGTGTCGTAATCACCTGAATAAGACACGAGTTTTCCTCGGTCAAGATCCACTATACGTGTTGCCATTTTGCGAATAAAAGAACGGTCGTGAGAAATAAATACGATACTGCCTTTAAATTCCAGTAAAAATTCTTCTAACCATTCAATCGCATCTACATCTAAATGATTGGTGGGTTCGTCTAATAATAACACATCAGGATTGCATACCAACGCCCGAGCCAATGCAGCTTTGCGTAGCCAACCGCCCGATAAATCCGATAATTTGGTTTTAGGATTAAGCTGGAGTTTAATTAACACTTCCTTGATTTTATTATCAAATTGCCAGCCGTTATTGTGTTCTAATTTAGCTTGCACGTTGGCGAGTTGATTGAGTAGGCTTTCGCTATAATCCTGTTCTAATTGAGTAGATAAATGATGATATTCTTTCAATAAATCGGCTAAATGCCCAATTCCCTCTGCCACATAATCAAACACGTTACCACTTGCTGTGCGTGGCGGATCTTGTTCTAAACGAGAAACGACTAGATCTTGGCTTAATAGCAATTTGCCATCATCCATGACAGTATCGCCAGCCAGAATTTTGAGTAGGGTAGATTTACCAGCACCATTGCGTCCTACTAAACAAACACGCTCGTTTGGTTCAATATGTAGATCGCAATGATCAAGCAAAGGGTGATCGCTAAAAGAAAGGTAGCCGTTGGTTAAACTAATTAATGCCATAATATGTATAAATTTGAAAAAATTAGCGATATTTTAGCATTTTTATGTGTTTTTTTATAGGGGAAATCTAAAAACTGCGGTGTATTTTTTCAATATTTTAAATAAAAAAAATGCAACCAAAGTTGCATTTTCATTAGGGATGTTTAGGATTTATGAACAAAATTTTCACTTGTTTTGGAATTAAACTAAGTGAAACTACCTTAAGCATTAGGGATTGCTTAAGATGTTGGCTATTATAGCCTATTTATTTTTAATTGCAAGCTCCATTTTATGATTTTTAAATTTATTTTTTACTTCAGATATTTTTATTCCAAAAGGTAAGGTTAGCTCTGGTGAGATTTCATACAGTGGTATAATCACAAATTCTCGATTGTGCATATCATAATGAGGAATTGTTAAGCGTTCCGAGTGAATAACCAGTTGATCATAAAGCAATATATCCAAATCCAAGGTTCGCTCACCCCAATGACGTAAACGTATTCGACCTTGCTCATGTTCAATTTGTTGTAAGGCATCTAGTAAGGTTAATGGTGCTAGTTCCGTTTCAATTTTGGTGACAGCATTAACATAGTCTGGTTGATCCTGTGGACCAAGTGGTTTACTACGATAAAATGAACTTACTGCCAAGACCTGTGTCGTTGGTAAATTTATTATAGCTTCAACTGCAGAGTTTAGTTGTTCCACGGGTTGATTTAAATTACTACCTAATGCAATATAAGCGACTGACATTTTTTAAGCCTGTTTAGGAGAACGTTTGCGATAATAACGTTTTTTGGGTTTTGGTGTGTTTTTATTTTGCTCTCTTATTAAAGAAGCTCGCTGTTCAGCATTGCTAAATTGATATTCATGCCACCATTTGGCTAACTCAATGCTTTCGCCTCCCTCAATTTCAGCACGTATCGCTAATAAATCGTAGCCTGCACGAAATTTTGGATGTTGCATGGTACGTTCTGGGAATTTGCCTGAGCGTTTAGTCAGTTGTAATTGTAATAACCAAATTTCACGAATAACACCTGTATTGCGACGTGGTACAGCAAGAGAGCTACATAATAAATCCATAATCTCATTGCTGGCTAAAGCATAAGCATCATGATTATTTAAGCCGCCCTCATTTTTCAGAATATCCACTTTTTCACGCAATGGATACCAAAAAAATGTCGCAAATAAGAAAGCGGGATTGATACGTAAATTATCTGCAATACGTTCGTCTGTAGCTTTAAGTGAATGGATAATCATGCGTTCAGCTAAACTATCGCCTTTTTCGGTAAAATAGGGGATAAGTGCGGGAAAAAGTTGTTCAAATAAGCCATATTGACGCAATAAATGGTAAGTCTTTTCGCCATAACCTGTTTGTAATAATTTTAAACTTTCATCAAATAAACGAGCTGGCGGAATGTTTTTTAGCAAAGGGGCTAATTTTGCAATTGGTGTTTCGCTGGCTTCATCTAAAAACATATCTAATTTTGCCATGAAACGAATAGCACGTAACATTCGCACTGGATCTTCTTGATAACGAGTGACAGGCTCACCGATTAACTGGAGTTTACCCGCTTTGATATCTTCAATACCATGATAGAAATCATAAATAGCATTATCCTTTGGGCTGTAATAAAGGGCATTTACGCTAAAATCACGGCGTTCGGCATCTTGTTCTAATGTACCATAAACATTATCACGTAAGAGCATACCAGCATCATTTTGTTTGGCTTGCTGATCTGAGTGGTTAACTTTGTGGCTCGCTCGAAATGTAGCCACTTCAATAATATCTCGTCCAAACATAATATGAGCTAAACGGAAACGTCGTCCCACCAAACGACAACGACGTAGAAAAATGGCTTGTACTTGCTCGGGGCGAGCATTGGTTGCGACATCAAAATCTTTTGGTTGTTTGCCCAATAACATATCACGCAAACAACCGCCGACAATATAGGCTTCATAGCCATGACGGTTGAGTTTTTCTACTACATTCAAAGCATTTCTACTAAACATGCGAGCATTAATTGAAACCTGACTTGCCTGCTTAATAGTATATTTCTTATTAGACCGAACTGGTTTGACTGTTGTTGTCGATTTTGTTGAATGAGCAACTATTTTAGGTCGTGCTTGCTCAAATTTATTTGATTTAACCTGTTTCGAATGCTTACCAAACAGGTTTTTTATATACGTTAAAATAATAAACTCCGAAAATAAAACTTTTTAAATAAAACTAACTGATATATAAAATTTTTCTGATTTTTTATTTCATCTTTAATGATTTAACTTGGATTAAAATCCCATTTGTTTTTCACGAACTTCTGCTAAGGTTTTGCAATCAATACAAAGATCAGCAGTTGGGCGAGCTTCTAAACGACGAATACCAATTTCTACGCCACAAGAATTACAATAGCCGAAATCTCCAGTGTCTAATTTTTTTAAAGTACTTTCAATTTTTTTCATTAGTTTGCGTTCACGATCTCTTGCTCGCAATTCTAAGCTGAATTCTTCTTCTTGTGTTGCTCGATCTGCAGGATCTGGGAAGTTAGAGGCTTCATCTCGCATATGACTTACAGTGCGACTTGCTTCATTGACAATTTGATCGTACCACGTTTGTAAAATTTTACGAAAATGAGCGATTTGTTTTTCGTTCATATATTCTTCATTTTTTTGTTCTTGATATGGTGACACACCTGCTAATGCTAAAATGCTTAAAGATGCTTTATTTGTGTTGGTCATATTGTTCTCCAATCAATAGTTTTTTGTTTGAGCAAATCATCTCTAGTGACTGACGCTAAACATTGATTATTTCCTAAAAAATATCAGGGGTAATTTTGAAAGGTGTTATAAATATCAGAAGTTGTTAAAATAAGCAAATAATATTGTCTAAATATTGCAGAATTTACATTCTCTTTACGTAATTTTGTGATCTCTGTTCCAAATATAAAATAAATAATTTACATCTTTTCTCTTTTGACACTAGGCTGTTGCGATATTTTGCGGTATTTAGGATAAGTGCGGTATAAAATGCAGAGAATATTGGGATTAATCCGTCAATTAGATATAGATGAAGTTGCTTTTTGTGCGATTTTATCTGTGTTGTCTTTGTATTTTCTACCTGAAAGATTTTTATTCTGTTGGCAACTTTGTTTACTTTTATTTTCCCTTTTGCTCATTTTGCGACTGGTGATCAAAAAAACACAATTTATTATAAAATGGATTAACAGCATATTGATTCTATTAGTATTTATTGGTTATGCTCATTTCATTGCTCTGAATTCCTTACAACAAGCCCAAATTTTCCCACAAAAAATTCAAACCACTTTTCGTATTGTGGAAATTCATCATCAGGGAGATTATCAATCTTTGGTATTGCAAACTGAACAACCCAACAGACGAATTTATGCAACTTGGAAAGTGGCTCAATCTCCCAAATTAGGTGAATTGTGGCAAGGCGAATTACAACTTAGACCAATTTCATCTCGCCTAAATATCAGTGGCTTTGATCGACAAATATGGTATTTTGCCAAAGATATTCAAGCATGGGGAACGGTAAAAAGTGCGGTGAAAATTGCACAAGATTTTTCTTGGCGAGAACAGTGTTTGGCGGACAGTTTGATGCAAACGCAAGGATTAACACAGCAAGGATTATTATTAGCCTTAGGGTTTGGTGAACGGGCTTGGTTAAATCCCGATACGTGGAAAATTTATCAGCAAACTAATACTGCTCATCTCATTGCTATTTCGGGGTTGCATATTGGTTTGGCGATGGCTCTTGGTTTTTGTTTCGGGCGAGTGGTGCAATATATGTTACCCACTCCAAAAATTACCCCGATTTTTCCTTTATGTTGTGGTGTTGTATCAGCCTTATTTTATGCTAACTTAGCGGGGTTCGCTATTCCTACATTGCGAGCTAGTATAGCATTATTGATTTTGATCTTATTGCATTTTTATCGAGCTTATTGTACCGCTTGGCAACTGTATTTTCGTGTTGTTGCATTATTATTACTCTACGATCCATTGATGATTTTATCCACCAGTTTCTGGTTATCAATCGGTGCGGTGGGTTGTTTAATTTTGTGGTATCAACTTTTTCCATTGCATTTACTTAGATGGCGAGGTTTACCGTTATCTCCCAAAGTGCGGTGGATTTTGGCATTGTTTCATTTGCAACTGGGGTTATTTTGCTTATTTACCCCAATTCAATTAGCCTTTTTCAATGGTTTTTCCTTGCAAGGTTTTTGGGCGAATTTATTGATCGTCCCCTTATACAGTTTTTTGCTTGTGCCAGTCGTTTTATTTGCAGTGTTTAGCAATGGTAGTTTGTATAGTTGGCGACTGGCGGATTTCGTTGCCGATAAGATTACGGATTTATTATCTTTGTTTCAACAGGGTTGGTTAAGTTTATCTTATTTGCAGAGTGCTTATTTTAATATCCTACTAGCTTTTTTAATATGGGGAATGTTGTATAAAATCTATACTTCGAATAGGAAAAATGTAAGTTATCACAAAAAACCACGTTGTTTTTCCTTAAAATCCGATCGTAGTTTATCACCAATACTTTATGCTCGAGTACAAAAAGGCATCTTATTGTTCATATTGGCAAATGGACTACAACCTTTATGGCATTATTTTTATCAATCTGACTGGCAAATAGATACCCTTGATGTCGGACAAGGATTAGCCACCTTAATCATGAAAAATCAACGGGGGATTTTGTACGATACTGGGGCAAGCTGGCAAGGGGGAAGTATGGCTGAACTGGAAATTATTCCGTATTTACAACGACAAGGCATTACTTTAGATTATCTGATTATTAGTCATGATGATAACGATCATGCGGGCGGTGCAAGAGCAATATTACAAGCATTTCCACAAGCAATGTTGGTAAGCCCTTCACAAAAAAACTATAGCGAAAAACACCGCACTTTTTGCCAAGCAGAAAAACAATGGCTGTGGCAAGGCATACAAATTAAAGTGTTATCGCCAAAGCAAATTGTGGAAAAGGCGGACAATTTTCATTCTTGTGTATTATGGTTGGAAAAAGATAAACATAGCTTGTTGTTAACAGGGGATGCGGATATTGCCACTGAACGACAAATTTTACCTTTACTAAATAAAGTAGAAGTGTTGCAAGTTGGGCATCATGGTAGTAAGACCTCTACAGGGCAGGGATTGGTTAATAAGCTGCAACCTGATATTGCGTTAATTTCCAGTGGTCGTTGGAATCCGTGGCACTTTCCAAATAGATCTGTTATGAAACGTTTACAGCAGGCTCAAAGTGCGGTGTATAACACGGCAATTTCAGGGCAAATTTCGGTGCGATTTTATGCAGAACAAACAAAAGTTGTAACCGCCAGAAATGCTTTTAGTCCTTGGTATCAACAGATTATTGATGTTCAATATAGTGATTAAGTTGGATAATCATTAAAAAGATTGTACAATGCCAACAATTTTTTAAATGAAGAAGTGATTATGAAAGAAAAAGATATCTCGGTATTTAAAACCTTTAAACGGCTATGGCCGACAATTAGTGTATTTAAAGCAGGGTTAATCGCTGCCGCTGTAGCATTAATATTAAATGCGTTGGTGGATTCAGGTTTAATTTATTTACTCAAACCATTGCTAGATCAAGGTTTTGGTCAAGCAGATCATTATTTTCTTAAATTAATGGCAGCTTTAGTGGTGGTCTTTGTTCTCTTTCGTGGTGTTACCAACTATATCGCAAGTTATTGTCTAGCATGGGTATCGGGCAAAGTGGTTATGACTTTACGCCGTCGTTTATTTAAACATTTGATGTTTATGCCAGTCAGCTATTTCGATCAAAATCCAACAGGGCGTTTACTTTCTCGGGTAACTTATGACAGTGAAATGGTGGCGAGTTCTTCTTCTAGTGCTTTAGTGACGATTGTGCGTGAGGGAACTTATCTCATTTCGCTCTTTGTGGTGATGATTTATACCAGTTGGCAACTGTCTATTGTACTGTTTATTGTCGCTCCGATTATTGGTGTGTTAATCGGTATCGTGTCAAAAATCTTCCGTCAATTAAGTCGTAATATTCAAGATAGTATGGGAGCATTGAGTATCACCACTGAACAAATGCTGAAAGGGCATAAAGTGGTATTGTCATTTGGTGGACAAAAAATAGAAGAACAACGCTTTAATGAAGTCAGTAATGATATGCGACGTAAAGGCATGAAAATCGTTTCTGCGGACGGTATTTCAGATGGTGTTGTACAGCTTATTGCCTCTTTAGCTCTTTCGGCAGTGCTTTATGTCGCAACATTCCCTGAAGTAATGAGTGAAAATTTAACCGCAGGATCTTTTACTGTGGTATTTTCTTCTATGATGGCAATGATGCGTCCATTGAAATCCTTAACTAACGTCAATTCACAGTTCCAGCGAGGTATGGCAGCTTGTCAAACCCTGTTTGAATTTTTAGATTTAGATACAGAAAAAGATAACGGGACTTATGAAATAGAGCGAGCCAAAGGTGATGTACAGTTTAAAAATGTGAGCTTTGCTTATCAAGGCAAAGAAGAGCTTGCTTTAAATAATATTTCCTTAACGATACCAGCAGGTAAAACGGTTGCTTTGGTAGGGCGTTCAGGTTCAGGCAAATCGACTATTGCAAACTTATTAACTCGTTTTTACGATATTGAACAAGGTGAAATTTTGTTAGATGGCGTAAATATTCAAGATTATCGTTTAGCTAATTTACGTCAACAATGTTCTGTGGTGTCTCAACAGGTACATTTATTTAATGATACGGTTGCCAATAATATTGCTTACGCTGCTACGGATAAATATAGTCGAGAACAAATTATTCAAGCTGCCAAAGCCGCTCATGCTATGGAATTTATTGAAAAGTTACAGAATGGTTTAGATACCGTAATTGGTGAGAATGGAGCGAGTTTGTCAGGTGGTCAACGTCAACGTTTAGCGATTGCTAGAGCTTTGCTACGTAATTCGCCAGTATTAATTTTAGATGAAGCTACTTCTGCATTGGATACTGAATCCGAGCGAGCAATTCAATCCGCATTGGAAACATTACAAAAAGATCGTACCGTTTTAGTGATCGCACATCGTCTATCAACTATTGAAAAAGCTGATGAAATTATTGTCATTGAACATGGTGAAGTCAAAGAACGAGGCAGTCATGCCGAGCTTTTAGCTCAGGGTGGGGCTTATAACCAATTACATTCTATGCAGTTTTCCCATTAAATTTCAATTTGGGCGTTGCTCTGAACGCCCTCAATTTCAACAATAAGGATTAACAATGAATTTCTGGTACTCAAACACAAAAATAGCCTATTTATTGTTACCTTTGTCATGGCTTTTTGGCTTAATCAGTAGCTTTCGCCGTTTTTTGTTTAAATCTAAGATTTTAAAGTCTTACCGTTCACCCGTACCAGTTATTATCGTTGGGAATTTATCCGTTGGCGGAAATGGCAAAACCCCAGTGACTATTTGGCTGATAGAACAATTACAACAACGAGGTATAAACTGCGGTGTAATTTCTCGTGGTTATGGAAGTCAATCCGATTATTATCCCCGATTAGTGAATGTGAATGACGATCCCATTCAATCAGGCGATGAACCTTTGCTTATTGTTAAACGTACAGGCGTGCCTGTGTGTATTTCGGCTAATCGTCAACAAGCCATTGAATTGTTATTAAAACAACATCAATGTGATCTGATTATCAGTGATGACGGCTTGCAACATTATAAATTACAGCGAGATATTGAAATTGTGGTAATGGATGCAGAGCGAGCATTAGGCAATGGGTTTTTATTACCAGCAGGACCATTACGTGAAAAAGAGAGCCGATTAAACAGTGTAGATTTTATTATTAGCAATGGTGCAGAAAATGCTTATGCAGATGCTGTGATGAAACTGGTTCCCCATTATGCGATTAATTTAGTGACAACAGAAAAGCGATTATTGGGTGAAATAAAACAAGCTCAGGCAATGGCTGGTATTGGCAATCCGCAACGTTTCTTTACAATGTTACAGGGTTTAAATATTCAGCTAACGAAAACACAAGCCTTTGCTGATCATCAAATGTATAACGCAGAATTATTTAGCCAATTTGATAACAATCAACCTTTATTAATGACCGAAAAAGATGCAGTGAAGTGCAGTGCATTTGCACTGCAAAATTGGTGGTATGTACCTGTCGAAGCAGAAATGACCGCAGTGGCAAAATCTCCCCAAAAAATCACCGCACTTTTAGATAAAATTATTAGCTTAACAAAGGATCGAAAATGATAAATTTTAGTGTAATTATTCCAGCCCGTTTTGCTTCAAGCCGTTTACCTGGTAAACCTCTTGCCGATATTGCAGGCAAGCCGATGATTCAACATGTATGGGAAAAAGCCCAACAATCAGGTGCAAGCCGTGTAATTGTAGCAACTGACAATGAGCAAGTGGCTCAAGCTGTGGTTCATTTTGGTGGTGAAGTTTGTATGACCTCCGAAAAACATAATTCGGGTACAGAACGCCTTGCCGAAGTGGTAGAAAAATTAAGTTTGCCTGATAATGAAATTATTGTGAATATTCAAGGCGATGAACCGTTAATTCCACCTGTTATTGTGCAACAGGTGGCAGAAAATTTGCAGAAATATCAGGTAAATATGGCAAGCCTTGCCGTCAATATTGATGACCCCGAAGAATTATTTAATCCGAATGCAGTGAAAGTATTAACCGATAAAGACGGTTACGTTTTATATTTCTCTCGTGCGGTGATTCCTTGGGATCGTGATCAATTTGCTCTTTTACAAAAAGGTGAGCTAACTCAAGCCGAATTAAAATTACAACCTCATTACTTGCGACATATCGGTATTTATGCCTACCGAGCAGGTTTTATCAAACAATATGTACAATGGCAATCAACAGCATTAGAACAAATAGAAAGCCTAGAACAGTTACGTGTGCTATGGAACGGCGAACGGATTCACGTTGAACGGGCAAAAGAAGTTCCTGCGGTAGGGGTGGATACGCCAGAAGATTTGGAAAAAGTGCGGTTAATTTTAGGATAGTTTTTTAAGGGGAAATAGCGAATTTTCTCTCTATTATATCGTTAGTATGTAATGTATTTTATCTGTTATTTTTAATTAAGAGGGTTTTATGTTAGACAAAATTATAGGTTCTGTATTAAGCAATGTATTAGGTGGTAGTTCAAATAGTGCTACTTCATCATCAGTGATTACCGATGTTCTTGGTGGGTTATTAAAACAACAGGGCGGAATGGAGGGGATTTTTAATCAGTTACAACAAGGCGGTTTGGAGGATTTACTCAATTCGTGGATTGGTACGGGTAAAAATGAACCTTTAAATGCTGAACAGGTTAATGAGGTTTTTGGTGATGAAACCATTAACCAAGTGGCAGAACAAGCTGGTGTAGATAAATCGCAAGCTCAAGATATTCTCTCACAGGCTTTACCACAAGTGATTGATATATTGACTCCGAAAGGTCGTGAGGGCGGGGTTTCAACAGATACTTTGGCACGGCAAGCAGAAGTGGCTCAACAGCAAGATAATGGCTTTGGTTTAGATGATCTTATCGGTGGGCTGGGCAGTATGTTAGGCGGTAAACAATCATCCAATACACAATCTTCATCACAAGGTGGATTAGGTGATTTGCTTGGTCAACTGTTAAATCAACCAACCCAAACCAGCCAAACTAAAGAACCGAGTGTAAATAGTGAATTGGCTCGTGATATTGGTTCGGTCTTGAATAATTTTTTTAAATAAGTCATTACCTCTCACTAAATAAGGGCGAAAGCCCTTTTTTTGTATCATAAATTAATAATCCCAATTATTCATCGTCATTTCTCTTTCATATCGCTTTACAAGTGAATTTAAATCTATTAACATGGCTACTTATTTTTTATAGAAAAATAAGTAGATTCAAAATTAATTAGACAAGTAGGTATCTTATGAAAAAAGCACTTCTCGCAACGTTATTATGCTCTTTAGCTGTTTCTGCTCAGGCTCACCGTGTTTGGGTGGTAACGGATCACACACATGGTGATGAAATTTTAAAAGCAGATTTGGGGTATGGTGAATTTCCCACATTAGAACAAATTCCTGAAAAACGTTTGCATTTCTTCGATCGTGGTATGACTTTGTTTACGCAACAAGGCAAACAAAAATTAGTGCAAAAGGGCGATAAAAATTACCATTTTGAAACAGAAAAGCCTGTGCAAGAGGGGAGCTATATTGTCGCAGCGGAATATAAACCGACCTTTTGGTCGAAAAATGCAGAGGGCTGGAAACAAGCTGATATGAAAGAAACTGCTAATGCAACCTATTGTGAACTGACTTCAATGTATGGTAAAAATATTGTCAATGTGGGACATGAAAGTGCAGGCATTGATGTGATTACTAAGCAAGTTGGTCATGAACTGGAAATTGTGCCGATGGATAATCCAGCTAATATTAATGTGAGTGATTTATTTAAAGTCAAGGTACTTTATCGTGGTGAACCGTTACCAAATGTAACCTTAACAGCGACCTTTGATGGTTTTGACACGGCAGATAATAGCAAAACCCACAAAGTGGAAGCTCAAGCCTTTTCTGATGTTACTGCTGAAGATGGTTCGGTAAATATTATTCCATTACGTCAAGGTTTTTGGAAAGCTCAAGTCACTTATGAAGTACAGTTTAAAGATCCAACCCAATGCCAAGTGGCAAAACATTACGCCACATTAACTTTTAATATTGGTAAACAATATCATTAGTTGCAATCTGTTGGGTGATTTGGCATAATAAAAAGGAACAATTTCTTCGACAAAATTGTTCCTTTGAGTTAAATGAGATGAATGCTACATCATGCCAGTGGTATCACCCTTGAGCGATACACAAAGCAGCACAATAATCAACCATTTAACTATAATTAATATAGTTTTTAGTTTCATATTTTTATCCTTATTGGTAAAAAAACTAAACAATAAAGATCTGCTTGCAACCCGTCAGGGGCAAACTGGCGGATTGCGATGCAGATCCACCTACTTTTGATGTTTATCAACAGCCCCTATTATGTTCGATCACAAATCTTTTCTCAAAAACGTTACTCACAGTCCCGGTGTTTATCGTATGTTCGATAACACTGATACGGTGATTTATGTGGGAAAAGCTAAGGATTTGAAAAAACGCCTTGCTAGCTATTTTCGTGCAAATTTATCCAGTAAAAAGACCGAGGCATTAGTTGCAGCCATTTATCGTATTGAAACCACGATTACCAGTTCTGAAACCGAAGCCCTGTTGCTGGAACATAATTACATCAAAACCTATCAACCACGTTATAACGTGTTGTTGCGTGATGATAAATCCTATCCTTATATTTTGCTGACCAAAGAACGCCACCCAAGATTGACCGCCTATCGTGGTTCAAAAAAAATTGCAGGGGAATATTTTGGACCTTATCCTCACGCAGGAGCAGTGCGTGAAACCTTGTCTTTGTTACAAAAATTATTCCCTGTGCGGCAATGTGAGAATTCTGTATATAACAACCGTTCTCGTCCTTGTTTACAATACCAAATCGGGCGTTGTGCTGCTCCTTGTGTGAATGGATTGGTGACAGACGAAGAATATAATGCACAAGTGGAATATGCACGTTTGTTTTTGCAAGGCAAAGATAGCCAAGTGCTAGAGCATTTAATCGGTAAAATGGAAAAGGCAAGTGCTACGTTGGATTTTGAAAATGCCGCTCGTTATCGGGATCAAATTCAAGCGGTGCGATCCATTATTGAAAAACAGTTTGTCAGCCAAGATCGCCTAGACGATATGGACATTATTGCCATTGCTTACCAGTTGGGCGTAGCGTGCGTACAGGTGTTGTTTATTCGGCAGGGTAAGGTTCTCGGCAATCGTAGTTATTTCCCCAAAGTACCTGCCAATACGGATTTGAGCGAGTTGACCGCAACTTTTGTAGGACAATTTTATTTGCAAGTTCACCAAGGGCGAACCGTGCCGAATAGCATTGTAGTAGATCATAAATTAGACGAAAAATCTGAATTGGAAACCTTGCTTAGTGAGCAAGCGGGTCGCAAAGTCGTTATTCAAGATGCGGTAAAAGGCAACAAAAGCAAATATTTACAGCTCGCCCAAATGAACGCCAAAGCAGCGTTGAGCCTGAAATTAAAAGAAGCCAGTTTAATGAGCGAACGTTATCAAGCCTTGCAACATCTGATCGGTATTGAAAAAATTCAGCGTATGGAATGTTTTGACATCAGCCATACTCAAGGCAAGCAAACCGTGGCATCTTGCGTGGTGTTTAACGAAAATGGGGCATTAAAATCCGATTATCGCCGTTTTAATATTGAGGGTATTACAGGCGGCGATGACTATGCAGCCATGGAACAAGCCCTGAAAAAACGCTATGATCGAGAGCTAGAAACCGACAAAATCCCTGATGTGATTTTTATTGACGGCGGCAAAGGGCAATTAAATCGGGCGTTGCAGGTGTTTGAAAATTTACAAGTAAAATGGGACAAAAACGCACCGCACTTAATCGGCGTGGCAAAAGGCGTGGATCGCCGAGCAGGGCAAGAAACCCTGATTTTAAGCAAGTTCGGTAAAGAAATTCATCTCGATCCTGATGATTTGGCGTTGCATTTAATTCAACAAATCCGCGATGAAAGCCACCATCACGCCATCACAGGACACCGCAAAAAACGTCAAAAAGCCTTTACCCAAAGTGGCTTAGAAACTATTGCAGGCGTAGGAGCAAAACGCCGCCAAGCCTTGTTAAAATATCTCGGCGGTATGCAAGGGGTGAAAAAAGCAACCTTAGATGAAATTGCCAGCGTCCCAGGGATCTCCAAAGCGTTGGCGGAAGTGATTTTTGAAACCTTAAAAAGCTAGAGTAACCATTTATGCAACCGATCATTGAAATCCACCCATTTCCCCCCGTGTTATCGCCACAAGCGAAAGTAATGATGATGGGGACATTCCCTCCAACCGCTGAAAAGCGTTGTATGGAATTTCATTACCCGAATTTTCAAAATGATATGTGGCGAATTTATGGTTTAGTGTTTTTTAACGATAAAACCTATTTTCAAGTAGAAAATGAAAAACGTTTTGATCCTGAACGCATTAAATCATTTTTAATTGAACGAAATATTGCAGCTTGTCCAACAGTACGAAAAGCAATTCGTGAACAGGGTAACGCCTCGGATAAATTTCTGAAAATTATTGAACCCGTCAATTTATCTGATGTACTTAAACAGTTACCAAACTGCCAATGGATTTTTACCACGGGTGGAAAAGCGACAGAAATATTATGTAATTTACTGCCAGATAAATTAAAAGAACCAAAAACCAATGAATTTATTGATTTCCTATTTGAGGGTAGAGAACTTAAATTATATCGCTTACCATCAACTTCAAGGGCTTATCCATTAAGCCTTGAGAAGAAAGCAGAATCATACCGAAATTTTTTCAAATTAGCGGGTGTTTTATAAGGAAAACAAAATGTTAGATAACACATTATTAGGCTTAACCCATGAACAGCAACAACAAGCCGTGGAGCAAATCCAAAAGTTAATGGAGCAAGGGATTCCAGTGGGGCAGGCGATTAAAATGGTGGCGGAGCAGTTGCGTAAAGAATTTGATAGAGATGAAAAGTAAAAACTGCGGTATTTTCTACCGCAGTTTTTTCATCTAAATCAATAAATTAAAGAATAATACTACCAACCACAGACAACCCAAATCCTACCAAGCCAATTAAGGTTTCTAGTGCAGTCCACGTTTTAAACATTGTTTTGGTATCAATTTCAAGGAAGCGGCTGATGAGCCAGAAACCACTGTCGTTGACGTGAGAAAGTACCGTTGCACCAGATGCAATGGAAATTACGATAAAACATAAATCAAATTCGCTTAATCCTGTGGTGACGGCGACTGTTGGGGCGATTAATGCTGATGTAGTAGTAATTGCTACTGTCGCTGAACCTTGAGCTACACGCAAGGCAGTGGAAATTAAGAATGCGGCGACAATCACAGGCATACCCGTATCGGAGAGCATATTCGATAATACATCACCGATACCACTTGCACGCAATACACCACCAAACATTCCGCCAGCACCCGTCACTAACACAATAGCACAAATTGGACCTAAGGCGTTGTCGCAAATTTTTTCAATTTGTTCCACACTACGTTGTTCTTTCAATAAAATGATGGTAACTAATAATGTAATGAGTAAGGCGACAGGCGTTTTACCGAGTAACCGTAGGCTTTCCACCCAAAGTGCAGAACCGTCAATTAATTTCATGACAGCGAATGTATTTAGCACGGTATCCAACATAATTAAGCAAAGTGGGAGTAACAAAATAAACATAACTTTGCGGAAACTTGGTGGATTTAATACCGCAGTTTCATTGATTGGTGCTGCATTTAGAAAGGATTTTGGTAACGGCAATTGGAGTTTTCGTCCCAAGAATGTACTGTATAAATAAGCTGCAAAATACCAAGTCGGTAGGGCGATGACAATACCAATTAAGGTGAGCAAACCGATATTTGCCCCTAATAAATCCCCTGATGCCACAGGACCAGGATGTGGAGGTAAGAAAGCGTGTGTTACCGCAAATGCTCCCGCTGCAGGGAACGCATAACGAAATAATGAACCGCCAAATTGTTTTGCTACGCTAAAGATAATTGGCAACATCACCACTAAACCAGCATCAAAGAAGATTGGGAAGCCGAATAGTAACGATGCTACACCTAACGCAAATGGGGCTTTTTCTTCACCAAATTTATTGATTAATGTGTCAGCAAGCACTTTGGCACCACCTGTAATTTCAAGCAAACGCCCAATCATTGCCCCTAAACCCACTAACAATGCTACGCTGGCAAGCGTTCCACCAAAGCCGTTTAACATTGTGGGGAGAATTTTATTGATAGGTATATCCGTGACCGAAGCGGTCAACAAACTGACTAGAACTAATGCCACAAAAGCATGAACTCTGAACTTGATGATAAGTACAAGTAACAGAGTAATTGATGCAATAAGGGTTAAAATTAACATTGTGTTCTCCTTATGATGATATTGTTACTGGTAACATACTAATTTTTCTAAATTAGGTAAAGAATATTTTGCTAGAATTGTGACAGACCTCACATTCTTTCAAAAAATAGTTAAAATTTAGTCAATGAAAAATAAAAATTAGTGATCTGGATCACAAAAATAAATGTTACCAGTAACCTAGTTGTGAAATTTTTGGTTAGAATAGAGTAAATTCAAAATTTAAAAGGAAAATTTGATGAGTGAAACAATATGCCAAGGCTCAAGTTTTATCTTAATGGGCGTTTCCAGCACAGGCAAAACTTCCGTTGGTACGGCAGTGGCAAATAAATTGGGGTTAAAACTGATAGACGGTGATGATTTACACCCGAGAGCCAATATTATCAAAATGGGACAAGGGCATCCGCTTAATGATGAAGATCGCCTGCCTTGGCTAGAACGTATCCGAGATGCCGCTTTTAGTTTGGAACAAAAAAGCGAAAAAGGCATTATTGTGTGTTCTGCCTTAAAGAAAAAATACCGTGATTTGATCCGTGATGGCAATAAAAATGTCAAATTTCTATTTTTACACGGCAGTTTTGAGCTGATTTTGCAGCGAATGAAACAACGCAAAGGGCATTTTATGAAAGAAGAAATGCTGAAAAGCCAATTTGATACCTTGGAAATTCCACAAGCCGATGAACCCGATGTAATTGCCATTGATATCGATGGTAGTTTTGATGAGGTGGTGGATCGGTGTGTGAAAGTGTTGAAACCTTTTCTACATTTACACAGCAACGAATAAAGTCTATAATTCATTCACAGGTATTTTTAGGGGGAAGTTATGTTTAAAGAAAAAGGTTATGACGAATTTGTGAATGAATGTGTTCGTAAAGGTCGGGAAGAAAAACAGGCTGGGTTAGGCTTTACTTTAGAACAAGCAAAATCCAGTTCTAAACAAGTGATTGAACGTAAATCACAAGAATTAGATGATTTTATTAAAAATGTTGCTTATGCCTAAACTGACAATTCTTCCACAAGCGTTACAGCAGATAAACGAAATTTTAGTCAATGTTGTTGAATTTACAGGATTTGATGTGAGTGCTATTCGGTTATCTGATGAAATCTATGAAAAAATAGAACGAATCACTTTTATGCCACTTGCTATTGGGCGTTTGCGAGATGATGGTTCAAGAGAAGCCTTTGCAAGAAAATATAGAATTGTTTATGATTTTGATGAAATTGCAGATGAAGTGGTTATTTTGTCAGTAATTCATAGTAGTAGAATCTATCCTCGCCCTGAAAACTAAGTAATATCAAACCGTTTCCCCTAAATGAATATCGTACCCCAAATTAATAATACGGCTTTGTTGGGGAATACCGTTAATTCGATTAAGTAATTCTTGAGCAGCGACTTTGCCAATTTCCAATCTTGGGGTGATCACTGTTGCGAGTTGTGGCGTGAGTGATTGCCCTACGTCATGTCCATGAAATCCCGCAATAGCAATTTGTTCAGGAACTTGAATACCTAAACGTTGACATTCAAATAATGCTCCAATAGCTAAGTCATCATTAGTACAAAAAATACCATTGATTTCAGGATGTTGCTTTAAGGCTTGTTGTAAATATTCCGCCCCTAGGGTAAAAGATGAGGCTTGCAATGATCCAATCGTCATTGGCGTTAAATGGTACTTTTTCATTGCCATTTTATAGCCTTGCTGTTTTAACAAGGTGCGTTTATCTTGGCGAGAGGAAAAATATACAATATGTTGATAGCCACGCAAAATCATGGTTTCAACCATGGCTTGTGCTGCAGCAATATTATCAAAGCCCACCACTTGCTGAATGCCCAATTCCGTGGTATCCATAATTTCAATCACGGGAATGTTGGCAATTTCCAACATTTTTAAGGTGCGTTTACTGTGTTGATTTTCCGCTAAAATCAAGCCGTCCACATTATAGGACAGCAGGCTTTCAATCCGTTGTTGTTCTTTTTGTTGACTATAACCATAGTGAGCCAACATGGTTTGATAGCCCGCTTGATCGGTGATAATCTCAATGCCTTTTAATACATCCGCAAACACTGCATTGGTTAAAGATGGTAATAACACACCAATCGCCCGACTTTTTGCATTAGAAAGCATATCGGGTGCCTTGTTCGGAATATAACCAAATTGCTCAATGGCAACCGCAATCCGTTCCCCAGTTTCAGCCGCTACAGTATCTGGATTGCGTAAATAGCGACTGATGGTCATTTTAGTAATACCGAGATGATTAGCAATATCTTGTAGGGTTGGGCGTTTTTTCTTGGCTTGCATAAATAAACTGTAAATCAATGTGTTTTGTGGAATTATAATACACTAAATTGGCAAAATTACAGTATAATCATTGATTATTTCGTGACAAAAAAGGACATACACAATGACAAACACATCAACAGAAAATATTCGCCTAACCCAATACAGCCATGGGGCAGGCTGTGGTTGTAAAATTTCACCGAAAGATTTGCAAAATATTTTGCAGTCGGAATTGGAAAGATTTGCTGATCCGCATTTGTTGGTGGGTAATGATACGGCAGATGATGCGGCTGTTTATGATATTGGTAATGGTATAGGTATAATTAGTACAACAGATTTCTTTATGCCGATTGTGGACGATCCTTTTGATTTTGGACGTATTGCGGCGACCAATGCAATCAGCGATATTTATGCCATGGGCGGTAAACCGATAATGGCGATTGCGATTTTAGGTTTTCCGTTGAAATTGTTACCTGTGGACGTAGCACAAAAAATAGTCGATGGTGGGCGTTTTGTGTGTCATCAAGCAGGGATTTCCTTAGCTGGCGGTCATTCTATTGATGCACCAGAACCGATTTTTGGCTTGGCGGTAACGGGGATTATTGACACCGAAAAAGTGAAGAAAAACGCCTCGGCTACAGCAGGTTGTCAGCTTTATTTAACCAAACCATTGGGAATTGGCATTTTGACCACGGCAGAGAAAAAAGGTAAGTTGCAGGAACAACATAAAGGGCTTGCCACGGCGACAATGACGAAATTGAATAATATTGGCGCGGAATTTTCAAAAATTGATGGTGTAAAAGCCATGACCGATGTGACAGGGTTTGGCTTATTGGGGCATTTGTTGGAAATGTGCGAAGGGGCTGATTTACAAGCAGAAGTACAATTTAATCAGCTTAAAACCCTTGATGGCGTATTGGATTATATTGCTCAAGGTTGTACACCAGGTGGCACAGACCGCAATTTTGCGAGTTATGGACATAAAGTGTCAGCATTAACCGATGTGCAAAAAGCGATTTTATGCGATCCACAAACTTCGGGTGGTTTGTTAATTGCTATTGAACCGCAAGTTCATCAACAAGTTTTTGATGTGGCTCAACAAGCAGGAATTGAATTGATACCAGTCGGTCGTTTAATTGAAAAAACAGATGAAAGTGCGGTGAAAATTCGGGTGATTTCTTAATACTTTTACAAAAGAAAAAAACCGCTATCGAATAGGGATAGCGGTAAGTCTTTACATAATAAAAGATTTGAAAAAAACGACTGCTATATTAAGGATCACAATAAGCAGTGCACTAGCAATTAATCAGACTAGAGATTTTTAAATTAGTTCAGATTTTTTTTAGATTTTGTAAAAAATCTCCAATTTGTGCCTCAATCCCTTTTGCATCTAATCCTAATTCTACCAACATTTCCTGTTGTGTGCCTTGTGGAATGAATCTATCAGGTAAACCAAGTTGTAAAAGTGCGGTAGGTTTTGGTTGAGAAATTAATACTTCTGCAACCCCCGATCCTGCACCACCCTGAATGGCATTTTCTTCTAAGGTTACAATTAACTCGTGAGTTTTGGCAATCTGTTTAATACAATCCACATCTAATGGTTTAACAAAACGCATATCAATCACTGTTGCATTAAGTTTCTCTGCAGCTTCTAGTGCATTCGGTAATAATGTGCCAAAATTCAAGATGGCAATTTTTTCCCCTTGTTTAACAGGTTTTGCTTGCCCGATCACTAATTCGTGTAATGGTTCAAGTTTCACGCCAACTGCATTACCACGAGGATAACGCACTGCAGCGGGCTGACCACATTGATAGCCCGTGTAGAGCATTTGACGGCATTCGTTTTCATCACTTGGGGTCATTATGATCATATTAGGAATACAACGCATAAAACTTAAATCAAATGCCCCTTGATGAGTTTGCCCGTCCGCTCCCACAATACCCGCACGGTCAATAGCAAATAGTACGGGCAAATTTTGAATAGCGACATCGTGGATTAATTGATCGTAGGCACGTTGCAAGAAAGTAGAGTAAATGGCAACAACAGGCTTATAACCACCTATTGCTAAGCCAGCCGCAAACGTCACGGCATGTTGTTCCGCAATGGCAACATCAAAATATTGTTCGGGAAAACGTTCAGAAAATTCTACCATGCCCGAACCTTCACGCATAGCAGGCGTAATTCCTACTAATTTTTCATCTTTTTCTGCCATTTCACATAACCAATCACCAAAGATTTTGGAATAAGTTGGTTTACTACTGGATTTTGGTAATTCGCAACAGCTTGGGTCGAACTTTGGTACACCATGATAACCAATGGGATCTTTTTCCGCTGGGGCGTATCCTTTGCCTTTTTTGGTACGTACGTGCAAGAATTGTGGACCTTTAAGATCTCTCATATTACTTAAAGTAACGACTAAATCATCAATATTATGTCCATCAATAGGACCAATATAGTTAAAACCGAGTTCTTCAAATAAGGTACTTTCGGGAGAGAACATCACACCTTTCATGTGTTCTTCAGTTTTTTTCATAAAGTTTTTAATCGTAGGAACTTTATTTAAAATTTTCTTGCTACTATCACGTACCGTAGAATAAATTGAGCCTGAAAAAAGACGTGCAAGATGATTATTCAACGCCCCGACATTTTTAGAAATGGACATTTCATTATCATTTAAAATGACTAACATATCAGTATGCACAGCACCTGCATGATTCAGGGCTTCAAACGCCATACCTGCTGTGATGGCTCCATCCCCAATAACACACACCGTTTTTCGCCCTGCATTTTCTTTTTCAGCGGCAATGGCAATACCTAAACCTGCACTAATTGATGTAGAAGAATGTCCCACGCTTAATACATCAAATTCGCTTTCTTCACGCCACGGAAAAGGGTGTAAACCGTCTTTTTGGCGAATAGTTGACATTTGCTCACGGCGACCCGTTAGAATTTTATGCGGATAGGCTTGATGTCCTACGTCCCAAATTAATTGATCGAATGGGGTTTTATATATGTAATGTAATGCCACAGTTAGCTCAACACAACCTAAACCAGAAGCTAAATGACCACTACTTTGGCTCACGCTTTCGAGTAAATATTGGCGTAATTCATTGCATACTTGGGGGAGTTGTTCTTTGCTTAATGAACGCAAATCATCAGGTGAATTAATATGTGAAAGTAGCGAGTAATCAGTCATAAGGTTATGGGTTTAATGTTAATGATAAAATTGGGTGTATTCTACTAGCTTTTTCGGCTAACTACAAATTCCGCTAAAGATAACAGAGCGGTAGTATCAAATGGCATTTCTGCCAGATTTTGCACCGCAGTTTGATATAACTCGTGTGCTTTTTGTTTTGCACCATCAAGTCCGAGCAGTTTGGGATAAGTGCTTTTACCTAAATCCAAATCCGATCCCACTGGTTTACCGATTTCTGTTTGTTCGCCCACAATATCCAAAATATCATCTTGCACTTGAAATGCCAGTCCGATCGCTTTGGAATAGTTTTCAAGCTGTTGAGCCAAATTTTGATTACCAAATTCAGGCGAACAAATAAAACCCATAGTAACTGCACAACAGAGTAATGCCCCTGTTTTATTGCGATGAATAGTTTCTAATTCCGCTAACGACACCTGTTTATGCTCCGACAGCAAATCTAAACTTTGCCCTAAACACATTCCTTGCACCCCAGATGCACGGCTTAATACCTGCACTAATGCCAATTTCTGTTCAACAGAAAGTGCGGTGTTTTTGGTTAGAATTTCAAAGGCAAAGGCTTGTAAGGCATCGCCTGCCAAAATGGCGGTGGCGTGATCAAAGGCAATATGGCAAGTCGGCTGTCCGCGTCTTAAATCATCATTATCCATAGCGGGTAAATCATCGTGAATCAAAGAATAAGCATGAATACATTCCAATGCCGCCGCCGCATAATCTAACGCTGTCATCTCTGCCCCGAGCATTCGCCCAGTGGCATAGACTAAAAACGGACGAATCCGCTTGCCACCAAGCAATAAACCGTATTTCATTGCATCGGCTAAAGGTGAGGGAGAGCAATCAATTTCATCAAATTGTACCAGCATAAAATCGTTAATGCGTTGCTGAATATCGGCTAAATCTTGCTTAAAATTATAAACCGTCATCTTGCTGTCCTTGCTCATAATCACTGAGTTCTGCGGTGGCATTTTTGTGTAATAAAATCTGAATTCGTTGTTCAGCTTGTTGTAACCGTTGTTGTCCCTGTTTCGCCAGATTTACGCCTCTTTCAAAGGTTTTTAACGCCTCTTCTAAAGGCAAATCACCACTTTCTAATTGATTAACCACCTGTTCTAATTGAGCAAGCGTGCTTTCAAAATCTAATTCATTTTCTGCTTCTTTTGGTTTACGTGCCATTTTTTATTCCTGTTATTTGCTAAAGTTTAATTATTTTACAAGAAAATAATTAAGTGGGTTATTCTTTTAATTCCCAATGACCGTGTTTACCACGTCCAACATAATTTAGTTCACTTATTTCACTAATATAACGCCCTATGGTTTTGTAACTTAATCCGAGTTCGGTAGCAATGGTCTGCCGAGTAATTTTAGGATTATGACGTATTTTTTCTTTAATAAATAATATCGTTTTTTCTTTATTTATCCCATTTTCTTGAAGCATATATTGAGGGACATTTCGAGGGACATCTCGAGCGACATCTTGAGGGACATTTCGAGGGACATCTCGAGCGACATCTTGCAATTCAGCATTTTTTCCGACTTTATGGGTCGCTATGGGTTGCAACGGAATTTCAATTTTAAATATTTCCCCCTCAGTAAAAGTGGGTTTAGATTGCGAATAAAGTTGGGTATATTTATAGGTATTCCGCATTCCAGAGCCTAATTCATCTGCCAAGCCAATTTCTCGAAATACTTTTGAAATAGTCGGATTTTTTGGAAAAGGTTCAAAACGCTGTAAATCTAATGTACCAATACCGTGCGGGAGATTGCTGTTTTCAATAGTAATTTTATCTTCTTCAATAATCATTTTGGCAGGAAAACCACCTGAATAGTCACGGTGAGCAAGCGTGTTTGACACAATTTCTCGCAAAATGCGATCTCTGGCACTCACATTAAAAATACCGTCTAACACAAACAGATCATTTAAATGTTTTTGCCCAAATTGAATAAGCCGTTGATAGCTATCAATTAAATTTGTCGTAATGACATCGCGATCATCATAACGATCCTTATTTTCTACCCGAAAAATAGCATCTGTTTTATGTTGTGGTAAGACGGACATAATCGCATTTTCCTTACCAAACAGCAAAATCGCTGCCAGCGTAATCCCTTCTTTATTGGTTTCAGGATCGATCAAAATCAAATTCGCACTGCGTAGCATTTCTTCATTGTTCATTTCGCCCCAAGCGTGATGTTGATTTCGTCCTAATGCCATTTTTCGAGCTTTTTCAATTACTGCTTGATCAAGCAAATCAAGGGGTAAATTTGGATAAACTTTATTGACAAAATAACTGCCTTGCTTGCGAGTGTAGAGTTTGTAAACCTGTTCCGCTTGATCGGTAATATTAATATCGCCTTCAAATGAGCGATCCCAAATTCGCCCATTATGCCGACAGACTTGCGTTCCTTCAGGTACTCGCAGATAAATAATGGTTTTACCCTCTATTTCTATCGGCACAGGGGTTAAATATAAAGGTGGGTAAATTTTTTGTGGATTGTTGATCGCCGTAGTGAGTTCTTTAATGATTTTATCTTGCTTGTCCTGATTTACCCCTACAATCACTTTTTGATCGTTCACCCCAAGAAAAATATGCCCACCAATGCGATTATTGAAAGCACAAATCGTATCAAAAATATCTTTTGTCAACGCATTTTGCGATGCTTTAAATTCCACATTGATTTTCTCACCGAATTGAATCAGCTCTCGTAGTGCTTGTTTTTCCACGATGTCCCCTTTGAATGAACGGCTTTGCGTAGCAGTATTCTACTTGATTTTTCCCGAATATAAAAATTTCCTGTATAATGCCCGAAATTTTTTAATTTAAAGAGCAATCCAATGAAATTTATCATCAAACTTTTCCCTGAAATCATGATTAAAAGCGACAGCGTGCGTAATCGGTTTATTAAGATTTTAACTAGCAATATTCGCCAAGTGTTAAGCAAGCACGATGATACCTTGGCGGTGGTTCGTCATTGGGATTTTATTGAAGTGCGGTCAAAAAATGAAGAATTTCGACCGCAGTTAATTGAGCTAATTGGGCGAATTCCAGGGATTCATCATTTTCTTGAAGTGGAAGAAAAACCCTTTACCGATCTGCACAATATTTTTGAGCAAACTTTGCAACAAGTGGGCGACAGCCTAAATGGCAAAACTTTTTGCGTACGAGCCAAACGCCGTGGGCAACATTCCTTTAGTTCGCTAGAAATTGAGCGTTATGTGGGTGGTGGGTTAAATCAACATATTGAAACTGCCAAAGTGAAATTGAAAAATCCTGATGTGACCGTGCGAATTGAAGTGGAAAATGACAAATTAATCTTTATTAAACAACGCTTTGCTGGCATTGGCGGTTATCCAATCGGCACGCAAGAAGATGTGCTTTCTTTGATTTCGGGCGGTTTTGATTCGGGTGTGTCTAGCTATATGCTGATTCGCCGTGGTAGTCGTGTGCATTATTGCTTTTTCAACCTTGGCGGTGCAGCACACGAAATTGGCGTGAAACAAATGGCGTATCATATTTGGCAGCGTTATAGCAGTTCTCATAAGGTACGCTTTGTTGCGATTAATTTTGAGCAAGTTGTGGGCGAGATTTTGGAAAAAGTGGATAACGGGCAAATGGGCGTGGTGTTAAAACGCATGATGGTGCGAGCCGCCAGCCGAGTTGCTGAATGCTTTGCTATTGAAGCGATTGTTACGGGGGAAGCCTTAGGGCAGGTGTCGAGCCAAACGCTGACTAATTTACGTTTGATTGATGAAGCAAGTTCTACATTGGTATTGCGTCCACTGATTACGCACGATAAAGAGCAAATTATTGCCATGGCAAAACAGATCGGCACGGACGATATTGCAAAATCTATGCCTGAATTTTGTGGGGTAATTTCTAAAAATCCAACGGTAAAAGCGATTCGGGAAAAAATTGAAGCCGAAGAACAAAATTTTGATTTCAACGTATTAGAAAGTGCGGTGCAAAATGCACAATATTTAGATATTCGTCAAATTGCCGAGCAAACCGAAAAAGATGTGGTGCAAGTGGATACCGTTTCTGTGTTAGGCGAAAATGACGTGATTTTAGATATTCGTAGTCCAGAAGAAATCGATGAAAAACCGCTGGTATTAGACGGCAAAACCATACAATTAATGCCATTTTATAAACTTAGTTCACAATTTGGTAATCTTGACCAAAGTAAAAATTATGTACTGTATTGCGAACGTGGAGTAATGAGCAAATTGCAGGCGTTGTATTTGAAAGAGCAAGGATTTGCGAATGTGTTGGTGTTTGGGCAATAGATAGAATTAAGGTGCATTCTTTTGCACCTTATATCTCATGTTTTTCCACTTCTCGAAATGCTCCCACTGGCTCACCCTGAAAAATATTGCTTGGATCAAATCGCTGTTTTTGTGGTTGCAAACTCAATGGATAGGTTTGTTTTTTTGCCACAATCGCAAACAGATTGGCTAAAGTTTGTTGTTGAATAATTTCAAAATTGAGTAAATGTAACCAGTCAATAATACGACAAGGCAAAAAATGGCGGAACGGTAACGCTGGATTTTGAGGTTGATTTATTTTTTGTTTGAACAGTAATCCGCTAAAAGGGTTGAAAATTGACAAAAACAAATAACCATCATCGGTTAAAATTCGTTGAATTTCCCGTAACAGTTGATGCGGATCTTGCATAAAATTGAGAGTGTTGGCGGATATACAAACATCTACGGATTGGCTTTCAAAAGGCAATTCAACCAAATCCCCTTGAATTAGAGAATAGCTGTTTCGGTTAGATAATGCGGTTAAATGACTATTTATTTCGGGACTTAGCACAAAATGATAGGGAAGTGACATTTTACATTCTAGCTCGGCACTTAATCCACCTAGGCGAACTAATTGTTTTCCTGTTATTAAGGGCGAAAATTTGGCAAAATAATCCCCAAGCGTTTCGCAATATTGTTCGCCTTTTGGTAATTGTTGCCAACTAGACGGTAATTTAAACGCTTTCGCTGATTTCGCTTGCCAACGTATTTGTGCCATATTCAACCTTAGAGAGAGAAACAATGTTAAAAGCAATTCCTGCCCGTAATGATAACTATATTTGGCTTTATTCACGAGATAATTTATCGATAATTGTGATCGATATTCCTGAAATTAAGCCTATCTTATCATTTTTTGAACAAAATCCCTATAAAATTACCGCACTTTTCTTAACCCATAACCATAATGACCATGTTGCTGGTGTGACAGAATTTAAACGCTATTTTCCTGATGTGCCGATTATTGGTCCAACTGAATGTGCGTATTTGGGCTTAACGCAAGTAGTGGATAGGGGGAAAATTGAATTAAATGATTATCACATTGAAGTCATTCCAACGGGAGGGCATACGACAAATCATGTGAGTTTTTTGGTTGACGGTCATTTATTTTGTGGTGATTGTTTATTTTCAGCGGGTTGTGGTCGAGTGTTTACGGGGGATTATCAGCAGATGTTTGAATCTATTCAACGCTTAAAAGCCTTGCCTGATGATACGTTGATTTGTGCTGGACACGAATATACCTTAGCGAATTTAGCGTTTGCAGAAACCGTATTAGAAGATAAAAGTGCGGTGCAAAAGCATAAAGTTTTGGTTGAATCCTTGAGAAAACAAGGGTTGCCGAGTATGCCAACGACTTTATTGTTAGAAAAGGAAATTAATCCATTTTTGCAGGCAGAAGATTTACCACAATTTATTAAGTTTAGACAAGATAAAGATAAATTTTAATCAGGATATAAGGGTGCAAGTAAAATGCACCCTATACTCAGATCTATATTATAGTTGATAGAAATAGCCCGTTGGATTGCCTTGTTTAATGGTAATTCCAGTTTGCTCTGCATTGGGGAAAACACGTCCAGAAAAGACCTTTTCACCGCCATTGATAAAGATTTCAAACACTGATTTATCTATAAAAATACGAGCCGTAGTTGCTTGTTTTTCAATTTGACAAGAGCGAACGGTACCAAATTTTTCTGCAAATTTTTCACCGCAGTTTGAGCGATCTACAATGACTTCACCTTTCGTGGTGTCAACGATAATAGTTAATCCGTTACCATTTTTATCCGCCATTAATACTATTTCGTGACGAATGTTTGGTGCGAAATTGAGTTCTAATTCGTAAATATTATTGGTGTGTTGGCGTTCTGCAAAAGTAGCTTGGGTGGTTCTCAAATTCACCATGCCTGCCACAGGGTTTTGACATAATTTGCCATTCTTAATAGAAAGCTGTTTAACTAAAGAAAGGCAGCCTTGATAATCATATTTATCCGTTGGATATTCCATATCTGGCAAGGCTAGCCAACTGATACATAAGGCTCGACCATCAGGTGCATTAAAGGCTTGTGTCGCATAACATTCAAAGCCGTAATCTAATTGTTGTAATGGGGTAGGATTGATGAGTTTTGCTTGTTCTACATCAAGATTATCGCCGATTTTGAACATATTTGGATAAATATTTTGATAATCCAACACGGACTTATCTAAGCCTTGCGGACAATAGATTAAGACTGGCTTGTCAGCGACAAAAACAATATTCGGGCATTCCATCATATAGGCAGTGTTATCATTGGCAAAATCAAGATCATTGACGTAATCCCATTGCTGGTAGTCATTATTACGTGCTTTGTAGAGTTTGATAATGCCTTTTTTCGTTAAATTTTGACCGCCCACAATGGCATAATATTGTCCTTGGTAATCAAAAATTTGAGGGTCACGGAAATGATCGGTAACATCATCAGGTTGCTCAATGAGTATTTTATTGAGCTTTTTAATGTTGCCTTTCTGATCCATTAACGCCCCAATTTGATAAGGGTGACGCACCCAATTTTCATCACGTACATTGCCCGTGTAAAAGAGAAATAATTTATCACCGAATTGCATGGCGGAACCTGAGTAAGCACCATGACTATCTAAAGGGGTATCGGGATACATGACGGTGCCAGTTTCTTTGAAATGCACAAGATCAGTGCTTTCCGTGTGTACCCAAGATTTTAAGCCATGAGCGGCACCGAAAGGAAAATATTGGTAAAACAAGGTGAATTTACCATTAAAATAGGAAAAACCGTTCGGATCGTTGAGTAAGCCGTGTGGAGTTTCAATATGGAAATGTGTTCGCCACGGTGAAAGTGCGGTGTTTTTTTTAATTTTTTCGATATACTCCGCTGACCAGTCAGCATAAGCACGATAACGTTGTTCTGTAGTAAATGCCATAATTCTCTCCAATGATGATATTTCCTTGTATAGTACCGAATATTTAGCTTTTGAAAAAGCAATATTTGACAGGATAAACCGAATAAATATTCGTTTAATTTGTCAGCAAAAAATGATAAAGTGAGCGAAGTTTATTAACCCTTATCTTATGGAGATTTTGCAATGATGAATGATACAGAAATTGCAAAGAAAATTGTCGAAGCCATTGGAGGCTTTGACAACGTGCAAAGTTTTGCACATTGTGCGACTCGTTTACGTATTATGGTAAAAGATGAGTCAAAAATTGATAAAGATACTATCGAAGACTTGGATAAAGTCAAAGGAGCATTCTTTAATTCAGGACAATATCAAATTATTTTGGGGACAGGGACAGTAAACAAAATTTATGCGGAAGTGGTGGCATTAAATGGTGGTTCAAACCAAACGACACAAACTGCTGCACCAGCTCAACCACAAGGGCATTGGTTTAAACGTGCGATTCGTACTTTTGGTGATGTTTTCGTGCCATTGTTACCAGCAATCGTTGCAACAGGTTTATTTATGGGGGTGCGTGGAGCCATTAACAATGATGCGATCTTGAGCCTTTTCGGTACAACCTCCGCTGCTTTTTCTGCTTCACATTTCTATATTTATACCCAAGTATTAACAGACACTGCCTTTATTTTCTTCCCTGCATTAATTTGTTGGTCGGCTTTCCGTGTATTCGGTGGCAATCCTGTGATTGGGTTAGTTTTAGGGTTAATGATGGTAAGTCCTGCTTTACCAAATGCGTGGGCTGTTGCTTCTGGTGGTGCTGAACCGATTTACTTCTTTGATTTTATTCCTGTGGTTGGTTATCAAAACTCTGTTTTACCAGCGTTTTTTGTGGGGCTAATTGGAGCGAAATTTGAGCAATGGTTTAGCAAAAGAGTACCTGATGTATTAGCATTATTAGTGGTGCCATTTACCACGTTTTTAGTGATGTCTATTTTAGCCTTATTGGTGATTGGTCCGATTTTCCATACTGTGGAAAACTATGTATTAGCAGGCACCAAATTCTTATTAGCCTTGCCTTATGGTATTTCAGGATTGATTATTGGTGGGGTGCATCAAGTCATCGTTGTTACTGGCGTACATCATATTTTCAACTTGCTTGAATCTCAACTTATTGCTGCAGACGGACAAGATCCATTTAATGCGATTATCACAGCAGCGATGACAGCTCAAGCAGGGGCAACCTTAGCTGTAGGTTTCAAAACCAAATCCTTGAAATTAAAAGCCTTGGCTTATCCAGCCGCCCTTTCTGCAGGGTTAGGAATTACTGAACCTGCGATCTTCGGGGTTAATTTACGCTATGGTAAACCATTTATTATGGGTTTAATTGCAGGGGCATTTGGTGGTTGTTTAGCTTCCATTTTAGGGCTTGCAGGTACGGGCTTTGGTATTACCATTATTCCAGGTTCATTACTTTATCTTAATGGGCAAATTCTGTCTTATATCATCATGGTGTTGTCAACCACAGCCGTAGCCTTTGCATTGACCTATATGTTTGGCTATGAAGATGAAAAGCCGACAGAGAAAAAAGTTGAACCAAAAACAGAAGAAAAAAACACCGCAGTTGAACCCCCTGCAGCGGTGGCAAGTAAACCTGTAGAGGAAATCTTACTTGCTCCAATGACAGGTGAAATTGTTGCTTTAGAAAATGTGAATGATCCTGTTTTTTCATCTGGCGTAATGGGCGATGGTCTAGCGGTGAAACCAACCGAAGGCGTGGCTTATGCTCCAGCCGATGCGGTGGTTGAAATTGTTCATGGTACGGGTCATGCTTATGGTTTAAAAACAACCAATGGCACAGAAATTTTAATCCATATCGGTATTGATACGGTAAAAATGAAAGGTGACGGTTTTGAGCCATTGGTAAAAGTAGGTGATAAAGTAAAAGCGGGTACGCCTTTAGCCAACTTTGATTTAGCTAAAATTGCGGCAGCTGGATTCGATCACACTACAGTGTTGATTATTACCAATACAGATCAATTTAGTGCAGTCAAAGGTATTGCTCAAGGAAATGTTGCCCATGGTGATAATTTCTTGAAAGTAGTAAAATAACATTAATTTGTAGGGTTGGATCGATATGTCTGCCCATTGATTAATCAAGTATAATTTGCGGGCGAACAAATGGGTTCGCCCCTACGTTATTTGTAACAGTAGAATAAAGAGAATTAATTATGACAAAATTATATGGCAGCCTTGAAGCTGGCGGCACAAAATTTATTTGTGCAGTGGGGGATGAGCAGTTTAATGTAGTGGAAAAAGTACAATTTCCAACTACAACACCAGATGAAACTCTCGCTCAAACAGTCGCTTTTTTCCAACGTTATGCAGATCGTTTACAAGGTATTGGGATTGGTTCATTTGGTCCGATTGATATTGATAAAAATTCACCAACCTACGGTTATATTACTACCACACCAAAACCAAACTGGGCAAATGTAGATTTAGTAGGAACCATTAAGAAATCGGTTAATGTCCCTTTTTATTTTACCACAGATGTTAATTCATCTGCTTTTGGTGAAATCCTTGTTCGTAAAAATGTAACGAGTTTGGTTTATTATACGATTGGCACAGGCATTGGTGCGGGTGCTATTCAACATGGTGAATTTGTTGGGGGGATTGGTCATACCGAAGCAGGTCATGTTTTAGTGGCGTTACATCCACAAGATCAAGCTAAAGGTTTTTACGGTACCTGTCCTTTCCATAAAAATTGTTTAGAGGGTTTGTCTGCTGGTCCATCGTTAGAAGCTCGTTCTGGTATTCGTGGCGAATTAATTGCTCAAGATTCTGATATTTGGGATATTCAAGCCTATTATATTGCACAAGCTGCCTTACAAGCGACCCTATTATATCGTCCACAAGTGATTGTATTTGGCGGTGGTGTCATGGCTCAACATCACATGTTGCAACGCGTTCGCCAGCAATTTGCTGAACTGTTAAATGGCTATGTGCCAGTACCTGATTTGAATGAATATATTGTTATCCCTGCGGTAGCGGAAAATGGTTCGGCTACTTTAGGTAATTTTGCTTTGGCAAAACAAGTCGCTCAATAAGATCAGGTATCGTGGACAAAAGTGCGGTGAAAAAATCATTATTTTTCACCGCACTTGTACTATTCAAAGGTGTATTCTCATACACTTTATAATTTAATGCTAACCGATGACATTCGGTAAATAACCTGCCTGAATTAAGAATGGAACATTAATAATTAACACACCAAGTAATAAAGCAATGAGTAAAGAAATGTTGCCACCGATGACTCGATAAGGCATCTCTGGATAACGTTTTCTTGCACGCCACACCATACCCACAGGTAATACTAAACCGTAGAATGTAAACATTTGTCCAGCAAAAGCTAATACGGATAAGAAATCATTATAGAACAAAGCGAAGAATAACACAGGCACAAAGGTTAATAAGCCTAATGATAGACGGTTAGATCTAATCTTTACACGTTTTAGTAAGTCATCTAAACAATCAAATAAGGCGAGTGCAACGCCTAAGAAAGATGTGATCAAGGCAAATAATGAGAATAAACGTACCGACCAACCGATAAAATGGCTGCCCGTGATATGCGTTACCGCTTTGATTAATCCGCCTAATGTGGGTTCTTGATTAAGAATTTGTACAAATTCAGATTGTGTCAATACGCCATGAGTTGACATTTGCCACATAATATAGAGTGCTAAAGGCAACCCTGTTCCCACAATAATAGAGGTTCTTAAACGGGCAACATTACCTTCTAAATATCGGTTGATACTTGGAATGACCACATGGAAACCAAAAGATGTAAAGAAAAATGGACTAGCCGAAATTAATAATGCTTTATCTAATGGGATTGCCATCAGATTATCCATCGTCACTTTAGGGAGCATGAGGAATAATAACACGACAAATGCAGCTAATTTGGCAATAAATAGTAGGCGAGTGGCAATATCAACATGTCCTGTGCCTGCAATAATAAAAATAGCAAAAAATACCGTAAAGATAACTGAAATCGCTGTACCATATTCGGTTAAAGCAGGCAACACGGTGGAGATTAAATCGCTACTCATTAATACATAAACGGTGAGAATAGCGTACATAAAAATGACTAACGCCAAAGTAGCTAACACTCGACCAGTCATACCAAAATATTGTTCGGCTAGGGTAGCGATTCCCGCATCTTGGCGTTCTGCTTTTTGATAAACTTCCACAAATAGTAATGCACTATAACATAATAATATCCAAAGCATCACTAACAATGCCACGGTATAGCCAAAACCCATTCCAGCTGATGTTAATGGCATTGACACCATACCCGCACCGATTGTTGTGCCAGCAACAATTAATGCACTACCAAAGGTTTTACTTCTCATATAGCTTTCCTTAAGTTAAGTAAAAATAAATGATAAAAAAGTACCGTCATTCTAACGAGAATTTTTATTTTTGTAAGAAATTTTTATACCATTTTGCTATTTTTACGCATTATTTATAGAAAATAATAAAAAAGTGCGGTTTAATTTTGGAAAATATTTAACACACCCATAGAAGCTACGATTTTACTGGAGATAACCAACTTAATTTGCAGATAAAAATATTTTACGCAAACGTTTACTATTTTGTGCTTTCAGGTAGAATACGCTTTTTTCCAACTTAACTCATTTAGGAAGTTTTATGTCTTTAGAACAACAGTTCGAGCTTTCTGCTCGTGGTTCAAATATTCGTCAAGAAATTATCGCAGGACTTACCACCTTTTTGGCGATGGTTTATTCAGTTATTGTGGTGCCAAATATGCTTAGTCAGGCTGGTTTTCCAGCAGAAAGTGTATTTATTGCCACCTGCTTAGTTTCTGGTTTAGGTTCAATCTTAATTGGCTTATGGGCAAATGCTCCAATGGCGATTGGTTGTGCTATTTCATTAACCGCATTTACGGCATTTAGTTTAGTTATCGGGCAGCAGGTGAGTATTCCTGTCGCCTTGGGAGCAGTGTTCCTAATGGGGGCAGTGTTTACTTTAATTTCTGCCACAGGCATTCGTTCTTGGATTTTACGTAATCTTCCGTCCAGTATTGCTCATGGTGCAGGGATTGGTATCGGTTTATTTTTACTCTTAATTGCGACTAGTGGCGTAGGTATTGTGGTATCGAATCCAAACGGAACCTTAGTTAAATTAGGTGAATTTACCTCTTTCCCTGTATTGATGTCATTAATCGGCTTGGCGTTGATTGTTGGCTTAGAGAAAATGAAAGTAAAAGGTGCAATTCTTTGGGTGATTATTGCGATTACTATTATCGGCTTAATTTTCGATCCGAATGTGAAATTCTCAGGTGAAGTGTTTAAAATGCCGAGCTTTGGCGAACAGTCTTTATTCTTACAATTAGATATTATGGGTGCATTGCAACCTGCGATTTTACCCGTGGTTTTTGCCTTGGTGATGACCGCGGTATTTGATGCCACTGGAACTATTCGTGCGGTAGCTGGGCAAGGTAATTTGTTAGATAAAGATGGACAAATTATTAATGGCGGTAAAGCATTAACATCGGATTCTGTGAGTAGTTTATTCTCGGGTATTTTCGGTACAGCACCTGCGGCAGTATATATTGAATCGGCGGCGGGAACAGCAGCTGGTGGAAAAACGGGGATCACCGCCATTGTGGTCGGCGTATTATTCCTGTTAATGTTATTTTTCCAACCGTTAGCGTTTTTAGTGCCGAACTATGCAACGGCACCAGCCTTAATGTACGTAGGCTTGTTAATGTTAAGCAATGTGAGTAAATTAGATTTTACTGATTTTGTCGGTGCAATGAGTGGTTTAATTTGTGCGGTATTTATTGTGCTAACCGCCAATATCGTGACTGGGATTATGCTTGGTTTTGCTGCATTAGTGATCGGTCGAGTAGTATCTGGCGAGTTCAAAAAACTCAATATTGGCACAGTGTTAATTGCGATTGCTTTAGTAGCATTTTATGCTTGTGGTTGGGCGATTTAGTTTTTAGCTAATTAGCATAAAGTGCGGTGGATTTTTGATGATTTTTCAATCAAAATACACCGCACTTTTTTGTTCGCTATTATTTAACCAGCAGGTTTGGCATCTTCAACAGGTGCAGGCGTTTTACGTGGGGTCGATAGTAAAATAGTTGGATCTATTGTTGATGAAGCACAGAAATCCTGCCCTTTATTTGCCCAAACAGGAATATTCCGTGCAGGGCTGTAGCAGTTCCAACTACCATAGCTATTAATCCCTACCCATTTAATTCCATCTACTTTTTTCAGTTCTAATGGGCTGACTTCAGCACGTTGTAAGTAATTCTTATAAATTTCCAATGCACCACTTGCACCAGTTAAACCCGTTTCGCCATTGTCGTCACGTCCTAACCAAACAGTTGCTACGTTTTCTCCATCAATACCCACATACCAAGTATCACGAGCATCATTGGTTGTGCCTGTTTTTCCTGCAAGATGTAAGCGGGCAAAATCATTTTGTAAACTACGAGCCGTGCCACGCTCTACCACTTGTTGCATAGCATATAAAGTTTGTACTGTTGCTTGGCTTGGTACAACTTGCTCAGGTTCAGTTTGATGTTGGTAAATCACTTCACCTTGACGGTCAGTAATAGTGTTAATAGTGCTTAATGGAATTTTGCCACCATTATTCGCAATCACTTGGAATAATTTTGTTACATCATAGGGTGAAATACTATAGGATCCTAATAACATAGCAGGAACTTTGGGAATAGAAACCTGATCCCAACCCATCGCTTGCTGGGTTTCAATCACCTTGGTTAATCCTACTTTCATGCCAATATTAACTGTTGGAATATTCAGCGAACGAGTTAACGCATCTATTAATAATACTGATCCGCTATATTTATGGTCATAGTTTTTTGGTTGCCAAGCTGGACTACCTTTTATATTAATGGTAATTGGTTGGTTATTAATCGGACTATTCAATCTAAACCGATCAGGATCGGAAAGTGCGGTTAAATAAATGGAAGGTTTAACTAAAGAACCGATTTGACGTTTTGCCATAAATGCACGGTTAAAGCCAGCATATTGGGTTTGTAATCCGCCAACAATGGCTCTAATTTCACCTTTTTGATAATCTGCGATGACCATTGCAGATTGTAAATGTGGATTTTTCACTTTCAACTGTAATTTTTGTGTAGCGTCCACAACCGCTTGTTCAGCGTAGGCTTGTTGTTTAACATCAAGGGTAGTGAAAATTCTTGCCCCCAATAAACTGGAGGATTTATTTTCTCCCAAATTTTGGCGTAATTCAGATTGCAATGTTTGAATAAATGCAGGATAGGGGCGAGTAACCGAGCCTTTTTCTTGCACGCCTAATGGACGTTGGCTTAACAAATCAAATAATTCTTGGTCGATCATTTTATGTTCTAACATTAAGCCTAACACAACATTACGGCGTTCTTTCGCATTAGTTGGATTACGCCAAGGGTTATACAATGATGGACCTTTTACCATGCCGACTAATAAAGCTATTTGATCTAAGCTGATTTCTCGTACTGGACGACCAAAAAAGAAATGGCTCGCCAGCTCAAAACCGTGAATTTGGGTGTCACCATTTTGACCAAGATAAATTTCATTAAGATAGGTTTCTAAAATGGTATTTTTGTCGTAGCGTAAATCCAACATAATAGCCATTAAGGCTTCGTTAATTTTACGTGTAATCGAACGTTCATTAGTTAAAAATAAATTTTTGACTAATTGTTGCGTTAGGGTACTTCCACCTTGTACAGTTTGACCCGCACGAATATTGCTGATCATAGCACGAGCAATACTGATAAGACTGACACCTTGATGTTCATAAAAACGGCGATCTTCGGTTAAAATTAGGGTATCAATTAATAGTCGTGGATAATTTTGTAATGGAATGGCTAGGCGTTCTTCATTATCAGATTGCAACATTGCCACTAATTTGGGGGCTAAACGAAATTCATCAATCGTCACTTGATTGACTAAATCTTCGATAACCGTTAATTTCTCATCACTAAAGCGTAAACGAATTACCCGTTGTGGTTCCATTTTATCAGGAAACGGAAATGATCGACGTAATAACACAATTGTATCATTTTCAATTTTAAAATCCCCAGGAGCAGCCACAAAGCTGGTTTGACGATAATCGTTATTGAGTAATAATTGTGTAACATCATTTAGGGTTAGATTATCTTGCAAACGAACACTCTCAATACGGCTATATACTTCGGCAGGTAAACGCCAAATTTGCCCATCCATTTTGGAACGAATTTGCCAGTCTAAATAAGCCCCATAAAAAACCGTAAGCATTCCTATACTGAAAATGGCTTTAGCAAAAAATAATTTCCATTTATGTCGTTGGCTAAAAGGAATTTTTGCTGGCGTTTGTTCTGTTGAAGGATTTTTTTCTTGTTCGGTTGACATTAATTTACCTAATAAATTCTAAACTTGCCCTAGTCGATAAACTCATTCTAGCATAGAAATATTACTCATTTTAACTGTTTTCTTTTTTAAGTAGTGAAAATAAAAACAGTACACTTGATGCAACTACTACCGATGGTCCCGATGCCGTATTATACAATGCGGAAAGAGTTAATCCCAAACTCACCGCAATCATACTAATGATTACCGCAATTATTGCCATGCTTTCTGGCGTACGAGCAAAACGTCTGGCGGTGGCTGCTGGAATAATCAATAATGAAGTAATAATTAATGCCCCGACAAATGTCATACTTAATGCGATAGTAAGTGCGGTTAAAATCATTAAAATAAATCGCATTCTTTTTACATTAATACCTTCCACTTGAGCCAGTTCAGGGCTAACAGTAATTGAAATCAGTGGTCGCCAAAAATAGAGTAATAGACTTAATACCACAGCAACGCCAACCCCAATATAAATGAGATCATCAAAGTTTATTGCCAGTAAATCACCAAACAAATACCCCATTAAATCTACACGTACATTTTGTAATAATTGTACGGTAATCACCCCAAGGGAAAGACAGCTATGAGCAATAATGCCGAGCAAAGTGTCCACCGAAAATTGGGTATTATTTTCTAACCAAACCATCGTAATGGCTAAAATCAGGGTGAGCGTTAAAATGGCAATGTAAGGATTAATTTGGAAGAAAATCCCTAATGCCACCCCGAGCAGGGCAGAGTGAGAAAGGGTATCGCCAAAATATGCCATTTTCCGCCACACCACAAATGCCCCTAAAGGTGCAGTAATAAACGACAATAAAATACCAGCAAGCCAAGCTGGGAAAATAATTTCAAACATATCTTTCCTTATTTATTATGTTCTGCACAAGTCTGATCATCCTGACAACAGACATCACCGTGAATATTGTGTTGGTGGTTATGATGATGTGTATAAACGGCAATATTTTTAGCAAATTGATCACCAAAAAAATGAATAAATTTAGGATCATTAGATACGGCTTCAGGTGTGCCAGCACAACAAATATGATGATTAACGCATAAGACTTCATTGGTATCAGCCATCACGATATGTAAATCATGAGAAACCATTAGAATGGCACAATTTAATTTTTCGCGAGTTTGTTTAATCAACTGATACAGTTCTACTTGACCGTTAATATCGACACCTTGAGTAGGTTCATCTAGCACTAACAAATTGGGTTTGTTCAGAATAGCACGAGCGATCAACACCCGTTGCATTTCACCACCAGACAGCTTTTGCATACTATTTTTGATTAAATGCGAAACTGACAGCAATTCCAATGCCTGTTGCATATCGTTTTTGGTAATGCCTTTTTTCAACGATAAAAATTTTTCCACTGTTATTGGTAAACTTGGATCTAAATGGATTTTTTGTGGCACATAGCCAATACGTAGATTTTTACTATAAACCACATCACCACTAGTCGGCGTTAATAATTTAAGTAATACCTTTAATAAAGTAGATTTTCCCCCACCGTTCGGACCCACAATAGTCATCACCGAGTTAGGATAAATGCGTAAATTAATATTTTGTAAAGCGACTTTTTGTGAGAACGTCACATTAATGTTATTTAACGCTACCAACGGTTGTTTAGGTAACTGAATGGATTTGATTTTCATATTAAAATTTCTCTTTCCAGTAACCGATCCATTCTTTTAATAATTGCATATTGGCACCCATCGCCCCAGCTTGTGGAACAAAGTGCATATAGTTTAAATCATAGCTTTCAGGTGTTATACCATTACCTACACTCGCAGGTAATACGGTAAATCCCTCTTTTTCAAACAGTAATTTTGATCGTTGCATGTGCCATTGATTAGTAATTAGAATAATTTTTGAAATCCCTTCACGTTCAAGAATTTCATGGCTATATTTTGCATTTTCAACCGTATTTAATGCTTTTTCTTCTAGCCATTTTGGTTGCACACCGAAAAAAGTAAAAAATTCTTGTGCGATAACTTTAGCTTCGGAATTGCCGTTCGGGCTAGCACCACTAATTAAAATCGGCAGTTCGGTTTCTTTATGTAAATAGGCAGCGTATCGCATCCGCTCTAATACCAAACCTGGTACAGTTAAACTATTATACAATTCACTGCTATCACGCAAACCACCGCCTAACACCACAATAGCCTGAGCTTGGCGATAATCTTCTACGCTTAAGTTATCTTTTGTGGTTAAGCTGTCACTGAGTTTTTGTGCTGTATAAGGCAAGCTAACAATGTACAAAGTAATGATAGCCAATAAAGCACTAAAAAAAGCCAGTTTAGGACAACGAAATAATAGACAGAATAAAGCAAAAATCGCCAAAATAATCACATTCGCTGGCGGTAAGATGAGAGCTGTAATCAATTTGGTTAGTTCAAACATAGTATTTTTCTCAATAAAAAGTGCGGTTATTATTCCCGAAAATTAAACGAAACTCAATCATTAAAACGCTGTCAAAGCCGTTGAAAAATGCTATGATGAAAACTTGTTAATCTTTTTACTTAGCTATGGAACGTCTTTAGGAATGAATGCAGTCTTACAATCATTAAAACAAAAATTACAACAAATTAACAGCTTAATCATAGATAAAAATGACGTGCTGTATTTTGATTATCCGTTACATTTAAATGTCGGGGATTTATTAATCTATGCTGGCACGGAACAATTTTTCAAAGATTATCACATCAAGATTCGTTTAAGACGCTCATTGCAGGCTTTTGATATTCATGAAGTCAAAAAATATATTCAACCGAATACCACGATTTTGTGTCATGGCGGTGGAAATTTTGGGGATTTGTATCCGCTCATTCAACAAATGCGAGAAGATATTGTGCGAGAATTTCCGCATAATCGGATCATTTTATTGCCACAAACCGCTCATTTTTCCGATGAAAAAGCCATGTTGGCAGCCGCAGAATTATTTTCCTCTCATTCTGATCTGCATTTATTTGCACGTGATAGTAAAACCTTTCAATTAATGCAAGGTCATTTTTCGAAGAATAGTTATTTGTCGCCTGATATGGCTCATCAGCTTTACGGAAACTTGCCACAAAAAGACCGCAGTTTGCACCAAAGTGCGGTGCAAAAAACACTCTATTTTTTACGCAAAGATATTGAAAAAAGCTATATTGAAACAGAAATTCAAGCTCAATTAGCTAACCTAGATAACGTGAAAGATTGGGAAGATATTTTATTACCAAGTGATTTGAAATTTGAATTATGGTGTAGTCGTTTTTCCAAAATCGCCAATAAATTTCATTTAGCGTTTATGAAAAATAAAATTAACGATCTATGGTATCAACATGCGTTAAACGTGATCGAACGCTGTCAAAGGATTTTTTTAAGCTATGATAATGTGATCACCAGCCGATTACATGGACATATTTTTTCTTGTTTATTGGGTATTCCAAATCAAGTGTGTGATAATTCCTATGGTAAAAATTCAGGTTATTATCAGCAATGGACAAAAGACATAGATTACACAACGCTCTATGAAAAATAATCATTTTATTAAACTCATTGCGGTAACGGTATTCAGTATGGGGTTGACCTTGGTTAGCTCTTTTATCTTAGCTCGCCTATTATCGGTACAAGATCGCGGTTTACATCAGTTATTTGTAACATCAGTTTCCTATGTGGTGACATTAGCAACGGGTGGTGTTGGATTCGCTTTTGCCTTGAGTATGCGACATCGACAATACCAACATTGGCAACGCTATTTTATTTTATTCTTAGCCTTTGCGATTATTGTGGCTGGTATTGCCGTTTTTTTATTTGATGTAACAAATTATTACGCCTTATTTATTATCAATGTGTTATTGACGGCAATATTAACCATTACGCTAGAAAAGAGTAAAATCGATCCCAAAATGATCGTTTATCGGCGTTTAACCTTACAGCAACCGATTTTATTAGTATTGGTTTATGGCGTAACTTATGCGTTATGGCAAGAACAACCATTAAAAATTGCCCTTTATTTGTTAACGCTATACAGTGCTATTCAGGCTATTTTCTGTTTAATTTATTTATATCAAATGGATAAAGATTTTAGTCAACGCAATAAGATCGAGAAAATCAATCCAAAATTTTTCTTTACCACTTGGTTTAAACAAAATCTATTACAAATTTTTGGTGCGACTACCACCAGTCTTGATAAATTTTTAGTGGTTTCTTTCTTAGGTAATTATACCTTGGGTTTATATACAGTGTGTATTGCCTTTGATAGTTTACTGACTAAATTTATCAATATGTTAGCCGATTATTATTATTCAGGATTATTAAATAAACTTAATCGGATTAAATCGGTGTTAGCGGTTATTGGATTAATCAGTATCAGTGCCTTAATTTTGGTGCCATTATTAGCTAAACCTGTGATTGTTTTGTTCTTTAGTAGCAAATATGCAGAAGTAGCTCCCGTTCTAATCTGGTTTATTGTCAATGCCATTATTGCTGGATTATCATGGGTATTGTCACAAAATATGTTGTTATTAGGCAAACAGGTTTTATTATTTGTACGACAACTGATCGCGATTGTTGTTTTTGTGGTATTGTTTTATTTGTTAAAAGATCAACAATTATACGGGTTAGCCTATGCCTTAATCGGAGCAAGTTTAACTAGACTAGTTATTTCGTTAGTCTATTATTTTAAATATCCTGTAAAAGAGTTAGTTGATTAAATGTAGGGTAGGGGCGGATCAATGTGTTCGCCCGAAAAAAGTGCGGTGTAAAATGCGAAAATTTTTAATTTCTTTAGAAAAAGACATACAGCGTAGGGAATTATTTTTCTCTCAACCAGATACAGCAGATTTTAACGTATTTAATGCCATTAATACCATGAATTTGTCACAATCAGAATTAGAAAGCCGTTTTGATTTTAATGGGTTTAAACAAGCCTACGGACGAGCAGTGACTAAAGGTGAAATTGGTTGTACTTTAAGCCATTTAGCGATTTATCAAAAAATTGTAGATGATGAAACTGTTCAAGCAAATGACTATGCTTTAGTCTGTGAAGATGATGCGTTGTTGGCAGAAAATTTTCAGCAAAATTTGACCGCACTTTTAACTGAAAACTTCACCGCCGATATTATTCTAGTCGGACAATCAAAAATCCCAACCTTTGATGATTTTGAGTTGAAGATTAATTATCCAACCACATTTCGTTTTCTGCAAAAGAAGATAGCGACAACGGGTTATCGTTATGCTTATCCTTATAAAAATTATTTTGCAGGTACGGTGGCTTATTTAATAAAAAAATCGGCTTGTCAAAAGTTCTTAGATTACATTGAACAACAGCAAAAAATCTTTTGGTTGGCAGATGATTTTATTTGGTTTGAGAAACAATTAGGCTTAGATATTATCGTGATTCGTCCGTTAATGGTGATTGAAAACCCCAAATTAGCCAGTAATTTAGCCGATTTACGTGCCGCCTTAAAACATAGTTGGTGGCAAAAATGGCTGAAATTTCCAGCCAAAAAGCTGTTAGCGATTAAGAGAAATTTATAATGTCAGCATTATTTAATTTATTTTATCTTTATGATCCTTGGGCTTTTCATTTTATCCGAATGAGTCTAGTCGCTGGTGTTATTGCGGTATTATGGTTGGGTTATAAATGGTATAAAAAACAAATTAATCAAGTGATTATTCCAGCAGACAGTTTATTCGTTTGTGCTGCTTTAGTGCTTGTTTCCGTGATCCCGATTTTGATTAATGGTACAGCAGAGTTTGGTGTACTGAGTATGTATATTAAACTGTTGGTGATATTTATATTGGGGATTGCAATTTATAATTTATTTTATCTGCAACAAGAAAAAAGCCTATTTATTCGAGATATTAAAATAGGAATAGTGGCTCAGTCTATTATGGGCGTTTTAGCACTAACGGGTATTCCGTTTTTAGTTAGCATTGCATTAGGTACAAATGCCAGTGCCATTTTACCGCAGTTTACAGGATCGGAGCAGGAATATCGTTTATACAACATAACATCATCTGCCTTTTTCCAATTAAGTGCCTTTTACTTAATGCTTTTGCATTTTTTATTAGCTTATGCCGAGAAGCACGCTAAATTGAAAGGGATTTATGTGTTTTTAATGTTATGTATCGGATTGATTTCAGGCAGAACATTTTTATTACTCTCCGTTTTCAGCTTAGTCCTTTATTTTAAACGAGATTATATTTTGCCGATAATATTGTTCGGTGTATTAATTTTTGTTTTAGCCATAAATTATCAATCAAGCCTTTATATTGAACATGCTTTAGAACCCTTGATTAATTTGATTTATGGGACAGATCGTCCAGCGTCTAAATTTATTGGTATTTCTACTGGGTTATCTTCTTCCACGGATACCCTAATGCAAAAACATTTATTTATGCCAAGTTTAAAACAACTGATGATAGGTGACGGCTTATATTATAATCTGAACGGCAAAGGTTATTACGGCGGATCGGACTCTGGCTTTATTCGTCAGGCATTATATGGTGGTATCGGTTATATTGCGGTTTGTTTTGTGGTGACAGCTTATTTTGTGAAACGGATTGCGGATAACTGGTTTAATGGTAGTTGGAAATTTATTTTATCTAGCTTGTTATTGTTGAGTTTATTAAATGTCAAAGCCGATACCTACGCTTACCCTGGGATTATGTTTATCTTTTTAATGTTTATTTCGTTGTTTGGTGGGCAGGGTAAACAAATTGTGAGAAAAAATCATGTTTAGTATTATCATACCTTCCTATAATCGTAATCTGGAAGTTAATCGTTTATTGGTGAGTTTAGAACAACAAACCGCAAAGAATTTTGAGGTCATTGTGGTTGATGATTGTTCGCCAAATCCGTTAAAAATTGACCGCACTTTTAGCTTTGAAGTTAAACTTATTCGTAATGAACAAAATGCTGGACCCGCTCAAAGTCGTAATAATGGTGCCAAAATGGCAACAGGCGAGTGGTTATTATTTTTAGATGATGATGATCGTTTTGATGAGCGAAAATGTCAAATTATTGCCGAAACCATTGAGCAAAATCCAACGCTGAACTTTATTTATCATCCTGCCAAATGTGAAATGGTGAATGAAAAATTTAGTTATGTTACCAAGCCGATTAATGAGCAAGAGATTTCATTAGAAAGAATTTTATTGGTCAATAAAATCGGCGGTATGCCAATGATTGTGATTAAAAAAGACTTCTTTTGGCAGTTAGGTGGATTATCCACGGCGTTAAAATCTTTAGAAGATTATGAATTTGTGTTAAAAGCCGTAAGTTGCCCTGATTTTCGCCCAAAATATATTGATGAGCCATTGAGTATCTGTGCTTTTCATACCAAAAGATCGAGTGTGTCCACGAATACGGAAAACACCGAAAAAGCCATTGCGATGATCGGTCAACAATATGTCAAAACTGAACAGCAAGCGAAAAATTTTGCCATCAATTCGTTGTATATGCTGGCATATCCTTATGCGATGAATTTATCACGTAAAGCAGGTTATTATTATTTCAAGATTTTTATGTTGAGCCACAATGTTAAGCATTTGATGATTGCTATTGTGAGCAGCATTTCGCCGCGGTTGGCGATAAATTTAAAACGCTATATTTAGTAGCCCCCCATCGCCCTTTGGGCACTTCCCCCCGCAAGCAGGGGGAAGGAATAAATATCAAAGAAAATAAGAGCATTTTGCTCCCCCTGCTTGCGGGGGGAGCTGGGCGAAGCCCTGAGGGGGGCAATAGCCGAATAACAAATATTATATTTAAATGGAACAAACAATGAAATTTTCAGTATTAATGTCCTTATACATCAAGGAAAATCCCACATTCTTACGGGAATGTTTACAAAGTTTAGTCGATCAAACTCACCCAGCCGATGAAATTGTGTTGGTGTTAGACGGTGCGATTACGCCTGAATTGCAAGCCGTGATTGATGAATTTAAAGCAACATTACCTTTTAAATTAGTCCCGTTAGAACAAAATGTTGGTTTAGGTAAAGCGTTAAATCAAGGGATAAAATCAGCGAGCCATGAATGGATTTTCCGCATGGATACTGACGATATTTGCTATCCTGACCGTTTTGAAAAACAGCTTGCTTTTATTGAGAAAAATCCTGATGTGGTGATTTTCGGCGGACAAATTGCCGAATTTGGATCATCGATTGAGGATATTGTTAGCTTCCGTAAAGTGCCAACCACCGCCGATGAAATTGTAAAATTCACCCAAAAACGTTGCCCGTTTAATCACATGACCGTGGCTTATAAACGCCAAGCGGTATTGAATGCAGGCGGTTATCAAGGTTTGCAAGAAGATTATTATTTATGGATTAACTTAGTCGCTCACCACCCGACAAATGTCGCCAATTTGCCTGATGTATTGGTTTATGCAAGAGTAGGGAATGGCATGGTGGGGCGCCGACGTGGCATTGAGCAAGCCAAATTTGAATGGCAACTTTATAAGTTAAAATCGCAAGTGAAATTACAAGATCCAGTATCAGGTTTGGTGGTCTTTTTATCTCGCATGCTACCACGTTTATTACCAAAATCATTATTGGAAATAATCTATAAATTTATTCGGAAATAGGAAAGTAAATGAAAACTTTATTAGAAATCACCGCACTTTGTACGGGATTAATCTTAGCTGGCTGTTCTTCATCAAATAATACGCCAAACTCAGCAGTCAATGCGTTAGACAGTAATGCAATCTACAGTAAAGCTCGTACGTTAGATAATTTTAATGATTACGTACAATTTTTAAAACGAAAATCTGCGGGACAGGGCGTATCTGCGAAAACCTTAAATGCTCAAAATAACATTTATTATATTGAAAGTGCGGTACGTTTAGATCAAAAACAAGCGGGCAATGCAGCACGCCTTAAAAATCAACCACCGTTACCACCCAATCCGAACGGTGTAACAAATTACATTAATAAACACTTAACTCAAGCCAAGGTGAATAAAGCGGAAGATAATTATTGGGACGTTCGCACATCATTGCAAAAAGCCAGCCAAAAATACGGTGTGCAACAAGAATTTATTTTGGCACTGTGGGGCATGGAAAGCAGTTTTGGTTACTATCAAGGTAACTATGATGTGCTTTCTGTGTTAGCCACCTTGGCTTTTGACGGTCGCCGTGAAAAATTATTTAGCCAAGAATTTATTAATGCGATGAAAATGCTGGATCAAGGCTATTTAAATCGAACTCAAATGTTAGGTTCGTGGGCAGGGGCAATGGGACAAACCCAATTTATGCCAACCTCATATCTAAATTATGCCGCAGACGGTGATAGCGATGGTCGTAAAGATATTTGGCAAAATGAATATGATGTTTTTGCTTCGATTGCAAATTATTTGCATACTGTGGGTTGGGATAATCGTTTACCTTGGGGCGTGGAAGTACAGCTCACTCAGCCTGCTAATCTTACTTTATCTGGTACGGAAAAAAATAAAGCCCGCTCTTTAACAGATTGGCAAGCTCAAGGCATAATGCTAAAAAGCAGTGCCGAAGCACAAAAATTAAATGCCTTATCTTCTACTGATCTTTGGTTGGTGTTACCTGATAAAGAAGTAGGACGAGCATTCTTAGTTTCGAATAATTTCCGCACCATTTTAGACTGGAACCGCTCCAACTATTACGCATTAAGTGTCGGCATGTTTGCAGATCGGATTAAATGGACACTGGAGTTAAAGTAAGATAAATGAAAGGGCATTGATCTGACCCACAAAGATTAGACAACCTATTTTAAGGACTGATGACGATATTATATCGGACTCAGTCCTTTTATTTTAGCCAAAAGTGCGGTGTATTTTTTTACTCTTTTTAAGGGATGAAATTTATATTCACTTATGAAGTAAAAATAAGAAAAAAACTTCATTTTGCTTTTTTTTATAAAAATTTAATGATATAGTTTGCAGCCGATTATATTTGTAAGCTATTCTGGAGAATGTCGAATGTCGAATGTCGAATGTCGAATGTCGAATGTCGAATGTCGAATGTCGAATGTCGAATGTCGAATGTCGAATGTCGAATGTCGAATGTCGAATGTCGGGCTATTTTTACGCCTAGAGCTTTTCTATTCTCTCAAAAATTTTTTCAACATTTTTTTCAATCTTTTTTTCCACACGACACAACCTGTCGTTCCCCCTTTGTTAGACTGTTCCCACGTTATTAATTTCGGGGGAACAAAATGAAAAACGAAACGCTTGCCAATCGTCTTGCAAAAATCTTAGTACTACTCAATCAAGGTCAACGCCTTGATTTAGAAAAACTTTCAGACGAATTTGGTGTATCTTTACGCACCATTCAACGGGATATTGAACGCTTAGATTTTCTCAACTGGGAAGAAAAAGGCAACAACCGATACAAACTCAACCGCCAATCCTACGGTATTTTAAATCAACAAGATGTAGAACGTTTTGCTCGCTTTGCCAGTGTAGCGGATCTGTTTCCGAAAATCGACCAAGATTTTTACCAAGAAAAACTCACCGAAAGTGTGCAAGTAAAAGGTATTGAATACGAAGATATTTCCACTCGTCAAAAAGATTTTGGTTTAATCAGAACCGCCATTGAACAACATCAATTTATTCATTTTTGCTATACAAAGTGCGGTGAAAAATCAGGAAATTTTCGCCAAATCGCCCCTTATGCGTTGACCAATAAAAACGGCATTTGGTACGTGATCGGCACAGAAAACGATAAACAAAAAACCTTTTGTTTCAATCAAATTTCATTGCTTAAAATGCTTGATGAAACCTTTACCCCAAATCAAACCTTGATTGAACAAATTAAAAATAACGACAGCCTTTCTCACGGCAATCAATTAGCCGAAGTGACGATTCAGGTTTCTACTTTTGCCACCCCATATTTTTTAAGACGCAATTTGTTACCTAATCAAAAAATCATTCACCAAACCAAAGACAAAGAGCTGATTATTTCCTGTGAGAACGTCAACGAATGGGACATTATTCCTGCGGTGCAATATTGGATTCCGCATTTAACCGTGATTAGTCCACAAGGATTACAAGAAAAGATTTTTGAGAATTTACAACGTTATATGGATAAACCGAATGGAGAGAAAAAATGAGTAAACCGATGATTTCCATTGACTACCAAAAAGGCTTTGAGCAATACCCCACCTTAATTGCACAACGAGCCAGCTTTGAAGTCTGCTTTGTGGAACTGAGCGATATGTTGCCCCTTTGTGCCGAGTTAGAAAGCATTATTGAAAATCGGGGCTTGACTTGTCGAGTATACACCCAAAACCGCATTGCATCGGTTTTAACAGGATTAGTAAAAAGCAAATGGGGTATTTTGTCGTTGGCAAGTATCGCCACACATAATTTGTTTACTTATGATCCAGATTATGAGATTGGGAGGGATTTAGCGAATGGTAGGGTGAGAGTGGAATTTAAGAAATAAAGATAAGGAGTTAAGAATGAAAAAACAAGATAACAGCAATTTACGCAATGCGGCAATTAGTTCTGGTTTAACAGAAACCGTACAACGTTATGGTTCGGCAAATGCCGAGTTTCTAAAAGGGTTGCGTGGGATTGATTTTGAAACTGGGTTCAAATTTGACCGCAGTTTGATCGATGTATCCAATTACAAACTCAATCCTGATTATTTAGAAAAGAATTTAAAACAGCAAGCAGGGTTTTCAGCTGAAATTGCCAGCGTATCAAAGCGTAATGCCCAAGCGATTATTGATGGTTCACCTGTGCGAGTAATGCGGAGTGAAGATATTGCTGCATACGGTAAAAATCACAATGTGGTTGATATTGTTGAGAAAGTAGGCAATCAGGAGATCACTTCTCAAATGAAGTTTGTCACCGATCCTAAAAGTCTTTTAGATAAAATAGCTAAAGGTCAGGGGGATGGAAAAAATGATTTGTCTCGCTATTTGTCAGTGGATAAATTGGAATTGCCAACTGAACAAGTGGAAATAGCAAGAAAATATTGTCAGGAACGGATTGATAGCCTTGAAAAACAAATCAAATATTTGCGTACTCAACCTAATAGTGAATCATTAATAACTAAACTTGAGCAGGAACAAGAACATTTTAAGGTAATAAAACCTAAAATTACTGATTCGGGCTTAACCACGGATGAAGCCATTCAATATCGTGTAAATCCTCGTTGGGAAACTACAAAAGATATTGCCAAAGTCAGCCATGAAGCTGGTATTCAAGGAGCTAAGTTCGGTATGGCAATTGGTGGCGGAATATCTTTAATCACTAACAGCATTGCGGTTTATTCAGGCGATAAAGAATTATCCGATGCCTTATTTGATTGCACCAGAGATACCTTAGTTTCAGCTGGCGTAGGTTACGGCACAGGGTTTACCGGGGCGGCGATTAAATCCGTAATGCAACAAAATTCATCAGTCATTATGCGTAATCTTGCCAAAACCAATTTACCATCAACAGTTGTGTCTCTTTGTTTAGCCACGGGAAAATCCATTACCAAATATGCCAAAGATGAAATTGATGAGAAAGAACTATTGCGTGAAATGACAGGCACGGTGAACGGTATGATGTCAGGGGCAATGTTTGCCACACTCGGACAAATTGCCATTCCGATTCCTGTATTAGGCGGTTTAATCGGTGGAATGGTCGGTTACACCTTATCCAACACCTTTTATCAAGGCTTTTTATTCGCACTTGATGAAGTGGAAACATCTAAGATTAGATATGCCGAAATTTCAATGAAATGTGATGCAACAAGACGCATTGCAGCACGTTATCAAGATTATTTAAACGAACTATTTGACAAAAAACTCACTGAACTAAAAGGAGATGCCAGCATTTTATTTAATACATTAGAAAGTACCACGATTTCCAATGATGACTTTATTGTGAATATTAACCGTTTTGCTGAAACTTTGGGTAAAGATTTACCGATTAAGAATACGGCAGAACTTGATGAATTTATGCTTTCTGCTCAAGCCTTAAAATTGTAATCAGAAAGTAGAAATTGAATGAGAAATCAACTTAACTAGGAGAAAACGTATGTTTTTACAAAATTTAACAAAAAGAGATGAAAAAGAACTGTTTATAGAATTGGCAGTTTTATTGGCAATTGCTGAAGGGCAATCAGAAAATAAACTGAACTCAGAAAATAAGATACCGTTCTTTAATGCCATTGATGATTCTGAATATAAAATGCTGAAGCAATATGAACAGCAACTTGATATAACGTATGTCAATTATGTCACAGAACCAACCAGCCGTTTATACGCATTAGTAGATAATGCAATTACGCTTATTGGTAATGAGTATAGTAATAATCCAAATGTGAAACAAACTTTAATACAACAAGTAATTTCTGATGGTGGTGATATTTTTGCTATTACACCTGACTTGATGAGAGAGAAAATGATTTCTTTACCTAATATTAAATCAGAAGTTATTAATGAAGTTTTAGCTGAACTTTCTGATTTAAAAGAAAATATTATTAGCAATTTAACAATGTTACAAAAAAGAAGTATTATATTTGAACTTTGCGGTATCGCTCTCAGTGATGGCACATTAGGCGAATATGAATTAAAAGTATTACGACGTGTTTGTAAAATATTCCAAATTGATTTTGATTATCTTGAAGAATTTAAAGATGTGGTGAGAAAAATCAATACAGTGACGATTGAAGCCTTTAACTTAATTAACGAATAGGAGAATTTAAAATGGCAATTCCAATTATTATCGGTGCAGTCGCAAGTGCTTCTGCATTAACTGGTCTTTATAAAGGTACAAAAGCGGTTATGAATAATAACGAAGCATCTGATCTCAATGATTCAGCAAAAAGTTTGGTGAGATCGGCAGAGCGAGATTTAGATAGTAGTCGTGAAGCCTGTAATACCGCATTAAATGAATTAGGACGTTCTAAAATTGGGGTATTAGAAAATCATATTAAGAAATTTGTGGATATTTTTTCCCAATTAAAAAATGTGGAATTTTCCAAAGATCAAACTCTTGAAGACTTAAAAATTGCTGAATTTTCACCAAACGTAATCAGAGAAGTGAAAGAGCAAATTTCAATGTTGGTGACATCTGGATTAGGCTTAGGTGGCGGAGCTGTTGCTGGAGCGGTAACGGCTTTCGGTGCTTACAGTGGTACAATGGCATTAGCGACCGCCAGTACGGGTACAGCGATTAGTTCATTAAGCGGAGTGGCTGCCACCAATGCGACCCTTGCTTGGTTAGGTGGTGGATCACTTGCATCAGGAGGCTTGGGAATGGCAGGTGGTACGCTCGTATTAGGTGCAGCGGCAGCAGGACCAGCTTTATTATTGGCAGGTTGGTATATGAATTCAAAATCTGAAAAAAGCCTGAATGATGCAAAAAGTAATATGGCACAAGCGAGAGCCTTTAAAGCGGATGCGGATAAATCTATTACGCTAACGAATGGGATTGCGGAAGTTGCCAGATTTGCAAATGATGTTTTGGCGAAAATTAAGCCACTTGCTCGCCGTAGTACACATAAATTAGAAAATGTCGTGGATGATTTCGGCGTAGATTACAGTACATATAGTGATGAAGCGAAAGCCGTTGTAATGAGAAGTTTAAAATTGGTGCAATTACTAAAAGCGGTGATTGATACACCAATTTTAGATGAAAATGGTAATTTATTAAACGATGCTGAAGCAAATATTTTTAATATTCAACAGGCGATTAGTTAATAATGGAAAATGCTTTCCCCTGCTATCAATGTGGCAAATGTTGTTGCCACATTGGTGGGATAGATGAACTCAAAACATTTGATTTAGGCAATGGCATTTGTCGGCATTATGAACCGATAACGCATTTATGCCAAATTTATCAAGAACGTCCGTTAGTTTGTCGGGTAGAAGCCTATTATAAACAAAATCTTTCTCATATTCTTCAATGGCAAGAGTATGTGGAAATGAATTTAAAAGTGTGTGACTCGTTGAATCAATGATGATTAATTAGGAACAAAGAAATCCCAGCCTTTACATAGATAAGCCCCTTTTTTATAAGGGGTTTATCATAATTATTGTTTTGAAATTCCTTGTTATTCTAACATAACACTTGCAGTGTACGGCTAATAGGCGTAAAATAATCCTATTATTTATCATAAACAAGGAGAAATTATGCAACTAGCCAAAGCAAGATTAGAAGCAAAGGTTAATCCTGAAATTTACCAACTACTCAAACAGGCGGCGAATTTTAGTGGTCGGACATTAACGGATTTTGTAGTGTCGGTGGCTTATGAACAAGCAAAAAAAACTGTGGCAGAACATCATTCGTTGCAACTTTCTTTAAGAGATCAACAATTATTGTTATCTCATTTAGAAAATGAAACTTTTGAACCGACCGAATCCATGCAAGATGCAATGGAGAGTTATCAACAATATTTGGCATTAAGAGAATGATATGGTTGATATTGCACATATTGCCGTGATTCCGTTAAAAGCATTGCAGATTGATAAAAATACCTTTTGTTGTTCGTCTGAGCCGTTAAATGTTTATTTTAAGCGAGTGGCATCTCAAGACGAAAAGCGAGATTTATCGAAATGTTTTGTGTTAATTCATCAACCAACCAATAGCATTATTGGCTATTATACTTTGTCAGCAAAATCTATTCCCATTTCTCATGTTCCGCAAGGTGTGGTTAAAAATGGCATGTATCAAGAAATTTCAGCAGCACTTATTGGCAGACTTGCTATTGATCAACGATTTGCTGGGCAGGGGTATGGAAAATTTTTAGTGATTGATGCGATTTTTAAGATTAAAGATAGTCCTTTGGGCGTAACGGTATTAACCGTTGATGCGAAAGACGAAAGTGCGGTGAAATTTTATCAAAATTTAGGTTTTATTAAATTCATTGATTTTGATGAAGAAAATCAAAAGTTATTTTTACCGCTCAAGAATTTCAAACAGTGTTTCTCTGATTTCAAATAATATGTAATTTACTGGAAATTTATTTATGCTAATCCCCCAACTCGAAACTCACTACAAATCCATTCGCCACGACTTTAGCGAAAATTTTCGCTTACGTATCCACCGCTCAATCAGCTGGCTAAAAAGAGCCGAAATCGAAGAAAATGAAGATATGAAATTTGTCGCACTGTGGATTGCTTTTAATGCGGCTTATGCTAGAGAGCTTGAAGAAAATTTAGGTGATAAGGCGAGTCTTAATTCATTTCTGCAAAGACTTTGTTCTCTTGATGAAAATCAACAGATTTACCATATTATTTGGACAAAATTTCCCCAAGCTATTCGTCTGTTGTTGGATAATAAATTTGTGTTCCAGCCGTTTTGGGATTTTCATAATGGGGATATTTCGGAGCATGAATATATTAAAGCAGAAATTATGGATCGTGAGCGGTTTTATTCGGCGTTAGAAAAACAAAAAACGGCACAAATTTTATCCGTGTTATTTAATCGTTTATACACCATGCGTAATCAAATCATTCACGGTGGTTCAACTTATGGCGGTTCAACCAATCGTGATCAAGTACGAGATAGTTGCCGAATTTTAACCGCACTTTTACCTGAAATGTTACAAATTATGATGAATAACCACAATGAAATAGACTGGGGTAAGCCGTTTTATCCTGTGGTAAAAGAATAGTAAATCATATTTAGAAATTTTTTCTGGCAACGTAGTTTGTCTAATAAATTATTGGTTCTTATGCGTTATCAGAATGAATGAGGTTTATTCGTATCAGTTAGGGGGGATTTGATGGTAGAAGATCAGACTTAATCTTCTACCTATTAATAGCTTAATAGCGATGAATCTTATCAAAAACTGCGGTCAATTTCTCCGCACTTTTTATGCCTTTGGCACTTTCTACGCCTGAATTTAAATCTAGCCCTAAACAGCCTTGTTGTAAGGCAAGATCGATATTTTCAGAACTAATACCACCTGCCAGCATAATGCGATTTTTCAATTCAGCAGGAATTTTTGACCAGTCAAAGGGTTTGCCTGTGCCGCCTTGTTGATTGCCTATTTGACTATCGAGAACATAGCGATTGACCTCTGGAATTTCATCAATTTGCACCGCAGTTTGGTTTTCAATATCCACAGAAATCGCTTGCCAGATTTGAATATTTTCAGGTAATTGTTGACGAAGTGCGGTGATAAATTCGGCATTTTCTGAACCGTGTAATTGCACCGCAAAAAGTTGTAGTTGGCTGGCAATTTTCACGATAAAATCAATTTCTTGATTCTGGAAAACACCGACAAAACGCAGTGGGGCAGTGGTGACTAATTCTTGTGCTTGTCTAAGACTGACTTGACGAGGGGATTTTTCCGCAAAGATTAAACCTCCGTATAAGGCACCTTGGTTGTAGGCTTCTTGCACATCTTGCGGACGAGTTAAACCGCACACTTTATTTTCGCCGAAAATCACCGAACGTACGGCGTTATTTAAATCGTGACTTCCCATTAAACTGCTGCCAATCAAAAAGCCGTGTGATACAAATTTTAGCTGTTGCACTTGAGCGTGCGTGTAAATCCCTGATTCGCTGATAATTCGGGTATCGGCTGGGATCTGATGTTGATATTTTTCCACCAAATATTTCACCCGATTTAAATCCACCGTGAGATCGTGCAAATTACGGTTATTTACCCCGATAATTTTTGCCCCTAAGCTCAAAGCTCGTTCAAATTCCGCTTCATTGCTGGTTTCGGTTAATACACCCATGCCAAGCTGATGAGCAAGGTGAGATAATTTTTGGTAGGTTTCATCATCTACCACGGAAAGCATTAATAAAATCGCATCCGCTTGATGGAATCGGGCGAGATAAACTTGATATTCATCGACCATAAAATCTTTGCATAATACGGGCTGGCTGACAATATTTCGCACTTGCTGAATATAGGCAAAATCGCCTTGAAAATATTTTTCATCAGTCAGTACGGAAACAGCGGTTGCATAATGTTTATACACATGAGCAATCTCCGCCAAATTAAATTCGGCTCGAATTAAGCCTTTAGACGGCGAGGCTTTTTTACATTCTAAAATAAAAGCAGGTTGTTGATGATTGCCTTGTGCTAATGCTTGATAAAAACTGCGGTCAGAATTTGTGATCTTTTGTTGAAATTCGTTTAAAGGAAATTCGGCTTTTTTTTGCTCAACCCATTGGAGTTTGTCTAGTACGATTTTTTGTAGAATGGTTGGGCTGTGATCTAAATTTAATATTTTCATATTTTGTCTTTTTCTTTTTAATGTACTTCGCTTGTCCAAATTCGTTGTAATTTCTCGTCAAGGGTAATTAATTGTAAGCCGTAAGTTTTAGCCGTAGCCAGTATAAGTGCATCGGGGAGTTTTATTTTGTGATGCTTGCGAATTTGGATAGTCACTTCAATGACTTCATCATTAAGGGGAAGTTTTCTCACATCTGTGAGTAAATAACGTAAGCCTTGTTCATCTATCTCCGTGAGGTGCTGCCAACTAAATAATTCTGCATAGCTAATTACGCTATAAGCACATTGCTCATAACGTAAGTCAAGATGCTGAATTATTTCGAATACTTCGTTTCGTTGTTCATGCCAACGAATAATAAAACAGCTATCTAGTAAATATTTAATTCCATTCATCACGCATCATTCGTTGTAGTGTGACGGCATCGTATTGTTCATAACTGGTTGGTTTTACAATACTTTTTGCTCGCGTTATCATTGGGTTTTCGGCAACGACAGACTTCGTGTTATCTTGAGCAATTAATTTGGCAAGATAATTGGTAACGCTTAATCCGTTATGCTGTGCATTTTTAATAATCATTTGTTCAATGGGTAATGGTAAGTCTAGGCTCATGATTTATCTCCTTGAGTTTCCATTTCATTCTAACACAAAATGAAAAAAACAACTTATTTTAGGGATGATTTTTTCAATTATCTGTTGTCTGTTCACCATGATATGTGGTGCTATCCTAATACTTTGTTAATGCTACCAAAGTTTTATAAGGTTTACCGCTAGTTATCACGCCAAGCACCTGTTCCGCATTGGCTTTTAAATTTTGATGACCAAACACTTTCATTAACATTGCCACATTCATTGCCACGGCTTGAATGTGTTCGGCTTTGCCTTTGCCTTGTAAAAGTGCGGTGAGAAATTGTGCATTTTCTGCGGGTTCACCCCCACGTAGGCTTTCTAGTGGTTGTGGTTCAAAACCGAAATCATAAGGGGTTACGCTGTAATAAGTAATCTCGCCGTGACGTACTTCTGCCACATCGGTTTTGCCGTGAATCGCCACTTCATCTAAACCAGAACCATGTACCACAATGGTATTTTTACCGCCTAAACGGACTACCGTTTCCGCATAGGGTTTAATTAAATCTGGCGAATACACCCCTAATAATTGATGCGTTGGGCGAGCAGGGTTGCATAGTGGACCAAGAATGTTAAACAATGTGCGAGTCTTCAAGGCTTGGCGAACTGGAGCAGCATATTTAAAACCTTGATGATATTGTTGCGCCCATAAAAAGCAAATATTGGTTTCATCTAACGCCTTGCGTGCAGTTTCAGCACTCATCGCAATATTTACGCCTAACGCACTCAATACATCACTAGCCCCTGTTTTGCTCGATACACTACGATTGCCGTGTTTGGCAACTTTAAAGCCAAGACTGGCAGCCACAATGGCAGAGGCAGTGGAAATATTAATAGTGTTGGCACCATCTCCACCTGTTCCAACAATATCGGCAAAATCATAATGTGGGGTAGGGAAATGTTGAGCATTTGCCACCACAGCATTGACTGCACCACTGATTTCTTCTGGTGTTTCACCACGTAATTTTAAGGCAATTAATGCCCCAGCTAATTGTTCATTGGCTAATTCCCCGTGCATAACAGCGTTAAATAGTTGTTCTGCTTGTTTTTGGCTTAATGGTTGTTTTTCAAAGAGTTGGGATAATAGTTGTTCAATTTGCATAATGTGTTCCTTGTGTAAATTGCCCCCCTTCGCCTTCGGCACTTCCCCCCGCAAGCAAGGGGAAGGAAAAGAGGTTTAACGATAAATACTATAAGCTAAGTCGTTGGCTTCATCGCCTGTCATACCACGGAAACCCCAGCAATGTGGCGGTTGTTCTTTAATGGTGATTTCCACATCAATGGCATTAATATCCGCCCGTTGTTCCAATTCACAGAACAGCATTTTTATTAGCCGTTTTTTGGTATCTTCAGAACGCCCTTGCATCAGGTTAATTTCAACCACAATAAAATCGTCTGTTCGCCCCTCAGGACAGAAAAAATCTTCTCGTTCTAAGCCGATAAAACGTAAAGTATGTTTACGTGGGGGAATATCCAGTTGCATATTTAAGCAATCGTAAATTGCCTGCATAATCTGCTGTTTTCGTGGTGCAAGCGTGTGTTTTAAACCATAAACAATAATCATAATTTTCCCTTATCGGTTAACTAACCAATGAATTGAATTTTCTAATAATTTTCCACCTTGAACAGTTAAAATACTTTCAGGGTGAAATTGAAAGGCACAAATTGGCAAGGTGCGGTGACGAATTGCCATAATAATATGGTTATATTCTGCATTGACGATTAATTCATCGGGTAATTCGGTTCCCATTAGGGAATGATAGCGAGCCACGGGCATCGGATTAGGTAAATCCTTAAACATGGCTTGTTCATCATGGTTGATTTTTGACACTTTGCCATGTAACACTTCACCTGCATGAACCACCTTGCCACCGAAAGATTCAATTAAGGCTTGATGTCCTAAACAAATCCCAATAATCGGCACTTGATTTTTGACTTTCTCAATTAAGGCAAGCATATTACCTGCCTCAGCAGGGGTGCCAGGTCCAGGAGAGAGTGCCAAAATACTATCAGGTTCAAGGCAGATTTTGGTTAAAAAATCCAGCTCGCAGTCATTGCGATAGATTTTTACGTTATGCCCCAGCGTGCGGAATTGATCCACCAGATTGTAAGTAAAGGAATCAAAATTGTCTAAAAATACGATAGTTGCCATAATTTGTTCCTTATGCGAGTTGGTTAGTTTGAATAATGGTATTTAACACCGCACGAGCTTTATGACGAGTTTCGTCCGCTTCCATTTGTGGATCGGAATCCAATACTTCGCCACAGCCTGCTTGCACGTGTGCTATGCCATTTTGTACAAAGGCGGAACGAATCACAATGCAAGTGTCGAAATTTCCGTCTGAACCTAAATAGCCCACTGCACCGCCATAGCTATGGCGTTTTTCTTGCTCAAATTGATAAATCAACTGCATGGCTTTAATTTTCGGTGCACCTGTCAGCGTTCCCATATTCATACAGGCTTGATAAGCATGTAAAGCATCTAATTCAGGGCGAAGTTTACCCACTACACGAGAAACCAAGTGCATAATGTGCGAATAGCGATCGACCTGCATTAAATCACACACTTGACGTGTACCGCTTTCGCAGACTCGAGCAATATCGTTACGGGCTAAATCCACCAACATCAAATGTTCGGCTAATTCTTTATGATCTAATCGCATTTCTAATTCTAAACGAGCATCAAGTTCAGGATCGATCTGACCATTGGCATCAAATCCCCGTGGGCGAGATCCTGCAATAGGGTAAATTTCCAACTGGCGATTTTCCGCTGAATATTTTAATGCACTTTCAGGTGATGCACCGAATAAAGTAAATTCATCATCTTGCATAAAGAACATATAGGGGCTTGGATTGTTCAATTTTAACTGACGATAGGTTGCCAGCGTATTGGGACAAGGCAACGAAAAACGGCGAGATGGCACGATTTGGAATACATCACCGTCATAAATATGACGTTTAAGTGCGGTGATAATTTGTTTAAATTTGTCATCATCGTGATTAATTTGTACCTGCGTATCCGCTTTTTGAATGGCGGGTAACGGTTTCAAATTCTGTAAATCTTGCGAAATTTTCACCGCACTTTGTTGCAAATCCACTAATGCTTTGGAATTAAAACAGAAAGTTTGTAATGTCGCCTGTTGAGTTGGGTGATCAAAACGCAGTAAATTTTCTGCTAGATAAAAGACATAATCGGGGCAAGTTAAACCATCATCTTGTAACTGAATACCGTCCATTGGAATAAAATTCGCCACTAAATCATAGGCAAATAATCCGCCTAAAAAAATAGGCGTTTGACTATGAGAATAAAGCGTAGCAATTTGACGAAGTCCGTCAAACACGGTGGCAGATTGTAATTTGCTGTCTTCATCAAGATTTTGATTGAGTGCTGCAAATTCTGCTTGTAGGGTAGTTTGATTAAGTTTCGTGAGTGTAGCTAAACCCTGTAACTTTTGTTCAAGGTGAATTAAAACGGTGTTTCCATTATCCGTTAATGCTTTAAATGTGATAATTTGTCCTGTGCAAGAAATTTTTACCGCAGCGTTGATCAGTAACAAACTTTTTAAACTATTTTTACTAGAAATCTCCGCACTCTCGAGCAGTAAACTATTCGTATTGGGTGGACAAAGGGTGGTTAGCACTTGGGTGAGATCAAGATGATAATCTACTTGTTTATTCAATACCTGAATATAAGGTTGAAACATAAAATATCCTTATTAAAATTCTTTTGTACTATTAAACTAGTACAAAAGAATTTTGTCAAGGGATTTTTGTGTTATTTCACGAGAGTGTTGAAATAGGCTTGCTATGCTTTTATTCTTTAATCCAATTTTGGGTGATTAATCCTGAAACTCGCTCAAATTCTCGCAGATTATTACTTACCAAAATCAATCCTTCACTGCGAGCGTGAGCGGCAATATGCAGATCATTTTCACCGATAAGATTACCTTGTTTGCTTAATTCGGCTTTAATATTGCCATAATGGGCGGCATTTTTGGGCGTGTAATCTACGACTTTTAGGCGAGAAAGAAAGTCATCAATCACACTCAAATTACGCTCAGGATAAGCACTTTTTTCTGCACCATAATACAACTCGCCAACGGTAATGCTACTCACACACATTCGCCCAATGTTGAGATTAAACATATTCAACACTTCAAGTGGACGGCGTTTGATAACATAAATCACCATATTGGTATCTAGCATATATTTCAGCATTGTTTTTCCCAATTAAAAATTCTCACGCTCAGGTTGCACACCTTGATCACGCTCATTCATAAAATCATCACTGACTCTATTAGGTGACAGGAAAAAGCTCTCCCACATTTGATCTAATGGGGTCAAAATACGTTCTTGCCCAACCACTCGCACGGCGACTTTTTTTACACTTTCGTCAAATCGCACTTCCGTAGGCAAACGCACAGCTTGCGTGCGATTAGTAATAAAAACAGAGGCTTCAACCATTTTATGCTCCTTTTATTTTTGTATTTAGCAAGAGTATATACTTGATGGCAGGGTGTGTAAACCAAAATATCAACAATCTTTAAGTGTTCGGATTTTTTCGTAGCGATTAAATAGAAAAAGTGCGGTGTTTTTTGCCTGATTTTGTAAAAAACGTTATCATAGTCGGCTTGAAATAAGAAGAATAACAAAAAAGGTAAACGCAAATGTTTGCATTAGAAATAAAAGGTTTAACTAAATCCTATAAAAATGGTGTCAAAGCGTTACATGGGATTGACTTAACCGTAGAACGCGGCGATTTTTATGCGTTGCTGGGACATAATGGGGCAGGGAAATCGACTACCATCGGGATTGTTAGTTCGTTGGTGAATAAAACCAGTGGTACGGTAAAAGTGTTTGGCTATGATTTAGATCAACAGTTGAATTTAGTCAAGCAATGTATCGGTTTAGTGCCACAGGAATTTAATTTTAACCAGTTTGAAAAAGTCATTGATATTTTAATTAATCAAGTGGGTTATTATGGAATTACGCGTCCAGATGCCTTGCAACGTGCTGAAATTTGGTTAAAACGATTAGATTTATGGGATAAACGTAATCAGCGAGCCATGCAATTATCGGGTGGTATGAAACGCCGTTTGATGATCGCACGGGCTTTAATGCACCAACCTAAATTATTGATTTTAGATGAACCAACCGCAGGCGTGGATATTGAATTACGCCGTAGTTTGTGGACGTTTTTGGCGGAAATTAATCAGCAAGGTACCACCATTATTTTAACCACCCACTATTTAGAAGAAGCGGAAATGTTATGTCGCCATATCGGGATTATTCAGCAAGGGCGATTAGTGCAAAATATGGCAATGAAAGATTTGCTGGCGAAACTAGAAACTGAAACCTTTATTCTGGATTTAGATAAAAATGCGACGTTGTCACAAATTAGAGATTATAAGATAAGGGCGTTAGAGCAACATTCTATTGAAGTGGAAGTACACCGAGAACAAGGACTAAATTCCTTGTTTATCCAACTTACTGCACAACAGGTACAGGTGCTAAGTATGCGGAATAAAACCAACCGATTAGAAGAATTATTTGTCAGAATGGCGTTAAATAAACAGGTAATAGGGGATAAATAACATGAAATTAGCTTGGGTGGCGTTTTACACCCTTTTACGTAAAGAAATTAGCCGTTTTATGCGAATTTGGCTACAAACATTGGTTCCGCCAGTGATTACCATGACTTTATATTTTGTGATCTTCGGGCAATTAATTGGTAGTCGAATTGGTGATATGGCAGGCTTTAGTTATATGCAATTTATTGTGCCAGGTTTGATTATGATGTCATCATTAACCAATTCTTTTGGTAATGTGGCATCTTCTTTTTATAGCACGAAATTTGCACATAACGTGGAAGAACTGCTGATTTCGCCAGTATCTCCCCATATTATTATTTTAGGCTATATGGCAGGTGGTATGGTGCGTGGGTTATTGGTCGGGATATTAGTCACCATGGTGTCATTATTTTTTGTATCTTTTGATATTCATTCTTGGGGTGTGATTGCCTTAACCTTGTTATTTACCACAGCGACTTTTTCTTTAGGGGGCTTGATAAATGCGGTTTTTGCCCAATCTTTTGATGATATCAGTATTATTCCGACCTTTGTGTTAACACCGTTAACCTATTTAGGTGGGGTATTTTATTCGATTTCCCTGTTACCGCCTTTTTGGCAAGGGGTATCGAAATTAAATCCGATTATGTATATGATTAATGGTTTTCGTTATGGTTTTTTAGGCATAAGTGATGTGCCTTTGGTTTATACTTTTACGGTATTGATATTGTTTATTTCTGTGTTATACGGAATGGCTTATTATTTAATTAGCCGTGGTATTGGGTTGCGTAGTTAGGATTGAGTTTAGCTTCCCGAAAGTGCGGTGTATTTTAATGGATTTTTTATAGGAGAAACAACATAGATGTGGTCTGAAATTGCAATTGGTTATGGGATTTTTATTTTAGAAATTTTAACCATTTTATTAGTGATTGCTGGGATTGTCGCCGTGATTATGGCGTTAAAAGAGAAATCTGCTCATTCCCATGGTGAATTAGAGATTACCGATTTATCGGAACAATATGAGGATAACAGCAAAAAATTGCGTGATTTTCATTTAACGGAAGATGAATTAAAAGAGCAAGAAAAAGCCGAGAAAAAGGCGGAAAAAGCTAAAGCGAAAGCCTTGAAAGCCAAACGTAAAAAAGGTGAAGTTGTCGAACAAGATGCGAAACCGACTTTGTATGTGTTGAATTTTAAAGGCGATATTCAGGCATCTGAAACCACTGCATTACGTGAAGAAATTAGTGCCATTTTGCAAGTAGCCGATCCTGCAAAAGATGAAGTGTTATTACGTTTAGAAAGCCCAGGTGGCGTAGTGCATGGCTACGGTTTAGCGGCTTCACAGCTTGCTCGTTTAAAACAAAAAGGGATTAAACTCACAGTGGCAGTGGATAAAGTGGCAGCCAGTGGGGGATATATGATGGCTTGTGTGGCAGATCGTATTATTTCTGCTCCCTTTGCGATTATTGGTTCTGTTGGGGTGGTGGCACAGATTCCGAATATTCATCGTTTATTGAAGAAACATGATGTCGATGTCGATGTGATGACGGCTGGCGAATATAAACGCACGGTGACTATTTTGGGTGAAAACACTGAAAAGGGCAAACAAAAATTCCAACAAGAATTGGAAGAAACCCATGAATTATTTAAACAATTTGTGGCGCAACATCGACCTCAGTTAGATGTAGCGAAAATTGCCACGGGTGAACATTGGTTTGGTCAACAAGCCTTGGATTTACATTTGATCGATGAAATTGCTACTAGCGATGATGTGATTTTGCAAGCGATGGGTGAAAAATCTGTACTCGGCGTGCAATATAAACAGAAGAAATCTTTGTTACAAAAACTGGGTAAACAAACCGAAGAAAGTGCCAATAATCTGTTGGTTAATTGGTTAAAACGTGATGTGAGAACTTTTGGCTAGTTTCTTTACAAAAAATCTTTATTATGTGGAGAAATTTGATTTACTTTATGATTTTTTCATATTACCATACCATTCAATTATAGTGATTGTTTAATAAATATGTTATAGGGCAGTTATTTTTCTCCGTTTCACTGTAATTGGGTATTTTAGGATTATGAAAACATTATTTAAGGTAAAACGAATGAAATTATCACATTTTTTATTATCAACTATTGCGGCAACTACATTAGTAGCTTGCGGAAATTTAAGTGATGTACCTGACGAGGGAAGACCCGTAGGTGAAACAACAGATCAAGCCATCGCTAATTTAGTATGGCCAGATATTGATAAAGCACGTTTTAACCATGATGGTTCACAATTTGGTTCATGGCCAAACTGGGATAATGTTCGTATGGTTGAACGTGGCATGAATAAAGACCAATTATATAACTTGTTAGGTCGTCCACATTTCGCTGAAGGTTTATTCGGTGTGCGTGAATGGGATTACGCCTTTAATTATCGTGAAAACGGTGTTCACAAAATTTGTCAATATAAAATTTTATTTGATAAAAACATGAATGCACAAAGTTTCTTCTGGTATCCAAATGGCTGTAATGGTAGCACATCATTTGATTTAAGCGGTGATTTCTTATTTGACTTTAATAAAGATGTGTTAACTGTTAAAGGTAAAGAAGTAGTAGATAATGTTGCAGCACAATTAATTAAATCAGGTGCTAAAGACGTTTCTATTGATGGTTATACTGACCGTTTAGGTTCTAATGCTTATAACTTAGATTTATCACAACGTCGTGCAGACCGTGTTAAAGCTCGTTTAATTGAACAAGGTGTTCAAGCTAACTTTGTAGCAACAGGACATGGTAAAGCAAATCAAGTTAAAGCCTGTAACGGTGAAAAAGGTCAAGCATTAAGAGATTGTTTACACCCTAATCGCCGTGTAGTAATTAAATCATCAGGTACATCAGATCAATCAGGTTCAGCTAAGGTAGCAGGTTTTAAAGGTCCAGCTCCTTACTATCAAAAATAATTCTGTTGATTAATGAAAAGGCTAAACCAAATGTTTAGCCTTTTCTTTTATTTGTTAGTTAGATAGTATGGATATTGGTATGAAAATATAGGATATTAAACATGAAGAAAGTCAATATTCAACAAGCCGAATTCTTATTAAATCAAAAAAATCGTTTAAAAATACCGCACTTTCAAATTCAACAAGGGGACTTTTGGGTAGTTGTGGGTAGTAATGGCAGTGGTAAAACGGCTTTTTCTTTAGTGGTTGAGGGAAAAATCCCTGTTTATTCGGGGCAATATGAAAATACTTTTAGTAATATTCAGCAATTTTCTTTTGAAAAACAGCAAAAAATTTTAGAACAAACTTTCCGTGATCGGAATAATGATTGTATTAGCCCTGATGATTTTGGTAAAACCGCTCGCCAAACTATTTTGAACGGTTCGGATCATCATCAATTATGTCAACAGTATGCAGAAATACTTGGGATTACACCGTTATTAGATCGTCCTTTCATGCACCTTTCTACAGGTGAAAGTCGCAAAATCCTATTAGCTCAAACCTTAGTGCAGCAACCAGATTTACTGATTTTAGATGAACCCTTTGAGGGACTAGATCAAAAATCGGTACAAGATTGGCAATCGCTATTAGATATTTTATCTAAACAAACCACATTATTGCTGATTATTAATCGTTTTAACGATATTCCGCCCACGGCTAAACAGATTGCCTTGTTGGAGCGTTGCGAACTTGTTTTACAAGGAAATAGAACGGAAGTAGAGCAGCATAGTATTTTTCAACAATTACACTATGCTGAAAATGCCATTGATGTACCTTTACCTGAAAGTGCTTCGCCAGTGCAAAAACTCGATCAAAATACACCGCACTTTGAATTGGAAAATGTGACTATTCAATATGCGGATAAAATTATTTTAGATAAATTAACTTGGACAGTATTACCACGGCAACATTGGTGGATTAAAGGTCCTAATGGTGCAGGAAAATCTACCTTACTTTCTATTATTACAGGCGATCATCCTCAATCTTACAGTAATATTGTGCGGTTATTTGGTCGTCAACGTGGTACAGGGGAAAGTATTTGGCAAATTAAATCCAATATTGGCTACGTAAGTAGTCAACTGCACATGGATTATCGGGTAAATTGCTCTGTATTAGATGTGATTATTTCAGGTTTTTTTGATAGCATTGGTGTTTATCAACGCACTCCCGATGCCTTGCGAGTGAAAGCGATGCAATGGCTAGAACGAATCAATTTAGCCAACTTGGCGAAAAAGCCATTTCGTTCACTTTCTTGGGGTCAGCAACGGTTATTGTTAATTACTCGAGCCATGGTGAAATATCCGCCTGTGTTAATTTTAGATGAACCATTGCAGGGGTTAGATGGGTTAAATCGAGCGTTAGTGAAAAATTTTATCGATCAATTAGTGCAAAACAGTGCGACACAATTATTATTTGTATCACATCAAGATCAAGATGCACCGCAATGTATCACCCATATTTTTGAATTTGTGCCAAAAGAAAATGGCTATCAATATGTACAAACTGCGGTGTAAAATGCTATAGTTTTGCTGAATTTTTTATAAGGAGATTATTATGGAATTTTACGATGGCTTACCTGTCGCAACGATTGTGTTTATTGCTTTAGTTGCGTTTGTTTTATATTCAACCTTAAAAACCGTACCACAAGGTTATCACTGGACCATTGAGCGTTTTGGTCGTTATACCAGAACCCTTTCACCAGGCTTGAACTTTGTGATTCCTTTTGTGGATCGTGTAGGTCGTAAAATTAATATGATGGAACAGGTGTTAGACATTCCATCACAAGAAGTGATTTCGAAAGATAATGCCAATGTGTCCATTGATGCGGTATGCTTTGTGCAAGTGATCGATGCACGTAGTGCCGCTTATGAAGTCAATCACTTAGAACAGGCGATAGTCAATTTGGTGATGACCAATATTCGTACTGTGTTGGGGAGTATGGAACTCGATGAAATGTTGTCGCAACGAGATAGCATTAATGGACGTTTATTGGCGATTGTTGATGAAGCGACCAATCCTTGGGGGGTAAAAGTAACCCGTATTGAAATTCGAGATGTGCGTCCTCCGCGTGAATTAAGTGAAGCCATGAATGCTCAAATGAAAGCAGAACGTAATAAACGGGCGGAAGTGTTAGAAGCGGAAGGGGTTCGTCAAGCTCAGATTTTACGTGCAGAAGGGGAGAAACAATCTCGAATCTTGCGTGCCGAAGGGGAAAAACAAGAAGCGATTTTACAAGCCGAGGCTCGTGAACGTGCTGCTGAAGCCGAAGCCAAAGCTACCCAAATGGTATCTGAGGCGATTACTAATGGGGATACTAAAGCGATTAATTATTTTATTGCTCAAAAATACACTGAAGCACTAAAACATATCGGTGGATCAGATAATAGCAAAGTGGTATTAATGCCTTTAGAAGCAGGTAATTTAATGGGGTCTATAGCAGGTATTACCGAATTATTAAAAGGTGATAGAAAATAAGGAGCTGTTATGGAATGGTTTGCCACTTGGACAGTATGGCATTGGCTAATTTTAGGCTTTGCTTTGTTAATTGCAGAAATTGCAATCCCAGGTATTTTCTTATTGTGGTGGGGATTGGCAGCTATTGTTGTGGCAGGGATTATGCAAGTATTTCCCGCACTATCCTTAGCCAGTCTAGGTATTATTTATGCTATTTTAGCGACAATATTAAGCGTACTTTGGTGGAAATATCAGCATAAAAAAGATCTTGTTGATGAAAAACATTCTCACTTAAATCAACGAGATCATGCCATGCTTGGCACAGTCGGTATTGTTCGGGAAATCAATGATAATGGTATCGGTCGAGGGCATTTCGGTGATACAACTTGGCGAATCCAACAGGCACATAATGAAATGTTACAAGTCGGAGATAGGATTAAAGTGCTTACCGTACAAGGCATTACATTAATAGTTCAAAAGGTGAATTAATGAAACTGCATTTAATTATCTTTGCTCACCCTAATAGCAATAGTTTTACTAAAGCGATGGCAGACACCGTCATGGAAGTTAGCCAGCAGTTTGGTGCAAACACGGTGGTAAGAAATCTTTACGCATTAAATTTTGATCCCGTATTGTCTTATGAGGAAATGCAAGGTGTCTGGCAAGGGATTATTCCTGAAGAAGTGAGTTATGAACAAAAACTTATTCAACAAGCAGATTTGATTACCATGATTTATCCCGTATGGTGGATGGGATTTCCTGCTATTCTCAAAGGTTATTTAGATCGAGTTTTTACCCATGGTTTTGCTTATCAAACAGGAGAAAATGGTTCAGTAGGATTATTACAAGGCAAGAAAATGCAACACTTTATTAATATTGGTAATAATGTAGAGGTTTATCAAGCCAAAGGTTTTGCACAAGCACTAGATGTATGTTTGGTCAATGGTTTGTTTAATTATTGTGGTATTACTGATATTGAGCATCGTTTATTTGGGGATTTACATATTATTAGCGATCAAGAACGTAAAGCTATGTTGACAGAAGTGGCTGAAAAAACTTTGAGAAATTTGACCGCAGTTTGATCACTCTGCACCGATAGCCCTGTACTGATAGCCCCGTACTGACGTACGGGGTTATTTATATAACGCCACGCTGTGGCTTTTTTTATCTGGAAAAGATGCGGAGCATCGTTATATTCATAACCTTGTACGTTAGTGCAAGGAAAAAGATTGCTATTTATTTTATTATAATGTATTTTATTATTTACATTATATGTAATTAATTTTTTACACAAGGAATCCAAAATGAACAAAGACAGTATCCATAACGTCCATATCGTTGATGAGAAAGTATTAATCACACCTATTGAATTAAAGAAAAAATTGCCTTTACCAGTGCATTTGCGTCATCAAATAGAACAACATCGCCAAGATATTTCAAATATTATTCACAAACAAGATCCTCGTTTATTGGTGGTGATTGGACCTTGTTCTATTCATGATCCTATGGCTGCATTAGATTATGCCAAACGCTTAAAAGCGCTTGCTGACGTACTACAAGATCAGCTTTATATTGTGATGCGTGTTTACTTTGAAAAACCTCGCACTACCGTAGGCTGGAAAGGGTTAATTAATGATCCGAAAGTTAATGGTACGTTTGATGTAGAACATGGTTTGCATATTGCTCGTCAATTATTACTCGAATTAGCCGAAATGGGTTTACCATTAGCTACCGAAGCACTAGATCCGATTACCCCACAATATTTAGCGGATTTATTCAGTTGGTCAGCGATTGGAGCGAGAACCACGGAATCACAAACTCATCGAGAATTAGCTTCAGGTTTATCCATGGCAGTTGGCTTTAAAAATGGCACAGACGGTAGTTTAGCGACCGCCATTAATGCCATGAAAGCCGCTTCAATGCAACATAGTTTTATTGGGATTAACCAAAAAGGACAGGTGAATTTATTACACACCGAAGGCAATCCAGACGGTCATGTTATTTTACGTGGTGGTAAAGTGCCTAATTATCAAGCAGAATTTGTCCAACAATGTGAACAGGCGTTAGAAAAAGCAGGGTTAGAAACGGCGATTATGATTGACTGTAGTCATGCCAATTCTAATAAAGATTACCGCCTACAACCCGCAGTCGCAGAAGATAGCTTACAACAAATTATGAATGGAAATCGTTCAATTATTGGGTTAATGTTGGAAAGTAATATTAATGCAGGTAATCAAAGTGCGGAACAACCTATTAGTGAGATGCAATATGGTGTGTCGATTACTGATGCCTGTATTGATTGGGACACTACCGATAGCCTGTTACGTAAAATTGCAGACGATTTAAAAAATCGAGTAAAATAGACCGCACTTGAGTTCTGACGGAAGATAAAATGAACGTATTAAAAGAAATAAGAAATGAAATTGATACCCTAGACAGCGAATTAATTGAGCTGTTTGCTAAACGCCTTGCGTTGGTAAAAAAAGTCGGTGAAGTGAAACACCAACACGGTTTGCCAATTTATGTACCTGAACGTGAGGCAGATATGTTAGCAGCTCGCCGTCAAGAAGCAGAAAAAATCGGGGTGCCAGCAGATTTGATTGAAGATGTCTTACGCCGAGTGATGCGTGAATCCTATACCAGTGAAAATGATTTTGGTTTTAAAACCGTCAACCCTGAAATCAAAAAAATCGTAGTGGTAGGGGGAAATGGTAAACTCGGTGGATTATTTGTTCGTTTCTTACGTTTATCCGGTTATGCAGTTGATATATTAGGTCGTCAAGATTGGCAAAGTGCGGATCAAATTTTGGCAAATTCTGATGTCGTTATTGTCTGTGTGCCGATTGCTAACACCTTAGAAACGATTGAACGCCTACAACCTTATTTAACCGAAAATATGCTATTAACGGATTTAACATCGGTTAAACGTCAGCCACTACACAAAATGTTGGAAGTTCATCATGGGGCAGTAGTGGGATTACACCCGATGTTTGGTCCTGATATCGCCAGTATGGCGAAACAGGTGGTGGTGCGTTGTGATGGGCGTTATCCTGAACGTTATCAATGGCTGTTAGATCAAATTGCAATATGGGGAGCGAAAATTTATCAGGTAGATGCTGCGGAACACGATCATAGTATGACCTATATTCAAGCCTTACGCCATTTTTCGACCTTTGCTAACGGCTTACATTTATCCAAGCAACCTGTAAAATTAGCCAATTTATTAGCCTTGTCTTCACCCATTTATCGCTTAGAATTAGCCATGATCGGGCGTTTATTTGCCCAAGATGGAGGACTATATGCGGATATTATTATGGATAAGCCAGAAAATTTAGCCGTGATTGAAAGCCTAAAAGAAAGTTATGTAGAGAGTCTAAAATTCTTTGAAACAGGCGATAAACAGGGTTTTATTGATACCTTTAATAAGGTAAGTCAGTGGTTTGGTGAATATTCCGATCTATTTATGAAAGAAAGCCGCCAGCTATTACAACAGGCAAATGATAGTCGGCAGTATAGTTAGAGTATTATTTGTGATCGCTATTCCAAAATGATAAATAAAATTTTGGCTAAAAACCTTGAATAAAATAGAATGCCCAAAATCTATTAAACTTTATAGGAAGCCAAAATGATACGGGTAAAGTCTTGTTTTTATAAAATTCATACAGAAACATTAAAACGAATAGCGGATGATTTGCGTAAGGCTGGGGCAATAGCTGGTGTAGGATTGATTGGTTTTGTATTGGCTCATGATAATATTGATTTACAAGAAGCTGTATTTCTTATAGTCATTGGTCTGACTTTTTGGACAACGGGCTTGATTAATGCCTATCTAGGGGATAGAATGGAATTATTAAATAAAGGGGAAAGTTTATGAATTGGTGGTTAATTGGTGTTGGTGGTACATTGGCATTAATGAGTTGTATTTTTACGGGATTAGTGATTTGGGCGAATTGGGATCTGCTTTTTGGACATAAAACAGACCCCAAAAATTCACCTCGTTAAGGGTGATTTTCATCCACTATATCCCAAAATTCCGCCCCCAGCACCTTGGCTAAATCTTGTGGGGAAAGTTCTACGCTTAACCCCCTTTTTCCGCCCGAAACAAAAATTTTCTCAAAATTCACCGCACTTTGTTCAATAACGGTTTTTAGCCGTTTCTTTTGTCCTAAAGGGCTGATTCCACCCACTAAATAGCCACTGCTTTTTTGAGCAAATTCTTTATCTGCCATATCTACTTTTTTTATGCCAATAGCTTTCGCTGCTTTTTTCAGGTTAAGCATATTGGCTGTTGGCAATACAAAACAAGCGAGTTTCTTTTGATCGCCATTTTCTGCCACTAATAAGGTTTTAAAGGATTGATTTGGATCGATGCCGAGTTTTTCCGCTGCTTCATCACCAAAGTGGGTATTATGCGGATCGTGATCGTAGGTGTGTAAAGTAAAAGCAATTTTTTGTTTTTTTAGTAAATCTATGGCGGGTGTCATTTTCTTTTCTTCATGAAACAAGTTAAAATATGCCGTTATTTTATTACGATGAGAACCAAAAATGAATAAATTAAATATCGCTATTGCAGCAGAATTTGAGCTGTGTGAAAAAATAGCTGATTTTTTGCAAAATAGTGGATTAGAAATTAGCCAATTATCTATTGTGGAAATTTATCCTTTCAACGAAGAACAAGGGGTACGTTTTAATAATAAAGCAGTGCCTCAAGTTGCAATGGATAGTGTAAATTGGGCTGATTTTGATTATGTATTATTTGCTGGTGAACCTACTCTTGCTCCACATATTGCCAATGCGGTAGAGGTTGGTTGTAAAGTGATTGATGTATTAGGGGTTTGTGCAGAAATTTCAGGTGTGCCAGTGATAGTTCCAAGTGTTAACGATGAGCAAATTAACGAAATTTTACCGCATAATATTATTGCTTTACCTAATCCACAAGTTACTCAAACAGCATTGGCATTGGCAACATTAGTTCAACAAATTCCTCTCAATCAAGTGATGATCACTTCGTTGTTACCAGCCTCTTATCAAAATGCAGAAACGGTCGGTAAGTTGGCAGGACAGACCGCGAGATTATTAAACGGAATTCCCTTAGATGACAATGAACAACGTCTAGCTTTTGATGTATTCCCGCAAACTAGCCATTTTTCTAATCAATTAGCTAAGATTTTCCCAGGGTTAAATACGATATTTCATGCTATTCAAGTCCCCGTTTTTTATGGAATGGCTCAAAAAATCACCGCACTTTCTGATTATGAGATTGATACGGAGCGATTAGAACAACAATGGCAACAGAATGATTTTATTCAATTTGAAGAAAATTTGATGACTCCCGTCTTAAATGGTGAAAAAGAAAGTACAGAAGAAGCGGTAAAATTACATATTAACAGTTTAACTGCGGTGGAAAATGGCGTAGAATTTTGGACGGTTGCTGATGAACAACGTTTTAATTTAGCCTTTTTAGCCGTACGTTTATTAGCAAAAATTCATCAAAAATTTTAATCTATAACCAATCATTTTCAACGTTAAGGAACCACTATGCTCGAAAAACTTTTTCAGCTAAAACAAAAGGGCAGTAATGCCAGAACCGAAGTGATAGCAGGGATAACCACCTTTTTCACGATGGTCTATATCGTATTTGTGAACCCCTCTATTTTAGGCGTGGCAGGCATGGATACCCAAGTTGTGTTTGTTACGACTTGTTTAATTGCCGCTTTTGGTACCATTGCTATGGGCTTATTTAGTAACTTACCCATAGCCCTTGCCCCAGCAATGGGATTAAATGCCTTTTTTGCCTATGTTGTAGTGTTAAAACTTGGCTATTCATGGCAAGTAGGTATGGGGGCGATTTTCTTAGGTTCAGTTGGCTTATTTTTGCTCACTGTACTACAAATCCGTTACTGGTTTATGTCTGCCATTCCAAAAGGTTTACGTGTTGGAATTGGGGCTGGAATTGGTTTATTAATCGCCTTAATCGGGTTTAAAAATATGGGCTTAATCGTACCAAATGAAGCGACTTTGGTTGCATTAGGTGATTTACATGATCCGAAAATCCTAATGGGCATTTTAGGCTTTTTCATCATCGTGGTGTTATCTGCCAAAGGCGTACATTCTGGCGTATTGGTGTCTATTGTAGTAATTACAGCATTAGCCTTGATTTTTGACCCTGCGGTAAAATTTAGCGGTGTAATATCCATGCCACCGAGTTTAGATTCCGTGGTGGGGCAAGTGGATATTGCAGGTGCATTTGATGTTGGCTTACTCGGCATCATCTTCTCGTTCTTATTAGTCAACTTATTTGACTCATCAGGTACTTTAATTGCGGTAACTACCAAAGCGGGCTTTGCTGATGAAAAGGGTCGTTTTCCACGAATGAAACAAGCATTATTAGTGGATAGTACCTCTGCTATGGTAGGATCATTTATGGGAACTTCTGCGATCAGTACGTATATTGAAAGTGGCTCAGGCGTATCTGTCGGCGGTCGTACAGGTTTAACAGCGGTTGTCGTTGGCATATTATTCCTATTAACCATTTTCTTTTCACCATTAGCAGGTTTAGTCCCTTCTTATGCAACGGCTGGTGCCTTGGTATTTGTGGGAATTTTAATGGCATCTAGCTTAATTGAAGTGAAATGGGACGATTTAACCGAAGCAACCCCTGCTTTTATCACCACTGCCATGATGCCATTTACTTATTCCATTACGGAAGGGATTGCCTTTGGTTTTATCACTTACTGTATAATGAAAGCCTGTACGGGACGTTTCAAAGAAATTAACGCTTCAGTATGGGTCGTATCAATTTTATTTCTAATTAAATTTATTTGGGTAGGGTAATTACTACTGGGAGCTATATATGCAAAAAATTCTATTTATTTTTAATGAGTCACCTTACGGTACGGAAAAAACCTTTAATGGTTTAAGACATGCAGTCAATTTGTTAGAAGATAATAGCAAGGAAGTAGAAATTAAAGCCTTTTTCTTTTCTGATTCTGTATTGTCTGGTTTAGCAGGTCAAAACCCGAATGATGGCTATAATGTGCAACAAACCCTAGAAATTTTGACGGGTTTAGGGGCGGAAGCCAAACTTTGTACCAGTTGCACCAAAGCCCGTGGTATTACGCATTTACCGTTAGTACAAGGTGTGAGTGTCGGAACCTTAGATGACGTATCAGCTTGGACTTTATGGGCGGATAAGGTGATTAATTTTTAATTAATCAGGTTACTATAAAGGCGAAGTGCGGTGAAAAATATTTGTTTTTTTTCACCGCACTTTTTTAGTTAAGCAAACAGATTTTGCATCGCAAAATTCACCACAAATCCGCCAATTACTAGCCATAAAAAGACCAGAAAGCCTAAAATCAATGGTTTTACACCAGCTTGTTTAATGGCACTAATATGGGTGGTTAAGCCGAGAGCTGTCATTGACATCATTAATAAAATACCATCAATCTGAATTAAAATTTGGACTAACGGTTCAGGTAATAATTGGAACGAATTAAACACTGCCACCAAAATAAAATATAAAGCAAACCACGGCATATTAAATTTGCTTTTTTCACCCGTTTCATTTTGTTGTTTATGTAAATAGAGTGAAAGAAAGATTAAAAATGGTGCGAGCATCATGACACGTAACATTTTGGTAATGACTGAAACATTGGCAACTTCTGGATTAATATTTTTACCTGCGGTATAAACTTGAGCCACTTCGTGAATAGATGAGCCGATATAAATACCAAATTGATTATCCGTTAAACCTTGCATATAGTCATAAAAAACAGGGTAGATAAACATTGAAATAGTGCCAAAAATCACGATTAAGGCAATGGCAACAGAAACTTTATGGGAATCTGTTTTGACAACAGGTTCAGTTGCCAAAATCGCAGCCGCACCACAAATACTACAGCCAGCAGCGGTGAGATAAACAATTTGCTTGTCGATTTTGAGCAAATAAATCCCTAACGCACAGGTGATAAAAAAAGTGAAAATAAGCATAATAGCATCACTTATAATAGCATTTATTCCCACTTGAGCTATGTCTTGAAAGGTAATATGAAAACCATACAACACAATCCCGATTCGCAACAGTTTACCTTTGGCAAAGGTTACGCCATCATGGGCTTTAGCTTGCCATCTGGGATAGAGTGTATTGCCGATTAATAAACCTGCCAAAATGGCAAGAGTTAATGCACCAAAATGTAGATGATTTGCGATGCTTGAAAAAGATAATACTTTGGCTATAAAGGTAATAATTCCGACAATAGCCAAGCCAAACAATGATTTTTTCATTGTTTCTTCCCCTATAATTTTTTTAAATAAAAGTAGATGAACGATTTATTCAAAAAGGAATAAATACGTTGAATAAAAAAAATTTAAATTAACAAGGTAATTTGACTTCTCGAAATGTCATAGACATGCCATCAATAATCAACAACCGCCCTGTTAAAAATTTGCCGATATTTAACCGCACTTTAATCGCTTCCAATGCCTGAATTGAGCCTACAATGCCAACAATCGGCGAAAGTACACCAGCTTCAACGCAACTTAATGTATTTTCCCCAAATAATTGGCTTAAATGACGATAGGTCGGGGTGTTCGGTTCATAAGTGAAAACAGAAACCTGTCCTTCCATACGAATTGCTGATCCTGACACTAATGGCACAACCGTCGCTTGGCAACCACGATCGAGTTGGTTACGGCTTTCCACATTATCGGTACAATCTAACACTACGTCAAATTGCTGGATCAGTTCAGCTAAATTTTTTTCCGTTAATTTGTCATTAATGGTGTTAATTTCAATATGTGGATTAATGGCTTGTAAGGCAATTTGGGCAGACTGTACCTTTGGCATACCAATGTGTTGGTTTGTGTGTAGTATTTGTCGTTGTAAATTGGATAAAGAAACCGTATCAAAATCCAATAAAGTCAAATGTCCCACGCCAGCCGCAGCAAGATATTGACTGGCGGAGCAGCCTAAACCACCTAAGCCGACAATTAACATTCGGCTGGCTTTGAGTTTTTCTTGACCATCAAAATCCACCGCTTTTAAGATAATCTGGCGGTTGTAACGTAATTCTTCGGAATAATTTAATTCAACCATTTTCAACCTAACAAATCACTAAATGGCTCAATTATCACGGTTTCTCCCACCGCCACATTGCCACGCTGTTGTTCAAGACGAATAAAACAGTTGCTTTTCACAAAAGCACTAAACAGGTGCGAACCTTGAAAACCGACAGCTTGCACTTCAATTTTTCCTTGTGAATTGACCTGATAAAATCCTCGTTGAAAATCTAATCGTCCAACCGCTTTTTTCATTGGTGCAATGGCAGTGGCATGTAATAGGGTAGCGGGTTTGTAATCTGCCCCTGACAAACGAGCAATCACGGGTTGCACAAGCTGATAAAAGGTGACTAATGCGGAAACAGGATTGCCAGGTAATCCGCAAAACCACGCATTCGGCAATTTACCAAAGGCAAAAGGTTTACCTGGTTTCATTGCCAATTTCCAGAAATTTACTTCACCGATTTTTTCTAACACAGTTTTGGTGAAATCCGCTTCACCTACCGATACGCCACCGCTGGTGATCAATAAATCTGCTTGCTCTTGAGCCGTTAAAAACGCCTGTTCAAATTGCTGTTCATTATCTGGCAAAATACCAAAATCTAACACTTCACAGCCGAGTTTTTCGAGCATTAATTTCACGGTAAAACGGTTAGTATCGTAAATTTGTCCCGCTTGCAACGGTTGTCCCACGGATACGAGTTCATCTCCAGTGGAAAGCACCGCCACTTTTAAACGAGGATAAACTTCTATATCACAAATACCTAGGGATGCCAGTAATGGTAAGGAAACCGCGGTGAGTTTTTGTCCTTTTTTTAACACTATATCCCCGATTTTTACATCTTCCCCAATTCTGCGAATATTTTGATTCTTTTTGGGGAGTTCGGAAAGGGTGATCGTGCCGTTATCATTAAGTAACACATCTTCTTGTATCACCACTGTATCCGCTTCTGCTGGCAACATTGCCCCTGTCATAATTCGCACCGCACTTTGAGCTTGCCATTCACCCATAAATGGATTACCAGCTAAGGATTTACCAGCCACGGATAAAGTAAGTGATTTCTCCAAATCTGCCAAGCGTACTGCGTAGCCATCCATTGCGGAATTATCAAATGATGGGACATTAATCGGCGAAATTACATCTTCTGCACAAACTAAATTCACAGCTTGCTCAAGGCTAACTTTGTGATGAGTGGTTGGGGCTGGGAGTGTATCAAGTATTTTATCTAGGGCTTGTTGTAGAGTGAGCATAGGAATCCTTTTATCAAATATGACTAATATGTTTATTTTATACCAAAATTTTTCATCATGTTAATGAATATTCTGGTTTTATTCTTACTTGAATGTTTGCTAGAATAGCCGATATTTTATGGGAGTCGTAAATGAGCAATATTTCAACAGAGGCTATTAAGGTGCGTGATGCCTTGCTAGCAAAAGGGATTGAAACCCCGATGATCCACCTTTCCAAAAGCAAAGATCAACGCCGTGATGAAATTGAAAGTAAAATGCGTGATGTGTTGGCATTAATTGGACTGGATTTAACGGATGATAGTATTGAAGAAACCCCACACCGTTTAGCCAAAATGTTTGTTGATGAGATTTTTAGTGGATTGGATTATGCCAATTTCCCCAAAATTACCAACATTGAAAATCGCATGAAAGTCAGCGAAATGGTATTGGTGAATGATGTAACATTAACTAGCACTTGTGAGCATCATTTTGTGACTATTGACGGCACGGTTTCCGTTGCATATTACCCGAAAAAATGGGTAATTGGATTGTCTAAGATCAATCGAGTAGTGGCATTTTTTGCCCAGCGTCCACAAGTGCAAGAACGTTTAACTGAGCAAATTTTATTAGCCTTTCAAACCATTTTAGAAACCGAAGATGTGGCAGTTTATGTAAAAGCCACTCATTTTTGTGTGAAATGTCGAGGTATTAAAGACAGTAATAGTTACACGGTCACTTCAGCTTTTGGTGGTGTATTTCTTGATGATCGGGAAACAAGGAAAGAGTTTTTAAGTTTGATTAATAAATAGTTTAAATTCGTGGGGGCATTATTGGTTTGCCCCCACAATATTTTCAACTTACTGCACTAATAAATAGAAATTATTTTGACCGCGTTTTACATTAAGAGCAATAGCAGACGGTTTTTCATCTAACGCATCGCGTAAGTCTTTTAAGGTTTTCACTGGTTGACGATTAACGCCTACAATCACGTCACCTACTTTTAATCCCGCTTGTGAGGCCGGTGAGTTCTTTTCGATTTTTTCAATTTCTATACCTTCTTTTCCGTTGGTTAAAGAAGCACCTTCAAGGGCTGGTAAAATATTATCCGTGCTAGTTTCGCCTGATTTTGATAAATCATCTGCTTGTAATGTAACTTCAGATTTTTGGGTTTTACCATCACGTAAATAAGTTAATTCGAATTTTTTGCCAGCACCCGAAGTGGCAATTTTAGCCCGTAATTCAGCAAAACTTTTAATTCTTTGACCATTTAATTCAGTGATGACATCACCTGCTTTTAGACCTGCTTTTTCTGCTGCGGAATTTGGTAACACTTCACTAATAAATGCCCCTTGTTGAGCATCAATATTAAAGGCTTTGGCTAAATCTGCATTGAGTTCGCCACCTTTAATACCTAACATACCTCGGCGAACTTCACCAAATTCAATAATTTGTTGTACTAGATTGTTTGCCATATTTGACGGAATAGCAAAAGCGATTCCAGCATTACCACCGCTTGGTGAGATAATGGCAGTGTTAATACCGATTAATTCACCTTTTAAGTTGATTAATGGACCACCAGAATTACCACGGTTAACCGCAGCATCTGTTTGAATATAGTTTTCATAAGTCCCACTATCTGAACCTGTCGAGCGACCAAGTGCAGAAACAATACCAGAGGTTACTGTTTGACCTAAACCAAATGGATTACCCACCGCAATAGTGAAATCACCAACACGTAATTTATCACTATCTGCTATGTTAATTTCGGTTAAGTTTTTTGGATTTTCTACTTGTACTAATGCTACGTCAGATTGTTTATCCGCACCGACTACTTTACCTTTTAATTCTCGACCATCTTGTAACGTAATAGTAATTTTATCAGCATTGTTAATAACGTGATTATTAGTTAAAACATAGCCTTTTTCTGCATTAATAATTACCCCCGAACCCATGCCTCTAAATTGACGTGGGCTAGAGTTACGGTTGCCAAAAAAATCATCACCGAAGAAAAAACGAAATTCTTCCGGAATATCTTGATTTCCAACGGTATTCTTTTCTTTGCCCTCCACATTAATTGAAACAACGGCAGGAAGCACTTTTTCTAACATCGGAGCAAGGCTCGGTAATGTTGTGCCAACCACTTCATTCGGTAATTCTGCCATACTCATAATTGGTGTGCTTAATACGCTTAATCCTAATGCGATAGCTGTTAAGGCAAAACCAGTTTTTTTCATTTTCATAATATTTCCTTTCTGAAATTAAGTTAATAGTTTGCGTATGAATATGACAAGAAAATGGGGAAAATGTTCGAAATTTCAAGAGGAGAATTTAGAAAAAGGGAATAGAAAAGGGATATTTGGTATGATTATATTGGGTCATAAAATTTGCACCTTAGTAAGTTAGTTGTTAGTCTAACCGTTGGGGTGCAGATCAATTACTAAGTGCGGTATTTTTTTGCTAATTTTTTACGACATTCAATGCTGCAAAACTCTGCGACACTGGCATAATCTCAATCCGATTAATATTTATGTGAGCAGGTTGTTGATAAATCCATAACACGGCATTAGCAATA